>NZ_JALCCV010000004.1 GCF_022640935.1 Bifidobacterium sp.
TGCGAACCATCGAACATTCGCGTCAGGTCAAGGGCGATGACATGCCGCCGGTTATCGGCGAAACGGTCTACGACATTGTCCGCACCGCCGTCGCGCCCGACGTCGCCGGCACCATCGGCGCCGTCGGTGTTCGCAGCCCTGGGCCGCGCGGCTGCACGTCCTGCATCGGCGTGGCCGTAGGCGCCGAGATAGAGCGCAATGACTTCAGGGTAGTCGCCCAGCTCCGCGCCTACGTAGCGCCCCGGCAATTCGGCGAGCCGCATGTGCGCGTTCTCGTAATCCCCTAAGACTTTTTGCCCGCGCGGAACCGCTACTTTCCCGCCGCGCACCAGCATGACCGAAGTCGATTGCGCCTCCGGTCCGCCCAGCAGCGTCTCGATGAGTCCGGGCTCGCCCCTCCGCCCGGTATCATAATCGGTGTCGCCCTGGGCCAACGGCAGGAACGGAAGCGCCTGGGTGAGCGCCAACGCAGAAAACGCCGCCATCAATCCTTCACCACCGTATTTTCTACTGCCGCATGCTCTACCGCAGGATTTTCCACGACGCGTTGCATGAGATCGACCAGCGCCCGCGCCACAGCGGCCGGTTGCTCGACCGCGCTGAAATGCCCGCAATCCTCGATTGTTGTAGCAGCCACTGCAGTGCCTGTCATCAAAGGCACGAAATCGCGCATGGCAGGAAGCGAAGGATCCAGCGCCCCGCACACCACAGCCGATGGGACCGTGATCGTCGCGAGCTGATCTGTAAAGTCGGGCCTGCCCGCCGCCATGCGTTGCCGCCAGGCGATGCCTGCCGGGCTCTGCCCGTGGATCCACCGGGTGAAGAGTTCGACGCATTGCTGCGATCGCTTGAATCTTGAATCCCCCGGCTGGGGCAGCGCGAAATGCATCACCGGTTCGACGCTGTGCCTCTCCTCGCACAGCGTGGCGATCCTGAGCCGATTCGCGCGGGCTTCGGGCGCGTCTTGACCGGGCTGCGTGTCGCACAGCGCAAGTCCAGCCAGCATATCCGGATGGCGCTTGACGATATCCATCGCCACATAGCCGCCCATTGACAGGCCGACGAACACGGCCTTTTCGAATCCGGCGCGGCGCACCAAATCGACATAGGCATCCGTCATGCGATCAAGGGCCTGCGGGTATGAGCCGTCAGCTTCGACCGTCCCGCTCTGCGCGGCGCCAGGTATCGGGGTGTCTCCGGCACCAGGCATTTCAGGAGCCCAGATCGTGAATCGAGGCAGTCCCCGCTCGTCGGCAAGCCGCCCGATCAATGGCGCGCAATCGTCCCACATGCGGTGGTCGACCGGGAAAGCATGCACCAGCACGAGCGGTGCGGCATCGCCTGTTCCGGTGCGGTAGACGGTGTTTTTCAATGTCATTGTCATATTGTTCAAAACCTCCTGGCATTCTTCCATTCGTTCTTTTCACACGCTATTGCCGCATGGCGCCGTTGCAGCTATTGCGACGCATGATCACAGCTCATCGTCTTGCGTTGCGTTTGAGCGAAACGCCTCAGCAAACACCGCGTCCCCCAGCTCCCCCGACCCACATGCCGGCTCATGCTCCGGCCCAAGCCAAAGCCTTGCGCACGATGTCGCCCTGCCCGTTGGGCATCTGTTCGATGCACCCTTGTATCTGATTTCCCTCGGGGTCGCACCATTCCACATCGAGCGTCTCGTCCTGCGGCTTGCAGTCGCCGGGGATGGGAACGACATAGCACAGCGCGATCGCATGCTGGCGCGGGTCGTAATACGGCGACACGCCCGGGGTGGGAAAGAATTCGGCCACGGTGAAGGGCTGCAGGCCAACTGGCAGATCAGGGATGGCGATATCGCCGAGGTCCTTGGCAATATTGCGCGCAATCGCTTCACGTAGCGTCTCATGGAACAGCACGCGCCCTGCGATCAACGTGCGCTCGACGGAGCCGTCCTCTCCCACATGCAGCAGCGAGCCGACCCGCGTCACCCGGCCCAGGTCGTCGGTGCGCACAGGGACGATCTGCACGTAGACGATGGGAATCTGGCGGCGGATTCGGTCGATGTCCTCGCGGGAAAGCCATCCGGGCGGATTCGCGTGCGCTGACCCGCGCACGAAATCCTCGGGCGTGATGCCGTCGAACGCCCCTCGGCGCCGGTTCGCATCGAAGTCATCGTCATCAGGCACTTCATCATTCAGGACTTGCATGACTCCTATTATCGCCCGGGATTATCACCGTCGCATCAGCGAATTCTGTGGGAATTGTGGATATCTCACTGCGCTGCCTGCGCATCGCATGGATGAGGCAACTGCACATGACACAGGCCGCAACGCTTGAGGCCTGTAACGAAACGCCACCGGGAGCGGCGAATCCTGGATGCAGCGCATTGCTGCTATTCCCCGCGACCCCGCTTTTCGCCTAAGAGCTTATCCCAGGCGGGTTTGTTGAGTGGTGCTGGAATGCTGGAAGCGTAAATGGCGCGACAGATATATGGAAAGGAGCCAATAATGGCAACTACAGCTCTCACCGCACAGAACTTTGAACAAACGCTCACCGGCAACGAACTGGTCCTCGTGGATTTCTGGGCCACGTGGTGCGGCCCGTGCAAGGCGTTCGGACCGGTGTACGAGAAGGCGAGCGAGGCCAATCCGGACATAGTCTTCGCCAAGGTCGACATCGATCAGAATCAGGAGCTCGCCTCTGCGGCCGATATCAAGGCCGTGCCGACCCTGATGATCGCCAAGAAGGGACAGATCATCTTCAAGCAGGCGGGCGCACTACGCTCCTCCGACCTCGATGACCTTATCTCGCAAGCGAAGGGCCTCGACCTGGACGCCGCCAATGCGAAGAAGCAGGACGAATCCCCGAGCCTGAAAGCCTGACTTCGGCCATGTCCCACGGTGGCATGGTTCGCGAGTCATAGTTCGACGCCATCGGTGTTGTCCCTATACGGCTATGCCGCGGTTCGATAGCCCGACACCAAGATGCGGCGGAGCCGCGGAAAAATCCGGCTCCGTCGCATCTTGCCATGTCTGCCCCGGCGCGGATTCCACATTGACGCAGCTCGTGCCGTGGCCTGCAGAACAGGCAGTGCAGACACAGCGAATTGTGAAGACTTCCACACCACTTTATATAGTAGTGGGCTATGCGCATACCCACTGGTTACCGCGAGCAGCGGTTCGGCCGAGATCGGCGGTTCCAAGGAGCACGAATTGCACCGCTCAGGCGTGCCGCTGGATTATTGGTTGAACAAGGAGCATAATGGCCAACCACCGCAAGGAAGTGCCCACGCTGAGATCACTGAGCAAACGGCAGTGGACGAAAATCGCAGCGTTTCTCGTTGCCGTAGGCTTGCTTTCCGGTGCGGGTGTCGCCTCGCGCAGCTTCTATGCGGCGGAGCATCAGACTTCGCATGTCACCGCATATTCCGCCACCGACGCCAACGCGCAAGAGGTGTCCCGCGGCTCCTTCCGCGAACCGCTGCGTGGCGCCAACGCCAACACCGTCTATGTCACGGTGAAGGTGAACGGCCAATCCCGCGTCGTGCTCGGCGATAATTTCACCGATGTTAAATCCGTGCTCGACACGGGCGATATCACCCTCGAACCGAATGACACCGTCTCCCCCGCGCTGAACACGAAAGTCACCGAATCCACCGTGATCACCATCAGTCGCGCGGGCGCGCGGCTGGAGACCTCGCAGTCTCCCATCGACTTCAACATCGTGAAGAAGGAGACCTCCGCACTGCTGCGGGGACAGCAGAAGGTCGAGACCGAAGGCAAGGCCGGCGTGATGGAGACCACGAGCATCGTCACCCGGGCCGGCGGCAAGGTCGTTGACTCGAATGTCTTCGCTTCCTTCGTCAAATCCGCACCGGTCGACAAGGTCATCCTCATCGGCACCGGCACGAGTTCCAGTGGTTCCGGATCGGCCTCGGCCGGCGGGGCGGCGCGTGCCGCGGCTGCCAGCATCGGCACCACCGTTCCCGCAGGCGCGATGCAGCAGTGGGCGCATGACTACATGCTCTCCAACGGTTATTCGGAAGCCGATTTCAGCGCCACGGTCTTCATTATTTCGCATGAATCCGGCTGGCGCGTCAACGCCATGAACCCATCCGGCGCCTACGGCCTGCCTCAGGCGCTGCCAGGCAGCAAGATGGGCAGTATGGGCGCCGACTGGGCAACGAACTATCAGACGCAGCTCCGGTGGTTCTGGCAGTATTGCGCAGGCCGCTACGGCTCTGTCCAGGGCGCCTACCAGTACTGGCTTTCGCACCACAATTACTGATCGGCCCGGCCTGCGGCTGGCGCCGGTGATGCGACGCCCTGCCTCAGCAGCATCACCCTGGGCCGGGGGATGTGCTTTGCGCCTATGCTGGCTCGGAAAATGACCGTATCGGAATGGCATCTCAGGAAAGGCAGCACCATGGCGAACGGAATCGCAATCGTGACCGGATGCGCGGCAGGGCTGGGCTACGAACTCACGCGCCAGCTGATCGACAAAGGCTGGCTGGTGTGCGGCGTAGATTTCAATGCAACCGCCATGCGCAAACTCGCCGATGAATCCGATGCCGCGCATTTCCGCGCATTCGTCGGAGACATCACCGACGAATGCTTCGCACAGCGAACGTTAGCGCAGATCAGCAGACTCGGCCATGTGGATCTGCTGATCAACAACGCCGGCCAGCCATCGTTCAAGAAGCCGACCGGGTATACGGCCGACGACGTGGCTCGCTGTCTCAAGGGCCTCACCGGCATGATCCTGTGGTGCGTGCAGACGCTCAAGGCCTGCGGCGAACAAGATCTCAAGATCGCGAATGTGATGAGCACCGCCGCCACGCGCGGCAATGCGAACGAATCCGTATATTGCGCCGCCAAATGGGGCGAACGCGGCTACACGGAAAGCCTCAAGGCAGCATACAAGGGTAGCAGCGTCAGCATAGTCGGCGTCTATCCTGGCGGCATCGACACTGACTTCTACCGCGACAGCCACGATTACGTGTCGCCCGGAAAACAGCACTCGTTCATGCGCGCCGACGAGCTCGCCTCCATCATCCTGGCCAACCTCGTCAACGATCTCAATCTCACCGTCTCCGACATCCGCATCGACCGCAACCCGAGGTGATGCGCTTGCCGCCAAAAACGCAGCGGCTCTGGAATGGGTGTGTACAGTGGCACCATGCGCGTCCGTGCGCTCAGCCGCAGGGATGAATAGCCGACGGCTGGCGTGAGCCTGATATTCATCCGTTGGCGTTACCTACGGCATGCCGCCAACCGTTCGATGCAGCGATAATCTTCGCGCCTGCCAACGATATGGTCCGCCAGCACCCCGCCAGTGCGCTGCGTTCCGGTGGCGTGCTGGCGGCCATGATCAGTTCATCGATACGGATGCGAAACCGTATGAGTACGAGAAACATCTCCCAACCAGCCCAATGAAGGCTTCGGCCGGCGTTCGAATGTCTCCTTGTCCCAACCGACCAAACCGAATGTGGGTTTGAACGAACCCCACTCGTAGTTGTCGAGCAGGGACCAATGCGTGTAGCCGAGCACGGCGATGCCATCCTTCATGGCTTCATGCACGCCGGCGAGCGCGTCAAAGGTATAGTCGATGCGGCGTCGATCATCGTTCGTGGCGAGGCCGTTCTCGGTGATGAAGATCGGCGTATGCCCGGCTGTCTCCCATGTATGCCGCACTGCGATGCCGAGCGCAGGCGGGAAATACTCCCAGCCGGTCAGGGTGCGCTCCACTGCGTCGGCTATCGGCACTGGGCCGTTCTTGCCGACAAAGGTGCGCAGATACGCCTGGACGCCGATGAAATCGTCGCCCGACCCCTCCTTGGTGAAATAGTCCTCGCGCGGATACTGATATTCTTCCATCTCCCTTTCGCAGCCCGGCACAGCGTGAAAAGCCTGGCAGGCGATGGTCCAGCCGACCTTGGATCCGGGCAGCTGCTCCTTGATAATGCCGCGGGCCATGTGATGAGCCGATACCAGCGCCTTGGAGATTACCGGATCAGGCGCCGGCAGAGAGGCCGCAATGAAATCGGTGCCCTGCGTGCCGCCTTGCGTGAGCGCGACCATATTCGGCTCGTTGATGGTGCATATCCATGTCACATCATCCAGAATCTGCAGCACGTAACGCACATAGCGTTCGAACTTCTCGAGTGCGTCCGGCCTGTCCCAACCGCCTTTCGCGGCGAACCAGAGCGGCATGCTGAAATGGTACAACGTCACCATGGGCTCGACTCCGCATTCGCGGCAGGTGTCGATCATCCGTCGGTAGTGCAGCAGCTGCGCTTTGGAGAAGCACCCTTCCGCCGGCTCGATACGTGCCCATTCAATGCCGAATCGATACATTGCCAGCCCGCTTTCGGCGAGCAGTTTGATGTCTTCGTCATACCGGTTGTAACTGTCGCAGGAGTCCCCGGAAGGTTCGCTGACGTCAGTGCGGGGCGAATGCTCGCGCGCCCACCAGTCGCTGGCGACATTGTTGCCTTCGACCTGATGCGGAGCCGTAGCGGCTCCCCAGATGAAATTCTCAGGAAAATCGAAAACAGGGGAAGTCATATGATTCCTTTCAATTATTTAATGCCCGTCATCGTTACTCCCTGAATGAAGTAGCGCTGCAGGAAGATGAACAACAGCAGGATAGGCGTGATCACAAGAACCGCCCCGGCAAGCAGCACACTGTAGTTCGTCGCGTTCTGACCGGTGGAGTACAGCGAAAGGGCTACTGGAAGCGTATACATCTCCTCGGTCTGTGCCGAGACCAACGGCCAGAGGAAGTTATTCCAGCTGGACAGGAACGTCAGAATAGACAGCGTCGCCAACGGCGGGCCGCATTGCGGCATCACGACTTGGAAGAAGATGCGCAACTCCCCCGCGCCATCCACCCGCGCAGCCTCCATCAAGGCATCGGGAATGCCTGCTATGAATTGCCTCATCAGGAACACTCCTATAGGTTGGCATAGGAACGGGAGGATCAGCGCCGCATAGGTGTTGGCCAGATGCATGTTCGAGATGATGACGAACAGAGGCACAAAGGTGGCGACGCTTGGCACCATCAATGTGACCATGACTGCGCCAAACAGAATGTTCTTGCCCGCGAAATTCATTTTGGCCAAGGCATAGCCGACCATTGAACAGAACACCATATTCCCCAACACGGTGATAACGGCTACGACCAAGCTATTGGTGAAATATGATCCGAAATGCAGCTGCGTGAACCATCGCGCAAAGTTGGCAAGCGTCGCATGCTCAGGCAAAAGCCTCGGAGGCCTGGCGAGAATCTCACCCTGCGTTTTCAACGATCCCAAAGCCATCCACAGGAACGGGAATATCCATGCGACTGCGATTATCGACAATACGATGTACGACAATCCGCGGCCTTTCATAAACCGGCGCCGTAGCCGCAGCCTGTTCTCCGGCACCTGCACAGGAATAGGTGGCCTTGTTGCACTCATAATATCTCTCCCTTTCAGCGCTCAGACCGAAGGATACGGAACTGCACCATGCTCACTACGGCAATGATGACAAAGAGCACCCAGCTGGCGGCAGATGCGATGCCATACTGACCGAATCCGAATTTCTGGTACACGTAATATGCAGCGGACAGCGTAGAATCCAGCGGTCCGCCTTGGGTCATTACGAAGGATTCCTCGAAGAACTGAAGATAAGCGACCGAAAGCAGCACCGCCCCCAGCAACAAGGTCGGCTTAAGCAGCGGCAAGGTAATAGAACGAAAGGTTCGCCACCGGCTCGCACCATCGATTGCGGCAGCTTCCGTAAGCTCTTCAGGGACAGCCTGTAGGCCTGCAAGGAAAATGATCATCAGCGTGCCCATATTGCGCCAGATCGTCATGATCATCAGTGCCGGCAACGCATATCTTGTGTCATGAAGCCAGTCGGGCCCGGTGACGCCCACGAGCGCCAACAGCGAATTCAGTAGACCGTCGCCCTGCAGAATGTAGCGCCACACCACCGAAACGGCGACCACGCTGGCAACGACCGGTGCATAGAACAACGCGCGGAAGAATGCGTTGAGATGCTGCGCCCCCTTGTTGAGCGCCACCGCGAAGGCCAAGGCGATCACCATGGTAATCGGCAGGCCGATGAGTACGAAGACGCCCGTGACGCTCAGCGAATGCATGAAACGTGGATCGCTGAACAGCGCCGCATATTGTTTCAGCGCGACAAAATTCACATTGAATGGCGTACGCAGATCACGAGATGTGATGTCGGTGAACGACATTGCCGTAGAAGAGATGAGAGGGATCAGCATGAACACGCAGAAGATAATAACGAAAGGCAGCGCGAATCCCCATGCCAGCACAGTCTGGCGACGGCGAAGGGCGCTGCCTGTGCCCTTCGCCTTGCTTGATGCACGTCTGAACATCGTGCCTACTTCCCCGTGCCGATCGAATCAGCCTCGGTTTGTAGTTTTTTTAGACCGTCATTGACACTGAGCTGGCCTTTGTGTATCTGCTCCATGATCTGATCCCCGGCTGCCGATACCTGCGCCCAAGTGGAAACCGAGGGAGGAGACATCGTGCTTTTCAACTGCTCACCATATGCCTTGAGCTTCTCATCACCACTGAGTGTTTTCGATGACCATGCCTGCTGTGACGAGGGAAGAACCGATGCCTGCTCAAACCAATCAATCTGGGTATTCGGCTCTGTCATCCAGCGGATGAATTTCCATGCTGCCTGCTTGTTCTTTGATTCCGTGGGAACGACGAAATCAGCGCCTCCCACAAATGATGTCGAACTGGTTCCCTTGGGAATCATTGCTGTCGCATAGGGCACGTCTGCGCCTTGTTCTGCGATCTGGCTGATCGCAGTAGGACCGCCAGTCATGATTGGTGTCTCCCCAGATACAAACTGGGCAATTGGAAGGCCTGGCGTCGCATCAAGTGTCGTGCTGGTAATGCCATCTTTGAAGAAAGCATCGATGTATGCTGTTGCTTTTTTCATTTCAGGTGTATCAAGCGTCCAATTGTCGTCTGCCGCGTCCATTAATTTGACACCCTGAGAGTAATATGCCCACAATGTCCCTTGCCAGGTATCCGCCCCGGAGGATGCAATAAACAAGCCGTTTTTTACTCCATCGACCTTTTTCGTGTCGGTAGCCATCTGCTTGAGCTCATCCAATGTTCGCGGAGCCTTCGTCCAGCCTGCTTTCGCTGCGATATCAGTCCGGTAATACAGCACATGGCTATCCACATACCAAGGTACGCCGAACTGGACGCCATCAACTTTTCCGGCAGCGAGCGGCCCTTCCGAGAAGTCGGTCAGATCGAAATTCTCAGGCACCCTCGAAAAGGAATTCGAAAAGTCAGCCATCCATGTCGTGCCCATTTGGATAACATCAGGCACCGTTCCTGCAGCGATCGCGGTTTGAATTTTATCGTGTGCCGAAGCCCAGGGAATGGCCGTGACCTTGAGTTTCACATCCGGATTCTCTTGCTCGAATCCTTTGACGAAACCGCCAAGCTGGTCGCCCTCGTTGCCCATCGCCCACACAGTGAGGTCTCCGGTTGCCTTGCCTGAATCCATAGTTATCATCTCGTCTGCGCTGGCGCTGGAGCCACTATTGGTGCGGCCACAACCAGCAACCCCAGCAAGCATTGCCACACTGGCCACAAGAGCCAGCGTCGTCTTCGATATTGAATGCCTCATGTCGTTCCTCCTTGAACTCCATTACAAACTAACCGCTTAGATGTCCTTCTATTTAAGCGCTTAGATCCATATTTGTCAACTCCTGCTCAACACGCCGTCGCAACCGTTCTACCCCATTGCCCGACAACCCTTTACAGGAGCCGCCGCCAACCGATCATTTCCTGGTTCTGCATCCACATGCCTTCAGCCAAAGGCACTTTCCCAGTTTCCCGCATGACCTGACGATTATTCCTGTTCGTTTGCTGAGCTACTGACACCCACAACTTCCCCGCACGACCATCCGCACCGGAAAGACGAAATTCACCGGATTCTCCCACGGCCGACCGGAGCGCTCATCGAGCAGCCGAGCAGCCATACGTCCCATGGCCTCCATGGGTTGGCGAACCGTTGTCAGGCCAGGAGACAACAGACCACCGGCGAGAACACCGTCAAATCCGGTCACGACAATGTTTCGCGGCACATCGACGCCGGCATCATGCAGAACCTGAATGACATCGAAAGCCGTCTGATCATTTGTGCAGACCAATGCCTGAGGCAACCGACCCTCGTCAATTGCCCTGCACAATGCCACGAAATGCTCTTCGCAAATTGCGTCACTCTCGTCCAAAGGCTGCTGAGGCACGGGCAATCCTCGGTACCTCAGTCTGCCCTGCATTGCGGCAAACCGCGAACGCATATCATAGTTGTCGTTTTTGCCGATAAACGCGATGTTCCATAATCCATGCACATCAACGAGATGGTCAATCAGCTGGTTCATACCGGATACATTGTCACATGCGATATAAGCTGCCGGATCGCCAGCTCGACCTTCACTTAGCCTTACGATCGGAATGCTGCGGCACAGCGAAGACAAAGACGGATCGTCGGCGAACTGACCCGGAAACACCGCGAGGCCATCCACCCTGCCCGCAATATCTGTGATACCGGCTCCGTCGTTCGCGGCGGAAGCGGAGCCCAGCAGCACATTGCGACCACGATGCCAGCATTCGAGTTCGAATCCGCGCTGCACCTCATCCACGTACAACGGGTAAGCCAAGACATCAGGCCCGTCATGATTATCGGCATCGGCCTGCCCAACGTCGGAAATGACCGCATCGTCTTCATCGCCTAACGGGCGCTCGATAAGCATGTCGAAAGAATATAAGCCGAAAACGCCAGTGCGCCCACGAGCCAGCCCTCGGGCGTTGGCGCTGGGCACATAATTGAGTCCCTCCGCAGCTCGCAGCACTTTCTCACGCGTTGCCGGCTTGACTTTGTCTGGATGATGGAAAGTAAACGAAACCGTGGCAGTGGACACCCCCGCCTGCTCCGCCACGTCATACACCGTCGCTCTTCGCATGGTTACAACCATAGTGGAGCCAGGGAACGGCCCAGATCGCTGACGTATCGTCAGGCACCGTCAAGAATGTCATCTGTTCAATGCAACAATTGCGATTCCTATTGCGTTGGTAAAACAGCATCAACGAAAAACACTTCACGAGCGGAGCACACGCTACCAATGACAAAAGTCAGCCCTCAGCGTAAACTCTCATACGGTTTCGTTCGCTCTATGGCAACGCACACCACCAACCATCATCGGGTCTGCAGCGGGCGACTTGCAGCCGTGGACCCGCCGTCGCGCATGCGCCAAGCGAACGAAGAGGACATCCGTGGAATACGCTCTATCAACCAAATTGGCCGCAGAATTCATCGGGACGATGCTCCTGATGGTCTTCGGCAACGGCTCCGTCGCCAATGTGGAGCTGAGCAAAACCAAGGGTCACCACGCCGGCTGGCTCAACATTGCGATGGGCTACGGCTTCGGCGTGATGTTTCCAGTGCTCATGTTCGGCGGCATCTCCGGGGCACATATCAATCCTGCGATGACGCTCGCGCAGGCGGCTAACGGCATGTTCCCCTGGGGCGAGGCGCTCCCCTATATTGTGGCACAATTGCTCGGCGCGCTGGCCGGCCAACTCATCGTCTACGTGACCTATCTGCCGCATTACGGCTCTACCACCGAGCCCGAGGCGATCCTCGCCACCTTCTGCACCACCGATGCGGAAGACAACCGCTTCAACTACTTCATCAACGAGTTCTTCGGCACGTTTATCCTCGTGCTCGGCGCCCTGTGTACGCTCTCCGACCCATGGGGCGCCAAGAATCTCGGCGCCGCGTCCATCGTCGTCGGCTTCATCGTATGGGGGCTGGTGACTTCCATGGGCGGCCCCACCGGGCCGGGACTGAACCCCGCCCGCGACCTGATGCCTCGCATTCTGCACGCTGTCCTGCCCATCGAACACAAAGGTTCCTCACGCTGGAGCGAGGCATGGATTCCGGTTGTGGCACCTATAGTAGGCGCGATCGTAGGAGCGTGGCTGTTCAAGCTGCTCTTTGCCTAGACCGGCCTCAACTGTGGTGACTGCTTGCTCGTCAGCCGTCACCACAATCAACTACATTTTGCGCTGCAGGACACATATAACCCCCGAGCCTCGGCCATAACTGCGTTGTATGTGGCGTTAATCATGCCTTGCGGAGGTCTATCGGCGTTATGTGAGGCGTTCAAATCCATAAGAGCCAAGTAGCGAGGTCTGAAAATGGCGGTTTTGCCTGCGTGATACTCGACTCTGCAATAAGTAACGCCTCACACAACGCTGATAGACCTCCGCAACAGCCTGATAACGCCTCACACAACGCAAATACACCATTTTCGCCCCCAAGTTGAGCCGTTCATAAGCAGACCGTATTCCACGTTCCGCCCAGCTGCGGAAACTGAGCTGCAGAATTCCCGAGTGCATAATCAGTCTCAACGATTCGCGACCGCGCGAGAGGGATCGCGAGCAGACAACTGCTCTCGTATATACGCTAAACCAATTAACGGCAGCGTTCCTTCGATGAAACTACAATCCACTACAGTAGGTCAGGCTTCACAGTTGTGCGCCACATTGCATTATGGCCATTGTGAGCATCCGATGAAAGGTCGATAACTATGGCAAGGAAACGCATTCTCACTGCGAGCACTATTCCCCTGGTCGCCGTCATGACAGCCATCACTACTGTGCTTACTTTTGCGGTCCGCATCCCGTCCGCTCCCACGCGCGGCTACTTCAATCTTTCGGATGCCATGATCTACTTCTCGTCGTTGGCCTTCGGCCCATGGATTGGCGGTGTGATCGGCGGACTCGGGCCGGCGCTCTCCGACCTCATTTCCGGCTACCCGCAGTGGGCGGCTTTCACCTTCGTGATCGATGGCGGGCAGGCAGTACTCATGGGAGTGCTCGTAAAGAAGTTCAAGCCTGCATATCTCATTTTCGGCTCCGTGATCTCGGCGGTGTGGAAGGTCATCGGTTACTTGGTCGCGGGCAGCTTCCTCTCCGGCTGGGGCCCGGCACTCACTGAGGTGCCGGGCAACTGTGTTCAAGCCGCGTGCGGTCTGGTGGTCGGCATTGCGCTCTTCACCGCCATCCGCAAAGCATATCCTCCGCTGGTGCGCATCGGCAATCTCGGCTACGAGGTGTCGCTGCCCAGGAATGGCAAGTAGCGAATGACAGGCAGCAGGTTGAGGGCATACCGGGTCCCGGAACGTAGTCCGGAAAGGCGGTACCCAGCTTCATGCCGCAACCTGCACCGCATCCAGAACATGACCACGACCATATGACAAATATCATCGAGGTACATGGCCTAGACTGGCACTACATGCCGATCACAGCCGACGGCCAGCCGATACTGGCATTGAACCATATCTCATTGGATGTGCGGCAGGGCGAATTCCTCGCTATCACCGGGCCGACGGGCGCAGGCAAAAGCACGCTGTGCCTCGCGTTGACCGGGCTCATCCCCAATTCCGTTGACGGCATCATGAACGGCCAAGTGCTGATCAACGCTCAGGATACGAGCCGCGTTGCCGTAGCAGATATCGCCCGCCATGTCGGTTATGTGCAGCAGGAACCACGCGAGCAGCTCTTTAGCATCACCGTCGAGGATGATCTTGCGTTCCCGATGGAAAACATGGGGATGCCTTACGATCAGATGGATCGCCGTATTGACGAGGCGCTGAGCCTCGTGTCTATGAGCGAGTTTCGCAAACGCAAGCCAACGGCACTGTCTGGCGGCCAGATGCAACGCGTGGCGATCGCCGCCGCACTGGTGAACGAGCCGGATGTGCTGATTCTCGACGAGCCCACTGCGGCACTTGACTCAGCAGGTGAGGCGGAAGTGTTCGCTGCGCTCGAAACGATACGGGACGAGCGCCCGATCACCATCGTCATTGCCGAACAAAAAACCGATCGGCTCGCACAATGTGCCGATCGAGTCATCGTTATGGATGAAGGCCGGATCATCGAACAGGGCGGTCGTGCCTTGTTCGCTGACGAACCGGAGCTATTCCTCAGCCACGGCATCGACCTTCCCGAGGCGTGCGAGATCGCATGGAAGCTCAACGAAACTGCACACCGGTCTGGCACTGCAGACGGTTGCCATCCTTATCGTTTCGCCACGGCTCATGAGGCACTGCGGACACTGGGCAATGGCCGGCTTACGGCATTCGGCGGGCAGCCCTTCGAACCCCACGCTACCGCCCCGTTGCACACGCGATCACTCCCAACGTCACTGTCTATGCGACCCGGGCCGATGCCGACCGGGTCTATGCCGCCCAGGCTGCCCCGGCCACTTACACCGACACGATCTGCCCAGGCACTGCGGCCAGAGCAGCACAAGCTGCCGAATCGGGAGGGACAACCAGAGCAGGCAGTCAACACAAACCGGCAGCATCCGTCACACCGAAATTCTACAGGCCGGCAGCTTTCCTCGGGCATCACCATCTCCCATCTGTGCTACAGCTATGGCCAATCCCTCGCCCTCAACGATGTCAACATGGAGATCACCGGCGGCATGTTCCTTGCGCTGCTCGGCCGCAACGGCTCGGGCAAAACGACGCTTGCCAAACATCTCAACGGATTGCTGACGCCTGCGTCAGGCACGGTAACTGTTGACGGACTCAATACCGGCAAGCACCCGATTGGAGCACTCGCCCGACATGTAGGCATGGTTTTCCAGAATCCGGACGATCAGATCTTCTGTAGCAGTGTGCACGACGAAATCGCGTTCGGCCCCAGGTCAATTGGCTATGACGACAAACAGGTGCATCGATTGACCGATAACGCCATGTGCCAGTTCGGCTTGCAAAGTCTTCGCGATGCGCCGCCGGCGACGCTGGGATATGGCGAGCGCAAAAAAGTGGCTATCGCGTCTGTGCTCGCCATGAACTCGGGAATAATCGTGCTCGACGAACCGACTGCGGGACTTGACCGCAGACTGGCCGATCAGCTGCTGGCCATTTTAGCTGATCTCAATGCGCAAGGCGTCACCGTCATCATTGTTTCGCACGACATACGCGCCGTGGCCCGCACCTGCTCGCACGCAGCGGTACTTGACTCCGGGCACTTGTTGGAGTTCGGCACCACGCGCGAAATCCTCACCGATACGGCACTGCTGTCGAAAGCGGGCTGTGCCATACCCTTCGCCGTGCAGGCATCGCTTGCTCTGGATGGTGAGGCGCTAGTCGCCAAACCGTATGAGGCCGCGCTGACGCCAGACGAATTCGCCATGCGTTTCGTGCCCGCAGCATCCAACCAATCCTTGCCCAATCATCCCGGAGCACCGCGATGACCGCCGATCTCTATGTTCCCGCTGATGGCTGGCTGCATCGGGCCGATCCGCGCGTCAAATTCGCGCTGACTGTGCTGCTGCTCGGCCTGACGCTTGCCCTGCGCCAAACCAGCGTGATCCTGATGGCACTACTGATCGAGCACGTACTGCTGATGACCTCCAAGATCCCGTTGCGCAATATGCTGCGGATATGGAAGATGCTGCTGCCACTGATCGTAATGATCGTCGTCATGTGGCCGCTCTTCGACCACACAGGTGCGGATATGCTATTCGGATTTGGCCCCGTTATACTCACCAAACAGAATCTGGTCATGGCGGCGGTCATGGGGCTGCGTGTGCCTGCGCTTGCTTTTGCCTGCTTCGTGCTGCTGTTCACCACCGATCAGGCAATGCTCGTGCGTGGACTCGTGGCGCTGGGCGTGCCCTATCGGATCGGGCTGACGATCTCCACCAGCCTGCGCTACATACCCGAATTCTTCGTCATGTTCTCCACTATTTCGCAAGCCCAGCAGGCCCGCGGCCTTAATCTCACGACGGGCAAGGCCAAACTCAGCCGACGAGTGCGCGCCTACATCCCCGTTATCATCGCCGTTCTGATTCAGGGCTTCACCATAGGTGAGAACGTGGGCCGAGCCATGGAGTCGCGCGGTCTCGGCATGCAGGGCGTGCGACGCAGCTACTACCGCCAGTTGCGCATGCGGCCCTCCGATTGGGCGATTCTCGCTGCAGGCATGCTATGCGCAGCGGCAGTCGCTGTGCTGGCGATAGTCGCATAATGTGATGTTGGCCTATGCAATTCCCGGCTTTCCGCATGCATTATCGGTTTCGCTGCTTACGAGGATTCCTCGTATGGCCTGCCCGTACTCTCTGTGCTTGTCCTTAACTAAGCACTTTTCGACGCTCAACTGATGAAATAAGGACTCCGAGCCACCTCCGCGCATGCCGGATCGGCTTCATTCCAACAATTCGATGAGTGGCGTTTCAGATGATACTTCGTATACATGCTGAATAGACGAAAAAAGTGCTGAATAGATGGGAATTCGACCGTATGCAGGCACGAATGGGCTTATCTGAAATACGTCTGACGATATTGCAGGTTGCCGAACGTCTATTCAGCACTTTTTTCGTCTATTCAGCACTTAGCGCAGTAGCCACTAATGCCAGCACAGAACATTTGGCGGAATACCGCCATTTTTGGAAACCTTCTCAGAGTCACTCTAGAGATATAGGCGCATGATTTGTGCAAATGTGCTTAATAGATTTCAAACAGTGAGTGCGCTCGCCGCCGAGAGCCAATCCACAGCCACAATGATGCATACGGATGCAAGTCATACGCTAGCTAGCCTAATGAAATCTCAAGCGGTCGCCACACTAATCGCAACAACCCTGCTGGCTGCATCAACCATGGCGATGTTCGGCAAAGGATAAGGTGCGCGATACATTCGTGAGCAGACGAGCAGAGGAACAGACGACTCGGAACAGACATCGGTCACAGACCCGACACCATGGCAGGAGCAAGAAATGACGCAACAATTTGATGACAGCATACCCGAGCTCACGATGGCTTCCGGACCGACCACCATCTATCCGCAGGTGCTCGCCGCGATGTCAAAACCGATCATGCACCACCATGATCCGCATTTCACAGTTCTAATGCACGGGGTGACCACCAAGCTCGCGCAGGTGTTCAAGACCTCCGGCACAGTGCTGCCCATCGCCGGCGAGTCGATCATCGGATTGGAGATGGCCGCGTACAATCTCGTGCAGCCGGGCGAGGTATGCATCAACATCGTAACCGGCGTATACGGGGCCGGCTACAGCCGGGTGCTGAAGGCCTACGGCGCGCACGTGATCGAGGTCAGGGCGGCGTACAACAGTTCGGTGACGATGGATATGGTGCTCGAGGCGATGGACAGCAACCCACAAGCCAGGATCATCGCCATGGTCCACTCCGAGACCCCGTCCGCCAGCGAGAATCCGATCAAGGAGATCTGCATGGAGGCGCGCAGGCGTGGAATGCTCAGCATCGTGGACTCTGTCTCAGGCATTGGCGGCAGCAATGTCGAAACGGATGCTTGGGGCATCGACATCTGCGTGACCGGCAGCCAGAAATGCCTTTCCTGCTCGGCCGGCATGTCGTTGGTTTCCGTGAGCAACCGAGCTTGGAGCACGATTATGGCCTGCCCTCGATACGACGGGTCATATCTGTCGTTCAAACCGTGGCGGCGCAAGTGGCTTGAGCACAGCGTACTGCCCTATACCGCGCCCATCAGCCTGGTGTACGGTTTGGATGCCGCATTGGATATCATCCTCGATGCGGGTGTCGATGAGACGATAGCGCGGCATGCCGCTGCGGCGAAAGGCATGCGCGCGGCAGTCCTCGCTTCCGGGCTGGAGCTTTGGGTCGACAGCGAAGCCCATGCCGCCCATAGCGTCACCGCCATAACAATCCCACAAGGCATAACAGACAGGGAACTTCGCGCCACGCTGCGTGAGAGTTACGGCCTGTGTGTGTCAGGAGGCTTGGGCCCCATGGACGGCAAGCTCATCCGTATCGGTCATATGGGCGCGACTGCCACCCGCCAACGCACGATCACCGCCTTCGGTGCCTTGGCTTGCGCACTGGCCGATCTTGGCCACCCAATCGATGCCAGCGCCGGGCTGGATGCGCTGCGCAAGGTGTGGAGCAGCCGTTGACCGTACATTTCTCCGATCTCGACCTCTTGCTTGAGAGACAGGCCAGCCGGAACCTGGCTCAGCTGTTACATTGGGCCCGGTTTACCGCCAGGCGGTAGAGTGGTCAAGAACGCACCCCGCGCTCAACATCGATTCGTGCAGCATCGATTCATCGATTGAGCCGCTCTTCGTTTCGCTCATCGTTGATTGCTTGCCCATCCGCACCCACGGATCCGCATGGTCAGGCAACATCAAAGGTGGACTGACCGGGAAAGGAACCCAGAATAGTGAATGATTTTGTGTCAAGACGTTTGTTGCTAGCCCGCATGGCACCACAGCACAGGTCTTCTTCTCCTGCACAGCATGGCTCTTCGACACAGTCGACATCATTCATACAACCCATGGCGTCGCCGGTGAATGCATCTCATGCACCGCACGATCCGCCTGCTATGACTGGGCTTCCGCTCCCTAGTTCACACGACTTCGGCAGTGCGGCACAAAGCATGGCGGCGCGCCCCATCGCACGGGATCCGTCGGACATACTGTTCTATATCGCGCTGGCCCTGCTTCCTGTGGATGGCACCCTGCTGGGCTACCCGCTGCCATATTGGACTCCGCTCGCCCCATGGTTCTTTCTGGCCTACGCGCTGTCGAACTGGCGGTATCTGCGATTGACTCTGCGCATCTACCTGCCGTTCTTCCTGTTCCCCGTGTTGCTAGCGGCGATGTCGGTTTATGGCTGGCAGACGATAGCCGTACACGGCAATGCGATCGCGCTGTCATTTATCTCTCTGCTGCTCGGCCTCGCCTGCCTGGCATCGCTTGACATCGCGTTCGCACGCAAGCATCTGCAAATCCGGGCGGCGCTCACGGTCGTCATATGCGCCTACTGGTTCGCCTTCGCTGTGGGAGTCGCTCAATTCATCGCGCTCAAACTGCAATCGGATACGAGCCTGCACTATTTTGCGGCCATGATGTATCGCCGATACATCCGGGTCAGGCCGCAGTTCCTCTTCGCCGAACCGTCATATATAGGCATGCATCTCTTCGGCATTTTGCTACCGCTCTTCTGGCTGACGCGCGACAGACGCTTCGCCGTGCTGATTCCGGTTTTCGCGGCTGCCGCGATCGCTATGGGCTCCGGCACTCGCATCATCATCGACTCGGCCGTAGCACTATTTTTATGGATGCTCAGCGCGGTGAACTTCCGTAATCGCAAAGCCACTTGGGGCTTCCTCGCCGGGTCCTGTGCCATTGCAGCCGGCGGACTGTCCGCTGTCATTCTCGAACCGCGTCTCAACGCCTTGGCGACGCACGGTCTGCTGGCCGGCGACGGTTCGATGTCGGCCAGGATCTTCCATATGCTTGCGCCGATGTGGTCGTGGAAACACGATATTCGCCATTTCGTTTTTGGCTGGGGCTCGGGCAATATCTCCAACGCCGTGCGTGACGGCTACACAGGCGCGCGTCGCTGGTTCGATTCGCACGGCGGAGTGCCGAACCAAGAGATCGACGGCCTGGCGAATCCCCCGTCCGACACATTCACGATGAGTGCCTATTCCAGCTTCATCACCGAATTCGGCATCCTCATGTTCGCGCTGCTGGTCGTCATGATCCTCATTCACATAAGCCGGCACCGTGCATGGAACCGTATGACGGTGTGCTGGCTCACGCTGACCGCCTACCTGTACATCCAGTTCGAGTCATATGCCTTCTACGCCATCTGGCTGCTTATTTTTACGGCGGCGTTCAGCACCTATCGAAAAGAAAAGGGGCCGTCAGAAAAATAGGAGTAATGTCTAGGTAAAATATGAACACTAAATTCAGCACTGGCACTCAGGGCTCAGTATTAGGAGGTTCAGTTGAAGGCGTTTCAGTAGGTTTAGGAGGATCAGTAGGTTTAGGAGGATCAGTAGGATCAGGCGTATCAGTGGACCCAGTTGTTTCAGTAGGTTCAGGCTGGGACGTTTTAGTGGGAGCAGGCTTAACCGGCTTCGGACGTTGAACCTGCGCCTGAGCCTGCGCCTGCTGGCGTGCGGCGATCTGATTCTGCACCACGAGGTCGTTCATCGAAGCCTTGACGGCATCGCTCGCATTCTGCAAACCGGTCAGCGCATCCTGCACGGCGGCGGTTTCAGGCTTGTCCTGCGACAGCAGCCCGTTCGCTGTTTTCAGGGAGCTTTGGAGCGTGACACGCGTCGAATCATCCGCCACATTGTAGCGGCTGTTCTCAAACAAGGCTTGTGCATCAGCGGTCGCCGACTTCAGATGCGCGAAGATCGCAGCGGCATCAGCAGCGTCTTTAACCGATTTGCTTGCCGTTACGGCCTTTGCGGCCGAGGTGACGTTATCCGTACTCGTGTTAAGCATCGCCGTGAGCCGCTTCGCATCTGTGGCACTTGCCCGCAGTTCAGTTGCCGACATCGCGGCCGGGCAGCCTGCCGCGACGCCTATGCGATTCGCCGCAGACACGGCGTCGCGCAGCTTGGTGACCGTTGCCATATCTGCGACCTGAGCCGATGGGATGTTTTGCATCATTTTCGTGTTGCGCAATACGGTGTTCATTGCGGCATTGGCCTTCGCATACGCGCCTGTGGCCGCGGTACAGGCGCTCATGGCCTGTCGATAATCGGCGGTGTCCCGGTGTTGCCTCCATATGAGGCGACCGCCGATGGTCATGGCAATGATGATAGCCAGCACAATCGTGGAGACGACTATCTGCCTGACGCGCGAGCGGGGTGCCAGATCGGGATCATCACTATGCCTGCCAGGTTTGGCAGCCAATGCTTCGGACGATCCGCTGATGATGGAGTCGAAGTCGAAATCTTCCAACGCGAATTGTTCTGTTGCAGCTTGGGCGGTGCGATTCGAACCCGTGGGGAATAACGGCAGGCCTCCTGACGGCAACGGCTTGGAGGATGCCGTCTGGCGCTTGGCCTGGATTTTCTCACGCCTTGCGATTGTTTCGGTCGAGGGGATGTCGATCACGGGTATGTCCCAGAACGTGTCGACGATATCATTGCCTGCCAGCGGAGGGCTTGGTATCGAATCGATCAGCTGGTGCGCATCTGCGGAAACCGAAGCATCTGCAGCGGCCGGGGCTTCGAGAATAGCGGTCGGCGCAGCGGAAGAGCCGCCAGCAGGAGCGGCGAAGACGAACGACGCGCCGTCCCCTGCCGTAGCTTTTGGCTCGACCGCCTGCCCGGAATCCACGGGAAAGTCGAACTGCAGCCCCGCGCCCCGGTCGTCGCCGTGACTCATATAGCCTTCAGCCCCTCTCGCTCCCGAATGTTGCACTCATGCGCAGTGCACATTGTACGTGTCTGACATTGCTGCCG
The DNA here is from genome assembly GCF_022640935.1 of Bifidobacterium sp. GTDB lineage: Bacteria > Actinomycetota > Actinomycetes > Actinomycetales > Bifidobacteriaceae > Bifidobacterium. The sequence continues at coordinate 21,314 of NZ_JALCCV010000004.1, forward strand.
TCGAACCGGCATGTGCAGGTTATGCCGCTACGCACGACCATCCAAACCTCGCATGACGACTCGCGCGAATCCTGCCGATACCCCTGTATCGTAGCGCGAACGGTGTAACGCCAGTGTCTCAGTGCCGCTTGTTCTTGTCCCTGGACTTCGTTTTGCCGTCCTTATGGGAATTATCGTCCTCGTAATAGTAGTAGTTCTTCGAATGGATCTTCTTCGGATCGGCCAAGTTGAAGACGTACCCAAGCACCGGGACCTCCGCGGTGCCAAGCGATTGCACAGTGGCCTCGAGCTCCTTCTTCTCAGCCACGCCCTTGCCGATCACCATCACGACGCCATCGGCCAAACGCCCGAAGACCGCGGCATCCGTAGACACTGACATCGGAGCCGTGTCAAGAATCACGTAATCATACTGCTGCAACGCCTGCACGACCATCTCGTGCATGACCTGCGAATTGAGCAAGATGCTTGCATTGCCAGGGCGCCGGCCCGCAGGGAGCACATGAAAGTTCGGCTTCCAGTACTTCTGAACGATTTCGCGCGGAGTCGCCTGTCCGGAAAGAATATGGGATAAGCCGACATGTCCCTCGATTCCCAGCGACTTCGCCACCGAGGGATGACGCAGGTCGGCATCGATCAGCAGCACAGTCTTGCCGTCCTCGGCGATAGCGGCAGCCGTATTGACCGAAATCGTGGTCTTGCCTTCGGAGGGTTCGGTGGATGTGATAACAAGCAAGTGCCCACGGTCGTGCACATCCGGGTTCAGAAACGCGATATTAGTGCGGATCCTGCGGAATTCCTCAGCCTCGCGACTGCTGGGATTGCCAACGACTGCCGGGCGGGTGTCGTCGAAGACGTCGGACCTCGGCACGGTGCCAAGCGATGCGGAATGAGTGAGCTCCTTGACTTCATCGGTGTCATCCACTTTGGTGTTGATCATATCTTTGAGCAGCGCGGCACCAATCGCGGCAATGACGCCAAGAATAACCCCCGCAGCGAGGTACAGCACGGTCTTGGGCGAACTGGGAGACTCCGGCGGCACCGCCTTCTGCACGACCGACAGCTGAATCGGCGATTTGCTCGCACCATCGGTATATAGCGCCGAGGAGATTTGTTCGGACAGATTGTTCGCGACGCTGTTGGCGATGTCGGCTGACTGCGTCGCACCTCCTGCCTCCACCGACACATCCACCATGAACGTATTGCTCGGGTTGGTGGCGGTGACCATGTCAGCCAGCTGAGAGACCTTCATATTCAGATTCAGGTCGCTGATCACCGGTTGCAGCACTGCCTGCGTCTTGATCAGCTGCGGGTAGGTTTTGATCTGCGTGGATAGATATGAAGCGCCCGAGCTCATCTCCGACGAATTCTGCGGTGAATCCGCCTGCCCGGTATAAGTGGCGAACAGCTCGGCCGTCGCCGTGTACTTTGTCGGTGACATGAATGTGAATGCAGCAACCGCAGCGAATACAACGCAAAACGTCACAATCACTGTGGCGATACGCTTGCGGATGATCTGCACAAGGTCGACGATGGTCAACGCAGTCCCTTACTCTTTAAAACGTTTAATCGCCATTACGTTACCATTAACAGTGGATCGGCGATGTCTTGGAATGGAATTTCATTGCGCACCTTCAGATCGTCGTCATTCGGACTATCCCAGAATGAACTGCGTCGTCGCTTCGCTGCAGTCCGTGCCGCAGCGCGCTGATCGCCCATAACAAATACAACGACCTTGTGCGGAACAAGCCAGTTCCCTTATGTGAGACAGGGCATGCGAGAGAATCGGCCGGTACCGGCCACGAGTAACCTCAACGCCCCCGAATTCCCGTAATTTTCAGAATACAGGCACGCGGCCCAGCGATGCCCGCTTGATGACCCGTGCCGGAATGAGGCCCACCCCATGAGCGGATGCGGCGAACGCGGTCTCCTCGCCCTCGCCAAGCAGCCGCAGCACTTCACGCATCGCGGCGGTTCCCATCTGTTCAAAATCGGGACGCACCGTCGTCAGCGGCGGGTACAGATCATTCATCGCCGGCATGTCGTCGAAACCAACCACGCTGATGTCTCGCGGGACGTTTAGCCGGTGCTCGTGCAAGGCGCGCACGACACCGACTGCCTGTGCATCGTTGGCGGTGACCACGACGGTCGGACGTCTCGAACCGCTCGAACCGAAGCGCTCGAGAATATGGTTCATGCGCCCGTACGCTTCCGAAGACTCCCATGATTCGCATTGCACCGTCTGCGAGACGATGGACAGCGCCTGCGCCGCCCGGCTCCACGCCAGCGCACGTGTAACTGCATCGCGCCAGTCCTGAGGGCCTGCAAAATACAACGCCGAACGGTGCCCATAACTCGCGACGAGCCGCGCAACCTCATGCATGGCGCTCCATTGGTCGATGCCCACAAGCGCGGTATGACGCCGATCGTCAGGTCGCTCCAACCGACCCGCCTCACGCATGCTCAGCTTCCCGTGGGTGGACGTAAGCATCACACGAGGCTGGTCGAAGCTGGTTCGGCATGCTGCCCGGAACATGACGTCGGTGGGAGTCAAAAGCACGAATGCGTCGACGTTCTGCTCGTCGAAGGTCTCGCATAGCCGCTCGAATTCCTCTTGCGTGCACGTTGCATCGTGCACTAGCGAGACCGAAAGGAACAACCCGTGCGAACGCGCCACCGATTCTATGGCGCTGATCGCCGAGATCGGGCCGTAGAATCGCAATCCCCCAGCGATCAGACCTATGGTATGCGAACGCTGCGAGGCGAGAGACCGGGCCGAGTTGCTGGGCCGGTAGCCGAGCTTGGTTATAGCCTCGCGCACCTTGGTGCGCGTGGTTTCAGAGACGTCGGGAGAATCGTTGACCACCCTTGAGACGGTCTGATGACTTACCCCCGCAAGTTTGGCCACTTCGAACATCGAAGGGCGTTTGGAACCGCTGCGATACCCGCGCATCCTTACCATCTCCCTGTCCCGTTGCCGTATCGTGAACAGCGGCCTTCAGACTTCGCGCAGCACGCCGCTATACCAGAGCCTACCGCGTGCGCAAACATCGCAGTGAACGCTCACAGCGAGACTGTGTGCCGCTGACTTGGCTTCTCAATCGACGTTCAGCGGACGACTATCTCCTTGAATGGTGTCCAGGACATAAACCCGCAGATATCCGCGAAGCATCCCGTCCAAGCCGGCCTTCACGCCAGATGCCACGTGCGCCGATGCAGGTCGGTCACGCCGTACTGCGCAATGGCCGCCCGATGAGCCGCAGACCCGTATCCCTTGTTGCTCACCCAATGGTAAGGCTGGTACAGGGGGTTGCCTTGGGCGATGCTGACCATCAGCCGGTCACGCGTCACCTTGGCCAGCACGGATGCGGCGGCTACGGTGGCGCACTGCTGATCGGCTTTGATCCTGGTGACCACGTGGGCCGGCACGGGCAAAGCCGGGGCGTCGAAAGTGTTGAGCGCCTTGGAAATATAGTCGTTCGGGCCATCGAGTATGGCGCCGACTCTCGGCTGCCCGAATCCGGCAGCGACAGTCGATTGCGCTGCTGCCTGCGCTGCCGATTGTGCAGCGGGTGTGTTCGGCATGCACGAATCATGATGCAACTCGAGCTGGCGCTCGACGTGATTCAGCGCGCGCAACGCCGCCACGCCCAGCGCATGGGAGATGCCCCACTCGTCGATTTCCTCATTGCTCGCCTGACCGACCGCGTCGGCCGCACACCACGCCCGCAGCGGTTCGAACAGCGTTTCGCGCATATGCGCGGTCAGCAGTTTCGAGTCGGCCAAATGCTGAGGGATTTCACGATCGGGCGCATCCTTGGCCCAGATCGCGGCGGCACCTACCATAACCGGTCCGGCCAGCGCACCGCGGCCTACCTCGTCGAAGCCGACGATAAGGTCGAAACCGTGAATGGCCAAGTCGCATTCGAGGTCAAGCGTCGGCCGCACGCGCACGGCTGCACCGCGCCTGAGAGCCACTGCAACCGGCTGTTCAACGGCAGTATCCGGATTCACGGCTGCATCGGGCATTGCGCTATCTTCCAATCCATCGGCACACGGCATACGCACAATATCATTGTCGCTGGCCGCTCGGCGCGCTGCTGCGCGCGCTGCTCTGCATCGTGCCGGCGGGGACTTCGGCGAAGATGTCATGGTGTCCGCTCATCGTGCCGATGCGGTCAAAAGGCCAATACGTCACCAATGCCACACCAGTGATATCGCTGATCGGCACCAAGCCGTTGGCGCCATCGTCACGGTGGAATCGAGAATCGGCGGACGAGGAGCGGTTATCGCCCATGACGAACACATGATCCGCGCTCACATGCACGCGGAAGGCGAAGGCGCTGGGTTCCACCCCCGGACGGATATACGACGACTCATTGATCGCCACGCCGTTGATCGTCACCGGCTTGCCCGCGCCCTCGCACGCCACCACGTCACCAGGCAGGCCGATAAGCCGCTTGATGAGATCGTCGCCGAGGAATTGGTTGTTCTCATCCTGCAGCCAATGCGCCGGGTCTTTAAACACGACGACATCGCCGCGGTGCAGCGCGAAGATCCTCGGCGTAAGCTTGGTGGTGATGACGCGGTCGCCCGGAATGATGGTGTCCATCATGGATTGCGTGGGAATCGTATAAAAGCCCAACAGGAAAATGCGGACCAGCATCACGATCAGCACGGGGATGCCGCACCAGATCAGCGTATCCCGCCATCCCACGCCTCCCTCGCCCGATTCGGCGGGTGCGGAGTGCGCAGGGCTGTGCCGATAGGTCCGCGCAACAGGAACGGGATCGACACCTTGATCGGCGACCTCGAGGATATGGGAATCTTGGAGATCACCGTCTTCGGGCATCGCATCGGAACGCTGCATATATTCCTCCGAACCACCGCTCTTTACCATGATGCATACCAGACTCAAGCCCAAGGCTCCGGCACCGCATGAGCAAACCACGCCGCAGCGCTATTGCATATTGCCGCTGTGCGCGTCCGCTGCATGTCTACGCACGTCTGCGCGTCATCTTACCGGTCGAAGCCTACAGCGCAAGTGCGCTGCCCGCTGTGCATGCCGATTGCACGGGTGCCAGCCGCCCCGCGGCGAGCCAACGGACGCGGTTTCTCGTAGTTTTATCACGGAAAACCTATGCGCATGACGGTTTGACCAAGAACGGCCAACGGGTGAACGCCGGAAAACGCCAGTGGCCCGGCCGACCCACAAGGATCGGCCGGGCCACTGCGCCAGCATACTGGCAAACACACGAATGTCAGCCGAACACACTCACTTGGCGCTGTTATCGCGACGCTCGGTGATACGAGCAGCCTTGCCGCGCAGCGAGCGCAGGTAGTACAGCTTCGCGCGACGCACGCGTCCCTTACGCACCACCTTGATCGAATCGATCACCGGGGAATGCAGCGGGAAGCGGCGCTCGACGCCGTTGCCGAAGCTTACTTTGCGCACGATGAAGGTCTCGCGCACGCCGGCGCCCTGACGCGCCAGCACCACTCCGGTGAAGGTCTGGATACGGGAATTGCTGCCTTCCTGGATCTTGACGTTGACATCGACGGTGTCGCCGGAGCGGAACTCCGGAATGCTGTCGGCGGATTTCATATGAGAAGCATCGAATGCCTCGATGGCGTTAACCATGATTATCTCCTGTCGCTGCCGCATATCAGCGCACATCCTTGGGGCTTGCGCAGTCATCCGTTATTCTGCCAACGTATTGACGGCGCGCCCGACAATCTGTATTCCCAGCGCGTTGCCCTGGAAAGCCAGCCGATTCGCCGCAGAACCCTTGCGGGAACGCGGCTGAACCCCAGTGGAGCGGCAAGCCTATGCGGCGGCTTGTCACTCGACACAGCAAAATTCTATGGTAGACGATTCGGCAGACAGCATTCCGAAACTCCGGACGCGCCGCGATTGACAAATCCAAGCGCAGGTTTTACGTTGAAGTCGAATCGGTAGGTAAGGCTACCGCAGGGATATGGATCGCTGCCGCAAACCAGTGGAGACACTGTGCGCAGGCCAACAGTTCTTGTCGTGTCAAGGCATGAACTAATGCGGTGCCACCGCCCTGCGAGGCTGAAGCTCAAACGATGACGAGATGATGGCCGGCATTGCGCCGCCTCCCCGCAACCGCTTCGAGCGACCTGTCGACAATGGATGTTGACCGGATGCCCGGGCGCTCAGCACAGCAACGCATAAAGCATGCCGGGCGACTATGAATCACTTGGGTGCAGCATGCACAGGACGCAAGGAGGTGGGGGAACATGAGCGACAAACTTCCCAGTAATAGTTGCCGCATAACGAAATGCGGCGTGCGCAAGCAGGTCGCGCGCCGTCATCCTGTTTCTTCTGCTGCCGTTGGCGCCCGCTGCCGATAACGCTGCGACTCCGCTTCCACTGAGGTTGGGGAGTTCTCAACTGCACCTCGGCGGGTATGCCCGCCGTGCACACGCGTGCATACCCGGGATCATGCCGCGTCCGAGCCTCCCGAGCTGAGCGCCCGGCCCTACGGCGTCGGCACAGCACGCGGGCTCTGCGGCACACGCGCCCCGCAGAGCCCCCGACGATGTGCGTGTGCCTTCATGGACATGCGGCCGGGATGAAACAGATTCGAATCATATGCTCCGTCGATCATGCCGCATCCGGTTGCCTCCGGCCGGCATTGTCAAGACAAAGGAATGTTATCATGACTGTTTTCACTGTTCCACAGACCAAGGCGCCGCAGACACTAGGCTTGGCCACAGCACGCAGGCGTATTGTATCCGACTGTCTGGTGGCGGCCGGTATCCTCGCCGTGTTCGGCGTGTTGGCCTACCTGGCGCCGAATATCGCCGAACCCGTCGGCCCTCAAGGCATTCCATCGGCAGTATCCACGGATCTGCACGAACTGCCCTATGATGCACTGCGCTCGGTGCTGCGCATGGCCGTCGCACTGGGGTTCTCTTTCGTGTTCTCGGTGCTGTACGGGCTGGCGGCGGCTCGTTCGCGCCGCGCCGGAAAAGTGCTCATTCCATTGCTCGATGTGCTGCAATCCGTGCCGATCCTTGGTTTTCTTTCGGCCACCGTCACCATGTGGCTGGCGCTGTTCCCGGGTTCGATGCTCGGCGTGGAGGCCGCATCGGTGTTCGCGATCTTCACCAGCCAAGCGTGGAATATGGCCTTCGCCTTCCACCGTTCGCTGCTGAGCGAACCGGCGGAGCTCGACGAGGCCGCACGCATGTTCCGGCTCACGCGCTGGCAGCGGTTCTGGAAACTGGACATGCCCAATGCCGCGATCCCCATGCTGTACAACTGTATGATGAGCGTGAGCGGCGGCTGGTTCTTCCTGACCGCCTCGGAACTGATCTCGGTCAACAATCGCACCTATGCGCTGCCTGGCATCGGCAGTTTCGTAGCCCAGGCCGCAGACCAAGGCGACTTCGGCAAAGTCGGCTGGGGAATCGTCACGATGGTCGTCGTGGTGCTCGCCATTGACGTGCTGGTCTGGCGGCCGCTGACTGCCTGGTCACAAAAATTCCGCATAACCCAAAGCGAATCCGACATGCATCCCACGAGCCTGGTGCTCACCATCATCCGCCAGTCCCACATCGATGAATGGCTCGGCAGGCTGCTGCGGCCCGTCGGCGACACGCTGGAACTGATGACGCGCCCGCTGGGCCGCACCGGTTCGTTTCGAGCAGCCAAACCCGGCCGTCAGCGCGCCGGCGATATCGCATTCAACATCATCGTCGCCGTGGCGCTGTTCGCCGGCACCGTCGAGCTGTTTCTCGCCATCAAGGGCAGCATCGGGTTCACTGAGACCGGCCGTATCGTCGCGCTGGGAGGGCTGACGTTCCTGCGCGTGGCCCTGCTGACTGTCGCATGCTCAATCATCTGGGTGCCGATCGGCGCGATGATCGGTATGAATCCGCGCCTTTCGCGCATCATGCAGCCCGTCGTGCAGGTCTTCTCGAGCTTCCCAGCCAACTTCCTCTTTCCTTTCGTGACCATATGGTTCCTCGCATGGAATATCGATATCAACTGGGGGTCGATCCTGCTCATGGCGCTGGGCACGCAGTGGTACATCCTGTTCAACGTGATCGCGGGAGCCAGCCAGATCCCCGGCGATCTGGTCGAAATGGCCACGAATATGGGCCTGACGCGCACGATGCGCTGGAAGCGCCTGATTCTGCCCTCGGTGCTGGGCTCGTGGTGCACCGGCGGCATCACCGCAGCAGGCGGCGCCTGGAACGCTTCGATCATCGCGGAATTCGTGCGCTCCGGCGACCATACGCTGGTTGCCACAGGCCTAGGGTCATATATCACCGAGGCGACGGCGGCGGGCGACGCGATGAAAACGCTGGTCGGCATCGTGGTGATGAGCTTGTTCGTGGTCGCCGTCAACCGCCTGTTCTGGGAGCCGGTGGAACGGTACGCCGCCAAGCGGTTCACGCTGGTCGCCTGATGTGCCGGCTGCCTCATTCGCCGGCCGGTCGGCGCAGCCGCTGTTCAACAGGTCGCGGCCCGCAGGTCGGCACCCGATGATGCGCCGTTCCGGGCAGACAGCCGCATGCCGCACGCGGCCTAATGCGGAATACGAACAATGACAATGGATACGAAAGCTTTTGCATCACAATAAGGAGCCGGGAATATGAGCCTCACCATCAGGAACGCCATGACCAAAAGCCGCAGCACGCTGGATGGTCTCAATGCCAATCGGGATGACAGCATTATCAGCGCGCAGCACATCACCAAACGCTTCGTCACAGACAAAGGCGCGGATCTCACCGTGCTCGACGACATCTCCTTCACGCTGTACGACAATGAGATCGTCGCGATACTCGGCCGCTCAGGGGCCGGCAAATCTACTTTCCTGCGCGTTCTGGCCGGGCTGGTGCAGCCCAGCGAAGGGAACGTCGATTATCGCGGAGATCCATTGGCCGGTCCAAACCCAGGCGTCGCGCTCGTATTCCAGACCTTTGCGCTTATGCCGTGGCTCACGGTCCAGGCCAATGTCGAGCTCGGGCTTGAGGCGCGCGGCATGCCGCGCGGGCAGCGGCGCAAAGTGGCCCTTGCGGCCATTGATTCCATCGGCCTGGACGGCTTCGAATCAGCCTATCCGAAAGAGCTTTCCGGCGGCATGCGCCAGCGCGTCGGCATCGCGCGCGCACTCGTATTGCATCCCGACGCCTTGTTCATGGACGAACCGTTCTCAGCGCTCGACGTGCTGACCGCGGAGAATCTGCGCCAGGAAGTGCTCAATCTGTGGAGCGACAAGGACCACAGCATCCGTTCCATCCTGATGGTTACCCACAATATCGAAGAGGCTGTGGAAATGGCCGACCGCGTCATCGTGTTCGGCTCGCATCCGGGTCGGATCATTGCACAGGTGCCGGTCAACTTGCGTCGTCCGCGCGATCGGCACAGCGCCGACTTCGAAGCGCGCGTCGATTACCTGTATTCGGTGATGACGGGCGCGCGGCAAGAAGAGGACGACGCTGCTAACGCGGCTGGCGAAAGTGCCCGAACAGACAGCGCCGTCGAAGCCGCAGGAGAACCGTCGGCGAGACCGCGGCAAAAACCTTCGCCGAGCACTGCGGCCAGACCGGGGGCAGCTAAGACTGATGCCGAGGCAGTATTGCTGCCAACGCAGCCGGCAACAGAGCCGCCGACGGCCTCGGTGACCCCGGAAAATCAACAGTCCGGCGCCGAACACGCTCAGGGCAGACAAGACGATGATCGTGATGCGAGCGCCATACGGGGCATGGGCACGGCATTCGCCGATGAATCCGACGCGCCCGGCACACCTGCGGCGCCGACTGCCGCCGCACCGGCATCCAAACCGAAGCCGATATCAAACGACCAGCAGTTCATGCCGAACGCGACGCCGGGCGGCTTGGCGGGCCTGCTCGATGTGCTCGCGGAAAACCCTGACGGCATCGATCTGGCCGACCTGGCCGGTTTGCTCTCCTTCGAAGTGGATGATCTGTTCCCGCTGATCGATGCGGGCATGATGCTCGAAGTCCTCAATGTCCACGACGGCCACGCGCAGCTCACCAAACAAGGTTGGGAATGGCATGATGCCGACATCCTCGGTTCGAAGACGGTGTTCGCGCGCCTGGCCTTGCAGCACGCGCCGCTTGTGCGCACGATCGACCACGCGCTCAAGCAGTCGAAGTCCGGCCACCTGCGTGGTGAGCTGATCCTCGATCTGCTGCGCAACCGTCATGAGGATGCCAAGGCACGCCAGCAGTTCCACATCGCCGTTACCTGGGGGCGCTACGGCGAACTGTTCGATTACGACGCCGACGACGATATGCTCGTCCTTGACGAGGAAAATCGCTGACGGCGCATAATGCCCGCATCATCCCGAGGCCGGTGCGGGCATTATGTGCCGTATAGCCGTCTCCAGACAGCACGAATCCCGCACCATCATTGCGACGGTGCGGGATTCGTGGCGCCCGGGACGAGGGAGTTGCCGGGATTGACGTGACCTGTCAACGCCTGCGCATCAGCGCCGCGCCGGCAACGTAATCAGGCCTTGCGATGCTCACGGTAGAACCTGATCAGGCCCTGCGTCGAGGCATCCTGCTGCGCGAGCGCATCGTCATCCTGCGAGATCGCCGGGGTGATCTGCTTGGCGAGCTGCTTGCCCAGCTCCACGCCCCACTGATCGAAGGAATCGATGCCCCAGACCGTGCCCTCGACGAAGGTGATGTGCTCATAAAGCGCAATCAGCTCGCCTATCGAGAACGGGGTCAGCGCATCGCCGAAGATCGAAGTGGTCGGGCGGTTGCCCGTGAATACGCGGGCCGGCACGATCGTTTCGGCCGTGCCTTCCGCACGCACCTCGTCAGCGGTCTTGCCGAAGGCCAGCGCCTTGGTCTGTGCGAGGTAGTTGCCCAAGAACAGCTCATGCACGTCCTGGTCACCGTCCTTGGCCGGGTTCGGCGTGTTGGCGAAAGCGATGAAATCGGCCGGGATGAGCTGCGTGCCCTGATGGATCAGCTGGTAGAAAGCGTGTTGGCCGTTCGTGCCCGGCTCACCCCAGAAGATCTCACCGGTTTCCGTGGTGACCGGGGTGCCGTCCCAGCGCACAGACTTGCCGTTGGATTCCATGGTCAGCTGCTGCAGATAGGCCGGGAAGCGGTGCAGGTACTGGTCGTAGGGCAGCACAGCGTGCGAGGCGGCCTTGAAGAAGTTGCGGTACCAGACGTTCAAGATACCGAGCAGCACGACGACGTTCTTCTCGAACGGCGTGGTGGCGAAGTACTCGTCGATCGCATGGAAGCCGTGCAGGAACTCCTCGAAGCGCTCCGGCCCGAAGACCACAGCCAGCGAGGTGCCAACGGCGCCATCGACCGAGTAACGGCCGCCGACCCAGTTCCAGAAGCCGAAGGCATTCTTCGGGTCGATGCCGAATTCGGCGACCTTCTCCAAATTGGTGGAGACAGCCACGAAATGCTTGCTCACGGCTTCGGCGTTCTTCTCGTCCGAGCCGTCGACGGCGCCCGAAGCCTTGAGGCCTTCGAGCAGCCACGTGCGTGCCTCGCGGGCATTGGTGAGCGTCTCGAGCGTGGTGAAGGTCTTGGAGACGATGATGAACAGCGTAGTCTCCGGGTCCAGGCCCTTGGTTTTCTCGGCGATGTCATTGGGGTCGATGTTGGAGATGTAGCGTGCGCTGATGCCCGCGTCCGCATAGGCCTTGAGCGCCTCGTACACCATGACGGGGCCAAGGTCCGAGCCGCCGATGCCGATATTGACGACGGTGGTGATCTTCTTGCCGGTCACGCCAGTCCACTCGCCGGAGCGAACCTTGTCGGCGAAGGCGTAAATGCGCGAAAGCACTTCGCGCACATCCTTAACCGTGTCCTGGCCATCGACGATGACCTTGCCTTCGTCTTCCGCCGGGCGACGCAGCGCGGTGTGCAGCACGGCACGGTCTTCGGTGTTATTGATATGCACACCGGTATACATCGCCTTGGTGCGTTCGTCGAGCTTGACCGCCTTGGCAAGATCAGCGAACAGCGACAGCGTCTCGGGCTTGATCAGGTTTTTCGAGAGGTCGAAATGCAAGTCGCCCGCGTCGAAGCTGAGTTTCTCGACGCGCGACGAGTCATTGGCGAACCAAGTCTTGAGGTCGACGCCCTCGGCCTGCAGTTCGTCGAAATGCTGCTGCAGCGCGGCCCACTCTTGGGTCTGCGTCGCGTCAATAGGAGGATTGATGGCCATGTATGGTCCTTTCATCATCGCTATGAATCAGCGCACGGCATACGGACGGCTGCGAACCGTGCAGCGCGGTTGCACTGATTCCTTCATTTCACAAGGTACTCACAAAATTGGACAGGGCGCTGCGCAGCGCCCTCAGTCAAAAGCACCACCCGTTGCTACAGGATCGCGTCACGCCCCTCATCCTGGAGCTGCGATACGACGGACTTGATCTCCTGACTGCGGGCGCGCGGTGCGACGAGCAGCGCGTCCGGGGTGTCGGCCACGACCATGTCGTTGACCCCGAGCAGCACGATCGTGCGCCCGGATGCGGGGGCGACCACATCGCCGGCGGAGTCGAGGCACACCACTTGGTCGGCGTCTCCTATGACCTTGACATTGCGCTCGTTCGCGCTTGGCAGCAAGGCGGCCACCGAGTTGAAATCCCCGATGTCGTCCCAGCCGAAGTCTCCCGGGATCATCGCCACTCCCCCGCTCATGCTCAGCGGCTCGGCCACGGCGTAGTCGAAGGCGATCTTCTCGATGCTCGGCCAATAGCGGGCCATGGCCTCGTCCACGGCCTCATCCCTGGTTTCCGGCGGCGCCATGTACGCGTCGGCGATATGCGAAATCGCCTCGAACATCGCAGGATTGCCCGCCTGCAGATGTCCCAGCAGCACGTCCGCGCGCATGACGAACATGCCGGCGTTCCAGCGGTATTCGCCGGTCGACAGGTACGCCTGCGCAGTCGAGGCATCGGGCTTCTCCACGAAGCGCTCCACCTCGCGCGCGCTGGGCGCCTGGGGAATGCGCGCGGCGAGCGAAGGCCCTTGGTGGATGTATCCGAACGCGGTGGATGGGCGCGATGCGGCGATGCCAATGGTCGTGACGTAGCCGGCGCGCGCGGTCGCCACCGCCTGCCGGACCGATTCGGCGAAGGCTTCGGCGCCGCGTATCACATGATCGGCGGCGAAGGATCCGACGATCGTCTGCCCGCCGTGGCGCCGCGCGAGCACGGCAGTGGCCAAGGCAATCGCAGCCGTGGAATCCCGTGGAACCGGTTCGGCGAAGATGTTCTCGGCGCCCAGTTCGGGCAGCTGTTCGCGCACTTGCTGGATATAGCGCCAGCCGGTGCTCACCACGACGTGGTCCTTGCCTGCGATCGCCGCCAAGCGGTCGAAGGTCGATTGCAGCAGCGTACTCCCCTGCCCAAGGGGATCGAAAAGGAATTTCGGCCGGGCGACGCGGCTGAGCGGCCATAGCCGGGTGCCGGTGCCGCCCGCCGGAATAATCACATGAAAATCGTGCAAATCGTTCGTCTCGCCCATGCCCTCCATTGTCGCGCAGCGGCCGAACAAGCGCGTGGCACGAGCACACCGACGACAGCCGACGACAGCTGCCGCAGCCGAATGACACGGTCGATGCAGCTGGTGCATTGGACAAATTCGAGGCCATCCAGTACACTCATCATCTTGTGCGCGGGTGGCGAACGCCGCTCGGGCCAATGCCGCTTTAGCTCAGTTGGTAGAGCGTCTCACTCGTAATGAGAAGGTCGACAGTTCGATTCTGTCAAGCGGCTCCACTGTTTCCCCAATCGAATGTTCCTGCGAAGTTCAGGTTTCCCGTCTGTTCTCCGTCCTTTTCAGACCGTTGCCCAACACTTTCACGGGAAATGCGCCGAGGCCCTGTTCGGAACACTGCTCCGGAACCCCAGTCACGAGGCAGTACGTCAGAACCCGCCCGCGAACCACGGGATGAGCACATGGTCGGCGAGGATAAGGAGGAGCCACAGGATCGCGATGACGATATACGGCCCTAGGTGGGAGCGGCTGACGGCGATGAATTCGCGGATGAATGCGGCCGGCCAGTAATATCCCTTGGTGCTGCTGCCTACGCCATCGGCATTCAGCCCGAGCTTATGCGCATATTCACTGGCGCGGAACACGTGGTAGTCGCTGGTCACGAGCGCGGCGCGATAGGCGCGTGGTCCAGAGCCGCTGCGCGCATCCATAATCTTCTTCGAGAATGCGAGATTCTCCATCGTCGTCGTGGAACGGTCTTCCATCAGGATGCTGCCCTCCGGGACGTGGCATTCCTCGATCAGATACTTGCGCATGGCCGCAGCTTCGCTGACAACCTCGTCGCCGCCTTGCCCTCCGGATGCGACGAGCACGCCATGGCGCTGCTGGCGCTGCCACAGCTCCACGGCCTTGTCGACCCGGCCGCGCAGCAGCGGGCTCGGCCTGTCGCCATCGAGACCCGCGCCATGGATGATGATGTAGTCATAGCGGCGTTTGCGCGGCAGGGTGCGGTACACCCAGGAATATACGAGCAACGCGGCGAACGAGAAGAAGAACCACAGCCCCTCGAGCAGCGCCAGACCGATCAGGTTCGTCAGCCAGCGCGGGCCGGCGCCAAGGCCCCATATGAACAGCGCGAGGAAAAGAACGATGGCGAAGGCCAAGGCGCCTGGCAACATGGTGGCGGGCGACAACCCCTCTCGCCGGATGACGCTCACCGAATTTGCTATGAGAAAAAGAACCACCAGGAACGGCGCAAAGCCAACCGCTACGATCGCCAAGACGATAAGCCATTCCTGCTCGGAGATTATCAGCCCTGCGCCGATCAGCGAAATCTGCAAAAGCATGAACCAGATGGCGTTGCGGAATTGCCTAGGCTCGTTGAGAAATGATACGAGGAACACCGCCGCGAATACGGCCGCAGGCGCGAACAGCGCTGCGACCGCCCAAGGATTCAGACCCATGTCCTCCCCTTCTTTCGCTGTGCGTCGGTATTGCGCGCAGACACTGCAATCCATCTTAGCGGGCTGACCCGCTGGGCACCTGTACAGGGCTCGTGCGGCATGCGCACGCTGCACGCAGCTATCGTGCGTTCGGCGCCGCCTGAAATCAACAGGGCGGTCGCGGATGCGCCAAACATTGATATATTGGTATGGTTTATAGCCGAAGAACGAGAGCGGGGCGCATGTCAGTACAGCAGGAAATAACGTTGCAGTCGGATATGCGCCGCGTCGTCGAGACGCTTCACGGCGAGGAGGCCAGCGTCGCCCCGTACCGCCGCGAGTACCGCCAATTGCTCGACAATCACGGCAAGATGATTCGCGCTACGCTCGTCGTGCTGTTCGGCCGGGCAGCCGGCGGCAACGCCGGCAAGCTCGATGGCCAGGTCATCACTGGCGCAGCGGCGATCGAAATGCTGCATCTGGCCACGCTCGTGCACGACGATGTGCTTGACTCTGCTCCTATCCGGCGCAATCAGCCCACTGTGCACACCACCGCCGGCAACAAGGCGGCAATATATCTTGGCGATCTGATTCTGTCGCGCTACATGGAGATCATGGCACAAATCGCCCCGAGCACCGATTTCCTGCGCGAGCAGGCCTCGACCGTCTGCGAGATCGTCGGCGGCGAGCTGCTGCAGGAAGCGGCGCGCCATAACGCCGAAACGACGCTCGATTACTATCGCAAGGCCATCGGCGGAAAGACCGCCGCGCTTTTCCGACTCGCCTGCCTCACCGGAGTGCGGCTGGGCTCGCAGGCCCTCGACCCAGCGCTGCTGGAGACCGCGCGGGCTTTCGGCGATCACGTCGGCATGGCTTTCCAGATCATGGACGATATCGCCGATTTCGATCTCGCGCACGATACCGGCAAACCCAAGCTCGAAGACGTGTCGGATGGCATTTATACGCTTCCCGTGCTGCTGGCGCTGCGCGATGATCCCGATGTCGCCGGGCTGCTCAGCCGCAACGACCCAAAACTTGTGGAGGACTATCTCCAGCTGCATCCTGAGCTGATCCGGCGTTCCCAAGATGAAGCCATGCGGCATCTCGACGAGGCCGACGCATGCCTCGCCGGATCGGCTGACGCCTTCCAATCGGCGACGATCCGACAGATCAGGGATGTGCTGCGCCGCATCCGCGGGCAACTGTAGCTATGCCGTGAGTTCGCCGACGTCGAGCCGGTAGAGTTCGCGGAATCGCGCGTTGCTGCGATAGAGCTCGTGGGGCGCACCTTGCATCGCGATGCGCCCGGATTCGAGGAATACCACGCGGTCCGCGTCCTCGAGACCCTGCAAGTGATGGGTCACCCACAGCAGCGTGCGCTGCCGGCTCACACGCAAAATCGTGGCCATTAGCGTGCGTTCAGTGATCGGGTCGAGACCGATGGTCGGCTCGTCCAAGAGGATCACCGGCGTGTTCTTGAGCAGCACCCTGGCCAAGGCAAGGCGCTGGCGCTGGCCGCCGGAGAGCCGCCGGCCCGATTCGTCGACCGGCTCGGCAAGCTGATTCGGCAAACTGCGGACGAAGTCGCCGAGCTGCACGTCATCCAGCGCCTGCCAGACGTCGCCATCCGACGCGTCGGGCCGGCCGAGCCGCACATTGTCACCGATGGTCGTATTGAACACGAAGGCCTGCTGATTCAGGTAGCCGAACAGCCGCGCACGTTCGGCCTGCAATGCCCGCACGGGTATGCCGTTGACGCGGATCTCGCCGCGCTGAGGCAGGAGATCACCGAGCAGCAGCTGCAGAATCGTGGTCTTCCCTTCGCCGCTGGGGCCGAGCAGCGCCACTTTCCGGCCAGCCTCGATATGCAGACTGAAATCGTCGAGCAGCATGGGCTGGTCGGGACCGTAGGAGAACGTCACGTGGTCGAAATCAATGGCGCGCAGCGGCCCGACAAGCTGCTGCTGCACCACTTCGTCCGGCTGGTGCGCCTCGACGCGTTCGGTCAGCGCATTGAGATGCCCCAGGGAATCGTTGTACAGCGGCACTTCGGCGAAGGCTTGCGCGACGACGATGAAGCAATCGATCAGCGGGAACAACGACAGCACCGCGGCGGCCGCGAAATCCGCTCGGCTCGTACTGGATGTCAGGAACAGCGCCGAGCCCGCCAGCAGACCAACCGCCATCACAGCGAAGATCATCTGGATGGCGAAGTTGCGCCAGCGCTCGAACCGCTTCTGCTCGGCCTGACTTGCGCCAATCTGCGCAAACTGTTCGGCCCCGGTCGCGCCGAATTCCTCGCCACGATGCGTGATGAACCAGTCGCTTAAGCCTAGGTAGCTTTCGGTCACGGCCGTGTATTCGTGCTGCTGCGCCGCTTTTTCGCGTGCGTAGCGGGCATCGGAGAACGCCAGCGACATCAGCGGCACGGCGATCAGCACCAGCGCGAAGAGCAGGAACAGAATCAGGCTGGTCTGCCACGAGAAGACGCCGACGGCTATCGTGACGACGATCCACATGATATAGGCCACGATCGTGGGGAAAATTGTGCGCAGGTAGAAGTTCTCCAAATGGTCCAGATCGTCGGCCAACAGGCCCAGCACTGTGCCGGTCCGCTCGTGTTCGGTCAGGAATGCGGCATCACGCGACAGGGTGCGGTACAGCTGCACGCGCAGCTTGGAGACCACGCGCAGCACCCAGTCGTGGCTTGCGATGCGTTCGAGGTACTTGAACGACGGCCTGCCGATGCCGAAGGCGCGCGTGAGCACGATGGGCACGTAGACCGCGAAGATGTTGTACGGGTGACGGGCCGATCTGCTGATGAGAAATCCCGAGGTGAACATCAGTCCGGCGGCGCATACGAAAGTAAGCGCGCCAACGAGGAAAATCCCGGCCAGCAGCAGGCGGTGCTGCCGCAAGTAGGGCCAGAACCAGTGGTCGTTGCGCCAGATGCGCAGATAACGTGAGAAGCCGCTGGAGCGTGGAGCGCCATCGTCAATGCCATTATTCGCGGCGTTGCCCATTGAAACATCCTTCAATCTGGTTGCCTCCCATCTCATCGATGAGCTCTCGCAGCGGGCCTTCCCGGTTAAGCAATTGCGTTGGCGCGCCCGCATCCACGATGCGGCCTTCGTCAAGCACGAGCACCTTATCGACATTCGCCAGCCAGTGCAGACGGTGCGTGGCGAATATCACCAGGTGATCGTGCATAAGCGGCAGCAGGGTCTGTTTGAGCTCGTATTCGGTCTCAATGTCCAGGTGTGCGGTCGGCTCGTCAAACAACAGAATAGAGCGTGATCCGTCGGCGATGACCCGGGCCAAGGCGATGCGCTGGGCCTGCCCTCCGCTGATGCCGCGATTGCCCTCGCCGATCAGCGTGTCCAAACCATCGGGAAGCATGCCGAGCCAATCGCCCAGTCCGGCCTGCTCGGCGGCGTCGCGCACATCGTCGGCGCCCGCTGACTGGTTGTAGAAGCGGATGTTATCAGCGATGGAGCCGCTGAAAATATACGGCGTCTGCGGAATATAGCTGATATGCCGCTGCCATGCGGGCGCGTTGAAGTGCGCGCGCTGCTGACCATCAAGTTCAATGTCCCCCTGCTGGGGAATGTTGAAACCGGCCAGCATATTGATCAGCGTTGACTTGCCTGCGCCCGATCGGCCGATGATGGCGACTTTCTCGAAGCCGTGCAGCGTGAAGGACAGGTCGTGCAACGCGGGATGGGCATCACCGGGTTGACTGGCTGCGACGGCACCCGCTGTGGCGATTGCGACGCTGGCCGTGTTGCTGGAAATACCGGTATCAGCCTCATCCGCGCCGTTATTCTCATCGCTGACCTTGCCGCCGGCGTCGTTGGCGTCGTCACTGCCTTTTGCGCCGGTTGCGCCACCGTTAGCATCATGCGCACGGCGTTCATGCACACTGTGTTCATACACGCTGTGTTCATACACAAACGCAAGCCCGCGCACCTTCAGCGTGCTGCCGTTCCCCCAGCCTGGCCAGTCAAGGCCGTCGTCTTGTTCAGGTTCGGGCGTACCGAGCAGTCCGTTGATGTCTTGCAGTGCGTTCTTGCCGTTGAGCGTCGCGTGATAGTCGTCGCCGAACTGGCGGATGGGCAGGAAGTATTCCGGCGCGAGAATCAGCGAAAACAGCGCCGGAAACAGCACTACCGTGCCGTTGATCAGCGCGTTGCCCAGAGCTACGGCCATGATCGCAATCGCCAAAGTCGTGAAGAAGTCGAGCGCGAAGGTGGAGGTCATCGCTACTCTGAGCACGCTGTTCGTGCGCTTGCGGAAGCGATCGCTGGCGCTGGCGACCGTGCGCTCGTACTCCTTGTCGACGCCCAGCATCCGCAGGGTCGGCAGGCCCAGAATCGTGTCGACGAACGTGTTGCTCAGCGCGCGGAATTCGGCGTATTGCTTGTCGGATTTGTCGCGGGCCGCGATGCCCAGGATAGCCATGAAGAAGAACAGCAGCGGCAGCACGAGCAGCAGCACGAGGCCGCTGAGCCAGCTTTGCGACCAAACGGCGACCAGCACGATGGCCGGGATGAACGACATATCCATCATCTTCGGCAGCACAGTCCGGATGTAGGTCTTGGTCTGGTCGAGTCCCTCGATCAGCATGGTCACCGATGCGCCCGTTCCCCGCTTGGCCAATGCTGCCGGCCCGAGCCGGAAGACCTTGCGCTGCACTTGCGGCCGCAGCTCATCGACAACGCCACCGGCATAATACGTGGCGACGCGCTGCTTGCCCACTTCGCACAGCTGCCGACAGGCGAAGGCCGTGCCGAATATCGCCACGGGCAACAGCAGCGACGCCATGGCATGCCGCTGCCAGATCTCCACCAACGCGCGTGTCAGGCCATAGGCCTGCGCCACGATGCTGGCGCCCTGCGCCAGCGAAAGCACCGCCAG
The DNA here is from genome assembly GCF_022640935.1 of Bifidobacterium sp. Lineage (GTDB taxonomy): Bacteria > Actinomycetota > Actinomycetes > Actinomycetales > Bifidobacteriaceae > Bifidobacterium. The sequence goes on from NZ_JALCCV010000004.1 coordinate 41,158, forward strand.
CAAACCCGTGGTCCTTCTGAACCCGGGAAATCGGAACAGTCTTTTGTCGATCATCGCACGCCTTCTTGTCTCATTGCAGTGAACCGCGACACTGCTGTACGTATGCACATGGAAAACCTGTATGCCTTTTAGGCCGTACATCGCCGACGCCTATGCGTGCATCGCTGCAGCCATTGCAATCGTAATCTGGCCGCACGCGGATATTCCCTGCCAACAGCGACCTGCCTGCGCTATGTGAGGAGATAATCAACTCTTGCGGAGATCTATCTGCGTTGTGCAGGGCGTTATTTCGCGAGCATCATGTATCGGGCTGCTGGAAATCGTCATTTTTCTACCAAGGCTCGAGGTGTCATGAGATTAGCGTCTCAACCAGCGCAGATACATGCCACATGGTGTTTATTCGAAGTATTCCGCCATTCAAAACCAGCTATTTGCGCGCCGCCTGGACGCAGCTAGCTGCAGCTCGTTCGAAGGCTGCGTCGGCATATGCCGACGCAGCCTTCGACAGCCCAGCCCGCCCTCAGCCGCTGTTACTCCGCGTATTTCAGATTGGCGTCAGGCGCATCGACAGCGGGCAGACGCTTGCGTTGGATGGCGTAGCTCCACGCGAAGTACGCCACGACGGCCGGCAGCAGCACGCACAGCACGACGGTCATGATGGCCATGGTGTACGGAGAAGCCGCGGCATCCTTGATGAGCAGATCATTGGCCGCATCGGTCGCGATCATCACGCGCGGGAAGAGACCATTGAAGATGAAGGCGATGATCCCCGCCAGCGTCACGGCCGACGAAATGAAGGCCCAGCCACCGCGATGGGCGAGCGCGGAAGCATGCCCGGCGATGGTCGCCGCGAGTATCACCACGGTGATCAGCCAGCTCGAAACCGGGCGCACCGCATAGAAATCGGTGAAGATCAGCGCAAGCACCACGAACGCTGCGAGCGCTGGATAGGCGATCCAATAGGCCTTCTGCGTCACATTGAGCATCTTGCGCGACATGACGCGGTCGAGCTTGAGGCTCAGGAAATGCAGCCCATGCACGAAGCAGAAGAACACGACGGCGACGCCGCCGATCACAGACAGCCAGTTGAATACGTCGAAGAAGCCAGCCCATGCGTTGCCATCGCTGTCCATCGGCACACCCTGGATGAGGCTGGTGAGCATCATCCCCAAGAAGAACGGCGCGGCGAGGCTGCCGACGAAATTCGCCCACTGCCATACCGAACGCTCGCGGTCGGTGAGCGCATGCGCGGAGAATTCGAACGATACGCCGCGCAGAATGAGTCCGACGAGCACCAGAAACAGCAGAATGTAATAGCCGGAGAACAGGCTGGCATACCACAGCGGGAACGCCGCGAACATGGCGCCGCCGGCGGTGATGAGCCACACTTCGTTGCCATCCCAATGCGGGCCGATGGCACGCATGAACAGGCTGCGCTCGCGGCCATTCTCCGCAATAAAGCGCGTGGCCATGCCGACGCCGAAGTCGAGGCCGTCAAACGCAAGGAACAGCGCGAACAACAGCGCGATGACGATGAACCATAAGCCTTCCAGGAAATTCATGAGAGTGCCACGCTCCTTTCAGTACCACCTGCGTTGCCAGAAATCGAACCAGTTGATTGAGCAGACACAGGCGATGTGCGTTCAGCCGCCCTGGCTTTGCCGGCCGGCAGCTCGCCCTCGCCGTCGGGGCCTTGGTAGAGCACCCGGCGCGAGTAGAAGATCATCACCGCTCCGAGCAGCAGGAACAGCAGGAAGTAGACGATGTTGGTGAATAGCAGGCTCGGCACGGTCGCGGTCGGCGAGACGCCGTCGGCGATGGTCAGCAGCCCGTAGACGATCCATGGGTAACGCCCGAGCTCGGTGATGAGCCAGCCGCCGGTGGTGCCGATGAACGGTGTGAAGGTGCACGCCCCCATAATCCACAGCAGCCAGCGGTAGTTCATCAGCGTGTCCTTGCCTTTGCGCGTGAACCATAGCGCCAGGATCGACGCCAGCCCCGCTATTGCCGCGGACAGCGCCATGAATCTGAAGCTCCAGAACAGCGTGGTGACCGGCACATAGTAGTTCATGTCCTTGCCGAACTTCGCGTCGTACTGCTCATGCAGCTCTTTGTTGACCGTGTTCATGCCCTTGACCGAGCCTGATGTGCTGTGATATGAGAGCAACGAGAGCATATAGGGGATCTCGATGCTGTTGGCGGTCTTGTCCTTCTCGTTGATCAGCGAGACGACGGCCCACGGGGCCGGGTCGCTGGTGTCGTCGTATATGGCCTCGGTCGCCGCGAATTTCATCGGCTGGTCCCTGATGATGAACTGGGTCTGCAAGTCGCCGGCGTACGTAGCGAATATGGCGCCGACGAGCGCAACGACCGCGCCGAAGCGGATCGACTTGGTGAAGAAGGCCTTGTCGCCGTCGTGCTGCTGCGTGCGCTTGTGCAGCATCCCGAAGGCGCTCATGCCCAGGATGATCATGCCGCCGGTCATCACCGCCGCGAAGATGACGTGCGGGAAGGCCCGCCACAGCTGCGGGTTTGCGACCACATCCATGAAGCTGCGCAGCCGCACGTGCCCGGTCGCCTTGTTGATCTCGAAGCCGGTCGGGTGCTGCATGAAGCTATTGGCCGCCAAGATCCAGATAGCCGAGAGGGTCGAGCCCAACCAAGTCAGCCACATGAATATCGCGTGCACGGCAGGCTTGAAGCGGTCCCAGGTGAACATCCACACGCCGATGAAGGTCGACTCCATGAAGAAGGCGAGCAGCGCCTCGATAGCCAAGGGGGCTCCGAAGATATCACCCATGAAACGCGAGTAGTTCGACCAGTTCATGCCGAACTGGAACTCCTGGATGATGCCGGTGACCACGCCCACGACGAAGCTCAGCAGGAAGATCTTGCCCCAAAATTTCGCCATTTTCAGGTACACGGGCTTCTTGTTCGCCGCGTACATCGTCTCCATGATGGCCACGGCGAGCGCCAGCCCGATAGAAACCGGGATGAAGAAGAAATGGTAGATGGTCGTCATCGCGAATTGGAATCGCGACAGCCCCAGAATGGATAGTCCCACGATTATGCCTCTTTTCGAACGCTGCCTCGCACAATGGCAATTCGCACCTTACCGATCGTACGGTGTCATTGGCCGGGCCGTGGCCCATATTCAATGCACGGCCCGATCAATGCGGCAGCAGGTCAGCGGATCAGTTGCTTTCCAGCATTTCCTTCACATGCGCGAGCTCAAGCACCGAGCGGTCATTGACCAAGCGCTTGACCATGCCGACCTTGCGGCCCTTGAGCTTCCAGTGGCCCATCATATTGATTTGCGCCACGCCGGCGTGTGGGCCGAGCGAGCAGACCGTGCCCACGCTCTTGAACACGAACTTGCCCGTTTCGCGCCCGGACAGCTTCGCCGCAATGTTGGCCGCGGCTGCGTCGGCCTGCGCGATCGAGATCTGCGCGGTCGTGGGATACGGCCGGCCCGACTGTGCATCCGGCACGGCGCTGACGTCGCCGACGAGGAACTCGTTCGGGTGGCCCTTGACCGACAGGTCCTGCTGGACCATGACCCGGTTGCGCCGCTGCTCGTAGCCGGAATCGCAGATCACGTGGCTGCCGCGCACACCGGTGGTCCAGATGATCGTGTTGGCATGGAATTCCTGGTCTCCTGCCACCACGACGCCGGGGCGGACTTCAGTGATCGCCACGCCGGTATGCATGGCGACGCCTTTGCCGGTGAGATAGTCGAGCGCCCAAGTCGCCAGATTCTCGGGCAGCATTCCAAGCACCTTCGGCGACGCCTCGATGCAGATGAGCTGAATCAGATCCTCAGGCAGCGAATATTCCTTCGCCAGCTGCGGCAAGCGCCATGTGAGCTCGCCAAGCAGCTCGATGCCGGTGAACCCGGCCCCGCACACCACGATGTGCAAATCGTTCTCGTCATGGCTGGTCGCATAGTTCGCCAGCGTCTTCTCCATATGCTTGCGCACCGCGAGCGCAGAATCGATGTTATTAAACGACATGCTGTTCTCCTCGGCGCCTGGGATGCCGAAGGTTTCGGATTCGAAGCCCAGCGCATTGACCAGATAGTCATAGGCCAGCGGCTCGCCCTTCTTGAGGATCACCTGGCTATGCTCACGGTCGATGCGCTCGACCGTGTCGATGACCACGTCAACCGTGTCCGGAACCGTGTCACGGATGTCAAACGTGATGTCGGAGAGTTCCTTGTTTCCCGCCACGACCTCGTGCAGCTGCGTGGATTCGTAATGGTAAGGGTGATCGTTGACCAGGACGATGCGGGCATCGACCTTCTCGTGGATCAGCCGCTTGACTGTGCGCATGCCCGCATAACCCGCGCCTAGAACAGCAATTGTCGCCATAATGCCACCTTCGTATGATGAGATCTCTTCTTCCATGGGCAGCGTCAAACGACGCCGCATCGCGCCGCGTCGAACCTCCGCCCAAATTACGAATTCATTATATATACCGATGGCTTTCGCAACAGTCCCGAAGCGCAACGCACGCCCTATTCGGGCGATTATGAGGGAAATATCACATTTCGAAGACACGATGTCGCGAAAATGCGGCGCAGCCGTCAAAGCCGTGCAGAAGCAGCTGGTGCATACGGACGCGGCGATGACGCCGGATGCGCACGCGGATCCGTTCGATGATGATCTTGATGGCGTGAGCGAAGCCCTGAATGGCATTCTTCTCAGGTATGCGACCAAAACGTGCCCAAAACAGATTTCGAAGGCAGCGCGAATCTTTCTTTTCCCAGTACCCCCCGTCCCTTGTTTCCGTTGTGCACACAAAGGGACTCGAACCCTCAAGGCCGCAAGGCCACAGGAACCTAAATCCTGCGCGTATACCAATTCCGCCATGTGTGCAACAGCCCTGCGACCGCGACAGTCGCAGGGCCTTCATTAATCTAGCATGCCTGCAGGAGTGACGAACCGGCGAACATGCGATGACGCGGATCTGGCACTATCTCGGTCCTGATGTGGGGATGCGCTGTATGAGACCACTCAGTCATCACTACCCTCGCACTAATCGAACCCTAGCGCGGGGAATGCGACGGATCGGAATGATAACGACGCTGAGCGAGGATGGCACTGGGTGAAACGCCGCTGGGCAAGAACGACACGGAGGGCGCCGGCATCAATAGGCGCCACGACTTATCATGGCGGTGGCGCGCCATACGCGAAGGCCGCCGCCAGACCTACGAAGAGGAAGTCATGTCCGCGATCATCCAACCGGCGACGCTGGTGCTCATCATTCTGGCGGGCTACCTGTTCAAACGCATGCACCTGTTTGGCTCGCGCGATTATCGCATTGTGCAGACCGCGGAATTCAATCTGATCTTGCCAGGCGCCATTGCCTACTCTTTCGCCACCAACCCGCACGATGTCAGTCTGCTCGCGGTTTCGGCGTTTTCGCTGACGGCCGCCCTGCTGCCTTCGCTGCTGATCTACCTGTGTTCGCGGCACCGCCCGGTGAGCGACCGAGCGTTTCTCATGCTCAATGGATCCGGTTTCAACATCGGCTGCTTCTGCTTCCCTGTTCTTCAGTCGCTGTTGGGGTCTCCGGCGCTTGTCCCCGCAGCGATGTTCGATATTGGCAACAGCGTCATGGTCGCGGCAGGAACCAATGTCATCATGCAGACGCTGCTGCACATCGAACCGGGGAAAACCTTGGCGCAGCAGCACGCTGGGCAGTCTCCGACGCTGCCGTACATGCGCCCAATGGATCATGACGCCCGGCGGTTGCAACGTCGCGCCCTGTATCGCAATGTGGCGCGCGGGTTCCTGTCTTCGGCCTCATTCGACACGTATATCCTGATGGTGCTGCTCATGCTGATTGGCGTTACGCTGCCGGACTGGATCACGACGGTGGCCAGCCCCTTTTACTCCGCCAATGCCTTCTGCTCGATGCTCATGGTCGGCATGCTCACCGAATTGCCCCGGGATATGCACGACATCAAGGCCGTTCTCGAGATCATCGGCTGGCGGCTGCCTTGTTCGCTGGCGTTCGCTGCCGCAGCTTGGTTCCTGCTCCCTTTCGACCCGATCGTGCGCGAGGCCGTAGCCTTGTGCTGTCTCGCCCCCACGGCGATTTTCGCCACGATGTTCACAGACAAAGTGCTGGGCAACGCTCGGCTCGCAGGCTTCACGCTATCCGTGACGGCCGTGATCGCCATCATCATGATGATGGGATTCCATTTGCTCGTCGGTGCATGATGCGGCGCGGCCGACACCTTTTCCGCGAAAACAACACATGCGCGAGGCATCCTCAGCCTAACAGGCGTTCAATGTCGGGCATCAGGGCGGCGATGGCCTTGCCGCGATGGGAGATCGCATTCTTTTCAGTCGGAACCATTTCGGCGCTGGTCAACGGCTCGCCCTGCTCGTTCGTGCGATTCGGCTGGTCGTCCGGCACGAAGAGCGGGTCGTAGCCGAAGCCGTGTTCGCCGCGCGGCGAGCGGATGATCCTGCCCGGCATATCGCCGGTTTCCACGTATTGAACCGCGATGTCATACGTGACCGAATCAGCCTCAACCTGCACCTCGGCATTGCTGCGTGCAAGGGCTTCCGGCACTGCGAGCGCGGCCGCGCAGCGGAAGCGCGCCGTGCGATGCACATCGGGTATATCCGCGAGCTGGGCCAGCAGCAGAGCGTTATTCGCCTGGTCATCGCCGTGGACGCCTGACCAGCGTGCCGAAAGAATGCCAGGCGCGGCTCCCAGCACGTCGACGATCAGCCCGCTGTCGTCGGCGAGGGCGGGCAGGCCGGTGCGGCCAGCGACATCACGCGCCTTGAGCAACGCGTTTTCCGCGAAGCTTGCGCCGGTCTCCACTGGATCCGGCAATCCCAACGACCCGGCGGAGACGAGTTCGACCTTCTGCGCTAAATCACCCAGATCCTGCTGCATAATGCGGCGGATTTCGAAGAGCTTGCCCTCGTTATGCGTCGCGACCACGATTCTCATGATTATTGCTCCTTCTCGGCCTGAATCAGATGCACGGCCTAGTGACCCGGGATCGCGCCCGATTCCACCGTGATTCAGCCCATCGTACAATCGGAATCGAACGTGTGCAGAGCGAACGGTTAGACTTGAGGTCGGCGTTCGATTCACCACGCCATGTGCAACTGCGCGCGACTACGCACGACGAAAGGGCGACGATGGCTGACTCCTCGACAGCAGATTATTCGGCAGCGCCGGGTTCAACGGCACTGATGACGGATATGTACGAATACACCATGCTCGATGCGGCGCTGCGCGACGGCACCGCCCGGCGCACATGCGTCTTCGAAGTATTCACGAGGCATCTGCCCGCAGGCCGCCGCTACGGGGTCGTAGCCGGCACCGGCCGCATCCTAGACGCGCTTGAGCACTTCCAGCTGGGCGACGAGGAACTCAGATTCCTCTCCGATCGCGGCATCGTCAGCCGTGAAACACGCGATTGGCTCGAGCATTTCCGATTCTCCGGATCAATCACCGGCTATCGCGAGGGGGAGATGTTCTTCCCGAACTCCCCGGTCCTGCAAGTGGAGGGCACTTTCGGCGAATGCACGCTGCTGGAAACACTGGTCCTCTCGATTCTCAACTATGACTCGGCTGTCGCTTCCGCAGCCTCGCGCATGGTCACCTCGGCCAGGGAACGCCCGTGCATGGATATGGGAGGACGCCGCGCCAACGAGTCGGCTGCGGTGGCGGCGTCACGCGCCGCCGTCATCGGCGGATTCCAAGGCACCGCCAATCTGCTGGCCGCGCAGCGGTACAATCTCAAAGCGATCGGCACCGCCGCCCATTGCTTCACGCTCGTACATGACTCCGAACGCGACGCCTTCCAGGCGCAGATCGATGCGCTGGGCAAGAACACCACGTTGCTTGTCGACACCTACAACATCGAGGAAGCCGTGAAAACCGCGGTCGAAGTGGCTGGCCCTGAGCTGGGTGGCGTGCGCATCGATTCGGGCGATCTGGCATCGCTCGCACAGCGCGTGCGCAACCAGCTCGACGCCTTGGGAGCTAAGAACACGAAGATCACCGTGACCAACGATTTGGACGAATACGCACTGGCGGCATTGCAATCGGCTCCTGTGGACTCCTACGGCGTGGGCACGATGCTCGTCACCGGCTCCGGCGCGCCGACCTGCGCGATGGTCTACAAGCTCGCCGAACGCGAGAACAGCGAGGGCGTGATGCAGCCCGTGGCCAAGAAGTCCCAGGACAAGGCGAGCGTGCCCGGCCGCAAGCTGGCCTATCGTTCGTACGAATACAGCCTCGCCGAATGCGAGCATGTGATTTCCGGTTCGGAACACGAACTCGCCGATTATCAGGCGCCCGACGGGTGGAAGGATCTGCTGGTGCGCTATGTCGATCATGGAACCGCCGACGCGCAGTACCAAGGCCATGAGGCTATTATGAACGCACAGGCGTATCGCGCAAAGTCTCTGGCTGAGTTGCCCATCGCCGCGCAGTCGCTGATGAAAGGCGACCCAGCGATCCCGACCGAAATCACCGTGCTGTAGCACGATGGCGCTGGACTCGACGGCGCTTGCAACCGATTGGGCTGCAGGCGCCGTATGCAACGGCCCTGGCCTATTTGCCGGTCATCTCCTCATAAATGCGCTTGCAGTCTGGGCATACGGGGTATTGGGACGGATCGTGCCTGGGCACCCAGATCTTGCCACATAACGCCACCACGGGCCGACCGGTCATGCGCGACTCCATGATGCGGTCCTTGGAGACGTAGTGGGCAAAGCGGTCGGCGTCGCCGTCATCCGATTTGCTCGTCTGCTCTTCGGTCTGCGAACGTTCCAGGACGGCGGTGCCGGTATTGGCATCCGGATTGGAGAGCGGGGAGACTGGATCGGTCTCGTTGCGCGCCGCGTCTCGCATTATCCGTCCACGCGCGACCTGCCCCGGCATGACCTGTTCGCTCATTGCCTGTTCACGCGTTGCCCACCCTCGCACGATTGCACGGCTGTCTTGCGTGTCGTGCGACGCATCCGTCAGTTCGCCCAGCATAGTGTCCGTCCTTCAATGTGGATACCGTCTTCGCGGCCTGTGCCGCCGCGTATTGCAGCCGCCGCGCCTTGCGCGCCGCGCCCGAGGCGGCATTCGTCGCCATGCGGTCATGCCGGCAATGTCACGCCAACGGCGCGGCGTATGTACGCACCATCATAGGAGACGATAGGCCGAACACGCCCTGACGCACGCTTTCGGCGCAGAATCTCCGCTGCCGAGCCATTAAGCGGAAGGCCCTTTGGGCTTCCGCCGGCGAAGCGAGCGCCCGCCAAGGGCACGGAGCGGACGGCCGGGAACGTAGTGCGGATTTTCCACCTAGTGCGGAGCGCCAGCCTCTTCGTCGTGTGACGTTGTACTTCGTCGTGTGCCGTAAATATTGTTGTGCGCGGTTTGCGGAAACAGGAAACCATGGAATTCTGCCATTCCTGACTTGGCGAATATGTCGCACGAAGATAAACGGGCACACGATAATACAGGTCAGTTATGTGGTTCCTGAGCATTCGTTGTGAAACGGCGACGGGATCAGCCGCGGCACTTGACTGCTCGGCGAGTTACCCTAGAGGCTATGACTATCGCAGTGTGCCCCGGATCGTATGATCCCGTGACCGCCGGGCATTTGGATGTGATCGAGCGCTGCGCGTGCTTTTTCGAGCAGGTGCATGTGGTGGTGGCTGTCAATGCGGCGAAGACGCCGATGTTTTCCGTCGACACCCGGGTGGATGTGATCCGCCGCGCGCTGGACAAGGATGGTTGCACGCAGGTCCAGGTGGATTCCACCGACGGGCTGATCACGGATTATTGCCGAAAGGTCGGCGCGACCGTGATCGTCAAGGGGCTGCGACAGAACGGCGACTACGAAGCCGAGCTGGGCATGGCGCTCGTCAACCGCAAACTCGCCCATGTGGAAACGCTGTTCCTGCCCGCCGACCCTGTGCTGGAACATATCTCCAGCTCCATCGTCAAGGATGTGGCACGTCACGGCGGCGACGTGACCGGCATGGTCCCCGATGATGTCGTGCCGATGCTGGCCAACGCCCTTAACCAAGAAAAGAGTCGATAATGCCCGATGCACCATATGCCGAGAACGACACCAGGAACACGGCCGAGTCTGACGACGATACTGCGAGTTCGGCAGTCCAGCATGCGGGCGGGCAGCCGGTCATCAACGCCACCGCCCAGGATGCGCCGGCGCCGGGGCGCGTGCACGAGCTTTTTCCGATGACTGCGATGCCGGATCTGCGCGAAGGATCGCAGGACGCCACTGCCGCGGAAAGCAAAAGCAGGGCCGAGTTCACCACGGTCTACGACATTCTCGACCATCTCGAACAGGCGCTGCACGAGGCCAAGGGCAGCCTATTCTCCCCCGCTACGGTGAAAATCGACCGCGCGGAATTCGAAGATCGTATCGAGGAGCTCAAAGACAAGCTTCCCGTCCAACTAGAGCGCGCATCGTCATTGATGCGCGAGTCGGAACGGCGCTTGGAAAGTGCGCAAAGCCAGTCGAATGCGATCATCGCCTCGGCCCAGAGCCGCGCCGCGCAGATGGTCAAGGACGCGCAGGAGCAGGCACAATTCCTGGCCGGCCAGGAGAACGTCACCGAGCTGGCGAGGCAGAAGGCCCATGCCATCCTCGATCAGGCGCAGGCGAAGTCCGACAAGCTTACGCAGGGCGCGAACGAATATTGCGCCGCTATAATGGGCGGTTTGCAAGAGCAGCTCGACAAGCTCGGACGCGATGTGCAGGCCGGCCTCAATGTGCTGGACGAACGTCGCCAAGACGCCGACGAGCAGCTGCCCCATCTTGAACGCAATGATTACCCGGAAGGCTGATAGCATGTCACGTCCAGAAGATTCCCTGTGGGCCATCCCCGTCGCGCAGCTCTCATCGCGCGCAGGGCAGCACAAGGACGTCGATGCGCGGTTCCCCGCGCCGGACGGCATCGGAGACGCGGTGGTGGGGGTCAAGGAAGGCACGGGCCTGCACGTACAAGGCTCCTTCGATTCCATTGTTGACGGGCTGATCTTCCAAGCCCGCGTCACCGCCCCGCTGCACGCGGAATGCACCCGCTGCCTTACGCCCGTCAGGCGCGACTGGAACGTCCAGGCAACGGCCTTCTTCCCTTACTCCCCCAAGCGCGAGGGCGCCATGCACCACAACGCGCGTGCCGCCGCGGAAGAGGAGGTGGAGATTGTCGCAGGCGAGGAAGAGACCGAGGATTCCTACCCGCTGAGTCCCGACGGCGCCTTCGCCGACATCCAGGTGCTGCTGCGCGATGCGCTGGCAGAGCACTTGCCGCTGCAGCTGCTGTGTCGGCCCAACTGCCGCGGGCTGTGCCCGCAATGCGGATTGAATCTCAACGAGCATCCGGACCACCGCCACGACATCACCGACATCCGTTTCGCCGCTCTGGCCGGGCTGAAAGCACAGTTGGAGCAGGAAGAAAATGGCCGGAAAGCTTCTGCCCAGTCCTAACATCCGCAAGACGACGCCACACAATGGACAATGTATGGTGGTCGCGTTAATATGTAGGACGCTTAAGCTCAATCGTTCGAACGAAACAGAGGAATTATCATGGCATTGCCTAAGTACAAGACTTCGCGCGCCAACACGCATTCGCGTCGCGCGAATTGGAAGGCGCAAGCGGCGCAGACCTTCGCCTGCCCGAATTGCGGCGCTCCGACGCTGTCGCATATGGCCTGCCCGAGCTGCGGATCCTTCCGCGGCCGCGTCTACCGCGAGGCCATCCAGGCCAATCACACCAAGTGATCGGCTCCGGACGTCAATAGTCTCGAAAAATGAAGACCCTGCCATCGACGGGTGGCGGGGTCTTTGTGTATTCAGAAAGGACCTGCGCGATGACCTTCACCGCCAAGAACCATGCTTCCGCTGCGCCAGCAGCCGGCCCCGCAACCACTGAGCCCGCCCGGCTCCCCAGCTCCAGTCCCGAGGGACACCCGGCCGGGCCGTGCGACGCCGCCGGCCACGCGGCCGACCATTCCTCCAGCCCCGCACTCAGCCCAGGCACGCCCGCCGACGAGCTGCTCGCCGCGCTTGGCACGACACTCAGCCCGGAAATCCTCGTGCAGGCGCTCACCCACCGTTCGTTCTCGCACGAGCATCCGGGTGCGCTGAACTATGAACGGCTGGAGTTCCTCGGCGATGCGGTGCTTGAGCTCATCGCGACCGAGACGCTCTATCGGCTGCATCCTGACATGAACGAAGGGCAGCTGGCCAAGATGCGGGCCAAGGCCGTATCCGAGGAGGCGCTTTCGCAGATCGCGCGCGAAAAATTGCACGTCGGACCGTATATTCTCCTAGGCCATGGCGAAACCGAAGGCGGCGGGTCGAGCAAAAGCTCGATCCTGTGCGACATCGTGGAATCGTTGATCGGCGCGACATTCGTCGAGCATGGCATCGAGGGCGCGCGGCCGGTGGTCCATCGCCTGATCGACGATACCCTCGAAGAGGTTTCGCATGAAGGCCCCGCCCTCGATTGGAAGACCTCGCTGACGGTCAAGGCCCACGATATGGGTTTGGAGGATCCGCGCTACCGCATGGCGGTGGACGGGCCGGAATACGCGCAGACGTTCACTGCACGCGCAGTGCTGCCTAGCAGCGACGAGGTGCTGGGCACCGGCTCGGGCACCAGCAAGCGCAAGGCGCAACTCGCCGCGGCGCAGGAGGCGTGGGAGACCCTGGATGCGCGCGATTCCGACAAGCACGGGCGTCACGGCGGGCATCACCGCGACGGTTCAGCAGGCTGAGCCGTCAAAAGGCGGGCTGCTGCGAAGCTGAACGGCTGCAGGATCGAGCGGCTGCTACGTGGCAATACCGTGCCGGTCACGCCGGATCGAGGACAGCGCCGGCATCATCCGCCACCATGTGGGCGAAACACAAGCCTTTGCCATAGCCTACCGTTACCATGATGGCAATCACGTCCTGTCGCTACGACGCCACAAGCGCCCGCGCGGCTCGACGTGTTTTTGTCCGGCTCGCGACGCGACCCAGCGTCGCCAAGGCCGAGATTGTGAACAGATACGAGCATGTAAGAGGGATCATGGTGCTTCCAACGCCTCTCCAAGCATTCAGCGGTGTGCCCAAGGCGGATTCGCCCGCGCGCCAGCAGACCATCGTCGACGGGGAGAAGATGACCGGCGCCCAAGCGCTGGTCCGCTCTCTGGAGGATCTCGGCGTCCAAGACGTTTTCGGCATACCAGGCGGCGCGATCCTGCCCGTCTACGACGCGATTAACGATCACACCGGCTTCCGCTTCGTTCTCACGCGGCACGAGCAAGCCGCAGGGCATGCGGCCGAAGGCTATGCCATTGCGACCGGCCGCGTCGGCGTGTGCATCGTCACGTCGGGTCCGGGCGCGACCAATGTCGTCACCGCCATAGCCGATGCGAACATGGATTCGGTGCCGCTGCTGGTCATCACCGGCCAGGTGAATGTGGATGCGATCGGCACGGACGCCTTCCAGGAAGCCGATATCGTCGGCATCACCTACCCGGTCGCGAAGCACTCCTTCCTCGTGACCCGCGCGCAAGACATTCCTCGCGTCCTTGCCGAGGCGCACTACATCGCCGGCTCGGGCCGGCCCGGCCCTGTCGTCGTGGACGTGACCAAGACCGCGCAGCGCGAAACGATGTTCTACTCGTGGCCGCAACGCATGATCCTGCCCGGCTACAATCCAGTCACCAAGGCTCACGGCCATGTCCTCGCCGAGGCTGCGAAGCTTTTCGCCCAGTCGTATCGACCGGTGCTGTATGTGGGCGGCGGCGCGGTCCGATCGAACGCCGGAGCGCAGGTCAAGGCGCTTGCCGAGCTGACCGATGCGCCTATCGTCACGACGCTGCCGGCACGCGGACTTGTTTCCGACCGCGATCCGAAAGTGCTGGGCATGCCGGGCATGCATGGCACGATCGCGGCGACCGGCGCGATCCAACGTTCCGATCTGCTAGTCGCCATCGGCGCACGGTTCGACGACCGCGTCACCGGCAACCTCGATGCCTTCGCGCCGAGCGCGCATGTGATCCATATCGATATCGATCCGGCGGAAATCGGCAAGAACCGCCAGCCGGATGTGCCTATCGTCGGCGATGTGAGCACCGTGCTGGAGGATCTGATCCCCGAGATAGCACGCACGCAAGCCATCCAAGGCCGGCCGGAACGCGCCTCGTGGTGGCGGCAGCTCGACCAGTGGCTCGAGGAATACCCGAGCACATACGTCAAGCCGACCGACGGCTCGCTGGCGCCGCAATGGGTCATTGAGCAGATTTCAGCGCAGGCCAGCGAGCAGACCATCTGGGTCTCCGGCGTCGGCCAGCATCAGATGTGGGCTTCGCAGTTCATCGATTTCTGCAACCCGCATTCCTGGATATCCTCCGGCGGCTTGGGCACGATGGGCTATGGACTGCCTGCGGCCCTCGGCGCATGCGTCGGCTCGGAACGCGATTTCGAAGGGAAGAAGCCCGTCTGGCTCATTGACGGCGACGGCAGCTTCCAGATGAATCCGCAGGAGCTGGCCACCGCATTCCTTGAGCACATGCCGTTGAAGATCGCGATCCTCAACAATTCGACGCTTGGCATGGTACGCCAATGGCAGACGCTGTTCTACCAACAGCATTATTCGCAGACCGACCTGTTCGACGGCGACGATATACCCGAAGAGGACGATGTTCCCAACTTTGTCACGCTCGCGCAAGCCTATGGGTGCGTGGGTTTGCGCGCACACACCAAGGATGAGGCGATCGCGGCGATCAAGCAGGCGAATGCGACTCATGATCGGCCGGTGCTCATCGATTTCCGCGTCTGGAAGGATGCGATGGTCTGGCCGATGGTCGCCGCCGGTACTTCGAATGACGAAGTGGTGTATATGCCCGGCATCACGCCGCTGAAAAACAGCGGCGAGGGTGCCGACACGGCTGCGTCAGGGACTGCGCGGGTTGGCGATGATCGGGCCGCCGCCGCCCAGTCTTCCGCCGCCCAGCCAGGTCCTGCGCACGCTGCCGACAGCGGCAAGGATTCCGCACATACCGTCCGCAGCGCCAAACCGGTTGCGCGCAATTAGGCGACAAGGAGCATATACCATGGCTAATTATCCCGCTTCGCAGCCCGGTCCCGAGCGCCACACGCTTTCGGTGCTGGTGGAGAACCGCCCGGGCGTGCTCGCCCGCATCGCCGGGCTGTTCGCCCGCCGGTCCTTCAACATCAACTCGCTGTCGGTCTCCCCCACCGAGCGCCCCGACATCTCCCGGCTCACGGTCACCGCGGATGTGGAAGCCGTGCCGCTTGAGCAGATCATCAAGCAGCTCAACAAACTGCTGCATGTGCTCAAGATCGTCGATCTTGATTCGGACACCACTGTCGAGCGCGAACTGGTGCTTATCAAAGTGGCCGCCGACGAGTCGAGCCGTTCCGACGTGCTCGAGATCGTGCGTCTCTTCCGCGTGCGCGTGGTCGATGTGCACACCGAATCGCTCACCATCGAAGCGACCGGGGCCGAAGGCAAGATCGACGCGTTGCTTGGCCTTTTGGGCCAATACGGCGTCATCGAGCTCGTCCGCTCGGGCGCTGTTGCCGTGACGCGCGGCCCGCGCGCGCTGAGCGAGAAGGTCATCGGCTCGGAGATCACCGGGCGATAGACCGAGTCGTGGCGCGCTCACGCTCCCGTCTCTTTCGACGAGCCGAGATCCAGCCCGAAGCCCGCATTCGTTTCGTCATCGCGTGACGCATTCGGTCGCCGAATGACGTTTTGATCCGTTGTGCGACGTATTCAGAAAACAAGAAACGTTGAAAACCCGGCATTCCTGTTCCGCTGACAACGTCACACAACGAAAAATACGTCATGCAACAACGCGACTACTCGACCTGCTCGGAGAGCTCCATCCATTCGTCTTCCAGAGATTGAGTCTCGTTCCGCACGTCGCCCAGTTGCCCATTGAGTTCGTTGAGCCCTTGGAAATCGCTGGGGTCATGTGCGGCCATGAGACTTTCGATGTCGGCTTTGCTCTCTTCGAGCTTGGCCAGCCGTCGCTCGATGGCCGAAATGCGCTTGGTGGCGTCGTGAAAGGCCCTGCCGCTGAGCTTCTCATCGCCTTCGCCATTCTCATCGCCCGGCACATCGTCAATTCCCGCATTCCCCGACGATTGGCCGGCCGCAGAAGCGTTCGCGTCAGAACCCGCCTGCGCCGCCTCGATCATCGCAAGATAATCGTCCACGCCGCCGGGCAGGTGGCGCACCTTGCCGCCGATGAGCGCGAATTGCTGGTCGGTGACGCGTTCGAGCAGATACCGGTCGTGCGAAACTACGATCAACGTGCCCGGCCAGGTGTCAAGCAAGTCTTCCATCACGGCGAGCATGTCGGTGTCCAGATCGTTGCCAGGCTCGTCCATGATGAGCACGTTCGGCTCGTCGAGCAGGATGAGAAGCAGCTGCATGCGTCGCTTCTGGCCGCCCGACAGGTCGCCGATCGGCGTCATCAGCTGCGCTGATTCGAAGCCGAGCCGCTCCATGAGCTGCGCGGGGGTGACCTCTTTGCCCTCGACGATGTAGCTGGGCTTATAGCGGCTCAGCACTTCCTTGACCTTATAGGCGTTGAGCTTCTCCAACTCGTCCAAGCGCTGCGTGAGCACGGCGAATTTCACGGTTTTGCCGATATTCACCCGTCCGGCGGTCGGGGTCAGCGTCCCGTCGATGATGCTGAGCAATGTCGATTTGCCCGCGCCGTTCGCCCCCACAATGCCGAAACGGTCGCCAGGGCCGATCAGCCACGTCACGTCGTCGAGAATCATGCGGCCGCTGACACGGACGCGGCGTGCCGCCGAAGTGATATCCGGGTCACTGCCATCATCGGCAGGATCGTCTTCGCCCGCGGGCTTCTGCGCAGCTCCGGCACCAGCCAGCCGCGGATCGTTGGCGTCATCGACGTCCAGATCGAGAGAGCCGGTAAGCACCGGCTCGGCGTACAAGGCTGGCACGATATCCGACTGCGCCGGCGCGGCATCCGGACCCGCATCCGATGCCGCGGGCGAGGATTCGCCGCCGCCGACGCCGCCTGCCGCCGACGCCGCGCTCCCCCGCGTGCGATCCCGGAAGATCTGCGTCACGTCAAGCAGGTCCACGACCTGCTTGCCCAACCGGGACGTGGCCATCTGTTTAAGCTGCAAGGTGTCGCGCATCGGCGGTACATCGGAGATCAGCGCGTTCGCCTGTTTGACATGGAACTTCTGCTTGGTGGCGCGTGCTCGTGCGCCACGCGAGAGCCAGGCGAGCTCCTTGCGCGCCAGATTGCGCCGCCGTTCTTCGCGCGCCCCGGCCTGCCGGTCACGTTCGACGCGCTGCAGCATGTAGGCGCTGTAACCGCCTTCGAAGGGGTCGATGGCGCCGTCATGCACCTCCCACATGGATTCGCACACTTCATCGAGGAACCAGCGGTCGTGCGTCACCAGCAGCAGCGCGCCCTGGCCCGTGGCCCAGCGCTGACGCAAATGCTCGGCGAGCCAGTGGATCGTCACGATATCCAAATGGTTCGTCGGCTCGTCAAGTGCCAGGATGTCCCAGTCGCGCAGCAGCAGCCGTGCCAGATCGGCACGGCGACGTTGCCCGCCGGACAAGGTTCCGATTCTCGCATCGAGGCTCAATCCGCCCAAGAGCGCTTCAACGATTTCGCGCGAACGTGAGTCGGCGGCCCACTCGTAATCCTCGCGGCCTTCCAACGCGGCTTGGCGTAGGGTGGCGTTGTCGTCCAAGGGGTCGCGCTGATTCAACATGCCGAAAGTCAGTCCATTGCGCCGCGTGACGCGCCCGGAATCCGGCTCTTGCACGCCGTTCAGCATCCGCAGCAGCGTGGATTTGCCGTCGCCGTTGCGGCCGACAATGCCGATGCGGTCCCCTTCGAACACGCCCTGCGTCACATCGGTGAATACTGTTTTAGTGGCGAAGCTGAGCGAAACATGCTCTAATCCCAAGTCATACGTAGGCATAAGGCTTCTTACTATACCGCCAGCCCTAGGCACGCGCCATGCCGCTGCACTCACCGTGCCATCAGCGAGCAGCATCCACACTGCTGCAGATGGAGTCCTCGCACCTTTGGCACGGAGGATCGCCTCATCGGTTTCTACGCTGTCAGCGAGCGCGCATACGTGCTGCACCGCGCTGCGAAGCCGGAGAAGACCTGTTCGGCAAGCGGCTGGAGCTGGGGGTTGTATTCATCGAAATCGGCTTGGATTTTGGCGATCTGCGTTTTTTTGAGGCTGTCTGTCATCGCCGGCTCACTCAGCCACTCGTCCAGCAGCGGACGCGTGACCTCGAGATGGAACTGCAGTCCCAGCGCCGAGCCGAAGCGGAACGCCTGATTGGCCGTCGCCTGCGATTTGGCGAGCAGCGTCCCGCCCTCGGGCACCGCCACCGTGTCGGTGTGCCAGTGCAGCACATTGAGCTGCTTGTTCCACATCGAAAAATAATCATGTTTGGCGACGCTTTTGATCGGCGCGAAGCCGATTTCCGAAGTGGCACCCTTGCTCAGTTTTGCGCCGAGGGCTGTGGCGATGAGCTGATGACCCAGACAGATGCCCAGCAGCGGCTTGCCGACGCTGATCGCGGCGCGCACGAGCTTCGCTTCGCTTTTGAGACCGGGGTAATGCTCGAAATCAGTGGCGTCCATCGGCCCGCCCATGATCACCACACCCGCAAGCTCGTCGAAATCCGGCAGCTTCGCCTTTTTCTGGTCCGCGATGATCACAGTCTGGGCGGCCATATCCAAATCCTCGAGATTGTCGAGTATGCGTCCTGGTTTCTCCCACGGGACATGCTGCACAATAAGCACTTGCGGTGAAGTCATAGCCTCTATTGTGACATTGCCCCTGTAAACGGCGGTTCAGCTGTGGAATGTTGTCTGGGAACGCTAATACCCTCAGAGGCATGACAGATGCCGAAAAACCGCTCGATGCCAACAGTTTGCAGGCTCACGCGGCCGCCAGGCTGCAGCTGTACGACACCGCTTCGCACGCGGTGTCGCGCTTCGTGCCCATCGTGCCCGGCAAGGTCGGCATCTATGTGTGCGGCGCCACGGTGCAGAGCTCGCCGCACATCGGCCATATCCGCGCGGCGGTCGCTTTCGACGTTGTGCGCCGCTGGCTGCTGCGGCTAGGGTACAAAGTCACGTTCGTACGCAATGTGACCGACATCGACGACAAGATCATCGACAAAGCCGCAGCCGCCGGCCAGCAGTGGTGGGAGCGGGCGTACTTCTACGAGCGCGAGTTCACGAAGGCATACGATGCGCTCGGCGTGCTGCCGCCGACCTATGAGCCACGCGCCACCGGGCATGTGACCGACATGGTCGAGCTGATCGGGCGCATCATCGACAACGGCCATGCGTATGTCGTGCGCGACGAGAATGGCGAGCCGACCGGCAACGTGTATTTCGACGTGGCGAGCTGGCCGCGATACGGCGAGTTGACGCATCAGAAGCGGTCTGCCGGCGTGGACGCAGCGGCCGAAGCCGATGAAGCCGCAGCCGTCGCCGACCGCATGGGCCCGAGCGTGGACGCGGCTGGCGGCGACAAATACAATCCCGTCGATCCGGCCGACGCCTCGCCCGACAAGCATGACGTGCGCGATTTCGCATTATGGAAGTCGCCGAAGCCCAGCGATCCGCCGACTGCGCGCTGGCGTACTCCCTTTGGCATCGGCCGGCCCGGCTGGCATATCGAATGCTCCGCGATGAGCCACCGGTATCTTGGCGATATGTTCGACATCCACGGCGGCGGGCTGGACCTGCGCTTCCCCCACCACGAGAACGAGATGGCGCAGACGAAGGCAGCCGGCTGGAATTCAGCAGCCCGCTGGATGCATTCGGCATGGGTGACCGCCAAGGGCGAGAAAATGTCGAAGTCCTTGGGCAATGGACTGTCAGTGCCGGCAGTGCTGGCGCAGGACACGGCATGGGTGGTGCGCTACGCGCTGGGATCCGTGCAATACCGCTCGATGCTCGAATGGTCGGATCAGACGCTCGCCGAGGCACGATCCGCCTTCGGGCGCATCAGCAACTTCATCGAGCGTGCCGGCATCGCCCTCGCTGACTTCGGCGGGCAACCCCCGCGCGAGGAAATCACTGCCGTTCCCGCCGATGCCCTGCCCACCGACTTTGTCGTCGCCATGAACGACGACATCAACGTCTCCGGCGCAACCGCCGCGATCTTTACCGCGATTCGCAGCGGCAATACGCTGTTGGCGAGTCTGGCCGCGGAATCTGGTCAGACCGGCTCTGCGAAAGGTGGTCAGACCGGTTCCGCACAAGATGGCGCCGGTCAGGCCGACCAGACCTCTCAGGCTGCTGCCGACGCTCCGACCATTGCGGGCGCGGAGAAGACAGCGGATGGTGCCACAACCGAAGACTTGCTCCGGAACACGCTGATTTCAGTGCGCGCGATGCTCGATACGCTCGGCCTCGACCCGCTGGCCGAGCCGTGGGTTGGAGAGGCGGTCGGCACTGGTTCAATCTCTGCTGGCGCCGGCCCATCCGAGCATGAGGTTCTGGACACGCTGATCACCGAACAACTCGCCGCCCGCGCCCGGGCACGCAAAACCAAGGACTTTGCCAAGGCCGATGCGATCCGCGATTCGTTGAACGCCGCCGGCATCGCCATCGAAGATGGCCCGAACGGTTCCACATGGAGTCTGGCGTAGCAGCAGGCCGCCGCTCTGGCGCCCACGAGGGATTACTGGCACTCAACGGACGTTTGCCGACGGCAGAGGCAGCGGCAACACGGCCGCGGAAAAGTGTCTGCGGTCAGGCCGCACGAACCGCAGACACCTCAGGATGATTGCACACCAAGTTCCTCAACCGTTCACTTTGTAGCCATAGCGGCTGCCCACTTCGCCTATGGACAGTCCGCGAGACTGCCCACTTTATGGCTCAGCAGTTCAGAACCCGCCCTGCTCGACGGTTTTGATGCGGGCTTCGAGGCCTTCCTGCTCGAGGAAGTAGCTCAGCGGCTTCAGCCCAAATGCCTCGTAGCGCTTCTTGAAGGCGTCGATCTGCTCAGCCGAATACAGGCGCGGCTCAAGTTCTAGCATTTCGGCCGGCAGCGGGCGCTCGTTGCTGATTTTGGCGTCGATGACGACGACCTTGCCATCGCGCGCCTCCTGCACGGCCTGCGCGAACACGCCGTGCACCTGGCTGATCTCGGTGACCGTATGACCGACGGCGCCCATCGCTTCGGCGAGCTTGGCGTAATCGATGTCCATGAAATGCACGCCGAGGTAGCCGAGGTTGGTATCCTCCTGCTCATCTTTAATGAAGCCGAACTGCTGGTTGCTGAAGACCACATGGATGGTCGGCAGCTCATACTGCACGGCGGTCGCGAGATCCTGCATCGTCATGTTGAAGCCGCCGTCGCCCGCAAGATTCCACACCTGGCGGTCAGGGAAATCGAGCTTGGCGCTGATCGCGCCCGGGATGCCGACGCCCATCGTCGCGAAGAGCGAGGAGGTGCGCCACATCTGCTTGGGATTCATGTGCAGGTGACGGATCGAGGTCTGGGTCACATCGCCGACGTCGATCGAGAAGATCGCGTCCTCGTCGGCCACCTGGTTGATGGCGTCATAGACCTGATAGAGCTGCAAATCGCCCTTGGTCTTCTTCTCGAGCATGGTGACGTATTCGCGCCAGTTGGCGACATTCGCAAGGTTCGCGCGCCACCAGCCGGTGCTTTCCTTCTCGTCGACCTTCACGCAGATCGCGCGCAGCGCGTCGCCCGCGTCGCCCAGGATGGCGACGTCGGCGTTGTGACGCTTGCCGAGCTTGGAGGGGTCGATGTCGATCTGGATGAACTTCTTGACGTTCTTGAAGACTTTGGACACCTCGGCGAAGGGATAGTTGTTGCCGACGAACAGCACCGTGTCCGCCTCGGGGAAGCATTCGACCGACGGCTTAGTGGAGACGCGGTTCGGACTGCCAAGCAGCGCCTCATAGTCCGAAGGGAAATTATCGAAGCTGATGCCGGTGTTGGCCAGCGGGGCCTTGATCTTGCGGCTCAGGTCGATCACGGCCTGCCCGTTGCCGCGCGTGCCGATGCCAGCGAAGATGACCGGACGCTCAGCCTGGTTCAGCAGTTCGACAGCGGCGTCGATGTCTTCGGTGTTGAGTACCGGGTTCGGGTAGCGCCGATGCGCATGAGCAGCGGAATACCAGCCGCCCTGCGGAATGTCGACCCAGCCGAGATCGACCGGGATCTGTACGACGGCAACGCCGTTCTTGGCATAGGCTTGGCGGATCGCCTCGTCGATGACATGCGGCATCTGGTCGGCGGTGGAGACCTGCCGGTTGTAGATGGCGACATCGGCGTAGATCGGGTTCTCGTTCATCTCCTGGAAGGTGTCCCAGTTGAGCCCGGCGGTGCCAAACTGGCCGATGAGCGCGAGCACCGGGACATGCTCTTCGCGTGCGTCGTACAGCCCCTGCAGAGTATGCGTGCCGCCAGGGCCCGCCGAGCCGAAACACACGCCAATGTGGCCGGTGTATTTGGCGTGCATGGAGGCGGCCAAGGCACCGACTTCCTCGTGGCGCACCTGGATGTAGTCGATGTTGTCGCGCTCGACATACAGCGCGTCCATCAGCGAGTTGATCGAGCCGCCCGGGATGCCGAAGATGTGTTTGACGCCCCAAGACTCAAGGACCTTGACGGTAGCGACGCCGGCCTTGATGGTTCCTTCCTTGTGCTGGTTCGCGGTTTTGGCATCAAAACCGAACTGAATGACATTCTTTGCCATGAGTCTCCTTTGCGTGCAACCGTGCAGGCTGCGGATAGCTGGGTATCGTCCTATTCGCCCGTGTGCGCGGCCACCATGATCAGCTAACCTCATTGTTTCAGGACCGCCGACCCGCCTCTATGCGTTGAGGCACGCATCGCGTAGCACGCTTATTGTTAGGTTACCATTCCAGCTCCGCTGTGCCACAAGGTTTCCTATGAGCTTCATCACACTGATGTGATTATCCTCATATCATTGTTCTGTGCACGTTCTCCCTACGAACGGTTAGACTGAATGGCATTATGGCAGCATTTAGTTCTTTGACAGACCGGCTTTCGAATGCCTTCAGGCATTTACGGGGCAAGGGCAAACTTTCCGAGGCGGATATCGACGGGACCATCCGCGAGATACGCCGCGCGCTTCTCGACGCCGATGTGTCGCTGGAAGTCGTGCGGTCCTTCACCGCGAAGATCCGCGAGCGCGCGCTGGGCGAGGAGGTCTCGCAGGCGCTCAATCCGGCGCAGCAGGTGGTGCAGATCGTCAATGAGGAGCTGACCGCGATTTTGGGCGCGGGTGTGGACCGGCCGCTGAACTTCGCGAAGAATCCACCGACGATCATCATGCTCGCCGGCTTGCAGGGCGCGGGCAAGACCACGCTGGCCGGCAAGCTCGGCTACTGGCTCAGGGACGCAGGGCATACGCCGCTGCTGGTGGCGGCCGATTTGCAGCGCCCGAACGCAGTGACGCAGCTGCAGGTGGTCGGCGAACGCGCGGGCGTTCCTGTCTACGCGCCGGAAAAGGGCGTCCAATCAGCCGGCGGCGATGCGGTCTCCGCACCTGGGGCAACGAGTGGCGACCCAGTCAAAGTGGCCCGTGACTCGGTCGAGCTGGCGAAGGCCAAGCTCTATGACACTCTGATCATCGACACGGCAGGCCGTCTCGGCGTCGACGCGGCGCTGATGAGGCAGGCCCGCGACATCCGCGATGCAGTGCATCCCAATGAGATCCTCTTCGTCATCGACGCGATGATCGGCCAGGATGCGGTGCAGACCGCGAAGGCATTCGACGAGGGCGTGGACTTCACCGGCGTCGTGCTTTCCAAGCTCGATGGCGACGCCCGCGGCGGCGCGGCGCTTTCGGTCGCCAGCGTGACCGGCAAGCCGATCCTCTTCGCCTCGAATGGCGAGGGCCTCACAGACTTCGAAGTGTTCCACCCCGACCGCATGGCCTCGCGCATCCTCGACATGGGCGACATCCTCACTTTGATCGAGCAGGCGCAGAAGCAGTTCGACGAGGAAGAAGCCAAGAAGGCCGCGCAGAAGATGTCGAAGGGCACCTTCGGCCTTGACGACTTCCTCGAGCAGCTGCAGCAGGTGCGCAAGCTCGGGTCGATGAAGAGCCTGTTGGGCATGATTCCCGGCATGGCGCAGCATCGCAAGGAGCTCGAGCAGTTCGACGAGCATGAGATCGACCGCACGGAGGCCATTATTCACTCCATGACGCCGACCGAGCGCCGCGATCCTTCGATCATCGACGGTTCACGGCGCGCGCGTATCGCATACGGCTCCGGCAACACCGTTTCCGCAGTCAATGGGCTGCTGCAGCGTTTCGAGCAGGCCGCGAAGATGATGCGCCGCATGTCGAACAAATCCGGCATGGGCGGCATCCCCGGCTTCGGCGGGCCTGCCGCTGGCTCTGGCAAAAAGAGCGGCAAGAAGAACAAGAAGAGGCGTTCCAAGTCCGGCAACCCGATGAAGCGCGAGGCCGAGGAAAAAGCGTTGCGCGAACGGCTTGCCGGCACCGACGGAGCCAAGTCCGGCGGCTCGGCCTTCGCCAAGAAGCCGCAGAATCCAACTCTTCCTGCCGGTCTGCAGGAGGCTTTGGGCGGCGCAGGAGAGAACGGCGAACCGACGCTGCCGCCGAATCTGGGCGGCGGACTGTCCGGTCTGTTCGGATGATTTCCTGGTTGTTGCCGGCTGCGCTCTTTATCGTCGCGGCGTGGTCGGCGCTGCGTTTCCTTCCGGCTGGCGCCGAGGCAAGCGGCGCGCTGCCTTATCTCATTGCGCTCGCGCCGCTGTTGTGGATTCCCGCCGGCGCAATTACCGTGTGGTCGCTGGCCGCGCAACAGTGGTGGATGGCATGCGTCAGCTCAGTGATCACCGCGTTGATAGCAGCCGTCGAATGGCGAGCGTATCGTCGCAACGCTGCCGCAGCCGGCAATGGTGCACGAAATGCAGCGGCACAACACACTGCTGCAATCGCACACGAGCGCGGTGACGTTATACAGGTGATGACATTGAATTGCCGTTATGGCAGGGCCGACCCCCAGGCGATCATGGACGCAGTGCGCAACGAACATATCCAGGTGCTGGCCTTGCAGGAGCTCACCGAGGATCTTGTCAGGCGGCTCGGCGGCATGGGGTTGAACAAGGCGCTTCCCTATCACAGCATCGGCGCTCCGGGAAGCGATGACAACGGCGGTTTCAATGGCATCTGGTCGGCATTTGCGCCGCTGCGAACCGATGTCGCGGCCCTTTCGATTCCAGGCGCCGAAGTTCCCTGTCTGACCATCGCGGCGGATGCGGTGCACAACGCGGCGGCGCTCGGGAGGTCCGGCGACGATGACGATGCAGGTGTTGCGCCAGCGATCACCGAAGGCAGCGATACTATCCGCTTCTTCTCAGCGCACCCCAAATCGCCTATGCGCGGCACTAGGCAATGGTCGACTGGCGTTACCCGGCTTGCGCAACTGCGCTCCAGCTCGCCGCACGAGGCGAGCGTCATCATGGGCGATCTCAATTCGCACATCGATCATCCCAGCTTCCGCCATGTGCTGGCTGCTGGATTCCGAGACGCCAACAGGTGCGCTCGGAGCGGCCCTGTCGCTACATTCCCGAGATTACTGCCATGGCCGCGGATCGAACTCGATCATATCCTTGCCGATCACTCGGTCGCGATCAGCCATACGCGGACCCATACGATTCCCGGCAGCGACCATCTGGCTCTTGCCGCAACGCTGCATGTATGACGCAGCTGTATAACGCACACTGCGCCGAATGCGGGCTGCCGCAGTCAATGCCGGTCTGCAGGCACGGCTATGCAGCGCACCTAGCCGACTCTGGCCCCATGAAATTCCACATATGACGATTCCGCTGGAAAATGGCTGGCAGCCATGAGCTGCCAGCCATGCGTAACGATCACATCAGCCGACGACCATCAGCTGACGGTCAGGAACGAGTCGTCGCCGCCGAGCGAATGCGCACGGACTCCCTGCGGGGTGACCGTGACGTCGATGGGCGTTCCGTGTGCCGAGATTCTGAACGACATCGACTTCCAGCCTTCGGGCAGCCTCGGCGAAAACGCGAGCCTGCCGCGCTGCTCGCGCAACCCGGCGAATCCTTCGATCAAAGCCAGCCAGATACCTCCTGCCGACGCCAGATGCACCCCGTCGGAAGTGTTGCGATGCAGGTTGGCCAAATCGGCGAACAACGCCTCTCTGAAGTACTCGTTCGCGAGCTTTCTTTGGCCTACTTCGCCGCCAATGATGCTCTGGATCGCCGCGGAGAGCGTGGAGTCGCCCGTGGTGATCCGATCGTAGTACTCGTAGTCCGCCGTCTTCTGCTGCAACGAGAACCGGTCGTCGAGCAGCAGCAACGCCATGACGACATCGGGCTGTTTGATGATCTGCTTGCGGTAGATCTCCAGCGAATGGTAATGCAGCAGCAACGGCCGAGCCTTGAGATGCCGCGAATCCCACTGCTCACGGTGAAGGAAGTCCACGTCCTGCGCGTGGATGCCCAGCTGCTCGTCGAAGGGGACAAACATCTGGTCGGCGCATTGCTTCCATACCTGCATCTCGTTCTCGCCCAGGTTCAGCCGGTCGGCCAC
The DNA here is from genome assembly GCF_022640935.1 of Bifidobacterium sp. Lineage (GTDB taxonomy): Bacteria > Actinomycetota > Actinomycetes > Actinomycetales > Bifidobacteriaceae > Bifidobacterium. The sequence goes on from NZ_JALCCV010000004.1 coordinate 67,824, forward strand.
CGCCTGGAAGACGTTCGGGTTGGATTCCTTGATGCGCTGCATCCGCGAGTAGGCTGCGGACAGATTGAAGCGCGCCATCATGTTCGTGTAGAAATTGTCGTCGACCAGCGCCGAATACTCGTCCGGGCCGGTCACCCGGTGAATATGGTACTTGTGGTCTTTGTCCACGAATCCGATGCTCGCCCACATGCGCGCGGTTTCGACGAGGATGTCGATGCCTTGCAGATACAGGAATTGCAGGTCGTCGCTCACCGACACATACTGCTCGACCGCATAGGCGATGTCGGCGTTGATGTGGTATTGCGCGGTTCCCGCCGGGAAATACGCCGAGGCCTCCTCGCCGTTGATGGTCCGCCACGGGAAGAGCGCGCCGTCGAGATTGAGCACGGCCGCACGGCGTCTGGCCGCCGGCAGCATCCGATAGCGGTATTCCAGCACTTTTCTGGCCTTCGCCGGATCGGTGAAGACCAGGAAGGGCAGCACGTAGATTTCCGTATCCCAGAAATAATGGCCGCCGTACCCAGTGCCGCTGAGCCCTTTGGCCGAGATGCCGTTGGGCACCGAGGCGCACGACTGGGCCAGTTCGAACAGCTCCCAGTGCACGGCCTGTTGCACTCGCCCGCCGTCTGGCACGTCCACTTTGATTTCGGAGCGCCGCCAGAAGCGGGTCAGCCAAGCGTGCTGTTTGCGCAGCACCTTGCCGGCATCCGGCATGCCATAACGCCCCAGCGTCTTGCGGCACGCGACAACCAGTCTTTCGGCGTCCTGCGGCACGCGAGTCATCGCCACAAGACCGCTGGAAACGCCCCGCGGCTCAAGCGCGAAGTTGTGGTATGCGGCGTAGCGCACGACCGAAACCTGCGTATCTTCGCCAAGGTAGAACCGCCACCGGGTCGAATTCGTGCGCTGCCCGTTGACGTATTGCCGGAGCCCTACGGCCATCATGAGCCGTGAATTCTGGCAACGATACACATCGACGATATCGGAGCCTGCGAGTGTGGGCGGCTGCTGAATCGCGGTGCTGCGGGGCACCGAGTTCCCTGTCGCCGCACGCTGGGCCGCAGAACCTCGCCTCGGACGGGTCCCTGCTCCGCTGATATCGTGCAGGATGCGCTCAATGCCGCTGCGGGGCACCCGGCTTTTGCGCGGATCATCGAACGATACCTCGTCGCCCAGCAGGACATTCAAACGCCCTTCGATTTCCAGCGACGAGCCTGACAGCCCTTTCGTGTCGACATCAAGAGTGATCACCGCAAGATTCGGTTCGAACAGACATGCCATTCTGGAAATCTTCACCGTCAACGAACGCCCTGGTCCGACAACGTAATCCTCGCGGATCGTTGATATGCCGCTTCGCATGTCGATCTCCTGCGCAGTGGTCGACAGCTCGGCGTCGATGGGATAGCCATCGAGGAAGATATGGAAATCCGAAGCGTCCGGCACGCCTTGGATCTGCTGGTCGACCCGTGCCAGTCCGTAGGAGTTCTCCGGGTAGGTGATCCACGCGTTCTCATGGAAACCGCTGAGGAAGGTGCCATTGCCAAGCACGCGCTCGCTCGCCCCGGCGCCGCGCATCCCAATGGTCCCGTTCGACACGCTGAACAGCGTGCCGCTGTCGTCTCCGGGCCTTCTGCGTTCCACGAAACGCCACGGGTCGATAGGATAGGCGTCGGCACGCAGCGGGTCTTCGCCTGCTTTCGCCAGGCGCCGGGCCGGCGATGAGGCGTTGCTGTCGATGGCCTCGACAAGATCGCTGACAACGGTGTCGGCGCCGGCGGTGTACAGCGCCTTCTCGCCTACGCCGCGGTTCACCCCTACGACGAAACCGAAATTGCCCGCCCGCGCAGCCTTGATGCCTGAAATCGCGTCCTCGAAGACCGCAGTCTCATCGACATCCGCATGCAGCAGCTGCGCTCCGTACAGGAAGGTATCGGGCGCAGGCTTGCCACGCAGACCATGGCGCGATCTGACTTCGCCGTCCACAACCTCGTCGAAGAACCGGATGATGCCGGCACGTCTGAGCACTTCACGGGCATTGTTGGAACTCGAGACGACGGCGAGCCGCTTCCCCGAGGCGGCGTAGTGCCGCAGCACGTCGACCGTGTCGTCATAAGGCTCTATGCCGTGCTCTTCGAGCAGCCGCTCGAAGATGTCGTTCTTGCGGTTGCCGAGGCCGCACACCGTTTCGGCGCCCGGATCATCCTGCGGATCGCCTTGGGGCAGCGTTATGCCGCGGCTTTCGAGCACCGAGGCGACGCCCTCGTAGCGCGGCTTGCCGTCGACGTACTGGAAATAGTCTTTGTCGGTGTAGGCTGCAACGCCTTCGGGCAAGGCGGCGTCGAACAGGTCCTGCCACGCCTGCATGTGCAGCACCGTCGTCGGTACCAGCACGCCATCGAGATCGAATAGGACGGCTTGAATGTTTCGCATGCTCGTGTAGCTTTCCTTTCCCTTCGCGTTCATAACGACTGTACTCAGTTTATATTGCCTTCCACCCTGGGATGAAGCTTGGCAAGCCGCCGGGCGTGCCGACAAACGCATCGGACGCCTCATCGGAGGCCGGAAGGAACACAGCCGATGCCGCAATATGATGAAAACGGCTATTTTCTATACTCAATATGTCTTCCTGCGATCTCAATATATCCGTTACTCGGATTCGATATGGGATCAGCTCTGATGAGCATCTCGTCATTATTCCCGGTCGTTGGCCGCATATCTAGCATTGTTTCAAGCACTGCGATGGAAGACGCAGCCGACCATGACTGGGGGTGGCATGCGGCAGGATACGGCATCACGCCGGATTCAGGGCTGTCCCCGGAATACAGTTCCGGGGTCTGATAGTCGAAATGCTCTGCCGCACGCAACAGCTGACGCGCCACAATAAGCGCCTCGGCACGATATCCTTCAGCGGCCAGACCAAGCATTGCAATAGCGCTGTCGTGCGTCCATACAGTTCCGCAATGATAACTCAATGGCGAATAGCCTGAATTGCGACGGCTCATAGTCCGGATACCATAGCCGCTCAACAGGTCAGGACTCATCAGACGAGCGACAACATCGGCCACGCCACGGCGATCGAGTATCCCAGTGCCCAGCAAGTGGCCGATATTGCTTGTCAAGGAATCAACGGGGCGTTTCTCATTGTCTAATGCTATGGCCGGATAACGCCCTTCGGCATCGTCGACCCAGAAGCATTCGTTGAAACGGGCTTTCAGCCTCGAGGCCCACTCACGAGCCTCGTCGAAGCCCGGCCTGTTAAAGCGTTCGAGAATATCAGCTCCGAGCATGGCAGCCTGATAGGCATAACCCTGCACTTCGCATAGGGCTATAGGTCCTTGCGCAAGCCTTCCATCTCGCCAGCGAATAGAATCCCCCGAATCCTTCCATCCTTGGTTGCTCAGACCGTGGCCTGCGCGATCAATATACTCAAGAAAACCGTCGCCATCGGCATCCCCGTAGTCCATCATCCAAGTCATCGCAGCCTGAAGATTGCCAAGCAACGGCCTGACGCGCGAGTCCGGCATACCCCAAGCACGCGCCTCGCCCAACAGAATGATCCACAGCTCAGTAGCATCCAACGTGCCATAATACAACGGCGGCAAACGCATGGCATCCGCGCCAAAAACCCCTTGTGACTCCAAGGATTCCGCGCGCAGCTCATGCATGATCTTACCGGGGTCTGCATCAATTTCGATATTTGTGGCGTTCGCTTGGAAATGTGCGAGCGTCTTCAGTGTGCCTTCGGCGAGCTCGGTGCCCAAGGGAAGCATGAACCTTGCCGCCCATAACGAGTCCCGTCCAAAAAGCGTAAAGAACCAGGGTGCCCCAGCTGCCAGGAACTGATCGTCCGGCAGCGCAGGAATCGCCATACGCAGACCGTCAAGGTCGTCCAGAGAGCGCTTTACCCAGCGAGCGAGTCTGGCGTCTCCTCCGTCAAGGCGCATATCTCCCCATGGCCGCTGCTCGGGGGCTGCAATGACGGCATCGAAGTTTGAGACAACGCGGGCCTCCCATCGCGCTGAAGCCCACCCTTGCGCAGGAATATGGAGTTTCCACGCCAATGACACAATATTGTCCGCGACGGCAACACGACCCCCGTGAGCAGCGAGCTGGACGTTCATGCCCCGGCACGCGATCCCAACTCCGCCAACAGCGGGGCGAATGGTAACCAGTCCTTGTTGCAAAGCCTGCGACGGCGCACCGCCTTTGACCTCCTGCATTGAAGACATGTCAACGGTGATGTCGAGTCGGACCGGCAGATCAAGCGTATGGTCAAGATCGTTCTCGATGACGAGCTCCTCCTGCATGCCGTTGTGGCCGATGTTGCGTTCAATGCGCATGCGCACACGCGGATCCACGCTTCCCGGGTCAAGATCCCGCATTAACAGAACCGTTGAACTATGTCGCGAGTCCGAAGCTGACCATGCGACCGGAGCAGGCTCTTCCCCCGCCACTGTGGGAGCGATGGATGAAATGAGCCGCACATCAGCTACATAGAATCCGCACAGCGATCTGCCATCGACCGAACCATCCGCATTAGACCAGAACTGCGCTGGGGCGCACACCAATGGTTTCATATCATGCATCCATGGCTGGTGCGGCGGCTCAACTGTCACTCGCGGCTCTCCGCCTCCGGGTTGCTCTGTCATCGCTGGTTCTGTTGGCGCTAAGTTCATGCCACACTCCATTCAATAGTCGTTTGCTCGTATACGCCTGCATCGGGCTATTCTTTAGTGGCGCCTTCGGATGCGTTCATGATCCTTTTCTGGAAAATGAAGAACATGATGGCGACAGGCAGCGTCATGATGACCGCCGAGGCAAGTTTGAGCGGGTACTGATTGCCCTGGCTCAGCTGTCCGCTGGCCAGCGAGGCGACGCCTTTGGTGAGCGTGGTCAGCGCCGGTGACTGCGTCGCGATGATGAAATGCGAGAGCTCATTCCACGACCCCTGGAACGACAGAATCACGATAGTGACCAATGCGGGTCTCGCCATCGGCAGCACGATCGACCAGAAAATGCGGAAAGGACCTGCCATATCGATCATTGCCTGTTCCTCGACGCTGCGCGGAATCGACTCGAAGAAGTTTTTCATGATGAATACGCCAGTGGCATCGACCAGCAGCGGCAGCACCATGGCGGCATAGGTGTCATAGATGCCCAGATATTTGATGATGAGGAACTTCGGGATCATGAGCACCACCGATGGAACGCTCATCACGGCGATCAACATGCCAAACACGAAGCCGCGTCCGGCGAATCGCAACCTGGAGAGCGCATATCCGGCGAGGGAATCGAAAAAAGCCCTGCCCAGAGTCACGAATACCGTGACAATGACGGAATTCCTAAACCACACCGGAAAGTCCGAATGCAGGAACAGTCGTTGGTAAGCGGCCGTCGTCCATGTCGCCGGGATGAGAGAAACCGGGTTATTGGATGCGTCCGCCTCGGTTTTGAACGAGGTGGATATCTGAATGAGGAACGGCATGATGTAAATGACCGCCATTGCCACCAGTAACAGATATACCAGCCATCCGCTTCTGGCTGGCGTCGACGTACGAATCCGCCTGACGATCCTCGTGACGTACGAATCCGGCTGCGTACTGACGCTGGCCTGATGCTCCGTTTGCTGCATCATACACTTCCCTTGCTGGCAACTTGTCCGACGGTCACAGCCGGATCGGCCTGGGCCATGGCTTTTGAGTCGTCTGCCATGGCAACGCCCATGGCGCGTGCCTCACGTTTCATTTGCTCGTACCGGGCTCTCTTGCGCCGAGAAAGCCTGCGCTCTCTCATGAGGCGACGCTGAACAGCGGTCATGACCACAATGATGATGAACAGGATGAAGGAGATCGCCGCACCCTGCCCCCATTCCTGATTATCGAACGCCGCACTGTACGAGAGATAGGCGGGAGTAAGCGTGGTCTTGGCCGGGCCGCCTTTCGTCCCCGTGTAGATCTGGTCGAAGACCTGCCATGTTCCGATGATCCCCAGTGTGATCACCGTGAAGATGGTCGGCTTGAGCTGTGGGACCGTGACCTTCCACAGCCGTTGCCACGACGAGGCGCCGTCCATGATGGCAGCCTCTTCAGTCGACTCCCCGATGCTCTGCAACGCGGCGACGAACATGAGCATGAAGGTGCCCGACGTGGTGAAGATCACCATGAGGATGATTGCGAACATCGCTACCGACGGCCCGCCCAGCCAATCCCACCAAGAGACCCCGAGGAGCCCATGATCCGCCAGTGGCTGCGGCCCCTGCGCCACGCCGAGTTTGGCGAGCAGCAGGTGCACGATCCCATCGGGGTCATTGAACCAGTTGGGGCCGTGCACGCCGAACCACGACAGTACGGCGTTCACCGACCCGGAGGTGTTGAACAGGAACATCCACAGCACGGTGATGGCCACCGAGCTAGTCACCGACGGGAAGTAAAAGGCGGTGCGGAAGAACCCGCGGGCCTTGAGCACCTTGCGGTTGACCAGCACAGCCAACAAGAGGCTGAGCAGCGTCTGCAGCGGAATGACCAGCAGCGTGTACCAGGCATTGTTCTTGATAGCCATGCCGAAATCCGACTGTGCAAGACCCGGCTTGGCGAGCACTGTCTCGTAATTCGTCAATCCCACAAAGCCGACTCCGGCCGAGAACGGATCGCCACGGCCTGACCAGTTCGAGAAACTCACCCACAGCGCCATCACGATCGGTATGAACAGGAACACCCCGAGGATGATGATGACGGGCAGGCAGAACAGCCAGCCGGAAATGGATTCCCCGCGTCTGCTGATGCGGCCGTTCGTCTGCACTGGCGATAGTCGCCGTTTCGCTGTCATGATGAGACCTCCCTCGACTTGGCACGATCAATCAGAGAATGGCTTCGTAGTTCGTCTGGGCCTTGTCCAAAATGGTCTTCGGATTGGATTTCTTGAGCGTCTCCAGCGAAGAGTTCAGGTCGCCGAGCACGGTGGCCGCGCCCTTCTGATTGGGCAGGCCGGTCGCATACGCCAAACCGTCGGCGAACGCGCTCATATCGGGATACTGCTTTTTGTACTCGGCACCGAGCTTTTTGGAAGCGGGCATGACGCCGAATGCCTTGGAGAAGCTCATGACCACGTCGTCGCCTGTCAGGTATTTGACCAAGTCGAGCGCGCCCTTTTGATCCTTGCTGTCAGCCGCGATGCCCCAGCCATTGGTGAACTGCAGCGTTCCCTTGCCCGCAGGCCCCGCAGGCAATTCGATGGCCTTGTACTTGACATCCGGATAGTCGGATTGCATGGTTCCGCTCAGCCAGTTGCCTTCGATCGTCATCGCCGCCTTCTTGGTGCCAAAGGCCTCGCCGCCCCAGCCTGCTCCCAGATCGGAAGCGTAGGCGGCCACACCTGAGGTGAGCAGGCTTTTGACCTCGGTCAGCGCCTTGACGCTGGCTGCGGAATCGGCTACCGCCTTACCGTCTTTGACCAGCCCGCCGCCCGCCTGAGCGAAGAACACGCCGATGCGTGCGTATTCGCCGCCGAACGACAGCCCGATCTGCCCCGGCTTGGTCAGCTTCTTCGCCACAGCGGCAAGATCGGCCCAGTTCTTCGGGTAATCCGCTTCAGTGAACCCTGCCGCAGACCACATATCGGTGTTGATGACGAGCTGAAGCGTGGAAACGTCCTTGGGAACGGCATAGAGTTTGCCGTCGTAGGAAAGCGATTTCAAAACCGAAGGATAGTAGTCAGAAGTGTCCATCATGTCGCCGTACGCCAGCAGCGAGCCGTTTGCGGCGTAGCCTGCCAGGTAATCGGGACTGAGATAGAAGACGTCCGCGGGATCGCCCGAGGCAAAGCCTTGGCTCAGCTGCTGCTGGCCGTCAGACGCCGCGATGACCTTCGCCTTGCGACCGGATTGCTTCGACCAGTCGGCGACGGCTTTCGTCACGGCTTGGGTTTCGGCGTCCCCCGACGAGCCGATAAGCACCTGCAGCGTGCGCGAGGTGTCCGACGTGAGTTTTCCGGCGGAATCCTTGCCGGACGCGGCCCCGGACCCGCTGCTGAAGCCGCTGCCGCATCCAGACAGCAAGAGCACAGCAGCGAGCGACAGCGCCACCGTACCCTTTGTTTTGTTGTTGCTCATAAGAAGCTCCTTTGCTTATGCGTTCTTTTTTGGAACGTTCGAATTATTACTCTTTTCTTATGTCTTGTCAAGCTGAAAATAGCGAAATATATCGTTGATATATATGAGCATATAGGGATATTGCTATTATTTTGTTCGTTCTAATACTTTGTCCATTCAAACGGTATCCGCATAAGATTCCAGCACCTTGCCTTTGCCTGGTTCGAGGAAGCGCTTCAGCTATAAATATGAACGATATAATCGGACAGGCACATACATTGACGGAGAGAGTCACACACCATGGTAAGCATCAAAGACGTGGCCAAACAGGCAGGCGTCTCCCCGCAGACAGTTTCGAACGTTCTGAACGCACCCCAACGGGTCAGACCTCAAACCCAAAAGGGGGTGGAGGCCGCCATCGACCAGCTCGGTTACTTGCCGAACGCCTCGGCGCGTCGTCTGCGCAAACAGCGCAGCGGCACCATAGCCGTGGGTATTTCCCCGAATCCGCATTCTGCAGTGTATGACCGGTTCCTGCACGCCTTGGCGGGCGGTGCCGACGCTGCGGATATTCGCATCACCCTCTACAAAACAGACTCCCATGAGGACGAGATACGCCACTTCACAGCATTGTGCGCGGGCGCCGACGTAGACGCGTTCGTGCTGACCGATACAACCCATCAGGACCCTAGGCCGGACTGGCTGATCAGGCACCGTCAGACGTTCGTGATGTTCGGCCGGCCGTGGGGCTCGCCCTGCGTGCTCGATCCGGAGATCGCCTGGGTCGATGTCGACGGCAGGGCGGGGATTCGGGAGATGACCCAACATCTTATCCTCACCGGGCACCGGCACATAGGGCTTATCGGATGGCCGGAAGAATCCGGAACAGGTGACGATCGCATGCGAGGATGGCGTGATGCGCTGCTTCAGGCCAGGCTTGCGGACGAGCATAGCCTCAGCGCCTTGCGGATCGAGGCAGTAGACGATATCGGCGCAGGGCAAAGCGCCTGCGTCGAACTGCTCGACAGGCAGCCAGACATCGACGCCCTCGTGTGCGTGAGCGATACGCTGGCGACCGGTGCCATGATGGCGTCGCCAGATGGGCTGGCCATCACCGGATTCGACAACACGCCCACCGCGCAATCCCTTGGGTTTTCCAGCATCGAGCAGAACATGCCGGATATCGCCCACGAAATACTGCGCATCATCGACGAAAAACTTCGATTAGCCGCTCATAGTGACGTCGCGCCCGAGACTGTTCATTGGCACTCGCTGCTCAAGCCCACGTTGGCGATCCGCTAATCCAAGGTGCATATGGCACGATTGCATACCATGCTGGGACTCGAGAGGTCGCGCTATCCATGCCTGTGTTGTATAATGTCCCAGTTATTCACGGATACGGGACCCTCTCATTCCCGCACGCCGCGAGGAACACGCTGGCTGCAGGTTTTTGTGCCCCCACAGAAAACCGACGGCCGGCACCCTAAGTTACAAGGAGAGCCATTTTGGCAACCAAGATTCGTCTGAAGCGACTGGGCAAGAAGTTCTATGCCTTCTATCGTGTGGTCATCACCGATTCGCGCAACAAGCGCGACGGCCAGTCCATCGAGGAGATCGGCATTTACGATCCGAACAAGCAGCCGTCGCTTATCCAGATTGATTCCGAACGCGCGCAGTACTGGTTGGGCGTGGGCGCACAGCCGTCAGAAGCAGTGTTCAAGCTGCTGAAGATCACTGGTGACTGGCAGAAGTTCAGGGGGCTCGACGGTGCCGAAGGCACCCTGAAGACCCCTGAGGACGGCCCGGATGCCGCAGCCCGCATCGAAGCCGTCGAAGCCCAGGCGCAGAAGATCAAGGCGGCGAACTCGGCGGCTGCAGCCAAGGCTGCGGCGCAGGCGGAAGCCGAAAAGGCCGCCGAAGCCAAGAGCACCGAGCCTGAGGCTGCGGAAGCGCAGGCTGAGTAATCATGCTCGCGCAAGCCGTTGAACATCTGATCACCAACATCGTCGATTTCCCCGACGATGTATCAGTCAAATCCCATGAGAACCCTCGCGGCGAATTGCTTCGCGTGCGTGTGAACCCGGAGGATATCGGCCGCGTGATCGGCCGCAGCGGCCGCACCGCCAACGCGATCCGCACCGTGGTGCAGGCCTTGGCCGACCACAAAGTGCGCGTCGACATCATGGATGTCCGCAAGTAGTGGGGCGTTCAATGCATGGCAACGACCCTCAACAGCGTGAGCTGTTGAGGGTCTGTCGTATCGGCCGGGCGCAGGGACTCAAAGGCGAAGTCAACGTCCGCATCACCACCGACGAGCCCGGGCGGCGCTTCTCCCCCGGTTCGTCCCTACGCACCAGCGACGATTCGCACGAATACATCGTCGAAGGCGCGCGGACGTTCAAAGACCGTTGGATCTTGCGCTTCGAAGGCATCGACAATCGCGACGCGGCCGAGGCCCTGAACGGCATCGAGCTGTACGGCGAGGCAGATGACCCCGAAGAAATGGCGCGTGAAGATGCATGGTATCCCAAGGATCTCATCGGACTTGAGGCCCGGCTTGCCGACGACAACGTGCTTGGCATCCCCGGAGGCAAGGTGCTGGGCCAAGTCGTCGACGTGATTGACGGCCCTGCACAGTCGCTGCTGAAACTACGGTTGGCCGGCGATCGTGTGGCCGGCACTGACGCAACCGACGAAAATACGCCTACTACGGCGCTTGTTCCCTTCGTAGACCCCATTGTGCCCGACATCGACCCAGCCGAGGGAACGCTCACCATAAACCCTCCCGGGGGCCTGATTCCCGGGCTGGGGTAGTGCGCAAACACAAAGCTGTCCTTCTGCCGACGAGAATTGACTGACGTCTTCGACCGCATATTGAAGGTGCTCTATGGGCTCTTCAAAGAGCGGTCCATCTTTTTCTTGTGATCTGCGCATCAGACCACTCTCTTCAAGTCGTGCCCGGCGGCATCGTAAAACCGCCTTCCTGGCGGGCTGTGCCTGGCGATGAACTCGAAGGTCAGCAACGATAAGGGAAAACGCTCTGCCGAGCCTTTTTCCGACTCGCCCTTGGACGACATAATGACCCCTGCAGTGGCCTTTTTCTCTGAAGCAAGCCGGTAGATCAAATCCATATCGGAATCCGGCCGGCGTTTCCTCTGGCCACTGCACCAGAGACACGCATTTCCCCGACACCGTGGCTTTCAGCGGCGCACCTGGCTGCATTCTCCACTTCTTGCAGCACCGGTTCATTCATACACGCATAATGATAGCGGCATCTGCCCAATGGCAGAAGCTTGTAATCGCTGTGACCGGCATCCGACGTAGCCTGCCGCTCAGAAAAAAACGATAAGATAATCGAAGAATGATCGAACGGCACGTGCAGATGGGCGGAACAATGCATATAGGGATTATCGGGACAGGTTGGATATCGCGTCAGTTTGCCGATGCGGTGCACCAGCAGCAGGGCGCGCAGATGGCAGGGATTCTTTCCAGAACCCGCGAATCCGCGGAACGGTTCAAATACCCCGATGAGGCATATCCGGCGTATGACGATATCGAGGAATTCCTCGCGGATTCGAAGATCGACACGGTGTACATCGCCTCGCCCAACTCGATGCATTACAGCCAGGCGGCCAAAGCCATCAGCGTCGGGAAAAACGTCATCGTCGAGAAGCCCGCATTCTCGAATCCGACGGAATTCGCCAAGATCGAGACCCTGCTCCGCCACCACCCTCAGGTGCGTTTCTTCGAGGCGGCCAGGAACATTCATACCGACACATTCCGCAGCATCGCCGAGCAGGTGGAGAATATGGGACAGGTCGGCGGCGCGGTCTTTTCCTATATGAAATACTCCTCGAAATACGACGCCGTTCTCGCAGGAACCGCACCAAACGTATTCACCGCGCAGTTTTCCGGCGGTGCCTTGCAGGATTTGGGAGTGTATCCGGTGTATGACGCGATAGCCCTGTTCGGGCCGCCGCATTCCGCCGAATATCATTGCCTGTTGCTTCCGACTGGCACCGACGCCATGGGCACCGGCGTGCTGCACTACCAGCATTTCGATGTCACCCTTCTCATCTCGAAAACCGTCAATTCCAGGTTCGGATCCGAAATATACGCAGGGCGGCAAACTCTCAGCTTCGGCAACGGCGGCGATCTCGGCAGCGTCCGCCTCATGGAAGACGACGGCACAGTACAAGAGATCTGCCCATCCCCAACCGGCAATCCGATGAGCGGAGAAGTGCGCGATTTCACCGATGTCATCCAAGCTCCAGCCGAACCGGCAAACCAATCACGCTATTTGCGCTGGCTCAAGACGAGCCGCGAAGTGTGCGAAACCCTCTGGCAGATGCGCCAGAGCGCCGGCATCCACTTCCCTGCGGACGATGCTGATGGGCGCTGACCCAAAGCCGGATGAGTGCAGTGAGAACGCTAGCAGCACAGCGCAGCTGCATCACCTGGCACCGGCGATCTCCGCCGCGCCGCGGATGCCGTATGCCGTTCAACCTGCACTTCCACCATGCGCGGCCGATATGAGCTGGCTTTGATACCACGCCCTGTGGCATCGCCTATCACGCACGTCTTTTCAAACGCCGAATGCCGTCAAATACAAAAATCCGACTGGAGAGGTATCCGGTTACGAGATCAGCGGATGCCATTGCGCTCGACAACCCTCAAAGATTCACATAATTGTGTTTTGAGCAAACATAGGGCGATTCACGTTGAATAGCACTGGGAATTTCTATAGCCTTGTCAGACAAGGACTGAGGGACACGCCTGAGGGGTGTCCCGACCTGTCAGCCCGAGGTATGAGATCTATTAGCGGTTCGGAATGTGATATGGAACCGCCCAGTACGAAGCCGACAAAGTGACAGTCGGTTTTACTCCGGTCACTGGCCGGCGCAGTGCGACGGTAGCACAGTTCGACAGTGGCCAGGCCGGCGCAATAACGGAATCAGCGAAGAATCACGGAATTGCCGCTGCAGGCATATGACGGGATTCTTCTTCGATCATCGTCAACCCTACGGAAGGGAAGCATAATGACAGATGCTGCAACGAACGAAAACCCGCACAATGACATAGGAATTCGAACCGATAAAGACTATCCGCAGCAAATCCAGAACCCGCCGGGAACGACGGCGAGCATGACCCCGGAACCCGATCATGGTGAGACCAGCTGGGTCGGAAGGAACCGGCTGGTAGGCGTGCGCGCGCTGATCACCGGAGGCGACTCCGGCATCGGGCGGGCCACTGCCATCGCATTCGCGAGAGAAGGGGCCCGCGTCGCCATCTCCTGCATGGCTCCCGAACTGGCCGACGCCCAGCGAACGCGTGAAATCATCGACGTCGATAAAACGGGAAGCTGCGAGATATTCGAGACGGATATCAGGGACGAAAACAGGGCCCGCGGACTCGTCGACGATGCCGCCGCGGCGCTCGGCGGATTGGATGTGCTGGTCAACAACGCCGGCACGCAATTCGGCCGCCGCGAGAACGGGTTCGAGGACCTCACGACGGATGAGATGAAAACGGTGTTCGACACCAACCTGCTGGGGACGTTCTGGGTCACGCAACAGGCTCTGAAATATCTGAAAGCCGGGGCCAGCATCATCAATGTCACCTCGATACAGGCCTACGAGCCTTCAGGCAACCTCATCGATTACGCGGCCACCAAGGCGGCGCTGACGAATTTCACCGCCAATCTCGCCCAACAGCTCGGGCCGAAAGGGATCCGCGTCAACGCGGTCGCGCCAGGACCGATCTGGACGCCACTGATCACCTCGACCATGGATCACGAGGGCATCCCGGAATTTGGCAAGGGCACGCCGCTGGGGAGGCCCGGGCAGCCAGCCGAACTGGCCGGCGCCATGGTATTCCTCGCGAACAACGCAGAAGCTTCGTATGTGAGCGGCACCGTGCTCGCCGTGACCGGCGGACGGCCAATCTTCTGAATATCGGGCATACATAATGCTCGATGAGGCCCAGGCGCTGCGTGACTGCAGTTACATGATTCGGTCCGGCGCGAAGATATCCTCGCGCCGGACCGAATCACGAGAATAGGGAGTTGCAGCACTGCATCTCAAACGGTAGCTTCTCTATCCCATGCAGAACGAAGAACGGCGTCCATCGCGAATGATGGCCGCCGTTCTTCGATAGTGCTGCGATAAACGCAGATGCAGCCTCATAAGGCTGCATCTGCCTGCAAGCCCGCGCCTATTTACAGATCTGTCGGAGGCACATCATAGGTGACATCATCGGTAGATGTGGAGGCACCGGTTTCGAGATCTTTCTTTTCGTCTTCTGAGGGTTCATTCGACGGAGCCTCCGGAAGAGAGGATTGCGGCGCATCCTGAACCGGTACGCCATTGACCTTCGGCGTATCCTGGCCCTGTTCCTCGGCATTCTTATTGTGTTCGTCCATATTTGCACACCCCTTTCGAATTACGGCTTCCAAGTGTCAAGGCTATCAATGAAAAGCGCGCGGATCAAAGAATCCGCTTGGAGGAAAACGCTGATACTGCTTGAGGAAGGTGCAGACCAACGCGTCGGCTCGATGAATCGGCCCGATCGCAGGATACGATAGAGCAGAGCTGCATGAGGAGGGCGAGAAACCGATGCGCACAGTAAAAGGGCTTTCCGCCCTGCTGCATCGCATGGGTCGCGCCTTCGATGGCTTGAACACAATGGGCATGGCAACCGAGGAATTCCTGCGCACCGGCAATCCCAAGGTGACCGGCTCGGAAAACGACTACGCGCTATTGCAGGATCTGCGGGACTCATCCGCATATGCGCTGGGAACCGATTGGCGAACAACCCGCTTCGGCTTGGCATGTTTCAATGCGTTGCTCGGCCAGTGGTATTTGGGTGCTGTCCCTTCACGCCTCTTCCTCTCCTTTCTCCCTGTTCGCCTCCAATCTCCCCGGTGTGCTGCACATCAACTACAGTGGTCGCTTGCAAAGCGGTCACATGCAACCTGCGCAAACACAATCGAACGTTTGGCATTGACCAACCCTGACCTTGGAAGGATCTCGGATCCTAGACGTGACTTCACACGCCTGTCATGCGCGGTTATCACTTGTCGCAACGGCGCTGGCTTTGGCGACGCGCCTTGGCGGTACTCTGGTGCCTTATGGATATCGATATCGTCAGCGTGTTTCCCGAATACTTCGACGTGCTCAAACTGTCGCTGCTCGGCAAGGCGCAAGACAACGGCCTGGTGCGCATCGCGGCCCACAATCTACGCGACTGGACGCACGACGTGCATCACTCGGTCGACGATACGCCGGTGGGCGGCGGGGCAGGCATGGTAATGAAGCCCGAAGTGTGGGGCGAATGCCTTGATGAGCTGCTGGGTGTGAAGCCGGGCGGCGAGGGCAGTGACGATGTCGCTGGCGCAACAGCCGATGCAAACGATACAGTCCTGATTTTCCCCAATCCTTCCGCTCCGCTCTTCACGCAGCGCGATGCAGCTGAGCTGTCGCACGCCGGACGGCTCGTCTTCGGCTGCGGACGGTACGAGGGCTATGACGCACGGATCCCGGAATACTATCGCGCGCGGGGCGTCGATGTGCGCGAATATTCGATCGGCGACTATGTGCTCAACGGCGGCGAAGTGGCCGTGTCCGTGATGCTTGAGGCGATCACGCGCCTGCTGCCGGGCTTCATGGGCAATCCCGAATCCATCGTCGAGGAATCCTACACAGGCGGCAATGCGCTGCTCGAATACCATCAGTACACCAAACCAGCGCTCTGGCGCACGGTGGCGGTGCCCGATATTCTGCTCGGCGGCGATCACGGCAAAGTCTACCGTTTCCGGCGCGACGAGGCGCTGGAACGCACCAGCGCCATCCGCCCCGACCTTATCCAGGCGCTCGACTGCAAGCAGCTTGACAAAGCCGACCGCAAAACCTTGATGGCATTGGGCTGGGATGTCTCGCAGGCGCATCCACGACGCGCTGCCTAGTCTGCACGCACTCGTCGTTGTCCCCCATGCACACGCTCCGCAGCAGTGCCCAGCTGGCAGAAAGCGGCTGCCTCACAGCATCTCAGCCGTTCGCCGGAGCAGAGAACTGCTGCGCAACGCTGCACAGCCCCACCCCTCAGGCATGTTCAAAGGTGAACACGGCGGTTTCGCCGTAATTCCGGCGGTCGGAGACGATCCAATCCCGCGGCGGCCGCGGGTCGGCCGATCTCGTGGAACGTTCGAGAATGATGACGCTGGCGGGGCCGGTCGCCTCGCCTGCTGCCAGATTGACCATAAGCGTCTCGCATTGCTCGGTTTCGAGCGCATATGGCGGGTCGATAAGTACCAATGCGAACGAGGGACCGGCATAATCGGCCACGAATTGTTCGGCGCGGCGGCGCAGCGCGTGGGCCGACATGCCGCTCTCCCACTCCCGCCGATGCCGCAATTCGCCCAAGGTTTTTGACAATACGCTTGCCGCGGGCCCCGCCGACTCCACGGCGACGAGCTCACGCGCGCCTCGCGACAGCGCCTCGATACCGAGCGCTCCGGTGCCGGCATACAGGTCAAGCACGCGAGCGCCTTCCAAGATGTCAAGCGCTTCGAGGCGTGAGAACAGCGCCTCCTTCGTCCGGTCGGTCGTGGGCCGCGTCCCGGTTCTCGCGGCAGGCAGGGTCAGCCCTTTGAATCGTCCAGCGATAACATGCATGCCTCGTACTCTACCTCCCATGCCGTCTGCCATCGTTACTGTTGTATCGCCCGTCTAGCCGATGCGCGTGATGGCGGCTATGATCATATTCCAGAATTTGTCGAAATCGAGCTTGAGCGCGACCTGCGTATGGCAGCCCTCGGCAGGTGGCTCCGGCCCGCGCAGATCGGCGACGGTCATGCCCAACGTCGGCCCGTCCGCGGTTTCCACCTCGAGCGGGCAGCGGCGCGTGGCCATCACTTCAGGGTCGATCAGGTAGGCGATCGTGCACGGATCGTGCACCGGCGGATCGATGAAATCCTCGTCATTGCGGTAGGCCGTGCGGAAGAAGTCCATCAGTGCGCTGGCAAAAGCCGACAGATCAGTGCCGATCGCGTCGATGCGCGCCTGCACCTGAGGCGTGCACAGCGCCTGATGGGTCAGGTCGAGGCCTATCATCGTCAGCGGCCACGGCTCGCGGAAGACCATACGAGCCGCCTCCGGGTCGGTTGCAATGTTGAACTCGGCGACCGGACTCCAATTGCCCACATGCACGCCGCCGCCCATGAGCACGATCTCTTTGACGCGCCCCACGATGCGCGGCTCCATGCGCGCGGCGATCGCGATGTTGGTCAGCGGACCGGTGGGCACCAGCGTAATGGTGCCGGGCTCGCTGTTCATGATCGTGTCGATGATCCAATCAACGGCGTGGCCGCGATCCAGAGGTCGTGTCGGCTTCGGCAGCTCCACGCCGTCCAGCCCTGTTTCGCCATGGATCGAAGCGGCGACTTCGAGCGGACGGACGAGGGGGCGGTCACATCCGGCATGCACCGGAATATCGGCCGCATCCGCCATTTCCAACACGGAGCGCGCATTATAGGTGACCTTGTCGAGGCTTTGGTTGCCGCCGACGGTGGTCACACCGATCAGATCGATGCTCGGGTTGCCCACGGCGAGCAAGAGCGCCATCGCATCGTCATGACCCGGATCGCAGTCGAGAATAATATGCCGCATGCTCGCTCCTCGTTTGTCGGCGCCTGCCGGCGCATACCGCCATCGTCCACCTTAGCCTTTTGCCAACTCTTTTATGCCCGGAATATTCGGCACGGTTCAGCTGCTGACGATCTGCGATTCGCCGCCGCGCGTGAAGTCGAGCACTGCGCCCGCCAATTGCACCGCGTGGCTCAAATCAGGGTCGGAGTCCAGCAGCGCGTCCGCATCGGCTCGGGCGTCCCTGATGATCGCAGCGTCTTTGACCACGCGCAGCAGCTTGAGACCGGATTTGCCACCGGATTGCGCATCGCCAAGCACATCGCCCGCGCCGCGCAATTCGAGGTCGGCCTGCGCGATTTCAGCCCCGTCCAATGAGTGGTGAATGACTTCGAGACGCTGGGCCGCGATGCTGTCCGGCTCGGCACGAGAGACGAGGAACGCCCATGAGTCGGTGCCGCCGCGGCCCACGCGGCCGCGCAGCTGATGCAGCTGGGACAACCCATAGCGATCGGCGTCGAATATGACGATGCAGCTGGCCTGCGGGACGTCCACGCCGACCTCGATCACCGTGGTGGCCACAAGCACGGGCGTTTTCCCCGCGGTGAAGTCAGCCATGACCTGCGCCTTGGTCGCGTCGTCGTCGCGGCCGGTCAGCGTCGCGAAGGCGATGCCTTCAAATTGAGGCAGCGATTGCAATCGTTGCGCTATTTCGGCGACCGCATGCAACGGGGGCTTGGGTTCGATGTCTTCTGAGCCACCCGGGCCCGTCGAGCGACGCGATCCGGCGCCGCCGCGACCGCTGCCGGCGCGCAAACGGCCGACCGCGGCATTCTGCGCACGTTCATCGCCCAAACCATCATCGAAAGCTTCGAACCCATCCTCGCCGGGGCCGTCCGCATCGTCCGCATCCTCATCCATATCGATTCTCGGGCAGACCACATAGGCTCGCTCCCCCGCATCGATGCGCCCGCGAACATGCGTGAACATAGCCGCCATCGTCCGGGCGTCGGCTTCCGGCACGACAACCGTTGTGATCGGTTTACGGCCTCCCGGCAGCTCGGTGAGCCATGAGATATCCAGATCGCCGAACCATGTCATCGCTGCAGTGCGCGGGATGGGCGTCGCCGTCATCACCAGCAGATGCGGAGTCGTATCCGATCTACTGCGCAACGATTCGCGTTGCTCGACGCCGAAACGATGCTGTTCGTCGATGACCACCAGCGCGAGATTGGGCGCCTGGAACGTCGAGGAGAACGCGGCGTGCGTGGCGACGATAATGCCCGGCTCGCCGCTTGCCGCCCGCGCCAAGGCTTTGCGACGGGCAGACAGCTTCATGCCGCCGGTGAGCAGGGTCATCACGACACGCATCGAATCACCGTTGGTCATCGCCGAGATGGTCCGATAATGCTGCTCGGCGAGCACCTGTGTGGGCGCCACCAGCACGGCCTGGTACCCTGCGCCCACGGCCTGCAGCATCGCAGACACGGCCACCACGGTTTTGCCCGATCCGACTTCGCCTTGCAGCAGTCGCTGCATAGGGTAGTTTTGCGCCATATCGGCCGCGATATCATCAATGACCTCGCGCTGCCCGCCGGTCAGCTTGAACGGCAGCGAGGCGATGAACATGTCGCGCAGGGAGTCTTCGATGCATGCGCGGGCCTGCGTCCGACGGGCGTGCTGACGCGATTGCAGTACGGAAACCTGCGAAACCAGCGCCTCCTCATAGCGCATTGCGGCGATGGCCTGGTGGAATTCCTCGGTCGATTGCGGATCGTGGATGGCAAGGAAAGCCTGTGCCCGGTGCATGAGACCGCGCGCAGAGCGAATCGATTCGGGGACGATGTCCGGGATGGCCTGGCGCAAGACAGCCGCCGCGGATGCGGCGGATTCAACGGTGTCAATATCAGCAAGCTGCGAAGCATCAGCTGCCGTATCGCCCGATTCCGCGGCGTCGTCCCTGCGCAGCAGATCGAGGAATCCGAGAACCGACTCGTGGATATGTTCGCTGGAAATGCGCGAAGTCGCGTGGTATATGGGTCGAGGCCTGCATACCCGCCGCAAGGCCTCCTCCTCGGAGTCGGCGTCAACCATGTGCCGTGATGTTCCTGCACCAGTTGGCCCGGCGCTGCCGGAATCGGCAGAACCACTGGGATCGGGATCGATCGTCAGCACCTCTGGATGGGTGAACTGCAGCTGCCCGTTGAACTCCGTAGGCTCCCCCGCGACAACAACATCCACGCCGGAGTGCATCCGCGCACTGAGCCAGTCGATGTATTGCCGTTTGCCGGAGAAGAACACGAGCCGGGCGATGGCGCCACCGATGTTGCGAGTCCTTGCGAAATCCGCATCATCGACGATCGCCTCGAGCCGAAATCCGCGCCGCGCGTTCATCGGCACCACGCGCACCTGCCGCACCTGAGCGGCGAAAGCCATCGGCTGTCCTGGATACGCCTCGCGCAACGCTCTGGGCGCGACCGGATCGCTCACACGGAAAGGGTAATAGGTCAGCGCGTCGCCGACCGTGACGAGTCCTAACGATTTGAGCGCGCTGACCCGCCGTTTGTTCGTCATCAACGACGAAATCGGGGTGCCCAGTGAAACGCTCATGGCCTCCATTGTTGTCAATCAGCGCGACAGTCGCCGCTGCCGTGCCAGACGCGCCGCAATCAGCCGGGCGATCGAGTCCGACAAAGCCTGGTAGCGGCTGACCACACCATCTTGTTTCTGGCAATAATCCTGCTGCAATGGCAAAAACAAGACATACCGCGCTGAGCTCTGTCTGGTTTACGACGCCCGCCGCGGATAACTGTCGCAAACGAGACAGATCAGGCCCAGAGTCAGAATATGCCTAGCAGATATGCAAAACCCCGGAGGCGATGACGCCTCCGGGGTTTGGGTCACGATTGCTCGCGACTCACGCGGCCACGCGCTGAACCTTGCCGGCCTTGATGCACTTGACGCAGACGCGGACGCGAACGTTCTCGCCGTCGATCGTGGTGCGAACCGACTGCAGGTTCGGACGGAAGGTGCGCTTATTGCGGATATGTGAGTGTGAAACGGTGTAACCGGTTCTCGGTCCCTTGCCGCACACTGCGCAACGAGCTGCCATAATGGACTCCCTATTCTTCGACTTGCAAGTCTTGGCGTTCAGCGTACCTGCGTTTGCGCGCACGCTGCTGAACACACAATCAAGCAACTATACAGCCAGCCCCGACATATCGCAAATCCGGCACAGTCACGATCGCATACCATTCACGCCTTTACATCTTCGACTCTGTGATTTATCCCGGAAACCCGGGCTGCTCGATGACGGAAATCCGAACTTTCGACTGGATCCGTCCGAGTTGACGCATTCTTCCATACTCGATTTGGATGGGTACCGTCATAATCACCATACGTTTCATGATGCGGCTGCATGTCGAAGACCATCCGTCCGCATCTCCTCCGCCCCTCCGCTCAGCGCTGAACTTTTCAGACAATGCACATATTGGCGCGATAGAAAAGGCCTCAATATTGAATTCCATGCTCGCATCATCTCCAGTTGGAATACGGCAGGCATGGCTTGACACAACGACGGCCGAGGGAGGTCATCATGCTGCATGATTTCATATCACGAACGTTCGGAGGGACCGGCCGGCCGCAGCCCGCATCGGTGCTTTCGCTCGGCCAGATCTGGGTCGATGTCATGATGGACGTCAACGAAATGCCTCCTGCAGGCGGGTTTGCGGCCGCAAAACAAATCAACTCGGCCATCGGCGGCAGTTTTCGCGTGCTTCAGGCCGCCAAACGCATGGGCTCGCCCGCTCAGCATGCCGGCATCATCGGCAGCGGACTGTGGGGCGCGGCAGTGCGCAAGGCGCTGGCGCACGATGGCATCGAGCATATCGGCCAAGACCGGCTGGATTCGGACACCGGATTCCGGCTAGTGCTCAACGACGGCGAGCGCAAAACCTTTATTGCCACCTACGGCGCGGAATCGGGCGGCGACAGCGATTGCTTCGACGGCGTAAAGCCCACGGATGGCGATGTGGTGCATATCAGCGGAAACACGCTGATGGACCATTCTGCCGCAGGCATCGAGGCCCTGTTCGATCGCACGATGCTCGATCCGGATGCGCGGCCATACACGATCGTGCTCAACCCGACCAACACGCTCGAACTCGTCAGCGACCAGCTGCTCGAAAACCTCGTGCTTGCGCGTCCGATCTGGTCGTGCAACCGGCAGGAGGCGCATACTCTGGCTGATCGGCTCGGCGTGCCGAGGGACGAGAGCACCGCAAAGCTCACGGTCGGCGGCGCTTTCGACGACGCCATGGAGCAGCTGTGCGGTTCGCTGGGCGAGGCGCTCAGGGCGACTCTTGTGCTGCGTGCCGGCGCGCGTGGCGCCTGGGTGCGCGAGCCGGGCGGCACCGTGACTCACGTGCCCGGTTTCCCCGTCAAACCTGTCCACACGCGCTCGGCCGGAGCCTGCCATACCGGGGCGTTCTGCGCCATGCTCGCCCAAGGATGGTCGCTGCTCGACGCCGTGCGCATCGCCAATGCCGCCGCCTCGCTCGCCATTGAGCATCACGTGTCCGGCGTGCCCGATTGCCCTGATCGTCAAGGGGCGCTGGCATTGGTCGCTGCAGCAGAGCGGGGCGGCGCTGGCGAAAATGACGGTGCTGACGGCACTGCCGGCGATGGCGGGAATGTCGGCGAAACCAGCAGCAGTAGACAAAACAAAGCGGCAGAAGGGGCTGCTGACGGCGCCACTGATTACAGAAGTTGAAAGGTTCAGACTGGCGATTAGCGCTGCGGGCACCGCCGCAAGCCGTATCGCAGATCCAGGGCAATCAAACGCCGGCGAAAACAACGGGCAAAGGTGCGGATGCCTGAGGATCGGGAACGTCGCGCCCGGCCCGCAACCAGCCGCGCGTATCCACATTGTTGCGTTTGCGCGATGCCTCGAAGCCCAGCATGCGGCCGGCCGAGGCGTGATGGATCTTGGATCGGCCCGGCAAAGCCAGGCCCTGTCTCTGGATCGTTGCACTGGCTAGGCACAGATAGCCCCAGATCCCTCTCCTTGGATGCTCAGATGGCCAATGCTCAGTCTGCCAATTGAATCCGCGACAGGGGCCTGAAACAAACAGCACCATTGAAGGGCAGCTCCCTCCGATCGCCGAGCGGCATGGCGCTGAGCCGCGATGACAGGCTGCGCGATGGCCTGAGACAATGAGCTGCAATCGCTCCCAGACCTTACCGCCACAAGGATAACGAACCCCGGCATTCACACCCGCAGGATGACGGTGGGCGAGTCGGCGTCGAAGCGTGCGACGAGGCATGGCTCGCCGGCGTCTTCGATGTCGAAAACCGCGAGATTATTCGAAGCTTCGTCTGCCGCCAGGAGCAACGTGCCGAAGGCGACAAGCTGGCGCGGACGGCTGCCGCCGCATGGGGTTCCGCGCCCACGCCCATCGTTCACGCCCGGATCGGTCAGCCGCGCGAAACGCTCGCCGTCCCACAAAAGAGCAACGATGCGGTCCGAGCCGCGCAGGCCTACATAGGCGATGCCGCAGCCATCGGTCACATGCCCCTCCGCTCGCGCGGTCTCACCACAGTGCACGGCATCGCCCAGCCGCCCGGATGGCACATAGGCCAAAGACGCGGCCTGATCTATGGCATCGCCGCCGAGGCTTATCGTTTGCACGACTCGGACGCCGCCGTCGGCGAATGCATGATCGCCCGCATCAGCATCGCCAGCCTGCGGTTGCGGCACCGTGTCCTGCCCGAAGTCCTGTTCGAATACGCCTGCAAGCACAGTCACCGTGCAGCCCCATTCATCGACCACCGCCACACGCCAGCCGCCGCCATTCGTCGGCATTAGATGCATATCGCGCGGACCGGTACCGGGGGCGAGCCGAACCGCCGCGCTGCGGCGCAGCGTCCCGTGCTCCCAACGGTGCACGTAGACCCGGTCGGCGCCAAGGTCGGTGGTCAGCACACGACCGTCCGGAAGCGGCAATATCCAATGCGCGTGAGGGCCGGCCTGAGCCGGCAAAGGGCCATGGCCTTCGCCTTCCAGCAGCTGGTTTCCGGGCAGTATGCGGCCTTGCTCGTCGAGCCGGTGCACGCCGATGGAGCCGTCGCCGTAACAGGCGACAATCAGGTGGCGATGCCCCTCGTCATCAATGGCGAGGGCGGCATGGGTCGGGCCATCGCCCTGCACCGTTATGCGAGAAGTCTGCTCTAGCCGCACATTGCGCCCACGCGCATCCCCGTCATCCCCGTCATGCCCGTCACGATTAAGATTATCGGCGCAATCTTTGGCGCCATCACGCCCGCCACAGACCCGCCCGTTGTCGCGATGTTCGTCATTGCAGCGGCAACCCGCGCCTCTCCCGCCCCCATCATTCCTGACGATGCGCAGCGAAGCGACCTCGCCCGTGTTCTCCAGCACCGCGTAAAGCATGTCCCCGTCTCGCTCAAACCAAGTGGGAGAAGGAAGATCGGCCAGCAGTTCACGCCTGGACACGACGAGTTTGGCACCAGACGTTCCATTGTCTGCCCGGACAAGTGTTTGCAGCTCGACGCCCTTGGCATTTTGCCCGTTCAACGGACCGAATCCGCCAAGCAGTATATCGATGCGTCTATCAGCTCCCGCATGGTCACACCGTCCGGCAGCTGATTCATGGGAGCATGCCGGCCGCCCGCCGAGCAGCCGCCCGCCCGCCCGGCGAATCGCCTTCTCTCGTGCATTACCCGATGCGTCCCGCTCTGCCATCTCCTGCATACATGCCCTCTCTGCTAGTCGAATCCTGTCATATGCTATCGCATTCGGATTACGCCGTCCGCGCCAGCCATCACGCGGTTCGCAGTCGCGCGGTTCGGCGCAAAGGGGGCACAGCGGAACGGGGAAACAGCGCGGCGCAACGATCGCAACTCTTCCGGAACCGGGATAGCCGATAGCTCGTCATGCTCTGGGAGAGGAGCCGGAGGTGCGGCTCAGGTGGCTATCATCGTATACGGGTACGTGCTTGGAGGCTCTATGGGCAATATTCTCGATTACGCGCGCGAGGAGACGCGCGACTTCGACGAGCGCCCCTTCAATGCGGTCGACGCCCTCGTGCTCGCCTCGCTCGCCTACCAGCCCATGCCACCGCTCGTCCCGGTTCTCACTGCGATCACCGCGGCGTACGGCACCGCGCGTGATCGGCTGCGGCTCTTCAGCCTGCGCCGTCCGATCGATTCCCTGCGCGCGCTGCGGACAGCGCCATTCGACGGCCCCACACTCGACGAAGTAGCCGAAGAGCTTGAACGGCGGCAGACGGCAGACGGCGAAGAAGACACGATAGGGCTTTCCGACCCGAGACTCACGGCGACGTTGTTCGCGCTCGTGAAACATAATCCTCGTTTCTCGCGCATCCGGATTTCGGCGTATGACGAACGGTTCAGCGCCGAACGGCAGACGCAGTTCGCCGCCGTGACGATGCGACTGCCGGACGGCACGCTGGCCATCGCCTTCCAAGGCACCGATGACTCCTTCGTCGGCTGGAAGGAAGATTTCAACATGGCCTTCCAATACCCGGTCCTGGCGCAGGAGTCGGCCTGCGACTACCTGCAGACGGTCGCACGCGTCTGGCGCGGCCCCATTGTGCTGCTCGGCCATTCCAAGGGCGGCAATCTCGCCGTCTATGCCGCGATGAACGCCACGCCGGACGTGCGCGAGCGCGTCGCGCGCGTCTACTCGCTTGACGGCCCGGGCTTTCCGGATGCCGTGGTGACGAGTCCGCCGTATCAGGCCGTTGTGGGCAAGGTCGAGAAGATCGTGCCCGATTCCTCGATCGTCGGCATGATTCTGGAGACGCCGGAGCCCTGCGTCGTGGTGCGTTCCGACCAGCGCGGCATCATGCAGCATCTGGCGTTCTCCTGGCAGGTGAGCAACGGCGAATTCGAGCTGCTTCCCGCCATCGCGCCCAGCTCGCGGTATTTCAATACTTCGCTCAACGAATGGCTGCGCAGCCTGTCGCACGAGCAGCGCGAGCGCTCCGTCAATGCGCTGTTCACGATCCTCGCCGCGAGCGGGGTCGATCATCTCTCCGGCATACTCTCCTCCATGCCGCGGGCGCTGCCCGACATGATCGGCTCGTTCTCCGGGCTCTCTGCGCAGGATCGGCGCAACATTCGTTTCGCGCTCAATCTGTTGGTCCGATCGATGTGGATGTACTGGCGCGACCGGCAGCACCGCGACGCCCGCGCAGCCGGCACGCCCGATCCCGGTGCGATGCCGCAGACGGGCGAGACGCTGGGTGGCTAGGGCATACTGAAACACAGCAAAGCTACACTGATCACACTATTGTTTCGACAGTATATTTGAGAAAGGCCCTACATTGAGCGAATCCGACGCAACCACAGCTTCCGCGGCAAATACCACGGCAGCGGGCGCATCAGCAGCGGCACGGCAGGCCCTGCTCGCCATGCCCAAGGCGGAGCTGCATCTGCATATCGAGGGCACGCTGGAGCCTGAGCTGGCGCTCGAACTGGCGCAGCGCAACGGCGTGCAACTGCCTTGGAACAGTTTGGACGACTTGCGCTCGCAATACAGTTTCGAGAATCTGCAGTCGTTCCTGGATCTGTACTATCAGCTGATGGCCGTGCTGCGCACCGCCGACGATTTCCGCGATCTCATGCTCGCTTATCTTGAACGCGCCAGTGCGGACGGCGTGCGCCACGCGGAGATCTTCTTCGACCCGCAGGTGCATCTGGATAACGGCCTCGACTTCGATATGGTGGTGGATGGCCTGCTCGAAGGACTCAGGATCGGTGGAGAACGCTACGGCATCTCGGGCGGGTTGATCCTTTCGATCGTGCGCGATAAGCCCGTCGAATCGGCGCAGCAAGTGCTCGACCTCGCCGAGCGCCGTGCGGAAGAACTGCTCGGCATCGGCTTGGACTCCGCGGAAGTGGGGTACCCGCCCTCGCTGTTCGAGGAGTGTTTCGCACGTGCCCGGTCGATGGGGCTGCACTGCGTGGCCCATGCAGGCGAAGAAGGGCCAGCCGATTATGTGACGCAGGCGCTCGATCTCTTGCATGCCGAACGAATCGACCACGGCGTCCACGCTATCGACAGCTCCGAGCTCACCGCTCGACTGGCATACGACCGCATAGCGCTGACGATGTGCCCGCTGTCGAACCGCCGGCTGCAGGTGGTCGGCGATCTGCATGACCTGCCCATCCGTCGCTTCCTTGACCGAGGCGTGGCAGTGACGGTGAACAGCGACGATCCCGCCTATTTCGGCGGCTATATCGGCGCCAACTACCAGGCGCTCGCCGATATCGGTTTCAGCTTCGACGAGCTCGAGGGCTTTGCCAAGAATTCGATCAGCCATTCCTTCGCGGACGAGGAACGAAAGCATCAGCTGCTCAAAGAGCTGAACGACTGGCAGCAGGATATTCCGGCGAAGCGCTGAGAGGCCAGCAGCCGATCCAACTACGCCTGAACAGCTAGACTTGGGCATACAGCAACCCGGCTTGCAGCCGGCGATAACGTCAATTGGAGGCGACAGGGAGCAAATGCACACGATTGTGGAATGGCTGCAGACGAACATCGACAAGATCATGCTGCTCGTAGGCGCGGTGCTTATTGCGGCGTTGCTGGCCAATATCACCAGCCGGCTGCTG
>NZ_JALCCV010000005.1 GCF_022640935.1 Bifidobacterium sp.
TGGGTTGGGAACGTACCGGGCCGGCGCTCGAATCCAAAGGTACGTCGGCGGTTACGTGCGGCGGCCGCGGTCGCCGCACGTAACCGCCGGAGCGTATAGTGTCGGCGAACCATACACTGTCGATTTGCCTGTTGCGCGCCGCCGTCAGATCGGTTATGACCTGGCCGTCCGTGCGCGTTGCGACGTATGAGGAGAAATTATGACCGCATCACCTTCGAATCGCGCCATAACCGCCGAGGAAGTGCACCACTACAGCGAGGCGTTTACGGCTGACCGCGCCAACCGCGTAGCCGCGAACGCCGCCGTGGCAAGCGGCGTGCTCAGCGCTGCGACAAGCTATCAGGGACTGCGCGAGCTACCGCACGAATTTTCGGTCGAGCTCAAACAGGGCTCAATCACCAATCAGGAGCGTTCCGGGCGTTGCTGGATGTTCGCGGCACTCAACACGCTGCGCTTCGAAGTGATGCACCGTTGGAATCTCGAGGATTTCGAGTTTTCCGAGAATTACCTGTTCTTCTGGGACAAGATCGAGAAATCGAACGCTTACTTGGAAAACGTGCTTGACACGCTCGACGACAGCACCGAAAGCCGACTGTTCCAATCGATCAATGAGTATCCGGCCGAAGACGGCGGCTGGTGGCAAATGTTCGTAAACCTAGTGAACAAATACGGTCTCGTGCCGAAATCCGCCTACCCCGAATCGGCGAATTCACGGAATTCCGACGCTTTCACCCAGTACCTGGCCGCCAAGCTGCGCGAGTTCGCATCCGCTCTGCGCGACCGGCACAGCAAGGGCGCCGGCATCAACGAGCTACGCGAAGAGAAGATACGGGATATGGAGGTCATATACCGCATCTGCGCGATCTCGCTCGGCGAACCGCCTGAACATTTCGATTTCCTCGCTCGCGTGAAGGATGATGACGACAAGGGCGGCACAGACGACAAGGACCGGACTGGAACTGGGTCGGCCAAAGCTGCCAAATCGACCGAATCCAAGGATTCTCCCGACACAGATGCCATCAAGCGTTCCGGCACCGATACCCGCCTGCAGATCTGCGCCTACGGCATCACGCCGCTCGACTTCTACCGCCGCTACGTACCGGTCGACGTCAACGATTACGTCACGCTGGCGAATGTACCGATGGCGAGCCGCGCATATAACACGCGTTACCGCATCAAATACTCGACCAATGTGGCCGAGACCGAACAGCTCGAATTCGTCAATGTCACGCTCGACGCGTTCCACAAGGCCGCTGTTAACCAGCTCACCGCAGGTCACCCCATCTGGTTCGCGTGCGACTGCATGCAGTACTCCCTGCGCAAGGACGGCATCTTTGACCGCAATACAGTGCGCGTGGACGAGCTCTTCGGCACCGAATTCACCTTTGATAAGGCGCGCGGCCTTGAATACGGCGAGCGCCCGAGCAACCACGCGATGACACTCACCGGCGTGAATCTGGACAAGGACGGCAAGGCCGACCGATGGAAAGTCGAGAACAGCTGGGGCAAGGACACCGGCAAGGACGGCTACTACGTGGCCTCCGACGACTGGTTCGGCAATTACGTCACCGAGCTGGTCATCCGCAAGGACTACCTCGACTCCGATACCCTTGCCGCGCTCGATACCGCCCCGGTCGAGCTCGATCCGTGGCAGCCGCTGACAAGGCCATGCAGGTAATGGTTTAACGGGAACTTGCCGGCTGAGTGCCTAGACCAGCACAGTGCCGTCTGTCTAACGGCTCAGCATCCTTTTTACGCCTAGGCGGGCTTTGCGGCCGGTGGCGCGCAGCCCGCTGCGCACGCCATAGCCGCGCCTGGCAAGCTGGGCGCGGACAAGCTTGTCGCCTTCACAGAAAATCAGCACGGTCATCGACAGGCCGAGGCAGATGAGCCATTGCATACCCGTGAGCGGAACCACACCCAGCACGGCGGCCGACGCGGGAATATACATGACCACCGCGTGTATCGCTATCGCCACGACGGCCGCGATGAGCAGGAAGGGGTTACGCATGGGATTGAGGCTAACCACTGAGATATTCTCCGAACGCGCCGATGCCGACATGAAGAAGCTGAACAGCACCAGCAAGGTCAACGCCATGGTTCTGGACGATACCACGTCGTAACCGGTATCGATCATCACACGGAACATGACGAGGATGCACGTCGCCATCCATAGCCCGCAAACCGCCGTTCTAGCCCACAAGGCCATCGAAAGCAGACCTTCATGCGATTGACGCGGCGGCCGCGAAAGTTCGTCGCCTTGTCCGGGTTCGAAGGCGAGTGCGATGTCCTGCACGCCGTTGGTGACGAAATTAATCCACAGCATCTGCAGCGGCATGAACAGCAGCGGCATGTCAGCGATGACGTTGACGCCAACGGCGATCATGGCCGCGACTGCGGTCGACAACAAGAAGTACGCCGAACCGCGCGATGCCTTGAACGTCACACGCCCTTCGCGCACTGCTTTAATGATCGTGACGAAATTATCGTCCGTAAGCACCACGTCGCTGGCCTCTCGCGCCACATCGGTGCCCGACTCGCCCATTGCGATGCCCACGGAAGCTGCCTTGAGTGCGGGAGCATCGTTCACGCCATCGCCCGTGACCGCCACCGTCTGGCCTTCGTCCTGCAGAATCTCGACGATGCGCAGCTTGTCCTGCGGCGAGACCCTGGCAGCGATCGAGGTCTCCCGCAACCGGCCTTTGAGCACTTCGTCGCTCATGTCGAGCATCTCGCTGCCGGTGATCGCGTTGTCGGTGTGCTGCAATCCGAGGCGCTCTCCGATCGCCCGCGCAGTGAGCGGGTGGTCGCCGGTGATCATCTTGACCTCGATGCCGGCTTGCGCACACTGTTCGATCGCCTCGCGCACGCCTTTTCTCGGCGGATCCATCATGCCTTCGAGGCCCAGGAAGCGCATGCCATGGGGGCTGCGGTAATCGCCGGGATGAATTTCGGCGCTGAACTCGCGCGCGGCCACGCCGATGACGCGCAGACCCATGCCGCCCATCGTCTCGTAGGTCGCGTTGATCAGATCGTAGTCCATGGGCTCTTCGCGCGGATGTGCGGGTTCGCCGACACTGGTTGAATCCTCAGCATCGTTGGAACCCGTGGTTTCGGTGTATTCGACAGATTCCGCAGACTCGACGGCACCGGCGGCCTCGACGGAATTGTCGTCAACCGGGATACCGGCGTCGGTCAGCCCATCGCGCTGCGCAACCGTGTCAGCTTCGATGGCCATCGTCGTGCACATGCCGGCGACCGTATCAGGCGCGCCCTTGACATACTGCGTGTAGCTGCCATCCTCATTGCGGCACATGGTCATCGAGTAGCGCAATTCCGGCTCATACGGCGTTTCGAGCACAATCTCGGCCGCACGATCCTCATCCGTGACGGCACCTGTCTCGTCAGCTATGCGGGCCATCGCCATATCCACGGCATCGCCGCTGTATTGGATATTGCCGTCGTCATCCGTGCTGCGCCGCACCTCGTTGGTCAGCGCGCCGGCACGCAACAGGCTCAGCACATCCTGAGAAAGCGGCGCGGCCGATAGCGAAGCCATGGCATTGTTCAGCCCGCGCTGTGCATCCAGCTTGTTGTTGTCGGTGGCAGCGGTGTCGCCTGAACCGCTCTGGTCGCTCATGTCGCCCTGTTCATTGCGCCCAGCCGTGTCCGCCTGGCATTGCCGCGGCTCGCCGCCGCCGATCGAGCACATCTCGACCGTCATACGGTTCTGGGTGAGCGTGCCGGTCTTATCCGAGCCGATGACCGTGGCCGATCCCAAGGTTTCCACGGCCGGCAGCCGTCGTACGATCGCATTGTGCCTCGCCATGCGCGAGACCGCCAACGCCATGGCAACCGTGAGCACGATCGGCAGGGACTCGGGCATGGCCGCCACTGCCAGCGCAACCGAGGAGAGGAAAGCGTCGGTGGGATTGCCATTGATGATCCAGCCGCCTGCAAAGACAAACAGCGCCACAAGAATGACCGCGACGGCGATGCCACGTTCGGTGCGGTTCATGATCTGCTCGAGCGGCGTGGTGGTGTGGGTCGTGTTGACCATGTCGTTGATTTCGCCCAACTCGGTGTTCGCGCCGGTGCCGACGACCACGCCCCGGCCGCGCCCGCCGGTCACCATCGTGCCGGAGAAGGCGATCGATTTGCGATCGCCCAGCGGCGCATCCTTGTCGCTCACTTTGGTGTTCTTGCTGGCGTCGTCGCTTTCCCCGGTCAGCATCGATTCATCAATGCGCAGATTATTGGTTTCGATCAACCGCAAATCAGCGGGAACCCGGTCGCCGCTTTCCAGCAGCACCACATCGCCCGGCACGATGGACGGCGTCGACATCGTGGTCACCCGCTTGTCGCGAACCACCCGGCTCGTAGGCGTCGAAAGCGAAGCCAGCGCCTTCACCGCTTCGCCCGCCTTGACCTCCTGGTAGAAACCGAGAATGGCATTGAGCAGCAGCACAACGAAGATCGCCAACGCATCCACATGATGATCCAGCACCATCGTGATGATGCCACAGACGATGAGCACCATGATGAGCGGGCTCCTGAATTGCAACAGGAACATCTTCCATTGAGGGACTGCCACCTCCTGCTCCAGCGAATTCTCGCCGAAGAGCTCGAGCCTGCGCTCGGCCTCGTCCTGGGTCAGTCCATGCACCGAAGTCTTGAGCGATTCGATAGTCCGCTCGGGCGTCAGACTGTGCCATATCTCTTCGGAAGCCTCGGACTCAGACGGGGTCGGACCGTCTGAAGGCCCGGAAAAATCGGAAGCTCTGGATGGATCGGTGGTTCCCGGGGCGTTGTCAGCGTGGTCGTCCGCGTGTATATCGTTGCCATTCTGCGCCGGCTTTGGATCATCTGCAGTTTTTACAGCATCACCTGTTGGGGCATCGTCCACCGTCGGGCGTGGCCTCGCAGCATCCTTAATCATGGCAGCTGCGGCATGCGCTGAGGCGGCGCCCTCTTTCGCCGAATCCGTTGTTGCTTGGTCTGTCGTCGGATCCCTGATTCCCGTGGCTTTCCCCATCTCGGGTTCATTCGCCGGCTGCTCGTTCGCCGCATTGCTCGTCTTATTCGTCGTCGTTGCACTGGTCATAGTCGCACGGCCTTTCGATCGTCATGGTCGGTTTCGGTCAGCAATCGCACGCACATGCCAGATAACGCACGAATCCCCATTCGCACATCGGCATATGTCGCAATCTCTTCTATGAACCTAACAAACTCGTGTAACGTCACTCCTCTCTCGGTGAACAAATTCGTTGCGTGTCGTATTCCGGTTCCGGCAAAGAGAAACCCGGCGGGGGGAAGACCGCCGGGTCAGAGAGAAGAGAGAAGAAGGGTTCAGTTATGGGGCTTGTCTCCAAACCTCGCCGGCAACTGTTCTTGTCGACAACTCTTATATAACCCGCTGTTTCTTGGAGGAACGATAGGTGCGTCTCAAAAAACCCTGTGAAACGTGTAACGATCGTGTGACATGCGGGCATGAAGCGGGGTCCACTGCCCCATTTGTGCCGCTAAACCGGGGGAAACGTCACGAAAGGGACAGCACGGCAGCCAGTACCAGCCGCAGACAATTTCTATTCGTCGGCAGCGCCAGCCTCGAGCCTGGCCTTGGCAGCCTCGAAGCGCGCCTTCTTGGCGGCTTCGCGCCCGGCCAGTTCGGCCTCGAAGCGTGCAAGTTCCTCGTCGACGGCCTCTTTGGGAATCTTGGCGAAGATCGGAGACGGCTTAGGCACCGGAGCGCCGGGCATTAGCGGCTCACTCACCCATGGGTGCACGGTTTCGCCCATCACGTAGTCGCCGGTGATAATCGGATAATGGAAGCCGGGCTCGTCAAGGTCCTCAACCTCCTCGATGCGCGGCAACGGCGAGAACGTGCCCGTGCCGCCCAGCGCCTCCCAGACCTTCTGCGCGGAATGCGGCAGGAAGGGCGCGAGCAGATGATTCGCGTCGGACACGGCCTGTGCTGCCACATGCAGCACAGTTGCCAGGCGCCTTTCGTCATCCTTGATCTTCCACGGCTCGGCGGCGGAAATGTATTTGTTGGTGTCACCGACCACGCGCATCGCCTCGGACAGCGCGTTCTTCTGACGATGGCGCTCGATCAGGCCGCCGACGATGTCGAATGCGTCTGATGTCTCCTGCAGCAGCGCGCGATCCTCCTCGGTCATCGAATCCTCGTCCAGCTCAGGAATCGCGCCGAAATTCTTGTTGATGAGGTTGGCCACGCGGTTGACGAGATTGCCCCAGCTTGCGGCCAATTCCTCGTTGTTGTGCCGGACGAACTCAGCCCAGGTGAAGTCGGAGTCCGAGCTTTCCGGGCCGGCCACCGAAATGTAATAACGCACGGCGTCAACCGGATAACGCGCGAGGATGTCTTTGACATAGATCACAATGCCACGCGAAGAGCTGAACTTCTTGCCCTCCATGGTCATGAACTCGGAGGCCACGACCTGCTCGGGCAGATTGAGCGGGCCGAGGTCGCCGACTTCGCCACCTTTGGAACCCTGCCCGTTATAAGCAAGCATCTCCGAAGGCCAGATCTGCGAATGGAAAGTGATGTTGTCCTTGCCCATGAAGTAGTAGGCCGGCGTCGAATGATCGTTCCACCAGGCGCGCCAAGCCTGTGGGTCGCCCTGCCGGCGCGCCCACTCGATGGAGGCCGACACGTAGCCGATCACCGCGTCGAACCACACGTAGAGCTTCTTGTTCGGGTTGTCGATCCAGCCGTCGACCGGGATGGGGATGCCCCAGTCGATGTCGCGCGTGATGGCGCGGGGGCGCACCTCTTTGAACAGGCCGAGCGAGAAGTTGATGACATTCGTGCGCCAGCCCTCGCGCGTCTTGAGCCAGGCGAGATTGGCCTCGGCGAGCGCCGGCAGATCGAGGAAGAAATGCTCGGTCTCTTCAAAGCGCGGCGTTTCGCCGTTGATCTTCGAGACCGGGTTGATCAACTCGTCGGGGTCGAGCTCATTGCCGCAGTTGTCGCACTGATCGCCACGCGCGCCGTCCGCGCCGCAGATCGGGCAAGTGCCCTCGATGTAGCGGTCGGGCAGCGTGCGCCCGGTCGACGGGGAAATCGCGACTTTCTGCGTGCCTTGGTAGATGTAGCCGTTCTTCAGGCACTGTTTGAACATCTCCTGCACCACATGCTCGTGGTTGCGGGTCGTGGTGCGGGTGAACAGGTCATAGCTCAATCCCAGATCGCACAGATCCTTGGCGATGACCCGATTGTAGCGATTGGCGAGCTCCTGCGCACCCACGCCCTCGTTCTCCGCCTCGACCAAGATCGGGGTGCCGTGCTCGTCGGTGCCCGAGACCATCAGCACGTCGTTGCCCTTCATGCGCTCGTAGCGCGCGAAAACATCCGAAGGCACACCGAAACCGGCGACGTGGCCGATGTGACGGGGACCGTTGGCATACGGCCATGCAACATTCACCATAATATGAGTCATAATCCACGATTATCTGGCTCAGCGGGGACAGAACCGCTTTCTTCCGCCAATCCCACCGGCTTGTTCGCCCGCGCGCCTACGGCATCCCGTGATATCCATCTGCCGGCAAGCGCGATATGCGAAAGCCATCTGGCGCATCTGGCAATACGTCCATGCTGCATGCGCTGATATGGCTGCGGCATATAGCGTCTTGTCCGCGGACATATCCCATGATTTGCCCGCCGACTTATTCATGGACGCATCAACGATATCCGCTGTTCTATCGCATGGTAAATTCCTCATGTTTCTATCGACTTATCCCGTGACTTATCCACATTGCGACCCCTTTATCTGCTGGTTTTCCACTTATCCACAATTTCGGCATCTTCACAGGCATGAAACGCATTCTTCATTTACAGTCGGCGCATGGACACAACAACAGCCTCGATGCCGGGCGCGGCGCTCCCCGGCATCGCAAAGGCGATCCACGCGCCGTCCACCGTTCTGCGCGCCCATGATCTGCCGGGCCCGATGATTTTGCAACGCCTCGCGCTCGTAGGCGCTGTGCACAAGCTAGACAGCGCGAGCGCCTACCTCGCCGAGCACGCCGACACGCTCTACGGCCGCGGTGCCATCGTCAAATCGGTGGCACCCGGCGGCACGGTGTCGTGCGCGGTAAGCGCGGCGTGGGTGTGGCTGGGCGGGAGCTTCCCGAAAACCATCGATATCGTTTCCTCCTCGCATTTTCGATCACTGATCTACGGGCGCAGGATACGCGTCTTCAACCGCAACACGCCGCCCGAACACCTGACGACGGTCGGGCAGCTGCGGCTCACGACTCCGCAGCGTACGGCATGCGACATTGCGCTGCTCTCCGACGAGGAGTCGATCGATATCCGAGCCAACGAAATGGTCTGCTCGCTGATGGAAAGCTACGCCTTCCGCCCCACGGATTGCCTGCATATCCTAGCCGCCAACCGCTTCTGGCAGAATGCCCCACGGGCGCGGCAGTTCTTCAGCGTCATCGAGCACTGCTTCTGAGTGGAGATGCTGCTGCAGCCCTCGCAGAGCTCCGCTGACAACGGCAGGCGAGCCCGGTTTTGCGGACAGTCGTCTCGTAAGCAATCGCTGCAACGGTCAAGCCATGCTCCAGCGCATCGGATTCAGTGCAATACAACGAATCCGCCACGACTTTTCTCAGCTCAGGAATCGCAAGGAGGCCGGCATATGGTTCGTTCGCGCGCTCACCAGCGACTGGCTCTGCTGTTCAACGGTGCCAGCTCGGATGTGGCGGCTGTCCGCCGGCTTGACCGGCTGCGGCATGATGCAACGCAGAGCGCAGCGGAAGTGCAGCCACAGCGGAACAACGAGCCGCCGCAGCCTCCACTGGCGCTCACGCCGCTGGTAGCGTGCAGCAGCGAGGACGACGACGTGCTATGGCATATCGCCCGCGAAGCGCCTGAGCTTCGACGCTGGCTGATCGCGAATCCGCGCGCCGATGCCAATCTGCTCGAATATGTCGCCCAAGCAGGCGGTCCCGGGGTGAAAGAAGGCTTTGAGGTGTTGTTCGAATCGCTCGGGCAATCCCCAGCATCAGCCGGGTCATAGCCGCAAACGTCAAATGCCGCGTACCCGCTGAATCCGCCTACGCAGGAACCGGCTGAAAATCAGCGATGCCGCCGAACCCGAGCCCATCGCGAATGCACCGGCTGCCGAACCCGTAGTTGTCATTTACTAAGCAGATTTCCAGGAAAACGGCCATCGCAGGCGTTTCAGAGCTTTACCATGCGACGCAGAATGGCGTAGTTTCAACGGTATAGGCGAACGCGTGCCAACCGTATACTTTGGCACCTGCCAAATAGGCGATACAAGTGCTTAATAAACGCGCGGCATCTAGCATGCGCCATCCCGCAGCACAAGCACGGCCGCGTAGATCTCTTTGCGATTGGCGAGGGAGCCGTCCGGCAACGGATGCTCGGCGACGATCTGGGCGATGGAGTCCTTGATGCGCTCACCCTGCGACTGCGATCGTTTCAGCGATAGCGCGGCCAGCTCATCGACCCCGAGAGCATCGGGGGTTTCCAGTGCGGCTGTTTCGTCGTCTGCGCCGCCGATGACGAGCACGAGCTCCCCGCGCGGCGGGTCATCGATGACTGATTGGCGAATCCTTTCGACGCCTCCGCGACGAATCTCCTCATAGTCCTTGGTCAGTTCGCGGCACAGCGCCATCGGCCGGCCGGGCCCGAAAGCGGCCAGCAGATCATCCATCGAGTCGGCGATGCGGTGCAGCGTTTCATAGAACACGATGGTGCGCTGTTCGGCGCGAAGCGCACGTAGGCGCTGCATGCGCTCGGCATGCCTGCGCGGCAGAAAACCCTCATAGCAGAAGCGATCCGTCGGCAAGCCGGACAAAGCGAGCGCATCGAGCACTGCGCTGGGCCCGGGTGCGCATGTCACCGGGATGCCGCGTTCGATGGCGCAGCGGACGATGGCCAGACCCGGATCGTTGATCGTCGGCATGCCGGCGTCGGACACCACGAGCACGCTGGCGCCTTGAGCCACTTCGTCGAGCAGTCCGTCGGCCTTGTTCCGCTCGTTGTGGTCGTGATAAGCGATGACCTTGCCGTTTACGTGCACGCCCAAGCGGTTGGCCAAGTCGTACAGTCGCCTCGTATCCTCCGCCGCGACAATGTCGACGTGCTCCAGCAGCGCGACCAGCCGCGCGGAGGCATCAGCCGTGTTACCGATCGGCGTCGCGGCGAGGATGACGGTGCCAGAAGGCACAAGGGCCGCCCCATGCGGGTGGCGCCTCTCCTGCAACGGCTCGCCCCCGGGCGCCGGCTTGTCCGCTGCTTGCGCGGATTGCATATCTTCCGTTTCCATACCCCCAGTATCGCGCACCGCGCCCACAACAGGCATTCGCAACATGCGGCCGCCCCCTATGTGCTGCCATGCGCCGCACCGCAATATGGATAATCGGGATAATGTAGTACCAGAACAATGTCGGGACAAGTCAGAAAGGGGAGCCATGCCGTCATCCGTCAACCCGTTTGCTGCGCATCGCCGCACCCCCCAACCGCAATCTCGTCAAGACCGCGGCGCGACCGCGCCCAGCCGTCCAGTCATGTGGCTGTT
This sequence comes from Bifidobacterium sp., assembly GCF_022640935.1. GTDB lineage: Bacteria > Actinomycetota > Actinomycetes > Actinomycetales > Bifidobacteriaceae > Bifidobacterium. The sequence continues at coordinate 10,578 of NZ_JALCCV010000005.1, forward strand.
CACGCTGCTCATCGCGGCCTTCGGCGGGCTGCTGCGCTTCCTGCGGCTAGGCGAACCGCGCGCGATCGTATTCGACGAGACGTATTACGTCAAGGACGCGTGGACGACGCTGCTGACCGGAGAGCCGCGCAACTGGCCGAAAACCGTGACCATCGGTGGCATGAAACAGACCATCGACGCCGCATTCGCCGGCGGCCATGTGGACGGCTGGTACGGCACAGCCGAATACGTCGTCCATCCGCCGGTGGGCAAATGGCTGATCGCGGCAGGGCTCAAGCTCTTCGGCGGAGCCACAAATCCCTTTGCTTGGCGCGCCGGCGTCGCCGTAGCAGGCACCGTGGCGATCATTCTCATGATCCGCGCCACGCTGCGGCTGTTTCGCAATCCGCCAGTTGCCTTGATCGCTGGCCTGCTGATGTCGCTCGACGGGGTCGGCATCGTGATGAGCCGCACCGGGCTGCTCGACAACTTCATCATGGTGTTCGCGCTCGCAGCGTTCAGCCTGCTGCTCATCCACCGCGACTGGGCACGCGAGCAGTTGCGCGAGCACTATGCGGTCGATTCGCATTCCCGCTCCGCCACATGGCTTCCGAGCGCTTCACAGCACGGCAGGCCTTTCGTGCTCAATATGCGAGGGCCTTGCATTGCCCTGTCATGGTGGCGGGCGGGGGCTGCGATTCTGCTCGGCCTGGCAACTGGCGTGAAATGGTCCGGGATATACCTGTTCGCCGTATTCGCCGTTATCAGCGTGGCATGGGACGCGTGGGAACGACATCAAATCGGCTACCGCGGGTGGCTGGGCAGCGGGCTGGTCAAGGACGCCCTGCCGAGCGCAGCCTTCATGGTGCCGCTGTGGGCGGGAACGTACGTGGCCGGCTGGTCGGGCTGGTTCATCCATAAGGATTCCTACATGCACGACTGGGCGAGCATGAACCCCCGCGAAGGCGTGACCTGGCTGCCTGAAGCTCTGCGATCCTTCGTGCAATACCATGTGCAGATGTGGCAGTTCCATACCACGCTGGACTCGCCGCATGCATACAAAGCCAATCCGCTGACTTGGCCGCTGCAAGTACGCCCGACCAGTTTCTACTGGGAGAAGCTGCCAGGGCACCCCGGTTTGTGCTCGCTGTCACCCAGCTCACAATGCGTTTCAGCGGTCACCTCACTGGGCAATCCACTGATCTGGTGGCTGGGGTCACTTTGCGTGATCGTCGGCATCATCGTCGCCATCACAAAACGCGGCGACTGGAAGATCTGGGCTGTACTCGCCGGATTCCTCGGCGGCTGGCTGCCGTGGGCGCAATATCTGAACCGTACCACCTTCACGTTCTACTGCATCGTCATCCTGCCTTGGATCGTGCTCGCGATCTGCTACGTGGCCGATTGGCTGCAGGAGTGCATTTCGCGACGCGCTTGGAAGATCAGCGTCGGGGTCATTCTGGGATTGATCGCGTTGACGACATTGTTCTTCTACCCGATCTGGACCGCGATGCCCGTGCCATACGAATTCTGGCTGGATCATATGTGGTTTAAATCATGGATCTAGCAGAAGGAGCTTCATGCAGTACATTCAGCAGCCGATCACCGGCCTCGACGGCAGCAAGGCGCAATTCGTCGGTTATGTGATCGACAATAGCCCGGAAATCGATATGCAGCGCGCACGACCGGCGGTGTTGATTCTGCCCGGTGGCGGATATGAGATGACCTCGGACCGCGAAGCCGAGCCTATCGCACTCAAGGTAGTCGGCGCGGGCTATCAGGCTTTCATTCTGCGTTATTCGGTATGGCCATCCGTATACCCGACTGCATTGCTGCAGGCCGCCGAGGCGATGACGATCATTCGCACGCACGCCGACGAATGGCATGTGAACCCCGAAGCCATCACGGTCGCTGGATTCTCGGCCGGCGGGCACTTGGCAGGCACTCTCGCCACGACAGCCGGCAACGACGATTTGCGCAGGCACGGCTACGACCCCGATGCCGTGCGCCCCAACGGCTTGACGCTCGCCTATGCAGTGATCGATTCCGGGCGTTTCGCGCACCGCGGCAGCTTCGATCATCTGCTCGGCGAGCGCAAAAACGACCCGGAGTTGCTGAGTCAATTGTCGATCGACAAGCACGTCGATGCCAAAACGCCACCCACGTTCCTCTGGCATACGATCACCGACGAGACCGTGCCCATCGAAAACGCGTTGCTCATGATCGCCGCTTGTCGCAAAGCGAACGTATCCATAGAAGCCCATCTCTACCCATCCGGCGGCCACGGCCTCGCGTTGGGCACCCCCGGAAGCTCCTGGCGAGGCGTTGGCTGCATCGAACCATGTGTGCAAACCTGGCCCAGGCTGTTCACCGACTGGATTGGACGCACATTCGGCGCATAAGTCAGCACAGGCTCTGATAGGGCTGTGGTGTATGGTGGAATGCGCATTGCGACCACGTATGACAGGACTTCCATGGGCTTCATTCACTTTCTTATCGAGCTGCTGAAAGACCCGCGCACCATCATCGTTCAGTGGATCGCCATGGGAGTGGTGCCGACGTTGGGCTTTATCTTCCTGATTGTGTTCGTCGAGACCGGTGTGGTGTTCTTCCCATTCCTGCCGGGCGATTCGCTGCTGTTCGCCGCCGGATTCTTCGCCGCGCCAGACGCGGCCACCGGCAAGCCCGGCGCGCTGCCGATCATGGCGCTGCTGCCAGTCGTATGGGCCGCGCCGATCATTGGCGACCAATGCAATTACTTCATCGGCCACTTCTTCGGCAGACGCATCATCGCGTCGGGCAAAGTCAAGGCGATGACGCCCGAACGGCTGGCCAAAACCGAATCGATGATCGAAAAATGGGGGCCTTTGGCGGTTTTCATCGGCCGCTTCTTTCCCTTCATCAGAACATTCATGCCGTTCATTTCAGGCATCTTCGGCATGCGCTGGGCGCGCTTCACACCGTTCTCGCTGCTAGGCGGGCTGACGTGGTCAACGCTGTTCACTTTGCTCGGCTACTTCTTCGGCGGCATCAAAACCGTGCAGGATCACTTCGAGCTGGTCATCGTCATCATCCTCCTCATCTCCATTCTCCCCACCGTCATCGGGCTGCTCAAGGCCAAGCTCGGCAAGAAGGAACCGGCGCTCCATGGCGCCGCACACAAATCATAGAAGAATCGTAGATACACCAGACCATCCCGGATCATTGATGATCATCAATGATCCGATCCTGCTGCAGTGACGAATGGGGGGAAAAAATCCGGCTGGCCAATCTATCCGGATTAACTGATTCTTCGCATTCTGACCCCTGTTGCCGCGGCTACACGTGGCAAGCCAAAAAGAAGAGCTGCCCTGACTATTGGCAGCGGATTCCTTAGTCGCGTTTCACGTACAGCACCAGCATCGCGCCCGAGATCAGCACCATGGGCACAGCGACCGACAGCGATCCGGCAACATAGCGGATGAGCGTGACGAGCATGACGCCGCATGCGAAGCAGGCGAGCACCACAATGGGGTCAAACGACCGACGCAGGCTGGCGCGGTCGTGATAATGCACGCCGTCATAGAGTCCTTCGGTCAGTGTGCGCAGCGTGCCCGTCATCATCAGCGGCGTGAACGGACGGCCTTTCAGCCGCCGGAACTCCTGCAGCTCGGCGGCGGCCGCGGCCGAGAGCACGGCGGTGGATATGAAGTCGGGAACCAGCCGATCCGTGAGGGCGACGATCAGCAGCAGCGCGAACTCGTAGGCGAGGATGAGCTGGGGGACGGGCACGCTGATAACTCGAATCGGTCTGCGCCCGAAGTGTTTTTGCATGCCGTGCGCGATGACGGTGCCGAGCATGAACGCGACAAGCGAAATAAGGTAACGGCCGCTTCCGGCGATGTCGCCATGGCCCAGATTGATGCCCAGCAGGATGATGTTGCCTGTTTGCAAGCCGGAAAACACCGCACCGTGGAACAGATAGGAGTATGCGTCGATGCTCCCCGCGATCATGGTGAGCAGCCCGGCGAAGACGAGGTGCTCACTCACGGGAATTTCGGGATGTGACTCATTCACGCGTCGCCCTCCTTATGCTGGGCAACAATACCATGCATGATTCACGCGGCATGTTTCGCCGCAACGTCTCTCGTGCACGGGAGACGTCATCTCCTGCATCTCTTTCTTAACCGAGAAAGACTGCCTTCCTCGCAGCGGGTCAGAGCCACTTGGAATGAAAAGGACCCGCTTATTATTTAATTCACCCGTATGCATTCATCTCTGAAAGGAATCATGACGGGGGGCAATCAGGGTTCGCTATCTAATTCCAACTTCTTTTCTGCTGATGCTATGTCGGATTTGAGGATCGCTTTTTTGACATGTGAAAGATACGAACTCGCCCTCTACGTTGTATGCATGCTTATCCAGAAGAGGCGGCTATGCCATTCCCCTGTTTCAGGTATGCAACGACACAATGTAACACGGTCATCCTCCGCAACTTGGCACACGCCGTATAGCGCCCTTACCGTCTCCCTAATTGTTGTGCTGTGCCGCCGTGGCGCGAGCACATGCCTTGGTAATCGGCGCGCCTAGCGACGACTGTGGCTGCGTTCCATCTCCGCAAACGGCGACCAGCACGCCTGACCCGCTTCTGAGCTGTCTGCGTTGGCTTTATTGGGCTTTCTTCCTTGCAGCTTTATTCTTTTCGCTGCGGCATCAGCCGCTGCTTTAGCTCGGGCCACCTTATCCTGAACTGCCCTGTTCGCTGCGCCTCCTGCTGCGCAGCATTCTTGCGCACCGCCACGACCAGTCCGGCGATGCCCAAGCCCGAGCGCCGACAACGCCAGCACGGCGCCGAACATAGCGACCGGAGTGACAGCAAAGATCAATGCGAGCGCACCGGGGATCAATGATGCGGCAGCCAAACGAGACCACGGCATCTATGATTGCCGTTCCTGTTCGACGGCGGCACGGCAGCCGATGCCCGGGCGGAAGCGGGATTGACGATAGGAAGCTGCGCGGTAGCGACGGTACGAGGCCTTGCATCCCCGATCTTCTCCGTGTAGCAGAGACCGGCGCCGGGAATGCTCGAGTCAACGCGCGTGCCGTTCCTCTCTGCAGTGACATGGGGAGCCCCTCGCCTGCCGAAAGCGGCACCAGTGATGCCTTGATTGCCGGTGCTAAGCCATTTCCGACCGCTTGCTGATGGAGCGGATGACGGGAGTCGAACCCGCAGACATATCGATTGAATGGGTTTCAGTCAATCACGATAAGGTGTTTATCGTTGCTATTGCAACGTTCCTCAATCACGACGAATATTGTCAGTTAGGACGTTTTCGATAGTTCTGTTATCGCACTGTTATCACCGGCGAGGGCTTCGGCTATCTTCGCGTTCACGTTCACGGCTACGCTGTCGAGGTCGGTGTCGAACAAATCGCCGTACACGTCCAAGGTCATTGAGGCCGACTTGTGCCCCAGCATGCGCTGCACCGCCTTCACATTGGCCCCGGAACTGATTGCTATGGAGGCGGCGGAATGCCGCAGGTCATGGACCGCCAGCGCGGGGACACCGGAACGTCTGACAGCGCCCGCATACCAGCCGTTGCCGCCTACGGCCTGCTCACGGATGTGCTCGCCCTTGGCGTTGGTGAACACGAGATCATCAGGCTGCTTGCCTTCGCACTCGCCCCTCAGGGCATCGAGAACGATGTCGGGGGCCGGAATGTCCCGCGTCTCCCAGGTCTTCGGAGCGCCTTCGTAGTGACGTCTGCCCGCTCGGACGTAGCTGAGGCGTATGAGTATGCGCTTCCTGTCGAAGTCGATGTCCTTGACCCTCAACGCGGCGGCCTCGCCCCATCGTGGGCCGCAGAAACCCAAGGTGAGCACCAGAGCACGGTAGCGTCCGCTCTCGTCGGCCAAGGCGATCACCTGCTGTGGCGTGAGGTAGACGCGGCTCTTTCGCACCTTCCTGGGCAGTTTCGTATCGGCTACCGGCGACTTCCTGACGATCCCATCGGCGACGGCCACATCGAATATGCCCTTGAGAATGCCGAAAGACCTGATCGTTGTCGTGGCGCTTCGCCTGCCCGCCAGTTCCGACACCCACGCCTGCACCTCCGAATGTCGAACGTCGCCTATCCGCCGACTCCCCCACTGCGGTTTCACATGCACGTTCCAGGAGGTTTCGAGGTCGCCCTGATACTTCGGTTTGACCGTTCCCTTCTTGCCCTCCAGCCATGCCGTGCCGAGTTCGGATATAAGTACCTGCCCGGCCTTCGGATCGATGTAATCCATGTCGGCGACGGATACTTCGACGCGATCCCGGTAATCCTTCGCGTCACGCTTGCGTTTGAATCCGCGTTTGGTGTGCTGCTTATGAGCCGGATCACGGTACGAGACAAAATAACGCCTGGTAACGCCATCCTTCAACGTGTACTCATGAATCGAAGCCATAATTACTCGGATTCTTCTTCGATATGCACGACACCCTCAGAATCTTTCCTAGACATGATTTTCACCTCAGGCTTTGCTCGTTTTTCTGTAAGCGCGTTTGCAATCTCGGCAATAATCTCTCGTGTCATACGACCACGTTTCTGAGCCGATGCACCTATTCCCGCGCGACGTTCCGACTCTTCATCCAAACTACGCCCAAAAAGCGCTAGTGACCAAGCAGCCACGGCAGACGGAGCTATATCCAGTTTCTTCCCGGCACGTTGCTCAGCAAGAGATGGAGAATGCCCTGAATCGTATAACCGATCAAGAATATTGACATCGTTTGGAAAGTCTTTGAATGCTTTAATTATTTTTTCAGTGCCATGCTCAATGAAGTCAGTAACTGCGTCGTGAGCAGCCTTCCTCTCCGCTTCGGGCATCTCACTGACAAGAAAAGTCACGGAAGCACCTTGTAGTATTTGTCTCATCCAGTTTCTTGATTGAGTTATTCCGTCTGGACCATCGGTCAGTTCAATGTATCCGTCTCCTGCGAACACGTCTGCCAACCCGTCTTTGCTGTTAGTGAGTCCGTTCAGTGTAGCCGCGAGAATAAGCAAGTTTGCCAGGGTTACGGACGCACGGCCTTCCTCGAAGCTTTTAATTGAGCTCGTATTCCAGCGGACACCATACCGGTGCGACTCTCTCGCTATTTTATCGAGCGTAAGGTTATTTTGTTCGCGCACACTCTTCACGTAGCTGCCCACGGCTTTTTGAATCGAACTCATGTCATCAAGCTTAGCAACATGACACGCCGACAATCACCTCACGTCATATAAACCTAAAACCTGTGATAGCCTATTTCACAGGTCATATGATTCTGCAACTTCAAGGAGGCAACGAAATGACCACGACACAAAACGCCGCAGAGGTTCTCAAGCGCTTGCAATCGAAAATCGCCGCAAGCTCAGACCCCAACAATATCCGGCTCACAATCCCGGAAGCAGCGGCGTACATCCCCATGCAACCGGGGCAGCTTGCTCAGCTCCGCTACACCGGAACCGGCCCAAAGTTCTTGAAGCCGACCGCCCGAACCGTCTTGTACCGCAAGGGTGATGTTGACGCCTGGTTGGATGCTTCGGTTCGCACTTCGACGGCGGAGGCACGATGATCCAGACACTCGAAAAACAGAAGGCCGCAGCGATTGCAGTCGCCGCAGCCCGAGATTATGAACCCACCTACCAGCAGGATCGTCCCACAACTCTAGCACGGTATCCACACTTGGAGATGACTCGGGCCATGAGTCGGGCGCGCATTCTCAACGTCCTGTTTGCCGCCGACATGGATGGCGTCATACCGGAGGAAACCGAACGTATGCGTCAGCTCGAAGCCCTGTGCGAGTGGTCGTTGCTGGTGCTCGGACGCCAGATTCACACGCAGGCGGATCGCAATCGGTTCATCGATTCCTATCAACTTGTCGTTGGGAGTCAGGCGTGACACAGACTATGGAGGCGACCATTTTGGCTACAGGCGAGACGCGGGAGGCGAGGGCTTTCCTGAAAAAAAGCTCGTTCAACGCCAGGGAACTTATGCAGCAGCGGTTTCCACCGATTCAGGAATTAGTGCCGGGCGTGATCGCAACTGGACTGGTCATGCTCGTGGCCGCGCCCAAGATAGGCAAGAGCTGGATGTGCCTCGACCTTGACTACCAGGCATCCATAGGGGGCCGCGCGTTCGGGTGCATCGGGATCAGCCAGCGCCCGACCATGTACCTCGCGTTGGAGGATGGGCCGCGCCGGTTGCAGAACCGCATGAACAAACTCGGTATCATCGAACCGCCCACCGACATGCGTTTCGTCACCTCATTGGGCGATGTGAATCTCCTGGACTCCATACGCATGTTTCTGCACGAAAGCGCGGGCCGCGACCCTCTGGTGATCCTCGACACCCTAGGTAAGGTCAAGGGCATGGCCTCCCGCGTCACGGGCGAGAACGACTTCGAGCGCGACTACCGTCTCATGGGCGGATTCAAGGAGGCTGTGGACGAAGTGGACGGGTCCACCCTGCTGATCGTCCACCACACCAGAAAGATGGGCGCGGGCGACTTCCTTGACACGATATCCGGCACCAACGGCATCGCCGGTGCCGCCGATACGATACTGAAGCTCGACCGGCAGCGCAACAGCAACGACGGCATCCTGCACGTCACCTCCAGGGACGCCGCCGAAGGCGAATACGCCATGCAATTCGACGCTGATAGTGGCTTGTGGACGCTCACCGGCGGTTCCCTGAGCGAAGCCGCCGATGCCGCGCGCGAGGCCAGACAGACCAACAACGTGGGCGACCAGATGGCCGACGTGATCCGGCTGGTCAACGAGCACCCCGAAGGCATCAAACCCTATCAGGTCGGCGAACAGCTCGACATGGGAGCGCAGAAGGCAGGAAAGTATCTCAAACGCGCTGCTGACTCCGAACGAATAAGGAACCCGAGCCGTGGACTCTACACACCTGTCGAATGAGTGGGAAAAGTGGGAATTTGGGAAAAGGGAAGCATGAACCATTGCCATACCAACGATTCCTGACCGCCTTCAATTTCCCACTCGATTTCCCAGTGGGAAAAGATGAGCGATTATCACATCGGCGAAATACCAACGATTCAGCGCTTCAATTTCCCACATACCCACATTTCCCACCATTTACCACAGCACAAGGAAAGGAACCGATCATGAACACCAAGCCAGCCAAGACCCTCGTCACCGCCCATATGATTACCGGCCCTGTTGTCAATGGGCAGGAGGTGCTTACTTTCTGCGGACAGCACCTCACCATCGATGCTCAGGGAACCGAAAACATCAACCAGACAGGCGACTACATCGTCTGCCCCCTGTGCGAGGTCGCCTACGAACTGGCCGACATTCCAGTGCCACCACTTGAACAGGGCAGTCTCTTTTGAACATCACACGCAAGCCGCAGCCAGACCCCAGCGTGTCCACCGAACGCGAGTACGCGCGGCATCTCGCCTACCGGTTGTTGTCGGAGATGGCGGCTGCCTTGCTCGAATCCCGGCCCGGCAGGATAGGCGTGCCGAAAGTCGACCCGATCTTCGGCGCAATCGTCGGCAGGAGCCTACAGCTCATAGCCGATCAAGTAAAAGCTTCCGGCGCTCCGGCGTCGGCGGAACCAATAAAACAAAACCCCGGCGATACGAACACCGGGGAATAAACAAAGGAGAAATTATGAACAACCAAACTCCCACAACCAATTCTAGCGACTCCGACCTGCTCTCGCTCGCGGGGAAGTACGGCCACGCCCTCGCCGGCCTGTCGTCACGGCTCCTGCCGAACGGCTACCGGCTCGGCTTCACCCGCACCGTCGGCGGGGACGGAGCGCGCTTCGGGATCGAAGTGGACGGACCGGACGGAACGGACTTCACGTATCCCATCGCCGGAGCGCCCGACGCGCAGTCGGTGGAGATCTTCGCGCAGACGATCCAGCGTCTGGTGTGGGCGGCCAACAACGCGGCGGCCGACCACGACCGTCCCTGCAACGAATGGCACTCCCGCTACGAGGGCCTGGAGCGTCCCACCCTCGTGCTGAGGCACGATCCGGGCTGGGTCTGCGAGGATGTGAGCATGAATGACTCCGAGGTCGGCCACCGGCTGTTCCGCAGCGACTTCGAGCCGTTGGAGCTGTCCTTCGAGGTCTACGAGAACGACGGCTCCCCGATCTCCGTCAGCTTCGGCGGCGAGATCGACCGGACGGTGAGGGATCCCGAGGAGCTGCTCGAACTCGGCGACAAGGCCACCGACGAGCTGGCCAAATGGTTCGACGACTGCGCCACCGTCACCGACTGGTTCCAACGGCACGACACCATCAAGGAGACCGACCATGAGTGAGGCATTCATGACAGGCATCGTCCTGGGCTGCGTCTGCCTGGGCCCGTTTCTGGGCGGCATGGCAATGGAGTTTCTAATCAACAAACAAGAATCAAAGGAGCGTAACAATGAGTGAAATTACTGAAGCGAATGAGACGGAAGGCCAGACGGCGGAACCGCAGCCGGAGACCATCGAAACCACGAAAGGAACGAGCCGCGAGGCGAAGTACAGGAATCGCGCCAAGCAAGCCGAACAGCAAGCCGAACGGCTATCTGCGTTGCTGACCGAAGCCCGCAAAACGATCCTTAGCAGTGCATTGAAAGACCTGAACCAGCAAGCCGCCCAAGACCTGCTCAACGGCATGGAGGGCGAACAGGTCGCCTCGTTCTTCGACGACGACGGCCAACTGTCCGCCAATCACATCAACGAGTACACGGACGAGCTGCTCAAGGCGAAGCCGTATATGCGCGCCGATGACGCCGAATCAAAGCTCAAGAAAATAGAAACGGATCGCCAGCTATCCGAGTGGAAGGCGCAGGTCTCCGACGAGACCGAAGTGCCCGCCGAGGTTCTTGTCGGCTCATCGTTGGAGGAGTTACGCGCATTCGCCAAGAAACTCAGGAAAAACGCCGACAGAATACACCCATACGGACTGAAGATCCCAGGTATCGGAGACGTGCCGATGCATGAGGCCCGAACCAACCGCTGGGATGGCACCTTCCGGTAGGCAATAGGCTATAATTGGAACTAGTAGGCAGTCCTCTTCCAGTGCTGGGCGCTGGGAGGACGGCCACAGGATACCCGCCGCAGGACGGCGGGCGGCATCACGCAGGGCGTGACCCGGATAGCACAACACTATTGGGTCACGCCCCCACTTTTTTTCGGCGTGACCCGGAAACGAGACAACACATGCAATTCAATACCACAGAGCAGAAATCCCTGTACCCCGACGAATCCTTCGACTACCAGGAGGCCGTGCCGGACGCACTTATCGCCAACCCATTAGTGACCACTGTCGCGGGCATGATCGAAGGCGACAAACCCCAAGTCAGAGTGCCGTTCATCAAGACCGATCCGACCAGCGGCTTCGTCAGGGAGGGCGCCGTCATCAACGATGGCGGGGGCGAACTCGACGAGGTGCTCATCACCACCGGCAAGGTCGCCACCCTCGTCACGCAGTCCAACGAGTCGGCCAGCTTCCAAACCGCCAGCCAACTGATCGCCGCAGGCGTCTCCCGCAGCATCATCACCAGCGCCGATCAAGCGTTTCTCAACAACCCTCAAGCCGCCGACCCAGCCGACCAAAACGGGCCGGTAGGACTCTTGAACACCACGGGAATCACCACACTGAGCACCAATGGCGACAAGATCGTGGACGCGATAGCCGACGCCAAGGCCGGTATCGGCACCAACGGCGGCACACCAAGCGCCATCATCGTCAACTACGCGACTGAAGCGATCCTCAGAAAACTCGCGCTCAACTCCGGTGAGAAGGTGCTCGGCAGTCCCTCACAAGCCGGACAGCTCACCGTCTTCGACATGCCCGTCATCGTCAACAACGCCATGCCCGACAGCCAGCTGTTCCTCACCTCGGCGTTCGAGATCGTGGCAGCAGTCGGCCCCGTCCAACTCGCCACCAGTGGTGACGCCCTGTTCAACAGCGACAGCCTCGTACGCCGCGCTACATGGCGTATCGGAGCCAAAGCCATTCACCCAGACCGACTCGCCTTGCTGACCATCACCAGCGAGTGACAGCCAACAGTTGACACAGTACTGAGCGTCTGCGGGCAACCGTGGGCGCTCTTCTCATAGGAGATAACAACATGGTCTCACACCAGAAGAAACAGCCACCAATCTCCAAATGCGCCAACTGCGGAAGAGTTTTCTTCGACTATGCAGGCTTCAACTGGAACTTCAACGAACCACAATATCAACCACAAACACTCTGCTCGGAATGCCGGAAACAAGCCGACTGACAGACCAGGGGCCACCGCCCCAACCACCGCCTCTTAGCCACCACACAGGTCATAGGGTATTTTCCACACACCGGTTTTTTCCACACGGCCCCAACACCGCCCACACGCCACGGAACAGCCCCGAAACGGCGTAATTGCAACGTTTCCGACACTTTCAAAGGGCCAGTGCCTGCCGTCACGCCTCAAGTAAGGGCATTCTCAATCGTAGCGTAAACCGTTGGAATCATTGACCTTTGCCGTTACGGAACCCCACCCCGGCATCCCCCCCCACCCGGGCGAGGCTCCCCCCAGGGCTTAGCGCTTCCGTATCCCCCCGCGTGTGGAGAATTCCCGACGCATGTCATGTTTCCGGCCCTCCAGGGGGGTGCGTGGCGGCCCTATGGCATCCCTCCGACGTTTTCCACCGCACCGGCTCCCGAAGGCCGTCAGAAGGGATCAAACACCCCCGATGCCGTCACGAAATTACCTCGACGGACATCCCCTCGTCGAGAAGACGGATCAATGACTTCACTAGATGAAGTCAACGTTCTAGGCATCCCAGCGCCCACGGCTACACGATAGCGAGACAAGGGCACTCCCTAGTAGGCATCACCCACGCACGCGCTAGACACAGGCTCGTTCCTCGGTAACCGAGGAACGAGTAGGCATCCCCGCGCACGCGCGAGGCAGAGGACAGTGACGGTGAGTGACATCCAGTGAGTGACACTGATTGCGACACTGAAGTTCTAGGCACGATCCAGACACGATGAACGACTTAGACAGAGTGCCTGGCAATTCCGTTTGTTATCTTTTTGTTATCATGAATGCCGATTTCAGGCTTACAGAGAGTTGAAAACTGTTGGTATTCCAACGTTTTCATATGGAGCGGATGACGGGAGTCGAACCCGCCTCTGAAGCTTGGGAAGCTTCCGTTCTACCGATGAACTACATCCGCACGCGCCTACGCACAAACGTTCACTATAGCACATAGGCCGGCCCCCGCGCCCGTAGGCGCATGGTTTGCGCATCGCTCGCTTACAGCATTTCGTCGCTGCATCCACCGCCGCCAAGCCGCAACTCAGCTTGCCCCTGGAACCGCTTAGCGCTCCCGGCTTTCGTCGGCGGGCGGCGCATCGCACAATGAAACCGTCAAGCGGATACGCGATGCGTTATGTTCGTGAGGCACCACAACAGGATAAGGGGATGCGATGAGCACGGTGATGAGGGCACGCCATCTGTCCAAATGGTATGGAAAGCATGAGGCGGTCCGCGATGTTTCCTTGGATATCGAGCCGGGCGCACTGACGGCGGTGATCGGGCCGAATGGGGCCGGCAAAACAACGACGATCAGTATGCTGACCGGGCTGGCCAAGCCCGATGGCGGCGTGATCGAATATGCTCAGACGCACTCCGCGCCAGCGTCGGCAGTGACCAGTGTCGCTGCGTCGAGTCCAGAAGCGCAGCCGAGACGGACACCGCCCGGACGCGCAGAGCCAGAACCGCAATCGTCTCCACGAGCGCGTTTTCAATCGCACATGCAGGCACCTCGCCTCGGCGTCGTGTTCCAAGGCAGCGTGCTCGACCCGATGCTGACGGTGCGCGAGAACCTTTCGATACGCGCGCGGCTGTATCCCGGAATACCGCGCGGCCGGGTGAGCGAAGTCATCGCGCTGATCGGCGCCGAATCCTTCGCGGGTCAGCGGTATGGCTCGCTTTCGGGCGGGCAACGCCGCAGCATCGACATCGCCCGTGCGCTCATCAATCGGCCCGAGCTGCTGGTCCTCGATGAGCCCACAACCGGACTGGATATTACGACACGTCGGGCGTTGTGGACGATGCTCGACGGGCTGCGCACCCGCGAGAACCTCTCGATTCTGCTCACCACACACTATCTTGAGGAGGCCAATTACGCGCAGCAGGTGTATCTCATTGATCATGGAGCCATTCGCGCGCAAGGTTCGGCGCAAGAGCTGATTGCGCGATACACGCAATACACGCTCGACGCCACCTTCAGCCCGGAGCACCAGTGCGATATCGAGCAGATTGTGCAAAATTACACGGCCCGCGCGCAGCGATTCGATGGTTTTGACGGAGCACCTGCGATCCCGACTACAGCAATCGAACCGAACGAGGCAGCAGGCAGCGCCAGAGAAGCCACACCAGCAACGGACGCCACCGCCACAATCGACAGCGACCACCTGCGTCTAAGCGTTTCCGGCGCCAACGAATGCATCGGCCTGCTGACAGCGATGCGGCCTTACATCCTCGATTTCCGTTGCCTGCGCGGCACGATGAACGACGTGTTCCTCACGCTCACTGGCCACGGCGGAGACGGCGAGAATATCCCATCTGATATTTCGCCGGAAGCGGCGAATACGAGCGGCACCCACAATATCGCCGCACTCACCACCCGTACCGCCACCTCGAATCTCACCCCCGACGCCACTTCCAAGGAGCCCTGCTCATGATCGCTCTGACCAAACGCAACCTGATGCTCTTCGCCCGCAACCGCAGCAATATGCTGTTCTCGCTGCTCGGCGCGCTCATCGCCTTCGTGCTGTATGTCGTCTTCCTCAAGCAGACATTGGAAGGCAACTGGACGGATGCTTTGACCACGGGCAACGCAACCGCCGGCACGGCCGCCGCGCGCGGCTCAGCCGCAGCAAGCACAGCGAGCGCTCCGACCCCAATTACCGTCAGCGACCTACTCGACCCATGGCTGATGGGCGGCATCCTGTCAATCACCGCCATCACCACGCCTCTGACCGGCATGGGGCAGCTGGTCTACGACCGCGAAAACGGGCTGACCGATGACTTCCGCCTCGCCTGCCGCTCGCCGTGGCGGATACAAGCGTCCTATCTCGTCAGCTCCGCGATCATCGGCTTCGTCATGCAGCTCATCGTGCTGGCCGTCACCGGAGCGTATTTCACCGTGGTCGACCAGGTGACGCTTCCCTGGCGCAACGCGGTCACTGACGCGAAGCTGCTCGCACTGATAGCGCTCGCCGCAATTTTCGGCTCGGCACTGGCCTTCGCGCTCACCGTCTCGGTTTCGACGCAGCGCGCGAATTCGAGCCTGAACACCATCATCGGCACGGTGGCCGGGTTTCTCAGCGGCGTCTATGTGCCGCTCGGCACAGTACCCTCCGGAGCGCAGCAGGCCATGAAGCTCTGGCCAGGCGCATACGCTGCATCGCTCTTCCGCAGGTTGCTGCTCGATAACACTATATCGGACGCGTTCAGTCAGGTACCTGCATCTGTCACACAGAGCTTTCGCAGGGATATGGGCATCGGATACGAGATCGGCGGCTCGCTCACTACGCCCACCCAAGATCTCGTGTTGCTCGCCGGCATCACGGCGATTGCCGTATCGGTCGTCCTGCTCGTACGATGGGGAGCAAGGCAAATGTCCAGAACGAACCAGAGGCGAGGTCGCGGTGAGCATTATCTTCAGGGCGAATCCCGAGCTTGCTGATGGCGAGGTGAACGTCATCGTCGAAGCGGCCAGCCCCACGCCTGCGGTTTCCGTGCTCATGCGCTCCGTGGAGGCCATCGGGCAAACCGCCTCGGCCACGATCCCCATTGAAACCGCAAATCGTCTGGAAATCGTACACAAATCCGCAATCGTCGCCATCGCGGTTCACGGCGAGGATCTGCTGGTGCGCACCACATCGCGGACGCTGACTACCCGAAACCGGCTCGTCAAACTCATGACGAGGCTCCCCGCGCGCGATTTCGTGCAGATCTCACGTCAGGTCGTCATCAACCTGCGCCATCTGGAATCGCTGGAGGCAAGCTATTCGGGCAATATGACCGCGCGGCTGTCCGGCGACATGCGCGAAACCGTAAGCCGCAGATACGTGCCCGCGCTGCGCGAGGCCTTGGAGGCATGAGCATGGATGCGAATACCACCACAAACGCGAACGATAACGACATGACTGAGCTGAGTACGAACGAGACGCCAGCGAAGCCGGATGACGCTGCGGGAATCGACACGGCAGACACCGGCGGTCCGACAAATTCCGCAATGGAGATCGACTCTATTCATGTTCGCGAGCAGCTCCTGTCGCAGCTCTCCGGCCTGGTTCCAGCCACAACCGCGGAATCAGTCGCCCTGGCGCGGGCATCCTCGCCCCGTCCATCGCTGCTGCGGGTGACGATCATCAACGCCATGATCGGCATCGGCATCGGATCATTCTTCTTCCTAGTTGTGGAAATCCTTGCCCAGCCGACGATCCCGATCACGCCGCTGGGCGTGGTCTCATTGTTTGTCATGTCCGCGCTGATCGGCGAGCTGACGCTGCTGTTCGATTTGCAGCTCCCCTATTGGACGATTCTGCTCATGCACTGCCCGCTCACCTTCGCTCTTGTGATCGGCTGGATACTGGCAAACCGTTGGTTCATCGTGCTTTCGCGGCATTTCGCCGGATTCGCCGCGTTGTTCATCGGCATTTACCTTCTCGTCTGGGTGGGCGCCGTACTGCACGGCTGGCTGCTCACCGAGCGTCTGAACAGGACACTGCGGCAACGCAATCAGCAGCATGATATCTGACTGCGTTGGCATGCTGATGACTGTGAGGGCGTAAGCGTCACCCGACGTACTTGTCGTGCGGCGGGTGAATGTCGCTATATCTTGAATGTGACGTTATCAGCGAGTAAAAGGGCATGTTCGAGACAGCGTCAGCGCGATGATCCGGATGGGCAGAAACAGTTCAGCTCATTTTTGCTCACCCTTGTTGTCCTCGCCCGGAAAAATGTGAGTCGCCGCGGATCCAAACTGCTCAATACCGCAGCTGAGAACCCCTCGGCCCACCTGCTTCCACGCTGCTTTCGCGCATCTCCTGCGCCATCTGCATCAGGCGCGAGATGCGCTCGTCGGTTGGCGGGTGCGTGGAAAACAGTCGGCTGAAACCCTGTGCGGAGAAAGGATTGGCGATCATCATGGCGGAGACGCTCTGCGTGCCGGCAGTCTGTGGCATGGGTTCGGTCTGCACACCGACGGAAATCTTGTTCAGCGCGGAGGCAAGCGCCTCAGGGTCTCCGGTCAGTCGGCTGCCATCTTCATCGGCGTCGAATTCGCGGGTGCGGGAGATGGCCATCTGGATCAGAGAGGCGCCGATTGGAGCCAGAATCATGCTGGCAAGCAGACCGATCAGCCCGATGCCGCCACCGCTGTTGCGGTTGTCTCGGCTATTTCCCCCACCGAAGTACATCAGCGAATATCCCAGATACGTAATAACCGTCGCCATAGCCGACGCAACAGCGGACGTGAGAATGTCATGGTTATAGACGTGCATGAGCTCGTGTCCAAGCACGCCGCGCAACTCGCGCT
This sequence comes from Bifidobacterium sp., assembly GCF_022640935.1. GTDB lineage: Bacteria > Actinomycetota > Actinomycetes > Actinomycetales > Bifidobacteriaceae > Bifidobacterium. Next base: position 28,125 of record NZ_JALCCV010000005.1, read on the forward strand.
CGTTGAGAATCTGCAGAATGCCCTGCGTGCAGCACACCGCTGCATGACGTTCATTGCGGCCAGTTGCAAAAGCGTTCGGGCTCATGGTCGGGGCAATAGTGACGCGCGGCATAGGCTTGCCCGCCTTAGCCGACAGCTCGCGTACCACGCGATACAGCACCGGCGCCTCCTGCTCGGAGACCTCACGCGCACGCATAGAGGCGATGGCCAGCTTGTCGGAGAACCAGTACGAGATGAAAGTCGTCATCAGCCCGATGACGATATAGATGCCGAGTGTGCCCTGACTGCCGCCTGTGAACCACCAAATCAGCATGATGACAGCCCACATCAGCGCGAACAGCAGCGTGGTTTTCAGCCCATTGAAATGCCCGTGCACCTTCACATTCCCAGTCATACTCAGCAGGATAAAGAGTCCGTCTGGACTTTTGCTGAATGTTCGCTGTTGGGCAGTACGTCGCATTCTGCACAGCAAATCGCCCCTAGCGCATAAAAAGGCTATGCGACCGGCATGGGGAACGTTGCTTTTTGCACGTCAGAGTCGAGTTACCGTAGAAATGCAACGGCTATCGTCGCGTTTCCCGCATGATACCAGGCCTTATGCGGGGTTGCGCTGTCTGACAGCGCTGAAGCGTCACAAGCCCTGCACCATCACGGGGTCAGTGCGGGAATCGTGATGGTTGAGCGACGAAATTCCTCGGCTCCCCATACCAGTCGAGGCAATGGGAACAAGTTCACAAACGCCCGCTATGAGTATGCAGTCGCCGATCGCGCCATGGCGCCGCCTATTGCTTCACCGGTCAACGGCTGGCAGTAGCCGGAATAGTCACATCAAACGGAGCGATATGCCGGTAACACAACGATGGAGACCGGCCGGTCATGCAGCGGCCGGTCTCATCACCTCTGAGCGCAGCGACTTCGCCAGCCTCACTTCGCCGCTATGCGCGGGAAAGCCTTCGCGCCCGCATATTGCGCGTCGCCGCCCAGCCGCTCCTCGATGCGCAGGAGCTGATTGTACTTGGCGATGCGTTCGCCGCGCGCCGGAGCGCCGGACTTGAGCTGCATGGCATTCATGCCGACGGTCAGATCGGCAATCGTCGCGTCCGGTGTCTCACCCGAGCGATGCGACACCATGGTGGTGAAACCGTTGCGGTAGGCCAGATTCATTGCGTCGAGCGTCTCGCTCACGGTGCCGATCTGGTTGAGCTTGACCAGCAGCGAATTCGCGGTTTTCTCATCGATGGCGCGCTGCAGCCGCTTCGGATTGGTCACGAAGATATCGTCGCCAACGATCTGCATCTTGTCGCCGATCCTCGCAGTCAGCGCGGCGAAATCGTCCCAAGCGTTCTCCTCGAAGGGATCCTCCATCGAGATGATCGGGTACTTGGCGAGCAGGCCCTCGTAGTAATCGGCCATCTCAACACCAGTGCGCTCATCGCCATCGAAGCGGTAAACGCCTTTCTCCTTGTCGTAGAATTCGCTTGTCGCCGCGTCGAAGCACAGCGCGATCTGCTCGCCCGGACGGTAGCCGGCCTTATCGATGGCCTCGACCAGCAGATCCATGGCCTCGGCCTCGCCGGTGGATGCGCCCGAGGGCACGGAGCCAAATCCGATCTGCCCGTCGGCCGTGGTCAGCTCGACCTCAATGGTCGGGGTGCCGCGCGAATCGAGGATCTCGCGTGCATGGATATTGGTGATATTGCTCATGATTGCTCCTTAGCAATATATGGATAATCGGGTATGGAGTTGTGATTGACCGTCTGATCGGCGGCTGCCACCGTGTGCGGTCTATACCGTCGAGTTCGGTTTTGAAGATTCGCGAATGCTGGAATATCAACGATTCTGCACATCGTAAAACGTCACACAACGGTCACGCAGCGTGACTCTGAACCGGCGCGGGTGTCTGGTCCCGACTGCTGTGTTCTCGATCATGCCGCCTCAGACAAGCGACGTCTCAGGCGATCGCAGCCACGAATTCAGCCGCCGCAGCGTGTTATGGTTCATCATTGTCCGGAGGAGCCGATGTGTTGGCTCTGCATCAGAGCCTCGCCTGCAGCAGATACGTCCACAGGACTATCTGTTTGACGCCTCGGCGCGCTCGAACGAGGCTGCGACCTCGTCAAGCGCCCTAGTCAGCGGCTCCCAATGGATGTCGCCGTCGACATGCTTGTTCGGTTCGAGCACCTTGTACTGCGCGAAGAAGTGAACGATTTCGGTCTTGGCGAAGTCATCGATATCGTCGATATCTTGGATGGCGTCATACCGCACATCCGCGGGCACGCACAGGATCTTGGTATCAGGACCATGCTCGTCGGTCATCACCATCATGCCCACTGGCCGGCATTCCACGGCGCAACCTGGGAATACTGATTCGGGCAGCAGCACGAGGGCGTCAAGCGGATCGCCATCCTGTCCGAGCGTGCCGTCAATGAAGCCGTAATCCGCTGGATAGCCCATCGAGGTGAACAGCGTCCGGTCAAGATGCAGCCTGCCGGTTTCGTGGTCCACCTCGTATTTGTTGCTACAACCGCGCGGAATTTCAATGGTGACAGTAAAGGTATCGGCCATTGTTCGCCCCCTCCTTGGGAATCATTCCAGGAAAGAGAGGACATGACATGACTCTGCATCCCTGCAGAAGTCATCAGCCCGAAGGCGGTTCGGGCCAAGTGCCCAGGGTGAACCTCATACCCGCTGCTCACGCTATCACCTTTTGGAGCATGCGGCTGGCGATATGCAGAATCTAGTTGAGTCCTGGAAATAAGTTTTGGGACTCATTCAGAGGCCTGGGCGTCCGGATTCTGCACGTCGTGATTTCCCGGAAAATCGCGAAACTAAGCGTCAAAACAGGAGTTACACCAGCTAGGTTTCGTAAAAGTCCCGGGAAAATAGGCAGAATCGCACCATGCTATTGGGGCTCTGCCGAGAACAGCTCGCCGCGATCTCCCCAAACCTGCTTACTTACCACGCGCCAGACGCCGCAACTCCTCGGGTTCCACAACCTTCTTATGCTCGCGGCCTTCTTTGGCGCCCTCAGCGCGCTCGAAGGCGTCGATGCGTTTCCATCCGGCGAAGTCGATAGCCGCAACGCCACGCGAGGCAAGCAGCCGGTCGATGGATGCCGGGTCGCGGTCGGGCGCAACGCGGCCCGCGACACCATCCTTCGAGAAGTCATCGAGCATATTGGTCACGATGAGCAACGCGTCGGATTTGGTCGACCCGATGAGACCTATCGGGCCACGCTTCGCCCAGCCGGTCGCATACAAACGCGGCAGCACCTCAGCTTGGCCAGCGGCAGAAGCAAGAATTCGTCCACCATCGTTTGCCAGCACCGTGCGCCCCTCGTCATAAGCGACACCCGGCACCTCGGCCGGCTTGTAGCCGATCGCATGGTACACGGCCTGCACGGGAAATTCCTCGAACTCGCCGGTGCGACGCATCACACCGTCAGCACCGGTTTCAGTGCGCTCAATACGGATGGTCGCGACCTTGCCATCAGATCCCGCGATTTCGACAGGGTCGGCATTGAAATGAAGATAGTACCTGCGATCAGCCGGATTGCCCTCGAAGTCGACGCCGCCGCCATCTTCCATATCCTCAGCCATCTCGCGAATCGAGAACAGCTCCTCGACCATCTGACGGGTCAGCTTGTTGGCGCCTGCCCGCTCGACGGTCTCGTCATCCAAATCGAAGTCGTCCTCGTTGATGACGAGCTGTACGCCCGGCAGCTTCTCCATCTCACGCAATTCCTGCACCGAGAACTTCGCCTGCGCCACGCCGCGCCGGATGAACAGGTGCAGCTCCTTGACCTTGTTGGCCTTAATGCCCCCGTACACATTATCGGGGATATCGGTGCGGGTTTTAAGATCCTCAGCGTTGCGCATGAGCTCGCGGGCCACATCCATCGCCACGTTGCCGCCGCCGATGACCGCGACCTGCTCCGCGTCGAGCGGCCATTCGCGCGCGCCTGTAGGGTAGCCATCGTACCACTCGACAAAGCGCGCGGCACCGAAGACGCCTTGCAAACCAGCCCCTGGAATCAGCAATGGCTTATCCGCGACAGCGCCGGTTGCGAACAGCACCGCGTCATAGCGGGCCAGCAAGTCGTCGAGGGTAATGTCCCTGCCGAATTCCACATCGCAATACAAATGAATATCCGGGTTGTTGAGCGTTTTCTCGAGCGCGTCTGCGATGAATTTGATGCTCGGGTGATCGGGGGCCACGCCGTAGCGCACAAGGCCGAAAGGCACAGGCAGTTTCTCGAACAGATCGATACGGGCCTTGGTCCCCAGCCCCATGCCCTCGCCAGTCGTCCTCAGCTGACGTAAAAAGATATCGGAGGAATAGACGCCAGCGGGGCCAGCGCCGACAACGGCGATGCGCAATTCGTTATTCTCGTTCACGTTCTCAGTCACACGCCCTAGGGTATCGCAAACTCTGCGCCTGCGACAGGGGTTCTTTGGCGCCAATTCCGCCAGCAGCCTCATCTGCACGCATCACGCACTTTCTCGCTACACGTTGTCGCGCAGTCTCCATACATATTGCGTCTCATGCGTGCCTCATTGAAGCAAAATCTTTCGTTCGCGCGTTTATTAAGCACTTCATGGCGGATTCCACTGCTCGAAGCCCTTTCCTGACCGTCAAGCGTATCAAAAGAACGCTGATATTCCGCCATTCCTCTGTGCGACGCGTACCGGTTGTACTTTGCGAAGTGCTTAATAGACGAAAAAACTGCCTACTAAACGCATTGAGACGCAACATGCTCGTGATTCGAAGCCTCTTGAAACCTCGTAGCATGTTTATGGTCTCCGCGTTAAGCACGCGCAGCAATTCTCCGTAGTATCTCCTGGCTCAATTCGACTCATCATCATCTTTTAAGCAGTTTTTTCGTCTATTAAGCACCTGCCCAAGTAGACGCCTCATTCGGCTCGCACTATTTTGGCGGAATACCAACGTTTTCTAGTTCGCCGTTATAGACATTGCAGCTCGGGAACCTGCAAAATTCTCAAAATGTGCTTAATAAAATCGCAACAGGAAAACGCTACCGAATCACCATGAGGACGGCAACTGCGACGAACAACAGCGAGACGATGCCTGAGACGGCTGAGACGACAACGTATTGACGGTGGGCCGCAGCAGTATCGGAGCCTGAGACGGCCGAGATGCCCGGTTTGCCTGAGCTGCCCGAGCGCGAGACCTCCGAATCGAACGCTGCGGCGGTTGAAGCCTTGCGCGACTCAATTGCCTTGGCGGCGGCGTTCATGTGCGGCACGACGACAGCGAGCGTGAGCACAAGGGCAATCAGCGTCAGCACAACCGACCACACGAGCCAAGCAGTGCCGAGCTTATTGCGGTATGCCGGGTTCATCACATAGAAGCCAACCACGCCGAACGCGCCGACCAACACGGTCAGCCAGCCGAGCATCATCACCGTGCGCGACAGGCCGCGCACCTGCGCCGATCCGCCCTCGCGGATGGCGCGCAGCCCGGTCATGGGCAGTACCGCCAACGGGCCGATGATGAACACGGAACCGATGACATGCAGCGCAATAATCCAACTCATGACTGCCACTATACGCCCACAGAAACAACGAAAATCAACCGCCACCGCAAAGCGCCATTCAGAATCGAGTATTGAGCGATCAACGGTTTACGGGGACGTTCAAGCCCTGAGCCGCTACAAACAGCAAGTAACCGCCATCTCGTACAACGAGTCGATGTCAATAATCCGCATCTGGTCCCTCCTCAGTCGCGCTCGATCAGTGCGGTGAGCGCCCAGAGAATCGAGACGACATCGATGGCCTCCTGCAGGAAAGCACCCACGACCACCGGGATGAGATTGAAGGCGGCAGCGATCATGCAAAGGAAAGCCAGCGCGATTCCGGCGATGACGGCCTGCAGCATGACCCGTTTGGTGCGCCGTGCGATGGCGATGGCGCGAGGCACGGCAGTGATGTCGTCATGCATGATCACTGCCTGCGCCGACTGGGATGCGGCGGTCGACGTGCCATCGGTGATGGCCATGCCGATGTCGGCGGCAGCCAGCACCGGGGCGTCATTCACTCCGTCACCGACCATCATCGTGGTGCGCCGATCGGCTGGGCCGCCGCGCAACCGTGGACGGATTGCCGCAGCAAAGCCAAGGCTTTTAACCCGGATATTGCTACGCCTACTAATTCCAACCCAGCCAAGTCCACGCCCGCCAAACCCAGCCTGTCCTTCTCCGCATCCACTGCCTTCAGCCCGATCCCCCTGCGCACCCGACTTTTCAGGTGCTGCGACCGCCCTGAGCTTATCTTCCGGCAGCAGATCAGCGTGCACATCGGAGATGCCAACACTATCGGCAACGATTCTCGCAGAAGCCTCGTGGTCACCCGTGAGCATAGTCAGGCGATCAATGCCAAGTGAGCGCAGCTGGTCCAAGGCTTCCCGGGCATTGACGCGCGGCACGTCCTTAAGCACGATGCGCGCAGCGAGATGCCCATTCACCGCTACATAGGTGATCATTTCATCGGGCGCCCGCTTGCCGAATTGCTCTGTTGGGAAAGCAGCGTCAGGACTGTTGATGCTGCCCGCCCTACCGGTGCCGGTAGGGCCGTGCATATAGGTATCACCAGTGCTGGCCTCAGAATTCTGCGGCGCAATCACGTAGTCGAAGCGACCGACGCGCACCGGCACGCCGTCGACCTCGCCGCAGACGCCGTTGCCTGCATCTTCGTTGACGTTCCTGACAGCTGGATAGCCGCGTGGCACACCATATCGGCCGCCGGTCTGTGCAATGAGCCGACGGCGAGCCTGACCCCCCGCCGCAGCGATGCCTTGGGCGAGAATATGCACGGAATAAGTCTCAATCGCGCCAGCGAGCGCAAGAATACGGTCTTGGACGGAACCACCGCGATCGCCATAATCACTGCCCGCGTCGCCAAATCCATCCGCAAGATCGACGCGCGCGACCTGGGGTGTTTTGACGGTCAGCGTGCCGGTCTTATCGAAGAACACATGAGTGACCTGGCCGAGGTTCTCGAGCACATCCTGCGTTTTGATGAGAATGCCGGATTTCGCCAAACGCCCGGTTCCGGCCATATATGCCACGGGCGCCGCGATGAGCAGCGGGCAAGGAGTCGCCAAAACCAAGACTTGTGCAAACCGCGTGGCATTGCCTGACACTAGCCACGCCACGACTGCGAGCGCTAGCGCGATGAGCGTGAAGGGCACAGCCAATCGGTCGGCGGTCCTCACCACGGCGGCGCGCGATCGCTTGGCAGAGGCGACCAGATCAAGTATCCGCTGGTACTGCGAGTCGCGGGACAATTGGGTCGTGCGCATGGTCAGCGCGGACGAGCCGTTCACTGCGCCAGACATGACGCGCGCGCCGGCATGCACCTCGCGCGGCATCGGCTCACCGTTGATGGCGCTCAGATCCAGCGTGGCCGAAACGCTGAGCAGTTCGCCGTCGACTGGCACCGTCTCCCCGGGCAGCACCACCAGTACATCGCCAAGCCGGACTTCCTCGACCGGCAATGTGCGGAAATGCGATGCCCGCTGCGTCATCGCTGCCGCGCCTTCCTTCACGTCCACCACGCCTGCTCCGGCGACTGACCGAAATGCAACCCGATCTCCACCAGCCGCACTCGAACGCGAACCAATGCTTGAAGTCGTCGAAGCCTCAGGGCAAGGCGTCGACTCGCTGGCTGCTCCCGGCCGCAGCCCGATGCCCGGCAAATCGATCATATGGGCATTGCGCGGCGCGGCACTTGCCAATGTGCTCAGGCTGCTTTCCGCCTTGGACTGCGCGTACTCCTCGATCGCCTCGCCCGACCAGACCATGAGCACGACGGCCCAGCTGGCCCAGTATTCCTGCACAGCGAGCGTCGACAATATGGCGAGAATGGCAAGCACGTCCACGCCGACGCGGCCGCTGCGCAAATCCCCAACCATGCCAACGAACGCATCCACGACAGTGTAAGCGACCAAAATAATGACGAATACCTGCCCCAGCGAAGGGCTCGCAATACCGAGCCACGACTGCCACGGGCGCACGTCCCCCAGCACGGCGAGGGGCATCGCGCAGAGCACGGTTATGGGAAGCAGTGGGACTCGTTTACTAAGGTCGATGGCGCCACGCATCGTTTCTCCTTACGCTCGCATACGGGCCGCACGCGGCAAAGCGCGCGGCACTGCATTCACGCCTTGTTAACCCACCGGGAGGCTTTCGAAAGAATGCGTCACGATACACGGCGTAAAGATAGACATATTCAGTTATGACCCAACAAATACAACCAACATCAGCCGTTTGGATGGCTGCCCATCATGCTAGCAACAGGTCGCAGACAAGCGGTTCTTCACGTCTGAGCACGTCGATCCAAGTTGCATGTGATTGCTGCAAGTGCGCAGGCACAACACCTGTTTTCCCACCGCGTCGCATTTACATCCCACACGTGTATGCCGTCGCATCACGCAACAACGCGCACATGACAGGAGGCGATCCGGCTCTGTCATGCCACAGGCACCACGAGCTCATCGTCTGCAGTGCATTGCATTGGTTGTCGAGAGACGCGGGCGGCCGCATGCGGGCTGATTTACCACTGTCCGAAGGGATCGGTGAAACCGTTGCCATCGCCATTATCATTGCCGCTGTCTCCATCGCCGTTGTCATTATTATTCTGGCTGTTGCTGCTTCCCGACTGGGAGCTGGTGGAAGCAGTCTCCTGCTGGTCGAGCGTCACGTCGACGTCGATGGTTTTGGAATCGCGCACGATGGTGAGCTTCACCTTGTCGTTCAGAGCCGATGCGCGGACATAGCCCAGCAGCGAGTAGGTGTTGTTTACTGCCTGATCGTTGAAGGCGACGATGGTGTCGCCGACCTTCAGACCCGCCTTGTCGGCAGAGCTACCGGAGACCACGCTGGCGATCTTCGTCCCGCCGCGGGTCACGCCGTCGGCCTGTGCGGTCGCGTCCGAAATGGTCACGCCGAGTTGCACGTGCTTGACCGAGCCATTGTCGATGATCTCCTGCGACACCCGTTTGACCAGGTTCGCAGGGATCGCGAAGCCGATGCCGATGGATCCCGCCTCCGAGCTGGTCGTGGCCGTCGAAGCGATCGAGGAGTTGATGCCGATCACCTTGCCGGACGCGTCAAACGTCGGGCCGCCGGAATTGCCGGGGTTGATGGCCGCGTCGATCTGGACGGCGTTGGTCACGATCTGCGTGTTGCTGCTGTCGTCGGAGACGGAAACCGGTCGGTTGAGGGCCGAGACGATGCCAGTCGTGGCCGTGTCGTCGTAGCCGAGCGGATTGCCGATGGCCATGACGCCCTGACCCACGGCGAGAGAATCGGAATCGGCGAACTCCACTGGTTTGAGATTACTCGGCGGATTGTCGAGCTTGATGACCGCAAGGTCAGTGGTGGTATCGGTGCCGACAACCTGGGCCGTATATATCTGCCCGTTCGCCAGCGTGACTTGGATCTGCCGTGCGCCCGAAATCACATGGTTGTTGGTGACGATGTGACCTTTGGTGTCCAAAATCGCGCCCGAGCCTTTCGCCACTCCGCCACTCACCTGCGTCTGGATGGCGACGACCGAACCGGAAACCGCATTGGAGACAGCGGTCCAGTCAGCGGCTGTGCCAGACTCCAGCGGCGCGGTGCCGCTGCTGGATTGACTCGATCCGACGCTGCTCAGTGAGCTGGTGCTGGCAAACTTAACCCAGCCGTTCGTCGCCGCCGCGTAACCGATCCCCAAGCACAGCGCCGCGGAAACCAGCGCGGCGACGACCGCGACCACGATCGCATTCACGGGGCGATTCGGAGCCATAGCCCTCGGGGTTTGGTTGTTGGCGAATGGGCCTTGCGGCGGGTAGCTTTGGCCTTGCGGCGCCTGCTGACCTTGCGCAGGGTTACCGGGATTATAGCTCTGCTGTCCCTGCGATCCTTGCTGGCCGTTGGCGAATCGCGCATTCGGTCGCTGTCCGCCCGGGTTGAAAAAGGGATTCGCGCCGAAATAGGGATTGCGGTTCCCTTGTTGCCCTTGCTGGCCATTAGCGGATTGGCCGTCGGACTGCCCATTATCTTGCTGCGCATTGGATTGAGCGCCGGAAGCAGGGCCGTTGCCAGAGCCGTACGCGCCATATTCGGGTTGCGAGTTATTGCCATAAGGAGCGCCGCCGTAAGGGCTCCCGCTATTAGCGGCATTCACGTTGCCGGCATCGCTATTGCCGTTCTGCGGCTGCGGAGGCACCGGACCGTATGCGCCATATTCGGGAGCCGGACGATACAGCGGCGCTGTTGGCTGCTGCGCGCCTGATCCCGTCGTCGGAATCTGTGTGGTCGCCTGCCCGGAAGAAGCGGCGGCCGCGGGGATGCCCTGTTCGATCACAGCCGTTTGGCTGGGATCATCACCGGCATCACTGTCGGTATCGCCATTATGATCATCATTCTGCGGATCGGAATCCTGCGCATATGCCTGATCCTGCGCCTGATCCGTTGAAGGCTCTGCATCATTCGAGTCGAGCGATCCGAGCGGTTGCAGCGAGATCGTCGGCCGATCTTCCTGAGCCTCATGCTGCAGGTCGCGCGAGTCCTCTTTGGGCCCGTTCCAGCCTTCGGCCCCCTCATGCGAGGGATTGTCATGCTCCTCAGCACCATTCTGGGCGTTCTGGGCATTCCAGTCGCCGTCATGTTCTTCAGCCATCGCTGCTCCTTTGAATCGGTTGCGATATCCGATGGCCGTTCGGCCATACCGTCGCGGTTCATCGCTACATAAGAGTAAAGATAGTTGTTCTGGAAGTTCTCTGAATGTTTGTTGGAAGAAATGCGCCAATCCCCAACATGTTCTCCGAACTGGACGCACTCGGCGGCTATTGCCTTGCGCTTTTACACGAAATCCACGACCCGTCGCCCATCCCACGGCGCTGCGGCAGGGCTTCGCCTAGAGTGAACGATATGACCAGTCTTCTTGAGCGCTCTAGTGGAGCGCGGCCAGACCAGCCCGGCAACCGCGACGCCTTCGGCTTCGAAACGACCACGCGCCTGCCCGGTTCGGCCCGAGGCAAGGGACGAGGTGGAGCCCGGTACGGCCGCACCGGCGTTATTCATACCCCGCATGGCGACATCAAAACCCCAGCGTTTGTGCCCGTAGCCACACAGGCTGCAATGAAAGCCGTTTTGCCCGAACAGATGCGCGAGCTCGGCGCACAATGCTTACTGTCCAACGCGTTCCACCTCTTCGAGCGCCCCGGCGAAGACGTGCTTGACGAGGCCGGCGGTCTTGGCCAGTTCATGAACTGGGATGGGCCGACGTTCACCGATTCCGGCGGATTCCAAGTGCTTTCATTGGGAGCGGGGTTCAAAAAGACCCTCGCGATGGACGTCAAGGGCATGAAGTCTGATGACGTGATTGCCAAAGGCAAGGAGCGTCTGGCTTTCGTGGACGAGGACGGCGTGACCTTCAAATCTCCGCTCAACGGCTCAGAGCATCGCTTCAGCGCCGAGATCTCGATGGGCATCCAGCATAAGATCGGCGCGGATATCATGTTCGCCTTCGACGAGCTGACGACGCTGATGAACACGCGCGGCTATCAGGAGCGTTCGGTCGAGCGCACGTTCCGTTGGGCCCGGCGCTGCGTCGCCGAACATCAGCGACTGACTGAGACTCGCATCGGCAAGCCGTATCAGGCGCTCTACGGGGTGGTGCAAGGCGCGAATTACGAGGACCTGCGGCGCCACGCGGCGCAGCAGATTGCCTCGCTTGATTTCGATGGCGTCGGCATCGGCGGGGCCATTGAGAAGCGCGTGATCGGCGACACCTGCGCCTGGATCTGCGACGAGATGCCCGAAAGCCGCCCCCGGCATGTGCTCGGCATCGCCGCCGTGGACGATATCTTCGCCTGCGTGGAGAACGGCGGCGACACCTTCGACTGCGTCTCTCCTGCGCGCACCGGTCGCAACGGCGCGATCTACACGCGTGACGGCCGCTACAACATCAAGCGTGCCGCCTACAGGCACGATTTCGAACCTCTCGAAAAAAACTGCACTTGCTACACGTGCACGCATTATTCGCGCGCCTACGTCGATCATCTGTTGCGGGCGCATGAGCTGAACGGCTTCACCCTGGCCACGATCCATAACGAGCATTTCTTCGTGAAGTTGCTTGACGACATCCGCATCTCGATCGACGGCGGATACTTCGATGAATTTCGCGACGAGTCGCTCGCGCGTTTCTACGCCAACGGCAGCCGGGGGTGAACGGGAAACCATCATGCGCGATTCCGGCGTCGCGTGTCGGATAGGATTATGCCGCAAGAGACTTAACACAGTTCGCACGAGGAAAGGCGGGAATCATGGATTTGCACGGTCTGCATAATCCGCACGGTGTTCCCGACCCGCACAATCTCTCGGATTTACACAATTTTTCTGACCTGCAGAATGTGGTAGCCGAGCGCCATTCCGTGCGAATGTACACCGACGAACCGGTGGATGATGAGTCACTGGCAACGATCAAAGAAGAAATCGCAGTCTGCAATGCCACATCCTGTTTGCATATTCAGCTGGCCAACGGCTTGGCCGACGCATTCTGCGGCTATCCGACCCATTACGGCAGATTCAGCGGGGTCCATAATGCCATCGCTCTGATCGGCGCGGGCAGCAGTATCCCTGATCTGGGCACATCGGCGAGTGCGGCTTCGCATGCGCAGGCTCATGATGCTCAAATTCACGCCCGTCAAACGACGACCGGCACGGACGAAACCGCCCTCCAAATCAAGGTCGGCTACTATGGCGAATTGCTGTCCCTGCGTATCGTTCACCTCGGCTTGGCAACCTCGTGGGCGGTGCTGGACAACGCGGTCGACGGCTGGTGGAGCCTCGGCGATGGCGAGCATGTGATCTGGATCCTGGCTTTCGGCCACCCTGCACGACCGGGCGCGAAACATCATACGAAGCCGATGGAGCAGCTGCGCAAGCTGCCCGAAGGCATAGAGGCCTCGCAGGCGCCAAAGTGGTTCATTCGCGGCATGCACGCGGCGATGCTGGCGCCGACTTCACTCAGCCAACAGCCGTTCATCATTGAGCTGCACGGCGACGATACCGTCAGCGCCCAGGCCACCGAAGGCCTCTTCGCCCACGTCGGCCTCGGCTGCGCGATGTGCAACTTCGAAATCGGAGCATATCCGCATCACGTCGTTTGGCGGCAGTAGCGATAGGGCCGGAATCTGCGTTAGCGGGATCCGTCCAAGGCGGTTTTTTGCATCCGCGTTCACGCTTCGGCGACACTCCGAATTGCGGTCGTACCGCGCACGTAGTAAGTTAGCTGTTTGTCTGCGAGTATGGCGGAATGGTAGACGCGCTATCTTCAGGTGGTAGTGAGCGAATGCTCGTGGGGGTTCAACTCCCCCTACTCGCACCGGTGATTAAGCCCTCGGATCTTTGAAATGCCAACGATCCGGGGGCTTTTGCCTACCCCGTAACTGGCCTCGTGCCAACAATGTGCCCGCGGCATGGGTATGCACGGCAGTCCGCCCATGATTCATTCAGGCCATGGCTCAGCTCGTGCGGAGCTCCTCTGTTGATTTGTCTCACTCATATGTGCCTTTGCGCAGGATCTTGCGGTCGGTCATCATCAGCTCGCCTTTGGCGATAACGGTTTCGAGTGTCAGCTCCTCGTTGGTGTCGAAGAAGAGCAGGTCGGCGTCGAGCCCTTCGGCGATCCGGCCTTTGGCGGGCAGGGAGAAGGAGCGAGCCACATTCGAGGTGAAGAAGCTCAGGGCTTGCGGCAGACTGAATTCGCCAGAAGCAACAAGACGCTGGAATTCGCTGTGCATGCAATCCATTGTGAGCACGCCGATGCTCAGCAGGTTGCCCGCCGGGTCATATGTAGAGGTGCTGCCATTGGCATCAGAGCTGATGGTGATCTGGTCGAGCGGCACCCCTTGACTGCGTGCATCCTGAATGGCTGCGCATACGCTGCGCTCTTCGCGATCGGAGCATGACAGGTCGATGAAGCCGCCCAGCTTCGCGTATTCGAAGGCCTGCTGCAGCAGCGGCTGGATGCGGTTGACGTGCGTGGGGTGGATGGTTTTGGCCGGCAGGCTCGTCTCACGCACGGCACGCAGGACGAGGTCGAGTCCAAGCGGGTCCTCGCCCATATGAGCCAAGATGACGCCGGCCTTGTCGGCGAGCATGCCGGCGATGCGGGCCTGCGATGCCAGCCGCAACAGCTCCTCGTAGGTCACGAAGGAGCCGCGGTGGTCGGAGAGCGCCAGCTTCACGCCGATGACCTCGTCGATGAAGGTGATGTCGTCGGCCACGCTGCCGGTGATCGTCACCGAGGGGTAGCTGTACGACCCGGTGTACATATAGGCCGTGATGCCTTCTTTGTTCAACGCCCGAACTTTGGCGTAGACGCCGCGTGGGGTTCGCGTAATGCCGTTCGTGCCCAAGAGCCCCATGCATGTGGTGACGCCATTGCGCACGAATTCGGAAAGCATCACCTCGGGCGCCATGGTGTTGAATCCGGATTCGCCGCCGCCGCCGACCACATGCACATGGTTGTCGATGAAGCCTGGCGCCACGATGCGCCCGGCTGCATCGACGACTTGCAGATCAGGGAACGCGCCAGCGGGAAGCGTGATCTTGTCGGCGACGCGCAGGATCTTGCCGCCCGCGATGAGGATGTCGTGCAGTCCTAAATCTTTCGGGGCGTACACATGGGCATTAGTAACCAGAATCATATTCAGCTCTTTTCTTCCGATACGGCCGGAGGACGCGTTCGGATATTGCAATCGGACAATGCGGTTGGGCGGCGCGCAACCCGTCCACGCCGCAGTCTTCACACGACTGTATCGGACTTTGCGAAACTGTGCGCGACTTCGGGCGTCGCCACCCGTGTCGCCTCATGGGATTTTCTCTTGCAGGTCCGGTCTCGCAGTGACCCGTCACAATCAAATGAATCGTGGATTCCATACCGTGCCGCCTGCCCAGTAGCCCTTACTCCTCCATCAGCTGCAGTTTCTCATCGCGGTAGATGTACTTCGCCTTGCTTTCGAAGGGATTGTCGACCGGGATGGCGGAAATGAGCGCCTTGGTGTAGTCATGCTGCGGATTCGCGTAGATCTGCGCGGCGGGCCCGACCTCGACGAATTGGCCGAAATGCATGACCGCAATATCGTCGCAGAAGTAGCGCACGACATTCAGATCATGCGAAATGAACAGATACGTCAGTCCGAATTCGCGCTGCAACCGGTTGAGCAAATTGAGGATCTGCGCCTGCACCGATACGTCGAGCGCCGAAACCGATTCGTCCAAGATGACGAGTTTGGGCCGCAGGATGATTGCGCGGGCGATATTGAGCCGCTGCAGCTGGCCGCCGGAAAACTGGTGCGGGTAGCGGTTCAGGCTCCCCCGCTCCAAACCCACGGTGTCGAGCATGAGCTCGATGCGCTGCCGGCGTTCTTTGCCGGATATCGGCACCTTGTGAATGGCGAATGGCTCCTCAAGTGAATAGGATATCGGCTTACGAGGGTCGAGCGTGCCATACGGATTCTGGAATACCATCTGCATCGCGGAACGGCCCTTGCGCACAGCTTTCTTGTCACGCCTGGTGATGTCCTGCCCATCGAACACAATTTCGCCCTCATCCGGCTCGATCAGCTGATCGACAAGCCTGGCGATAGTGGATTTGCCGCTGCCTGATTCGCCCACAATGCCGAAGGTCTTGCCGCGTCCGATCGAGAAATCCACGGATTTCACCGCCTGGACAGCTGCCCTGTGCCCGAGGCCGAGAAACCCTTTCTTCATGAAGGTCTTCTTCAGCCCGGTCACCTTTAACACCGTCTCATGCTCGTTCACGCCAAACCTCCTGTGCAATGCCCGTAATTCCCTATGTTTGCGCTGCCCATCCGACCATCTAACCCGCCGTATAACTCAGGTATCGATGCCCTGGCTCGTATTCGAGCATTGGCGTATCGGGATCGTTCAAAATGTCTTTGGAGAATGTCGAGTAATCGATGGTCTGCAGCGGTTTGCCCGGCGCGATGGCCTGATTGACCTGCGCTGCAAGGAAGCCTTGCGTGTAAGGGTGCTGCGGGGCCGTGTAGATCTGCTTGGTCGAGCCGTATTCGACCTCCACGCCGTTGTACATGACCATCATGTTCTGACAGGTCTCCCAGATGACGCCGAGATCGTGCGTGATGAAGATGATCGACATGCCGATCTCTCGTTGGATCTTCTTGAACAGCGCGATGATCTGTGCCTGCACGGTGACGTCCAGCGCGGTCGTTGGCTCGTCGGCGATGAGCAATTTCGGGTTGCAGGCGATCGCGATCGCGATGACCACGCGCTGGCGCATGCCGCCCGAGAATTCGAAGGGATACATGCTGATGCGTTCCTTCGCATTCGGTATCTCCACCAGTTCGAGCAGCTCCAACGCCTTCTTGCGCGCCTGGCTGTGCGAAACCTGCTGATGGGCTTCGATCGTTTCCGTGATCTGCTTTTCGATGGTGAACACGGGATCCAAGCTCGTCATGGGATCTTGGAAAACCATCGATATCTCGCTGCCGCGAAACCGCGGAAGCACCTTCTTCGGGATGGAGAGAATGTCGGTGTCCCCCATGCGCATTGTCTTTGCGGTGATTTCCGCGTTCGTCGGCAGCAGCCGCATCAATGACAGCGAGGTCACGCTTTTGCCTGAGCCGGATTCACCCACAATGCCGAGCGTCTCGCCGGATGCAAGCCTGAAATCGGTGCCCTTGACCACATGCGTCCGGGCTCCATTGTGCACGAATGATACGTTGAGCCCTTCGACGTCCAGTAAGGTTCCCATATTGCCTCCTTCTTGGCCTTAAGCCTCTCAGTCCTCGACCTTGGGGTCGAGGGCGTCGCGCAGCCCGTCGCCGAATACGTTGAATGCCAGAATGGTGAGGAATATGGCCAAGCCCGGGAAGAACGCGACGTAGGGCGCCGTGGCGATGTAGTCGCGTCCGTCGCTGAGCATGGCGCCCCATTCCGGCGACGGCGGCTGGGCCCCCAAGCCGAGGAAGCTCAGGCTTGCGGCAGTCAGGATGGAATTGCCCAGGCGCATCGTGAAGTTGACGATGATGCTGGCGAAAGTACCCGGAAAGATGTGCGAAAAGATGATCCGCGCATTCGACGCCCCCAGCGAATGCTCCACTTCGATGTATTCGGATTGCTGGATTTCCAAAGCGCTGCCACGCACGATGCGCGCGAAGTTCGGGATGCCGAAGATGGCGACCGCCACGACGACGTTGAACAGGCCCGGCCCGAGGATGGCGATGATGCCGATCGCCAGAATGATGCCAGGGAAGGCGAAGAGCACGTCAGAGAAACGCATGATGATGCTGTCGAGCCAGCCGCCATAGAAGGCAGCCAGCAGCCCGAGGATGCTGCCGATGACCGCCGCCACCGCCACCGAGGAGACGCCGACGGCCAGCGAGATGCGACCACCATACAGAACCCGGCTGAAGATGTCTCTGCCGAAGGAGTCCGTGCCAAACAGATGGCGCGCGGACGGCCCCTGCAGAACGCTGTTATAATCGGCCTGCGAGAAGTTATATGGCGCGACTACGGGTGCCAGAATGACGACGACTACCAGCAGCGCAATGAAGATCGCAGCGATCAGCGCGTTCCGTTGGCGAAGGAACGAAGAGAAGAAGGCACGGACGGGCGAAGTCGCCCCGATATGCGAGTAGTTGTCTTCGACAACGATTCCCTGTGCGGTCATGACCGGCCCACCTTCCTATTTCTCGAAACGGATCTTCGGATTCAACAACCCGTAGAGCACGTCCACGATGAGGTTGATCACAAGGAACTCAACGGAGAAGAGCAGCAGCAATACGCGGATGACCGTGTAATCGCGGTAGCTCACCGAGTCGATCAGAAGCCTTCCCACTCCCGGCCAGTTGAAGATCGTCTCGACGACGACCGAGCCGCCCAGCATGAAACCCATCTGCAGGCCTATCATCGTCACGATGGGTATCAAGGCGTTTCTCAGCCCGTGCCCATACACCACGGAACGTTCAGTCAGCCCCTTTGCACGAGCCAGCCGCAGATAATTCTCTTTCGACACCTCGATCATGGAGGAGCGCGTGAACCGGGCGACGACCGCTGCGGTTCCCATGCCAAGCGTCAGGGATGGCAGCACGTAATCGCGCCAGCCGGAGCCCATGCCGCCGGTCGGGAACCAGCCGAAGCGCACGGAAAAATACTGCATGAGCATCAGACCGAGCCAGAAAGACGGGATCGATATGCCGGCGACCGCCAGGATCATACCGAGATGATCCTTCCACGTGTTGCGGTTGCGCGCCGAGAACACGCCGATGAGCAAGCCGAAGATGATCGCCCAGAATAAGCTGGCCAAGCTCAGCAGGAGCGTGGGCATGAAACGCGATCCGATCTCCACGGTCACTGGCTGGTGAGTGCGCAGCGAATCGCCAAAGTTGAAGGTGAACAGGCTCACCAGGAAGTCCTTGTACTGGACGATCAGCGGCTCGTTCAACCCCAGCTGCTGGCGCATCTGCGCCACTGTCTGTTCCGAAGCATCAAGCCCTGCGGCGAGCCTTGCGGGGTCGCCGGGAATGAAATGGATGAACAGGAAAACGAAAATCGTGATGAAAAACAGCGTAGGAATCATCCCGATGATGCGCTTGGCTATGTATTTGCCCACAAGATCCCTCCCATATATGCCGTCCGCAGAGCATTGCTCGGCTCTGCGGACGGCATGGTCGCGTTACGATGCTACGAAACTGCTGGCGCTACGACTCGTTATTTGCCGAAGCTCAGATCGCCCACATTCAGCAGACCGTCGGGAGACAGATACACGCCCTGGAGGCTTTTCTGCGACGCGTATGTATTCTTCGGGACTGTCAAGAACACCCACGGCGCCGTCTTCCAGATCTCCGCCTGCGCCTTGTCGTATGCCTCGGCCCGCACGGAGTCGTCCGCGCTGGCCAAACCAGCCTTCAGCTGGGCATTCACGACATCGTCGTTGTAATAGGCGGTGTTGTAGGAATTCGGCGGGAAGCTGTCCGTGCCGCCAAGCAGCGGCCGCAGGCCCCAGTCGGCATCGCCGGTCGAAGGCGACCAGCCACCGTAGTACATCTGCACCTCGGCGTCCGCGGGAGTCTTGGCGCCCCACAGTCGGTCGGAGAGAGTGCCCGATTCCATCTGCTCGACCTTGACCTTGATGTTGATCTTGGCGAGCTGCTGCTGGACGAACTCGGTCGCCTGCTGGGACTGGGAGGTATTGTTGCTCCAGATCGTCGTGCTGAAACCGTTGGGATAGCCGGCCTCGGTCATGAGCTGTTTCGCCTTGGCGAGATCGAAGGCATAGCTGCCCTGCTTGGCGTAGTACTGGACGCTGGGCGCCAGCGGGGCATCGGCGACTTCGCCTTGGCCGAAGAACACGACGTTGATGAACGCTTGCTTGTCAATGGCGTAATTGATCGCCTGGCGGACCTTTACATCATTGAAGGGCTTCACGTTCGTGTTCATCGAGACATACTGCTCATAGATCGAGTCCCCTGCGGTCACATCGTATTTGCCGCCGGCAGACAGCGACTTGAATTGGTTCGCGGGAACCGGATAAATGAAGTCCGCCTCGCCGCTTTGCAGCATCGCGATGCGGGTGCCATCCTCGGGCGTGGGCTTGAAGGTGATTGAATCGGCCTGGGTGATGTTGGACTTATCCCAGTACTTGTCGTTCTTGGTGACGGTAAGATGATCGCCTGAAACCCATTCCTTGAAGATGTAAGGTCCGGTGCCGACCGGGTGGCGGCTGACTTCCTTGCCGTACTTTTCAATAGCTGCCGGACTGATCATGAGCCCTGCCGGATGTGCGAAGGTGTTCGCGATCGCGCCGAACGGCTGCTTGAGATTGACCTCGACGGTGGAATCATCAATGACCTTGGTGTTATCGATCACGTTAAACAGACTTGCGCGGATCAGGCCACTGTCCGGCGCGGTGACGCGGTCCAAGTTGGCCTTGACCGCTTCCGCATTGAACGGCGTGCCATCCGAGAAGCTGATGCCTTTGCGCAGCTTGAACGTGATCTGGGTCGCTGTGTCATTGACCTTCCAGGAGTCGGCCAGCACGCCGATCACCTTCATGTTCTTATCGAAACCGAGCAGCCCCTGATAGATGGTCTTCTGCACGGAATACGACAGGTTGTCGTTCGTATTCTGCGGATCCATCGTCGTGAAATCCGCCGAGACGGCAACAGTGATGTTGCTGTCCGCGGCGTTTGACGAGCCTCCCTGCGACGAACCGGTGCCTGAGGAGCACGCGGTAAGAAAAACCATGGACAGCAGCAACGCAAGAACTTTGAATCTTGACTTCCTCATTGCCTCATTCCCTTCCCTAGTGCCAAAGCCAGTGCGAACGGTTACCGAAGCAATCGGGCGCACGGGGAAATCTTTCGAAGAAATCGTTTTCCGTGCCGACCGCGCCGGGGCAATCCGCACGAAAACGGGAACTTCCTGAAATCGTTGCCCCGCGCCTGGCAATAGACCTTAGTATTGTCGACGGATTCGTGAGCCGACTCCTCCAACGGAATCGTCAGAGCCGCCTCACGAATGTATACAGCATCATACGTGGCCCAATGTTTGCTACCTGTAGAGCATATGTTTCAATCAGATTAACGAACTGAGCGCTTTCGGCCGGCTGCGCTTCAGGCCAGGTATCATCATCTGGATCTAGTTTGATGCTGTGCGCACTGCGAGGCGCCGTCTCACAGTCCATTCAGCTTCGCCAAGCAATGAGCACGAAACAGCGGACACCGCGGATATCGTGGATACCATGGATTTTGCGCGATATCGTGGAGCTATGTCGGACAACAATGAATTCGTAGATAGGCCTGTGCTCCTGCATGCGTCGGATGATGGCAAGGATGTTGCGCGGGGCCTGGGGCTTGCATCCGGGATCCTGAGCGATCCAGGGTGCGCGGACTGCGTGCTGCTGGTCGTCAATCACAATGCCGTCGAAGGATTGCACGAGCTCGATGGCGCGGATGTTCCCGACGGTCTGACGGTTGTCGCATGCGCCAAGGCGCTGCGGACCCACGGCATATTGCCGGCTTCGCTGGATCCGCGCATCGAAGTGGTGCCCTCGGGAATCGTGTTCATCGCCCAACAGCAGCGCGACCACGGCTGGTACATCAGGCTTTAGCACAGCTCAGGATGGGACTGGGATCGTCCGGAAACTTCCGAAACGATCGATCGTCGCCCTGCGGCCCTGCCGCTCGCGCCGATCGAGGCAGGGTCGCAGGGCTGCCGACAGTCACGACGGCGTCCCGCTTCCTTTATTCTTGTTCTTATTTGATTTCGTATGCGGCGAAGGACACTGAGCTGGACTGTTCCGCCGAGACTTTGATGGCATTCGCCCGAGGGCCTAGCCGCACTGGCAAAACGACCGATTGCAAAGGCTGCGAATCGCACGCCCCTGCCTTGAATGATCTGACCGTAAATTCGTGTTCCACGGCAGCAGGCGAAAGTATCGTGGCCATGCCGGGCAGAATTGCCGCACAACTCGCAGAGAGCTTTATCTTTGTATTGCCATCCTTGGCAGAACAGTTTTTTTCTATAGCTCAGCACAACACATAGTTCAAAGAGAATCTCCTTCGGCAGAGCAGGAGCAATATCTGATTGTGCATTTGACGTGTGAACGCCATAGCCGCCCTATGCATTTCCCGATTCTTTCTGCAGTAAACTGCAGAAAGAATCGGGATCCCTCGCTTGAAGAAACAATGCTTCACGCAGTACTCGAATATATGTCCTGTCATTGTTCAGAAGAACAGCTTCGCAACGCCAGCGGCCAGGAATACAAGCAGAATCGAGGCGAGGAAGCTTGCCAGGAAGACGCGGCGGCCCTGGACAGCGATGGCTTTGAAGTTCACAGTCAGTCCGAGCGCCGCCATGGCCATGCCGAGCACGATGTAGGCGACGTTCACCAACTGCGCGGTGATTGCGGCGACGAAGGGCACGAAGGTGCCGATAACCGAAGCCGCGATGAAGCCGAGCATGAACCACGGGAACGCGACCACGCGTTTGCCGCCGCCGGCCACTTGGCTGTGGCGCTTATCCCACCAGATGGCGATGATAATGGCCGCGAACACGAGCATGAGCACGCGCGATAGTTTCATGATCGTTGCAATATCCACCGCGCCGAATGCGGCTCCGGCCGCCACGGCATGCGCGATCTCGTGCAGCGAGGCGCCGGCCATGATGCCGAGCTGCGTATGGCTCATGCCAGTCAGCGGGCCGAACGCGATTTCGGCGAGCGCGAACACCGTGCCCATGATCGCCACCGTCGCCACGGCCATGGTCACGTCGTCGGCCTTCTCTGTTTCGCGCTCTTCGGGGACTCGGATCGCGCCGGACAGGCCCATCACGGCTGCCGCGCCGCAGATGCCAGTACCACCGGCGACCAGAATCGCCAGCATCGGGTCGACGCCGAGCCTGCGAGCGATGGCGTAAGTCACCATGATGCTAAATGTGACGACGAGAGCCGCAATAGGCAGGCATTTGATGCCCTGTGTGAAGAGCACGGTGAGATTGAGCTTGAAACCGAGCAGAATGATGCCCAAGCGCAGCAGCTTGTTGGAGATCAGCCCGGCGGCGTCCTTGATGCCTGCGCGGCGTTGCTGCGAACTCTTGGAAGCGGCAACGCACCACCGGCGAATCGGGAACTGCAGCATCATGCCGATGAGCAGCGCGATAATCAGCGCGCCGAACAGGCTGAACCCCGGATATTGCTTGAGCCATGCGCCAATCAGCGATGCGACGAGCGTCACGACAACGACGAACAGCATGTCAGCGGTGAAGACGCGCCTCGCCCATTTCTTCTGGAACTCTCTCATAGACGCCCATTCAACCGGATGCAATCAGCATCGGTCAAATCGAACTTAGCTATGTTTGGCATTGATTATTTCGATGCTATATGGATTACCCTGGTCATCATGCCGCAGCCATCGCAAGAACCGGTCCACCACCAGCCCACTCGGTCCTGTGATCAACGTTTAAGACTAATCCCTGCTTCTATCTGCGCTGCGCGCAGCGGTAATCGCGCGACGCTCCAAGTAACGCGACCAGAAAATGGCGGTTTTATGCCGTCAGATACTCAACGCTCCGCGAAATAGCACCTCACATAACGCAGATAACTCTCCGCAGCACCCCAATAACGCTACGTACAAGAGAGATGCCTGTTTCTTGTGCACAAAATTTCAGGATTTCCGGCCATCCCGGACACAGAAAGCGATCAATCAAACGTAACCAAGCGCTCAGCAGACAAGCCCTCGCCCAACCGCCATCCGTTCACCCGCGCATCGCATCGACCATCGTATGAGCCAGAACACGCTGCGCGCGCGAAAGTCCGGATCGCGGTATCAACGCGTAGAAACGCCGCACGAATTCGCCGCTCAACTCGCGCGTTGGCACATGCTCGGGCACGGCGGCCTGCGAGACGATTGACTGGCCGAATCCAGCAGCAAGAGTGGCTACAATCGCCGCATTGCTGGCCACTTCGATGCTGTGCGCCGGAGTCCTGTCGCAGGTTTTGAAAAATAGATCGGTATAGTAGCGCACACCGGAACCATGCTCGCGCACCAGCCACACGTCACCCTGCGCCCCGGCCCACACGAGCCGATCCTCACGCAGAGTGACCCGGCTCACCGATTCATTGACGATGGGCTTCTCCACAATGCCCAATTGCGCGGCCTTTATGCCGGTGCGCTCAAGGATCGCGTCGGAATTCAGCGTCGCCGTGCGCAGGTCAAATTGCGCAAGACCGTTCGCCCCACAAGCCAGCGCCGATGGCAGCAGCACCTCGGACGCGGTATGGGAGAATAATGCAAGAAACGGCTCGCGACGCTCGCGACTCGCCGCGATCTGCTCGCAGGCTTCACGCCACGAATCGCCGATGCCTGTCGCTGCACGGTACAACAGCAGCCCCGCCTCGGTCGGCGTCACATCGCCTTTCGCATGACGCTCGAACAATGGCGCCCCGACCACGCGTTCCAACTGCGCGATGCGCGAGGAAACCGTGGGCTGCGAAACCTTAAGCTCGTCGGCGGCCAGCGTGAATTGACCGATTTCGACCACGGCAACAAGGGTCTCAAGCAAGGGGAACATGGGTCAAGCCTAGCGCAGCAGCGGCGTGGAACTCCAACGCACACCCCACGAAATTTCACTGACAAATCATGCTATCGTTTATACATTAGATATACAAAGGAATTTACATGACCGCTGCAACCATAGCTGTGCGTACATCGCAGGACGTCAAACAAGAGGCGCAGCAGGTGTTCAAAGGCCTCGGCCTTGATATGAGCACCGCCATCAACATGTTCCTCAGACAAAGCATTGTCGAGCAGGCGCTACCGTTCCGGCCGTCGCTGCAAGACGTAAACAACGCTCCGACCCGATACGCCGAAACGAGAAAAGGAAGCAACGATGCAGATAGTCTCAGCCTCGCACCCGTCGATTCGCACGATGGGCCGTATCGACGACGATGATCCTGCCCGCCAGATATGGGTGTTTCCCTATACCCAGGCATCATTTGGATTCACCGGGACTTCGTTGGACATATTGCTGACCAATCATTGGGCGGGCGGCGAGAGCGACGTCGGCGTCATGCTCGACGGATTATCCTACAAGATTCGCATACCCGCCAACGAAACCGAGCTCTCTGTGACGCTGGCTGACCACCTGCCTGATATCGAGCATGAGGTCGTGGTCTACAAACGGCGGGACGGGCAGCATTATATCGAGCTCCACGGCTTCGGCATTGACGATGATGCACAGATCCTTCCCCCTTCCGCCCCCGCGCCGACCCGCCGCATCGAGGTGTTCGGCGACTCCGTATCCGCAGGAGAGCGCAATGAGGCAACGCGGTATACGGGTCACGTCGATCCGGCTGCAGATCTGAGCGGCTACAGCGACTCCTGGTGCTCATACGCCGCCATTACGGCCCGGCGATGCAATGCCGAACTGCACAATATCTCGCAGGGCGGCGCAGCGCTCATCGACGGCATCGGCTGGTTCAACGGACCGGACCCCAAAGGTCTCAAAGGGATGGAAAGCATCTGGGACCGCATCGAATACAATCCAAACCTGAATTGTTCCAAGCGCTGGGATTTCTCGCGTTTCACCCCGCACGTCGTTATTGTGGCGATCGGTCAGAACGACGCCCATCCGCATGATTTCATGAAGGACGCTTACTTCGGGCGCGAGGCGGCGCAGTGGCGAAACCGGTACGCGGAATTCATCGCCAGGCTGCGATCGACTTACCCGCGCGCTTTGATCGTATGCATGACCACCGTGATGAATCACGACGCCGCATGGGACCGGGCCATCGCCGATGTTTCACAAGCCGCGCGCGACGCCAAGGTCGTGCATCATCTCTTCTCCCGCAACGGCTCAGCGACTCCGGGGCACCCTAGGATCATTGAGCATGAGGAGATGGCGAAAGAGCTGACGCTTTTCCTCGAGCGCCTCGGGGACGATATCTGGCAATGAGCCGGCGACAGGACAGGTTCATTCGTTTCACGCTGCCCCGAGCTAGATCAGCGGTGATACGCCTGGCATACGTGCACCATCACGATGGGTCTGAAAGACGCCCAGCTGCGGAAGATGAAGAGTGGCACGAAAACCGTTGAGCTGCGTCTCAACGACGAGAAACGTCGAGGCATCGCGGCTGGCGACCGCATTTGTTTCATGAGCACGACGACCGGCGAGGCGATCGTCGTCACAGTGCTGGAGCGCTGTGATTACAACAATTTTCATGAGCTCTACCGGCATTTCAACACGATTGCGCCGGGCTACGACCTGCAGTCTGAAGCCAATCCGGACGATATGTTTGCGGCGTGCAGCGCGGAAGCCATCGCGCGCCATGGGATTGTGGCCTTCAACGTTCGGTATCAGCTGGGCCGCTCCGCCGCACAGCCTGTGCGACCCCTTCCAATGCGCTCTGCAGATAACGCCGACCATCCCTGAAATCCGAATTGGAGCCGCCAAACAATAGGGAAATCCGCTCGCAGTGTCGCCCCGTCGCCTCCCGCGACTTCAATCCACTTCACCCCAGGCCTGATTCGACTTGGCGATTCGCAATCAGCGCCTTTTCAAAACGCCCAACAACGACTGGGAAGAGACCGTTGTTGTGCTGTCGCCGCGCACGGCGACAGCCTGCCGATTGGTGAGCGCCCTGAGGTCGAGACGGGCATCGTTGCGGGCGAGGATTCGGCCGGCGGCCCTCCCGAACAGAACATTGCGGAGATGGGGGACAACGGAAAAGTCGACGAGTCCCAAACCGGAGAAGTCGCCATGCAACGCATCTCCTTTGCGCTCGTCGTCCATAAGCCGGATGTAGCTGA
Organism: Bifidobacterium sp.; assembly: GCF_022640935.1. Classification (GTDB taxonomy): domain Bacteria; phylum Actinomycetota; class Actinomycetes; order Actinomycetales; family Bifidobacteriaceae; genus Bifidobacterium. Next base: position 54,492 of record NZ_JALCCV010000005.1, read on the forward strand.
TATCCGGCCCGGCGACTACCGCGCCTGCAGAGACGCCGATATAGAGTTTGCCCTGGGCCACGTGCTCGGCGATGAGCCGGTCCGCGCCGGAGCGCCTGAGCGCCTGTAGGAGGAAGAAGGTATTGCCGCCAGCGACGAATATGATGTCGGCCACGCGAATTGCCTGCACGGTTTCGCCGCGCGGTGCTGTGGAAACCTCAAGCACCTTGGTCGTTACACCGAGTTTGGCGAGCTTTCCCACGCTCAGGTTGAGGGGGAATTTCACCGGGCCGACGACGCCTGCAGTCGGAATGAGCGCGGCACGCTGGCCGGCGAGACTTCCGAACAAATCAGGCAGCAGGTCGGGGATGCCGCCGCCGAAGCGCGAGGCGAGAAACAGGTTCTTCACATACCCTCCCATGTCAGCCGTCCTCCGCGTCACGGCAACGGGCGCCGAACCTGATTGTTTTTTTGCGGTCCAGATTTCAGCGTCACATTGTATACGGTATTCGGAGGCCCGCTGTACAGCCGCACAGCCGGCATACGCGAATAGTGCGCCACGCAGTCAACAAACCGGCTCACACGTTGAACACGTATTTGTCCAGGCGCGCCATGGCTTCCTTGACGCGGCTCAGCGGCAATGCGACATTCACGCGCAGCGCGCACGGCGCCTTGAACTGGCGGCCGTCCTGCACGGCCACGCCCACCTTCCAAGCCCGGTGCAACACCTCGTCAATGTCCGAACCATGGTTCTCGCACCAGCGGGTACAGTCCACGAACAGCATGTACGTGCCTTGCGGCTTGGCGACACCGACACCGTCGAAATGGTTTGTGATGTAATCATATGCATAGTCGACATTGCCCGTGAGCACTTCGCCCAGCTCATCGAGCCAGACATGGCCCTCAGGCTTGTACGCCCCCATCAGCGCGTGCATCGAAAGCACATTCATATCGTTGTAATGCGCCTTCGAACCCTTCGCCACCACGCGGTCCCGCAGGTACGAATTGTAGATGATATGATAGCTGCCCACGAGGCCGGCCAGATTGAAGGTCTTGCTCGGCGCATAGAAGGCCGCCGTGCGGTTTCGGGCGTCCTCGCTCACCGACTGGGTCGGAATGTGCTTGTAATCGCCCAGGATGATGTCGGACCAGATTTCGTCGGAGATCACCACGCAGTCGTTGTTCCTATACACTTCCATCGCGCGTTCGATCTCCCAACGTTCCCAGACACGGCCGCAGGGGTTGTGCGGGCTGCAAAACACCGCCACATGGATGCGGTGCTCCTTGAGCTTGCGATCCATATCCTCGAAGTCCATGCGCCACACACCTTCGTTGTCCCTGACCAGTGGACTGTGCACGATGTGGTAGCCGTTGTTTTCGATGGCCGTGGTGAAGCCGACATACGTCGGACTGTGCAGGAGCACGGCGTCGCCGGGAGCCGCGAAAGCTGTGAGCGTGGAGATCACGCCGCCCAGCACACCGTTCTCGTATCCGATCGCCTCCTTGGTGAGGCCTTCGACGCCGTTGCGGCTGCGCTGCCAGTCGATGATCGCCTTGAAATATTCGTCGGTCGGCTCGAAATAGCCGAATGCAGGGTGCTTGGCCCGCTCGATGATCGCCTCGGTGACGGTCGGCACGGTGGGGAAATTCATATCCGCCACCCACATCGGAATCGCGTCGAAGCCCTCCGCGGGCGCGTCGGGCGCGAGACCCCAACCTCCGCCGCCCAACGAATCCACCGCGAGCGCATCCTTACCATGCCGATCCATGATCGAAATGAAATCGTAAACCATATCTGTCCTTCACTGAGAGCTATTGTCGTGACGCGCCGGACGCACGAATTTCGCATTCACTGTACAACGGGCGCTGTGACGGATCGTTACGGAGGCGTCGCCGCCCCGACTTGGTCGTTCGAATCGCTGACCCACACCCATCAGGCAACCCTTCGCACCGTTTCATATCAATCTGGATCGATCGCCTCGCAGCAATCATTGAGAATTATTGAGGAATCCAAACAGCGCTTTGAGATACGGGCCGAGCACACGGTTGGGCATGCTGAAAATGCTGTGCACCGAATCGTCGAAACGCGCCATACGGATGTTGCCGCCGCCGTTTGCCACCTGCCTGACAAACCGGTCCTGCGCCGCATTGACCACCCAGATGTCTTCTCCTGCTTGGAACAGCAGCGTCGGCGTTGTGACCCGCGCGCAAGCTTCGGGCCTCAGCGCCTCGCGCGAGAGTTTCAGCGCCTCGCGCACCCACCCGAACGTAGGAGACCAACTGTGGTAATGCCCGTCCGCGGCGCGCAGTTCATAGCACCAGCGCACACGCGCCTCGCATGCATCCGTCTCTTCGCCCATATCGAATTCCGCAGGGAAACCACCATGTCCGAAGGCCACGTGCTTACTTAGGCCCATGCCGCACGCCAGCGTCATCAACGGCCACGTTAGCCCGGCCGCCATGCCTGTCTGCGGCGCGATCATCGGGCTGGAAAGCACCGCCCTGTCGAATAGCCCGGGGGTGCGCTCCATCGCGACGGCACCGATGCCGCCGCCCATGGAATGCGAGAAAAAGCTGAGCGAACGCCCCTCTGCGCACTGTCTGCCCACGGTTTGCGCGAACTTTGTCATATCGGCGACATAACGCCGATAATCATCGATCCACACCAGCGCAGGATCGTCGACGTCGCGCGGCGAATAGCCATGTCCGCGATGCTCGAGCACGCACACCGAATACCCCTGCTGCAGGAAATACCAGATCATCTCGCTGTATCGCACGGCGAATTCCGTGAATCCGTGCGAAAACACCACGGCGCCGCGCCGCTGCTGAGCAATGTCTGCTCGTTGCGGCGCAGCACTACTATTGCCAAGCCGCACGCCACCTTTTTGGGCCTTGCTCTGCGTATCGTTCTGGCCATTGGCTTGCCACGCATTGAATCTCGCCACGTCATAGCGCAAGTAGTGCAGCTTGCCCGGTGAAGACGCAGGCGCAAGATCAGCAGCTACGGCCGGCTCCATCCACCCTTCGTCGCAGCACCGAGCCAGCGCGGGAAGCACCACATCCCGCATCTCGCCCGCATAGTTCGTTTCATCGATCAGCGGCATCATCATGCCTTCATCCTAATCGGCTGCGTGCTGAAAATGACGTGCGCATAAGCGCCGGCCAAAGCAGAGCTAGCCGATATCAGAGTTCCGCACGACCTTGGCGCCAATAGCCCATGAAGGCGACCTGCCGGCGATCGATATGATGCTCACGCACCAGCAGCCGGCGGATATCTCGTACTCCGGCCGCCTCGCCAGCCACCCAAGCGTAGAAACCGGTCGTGCCCGACGACTCAGGAACTTCCCACAGCAACTCCCGGTCGATGTCGACTTTCGGCAAAATCTCATTTTCAGCAGAACCGCCACCGTCAGCGGGCCCATCGGTCAATCGCTCATGAAGCATGTTGGCCTTGTCTTCATCGACCATTGTTCCATCATTGCCCACCCCGCCATCGCTCGCCTGACCCAAATGATCGGCGATGTCCCGAACGCGCTCCAACGACGCCGCTCCCCGGGTTTCGCCACCGCGTGCCAACCAATCGACATGCACACCGGGGATGTCCGGCAGGTCAAGAGCGTCAGCGGTTTCGGGCACTTCGATGACTACGTCTGCAGCGCCCCGCCAATGATCGCGTTGCAGCGATTCCAGGATTGCTTCCACCGCCGGCACCGCAGTCTCATCGGCCGCCAGCAGCAGCCGCGTGGCCGGGCCGGGGTGAAAATCAATGCCGATCGCCGAATCCGCCGATCGTGCGTTCGGGCCGACGATTCCCGCTTCGTCTCCCGGTTTCGCACGCGCCGCGAATGTGCCAGCTGGGCCGGCTCCTTCATGGATCACAAAATCGACGACGACCTCACGCCGTTCTGGATGCGCCTTGCGAATCGTGTACGTCCGAATCGTGTATTGCCGCCCAGCCGGCAATACACGCCACTGCTCGTACCATGCGCCGCGACGGATGGAATCGCGCTCGAAGAGCAGCGGATCGGGCCAAGTGCCATCGGGCAGTGGCAGCAGCAGTTTGATGCGCTGGTCGTAGCCGTCAGTACCGAAACCGGCCAGATCATCGCCTGCGAAGGTGATGCGCATGAAATGCGGGGAAAGACGCTGCACGCGCGAGACATGAACCAGATAGGGACGGAACGCAGGTTCGTTAAGCCTTTCGGCAGCATTGGTATCCTTTGTCATTACTTCCGCCCTTCGATTGGTGATATCTGGGATTGCGCTAGGTGTGCGTGCGATGCAGCAATGTCTGCTGCGCCATTGCCCGGCCGGCAACGCCGGCGCTCACGCAGGCTGTGGCTGGAATCGGGCGACATGAATGGGGTTCCCGTCGCCGGGTCGATGCTCACGTCGGCGTCCACGGCGAAGACGTCGCGGACCAACGCGCGCGTGATGACCTCCTGGGGCGTGCCGAATGCAGCTTTGCGGCCGTCCTTCATGGCCAGAATCCAATCTGCATAGCGCGCCGCCATATTCAGGTCGTGCAGCACCATGACAACGGTGACGCCCTCCTGCTGATTGAGATCGCCAAGCAGATCAAGGACTTCGAGCTGGTAGGCGACATCCAGGTACGTGGTCGGTTCATCCAGCAGCAGGATGTCGGTTTCCTGAGCCAGCGTCAGGGCGATCCACGCGCGCTGGCGCTGGCCGCCCGAGAGCTCGTCGAGAGCCCGGTCGGCCTTGCTGGCCAGCCCGGTCACGGCGAGCGCATGGGCCATCGCCCGCTCGTCCTCGTGGGTCCAGCCTGCGGCAAGGCCATGGTAGGGGTAGCGTCCCCGAGCGATCAGGTCGGCGACGGTGATGCCCTCGGGAGCGGTAGGCGTTTGGGGCAGCAGTCCCACGATTGTCGCGACTTGCTTGGTGGGCAGAGCGCTGATCGGCTTGCCGTCCAGCAGCACGGAGCCGCTCTTCGGATTGAGCAGACGCGCAAGCGCCTTGAGCAGCGTGGATTTCCCGCAGCCGTTCGGGCCGATGATCGCGCCTACCTGATGCGCAGGGACGTCGAGATCGAAATCGCGGACTACCGCATGCCCCTCATACGCCAGCTCGAGCTGTTGCACCCTGAACGAGTGGCCGGGGTGGCTGTGCTCGTAGCCATTGCCTCTATCGGCATAGTGTCCGTTAGCGCTGATTATGCTCATCAGAACTCCTGTCTGCGGGTCATGCGGATCATCAGGATCACCAGCACCGGGCCACCGATGACGCTTGTGATCACTCCGACGGGCAGCTGCGTAGGCGGAAGATGCTGAGCGACGATATCCGACGCGAGCACCACGCAGGCTCCAACGAGGCCAGCCTGCGCGATGGCGGGTTTGCGCGGGCCGACGCATTGGGCGGCGATGGGCCCGGCAAGAAATGAAATGAAGGATATCGGGCCGCTGATGGCCGTGGCCACCGACAGTAGCAGCACGGCCACGATGATCACCACGCCTTGGGTCGGATTCACGCGCACCCCCAGACCCGTGGCGACATCGCTGCCGAAACGCAGCACGTCCACCCGCCGGTTGAGCAGGAGCAGCGCCGTGCCGCACGCGAGCACCGTCGCCAGCAGCGGCGGAATTCCGGGCCATTGCACCGATGCCAGGCTGCCGGTCAGCCAGCGCGAGGCGGCCTGGATATCCCACTGGTCGCCGCGGATGAGCATCCACGAGCTGACTGCGTTAAGGGCTGCGGCCACGCCGATGCCCATCAGAATCAGCCGGTTCGGCGCAAAAACTCCGTCCCAGGCGAGCCAAGCGACCAGAGCCGCAGTTGCCAACCCGCCTGCCACCGCAAGCAGCGAAAGCCGCACACCTGAGACGCCCAGTACGATGATGCCGAATACGGCTGTGGTATTCGCCCCGGCGGTGATGCCGATGATGTCCGGACTCGCCATCACATTGCGCAGCATATGTTGAAAACTCGCCCCGGCCATGCCGAAGGCGATGCCGCACAGCGCGCCGACGATCACCCGGGGCATGCGCAGCTCGCCGATTACGAAACTCATGCTGGGAACATCGCGACCGGCAATAAACGCCAAGACATCGCTCACCGCATATATCTGATGCCCGAAAATCAGGTCGGCGAAGAACAAGACAAACAGCAGCGCCGCGAGCGCAATCGAAATCGCCAGCGAGCGCAGCGAGGCTTTGCGGCGCAACTGCCGCAGCCGCAGCGCGATATCCGATTCCTGCAGCGGCCGTTGAGGGCCGGTCGCACCGGTGCCGGATGCACCAGAACCCGCTGAGTCAGAGGCCTCGCTGACCATGTCAGAGACATGCATATGATCCTGTTTCGCGTCCATCGTTAGACCTCCGCCATCGTGCGCCGACGGACCAACGCCACGAACACCGGGGCGCCGATCAATGCGGTGACGATGCCGACCTCCACATCGGCCGGACGGGTGATGATTCTGCCGACGACGTCCGCGACCAGCAACAGCAGTGGTCCCATCAGAGCGCTGGCGACCATGATGCGCCGGTAATCCGATCCTACGATCAACCGGGCCGCATGTGGCACGACCAATCCGACAAAGCCGATGGGACCGGCCAGCGAGGTGGCGCCGGCGCATAGCAGCACCGCGCCCACCCAGATCGTCACGCGTGCGACACGAGTCTTGAGCCCAAGCCCTACGGCGAGTTCGTCGCCCAAGGCGATTGTGTTCAGCGACCGCGCAGAAAGGAAAGCAATGACGAATCCGGCCAGAAGCAAAGGAGCGATCGGCAGCATCAGATTGAATCTGGCCCCGGAAATCCCGCCGACCTGCCAATAGCGGTATATGGAGATCACATCGACGCGCGGCAGCAGAATCGCGGCGGTCAGCGAACTGAGCACCGCGCTGAGCACCGCGCCGGCCAGCGTCAGTTTGAGCGGGGTCGGCCCGGACCTGCCCATCGAGCCCACTGCCCACACGGCCGCTGCAGTCGCGCTGCTGCCGAGCAGCGCCACCCACACGTATTGGATCGGCGTGGACAGGCCGACGAATGCGATCGAGCAAACGATGGCGAAGGCGGCGCCCGTGTTGAGTCCCAGAATGGAGGGGTCGGCGAGCGGATTGCGCGCCACACCCTGCATCAGCGTCCCGGCGACGGCCAGGCTGGCCCCCACCAGTATGCCAAGCACAGTGCGCGGGATTCGCAGCCGGATAGCGGCAGCGGCGATATCGTTCGACGACGTGGAAATCGCGCGGATAATGTCGCCAGCACTTACATTGCGCGAGCCGAACACGACCGAAAGAACGCACGCGAACGCGATAGCCATAAGCAGCAGCACGACCATGGCCGCGCCGCTGCCACGACGGCGCTCGCGTTCATGCGCTCTTGCCGCACCCGCCTGATTGCGCGAAGCAGGCGTGGCTGTGCCCGCCACGTCGGTTGCCGACGCGCCTGTTTCCACTGCATCGGTTTTCACCGTGTCAGCGTTCGCCGGTTCATTATTCACTGTGCTGCCGTTCACTGTATTGCTCAATTACCGCTGTTTTCAATCACACCGTGCTCTCGTTCGTCTGGGCTACGCCCGGTTCAGCTGCCGATCAGACTTTCGCCGCGGCTTCGCCGAGCAGTCTGACATATTCCTTGGTGGTCGCGGGAATCGAGAGCGCGGACGGGTCGAGCGCGTTGGCCATCTCCGTGTTGCTGTCGATCACTACGACCGAGCCGCGTTTGACCGCTGGGATCTTGGAGAGCAGCGGGTCGTTCTGCATGGCGGCGAGCAGGCCGGGCGTGCCGTAGGTGACGATGATGTCCACGTCTTTGTAATCGTCGGCATGCTCTGCGGAGACGTCCTTATAGAAGGAGTCGGTTCCCGCCGATGCCTTCTTGATCGAGTCTGGAGTGGCTAGCCCGAGGTCGTTGAGGAGCTGCGGCCGCACATCGGTGGTCGTGTAGATGCTGAAATTGGAAAGTTTGGCCGCGTCGAAATACATGACTGCGCCGGTTTTGCCCTTGAGATCAGGATATTGCGCGGCAGCGCCCGCGAGCTGATTTTCCAAGTCGGCGATAAGCTTCTTGCCCTGCGCCTCTTTGCCGATCGCTTTGGCGGTGGTAGTGATCATGCTGCGCCACGGGTCGCCCCATGCGACCTTCTGGTAAGCGAGGGTCGGCGCGATTTTGCTCAGCGTCTCATACTGTTCCTTGGTCATGCCCGACTGCAGCCCGATGATCAGATCCGGCTTGGACTCGGCGATTGCCTCCACATCGATGTCATCCGATTCGTCATGCAGCTGCGGCACGTCCGATTGGCTTACGCCCATCTTGTCCAACGCGTCTTTAGTCCATGGCAGGAAGCCGCCATCGACGGTTTTGCCATACGTGTTCTTCTGGATGCTCACCGGTACGACGCCCAAGGCGATGAGATTGTCGGAGCTGCCCCAGCCGACTGTGGCCACACGCTTGGGCTGCTTGGCAATCGTCGTGGTGCCGTAGGCATGCTTGATTCTTACCGGGAATGCCCCGGAGGTTGCGGAATCGTCCGCTGATGCGGAGGCATTGGAATCGCCGGCACCGTTGGACGCGCCTGAGCATGCGGCCAGCGCAACCAGCGAGCACGCGGCCACTGCTGCGGCGGCGAAACGCAGCACTCGGCGCCGGACAGCGGCCATCAATGGGGTGCGCGAGGTATGTGCTGTGGCTGACAACAATGATTGCATGGTATTTCTTGTCATAGTATTCCTTGTCGTAGCTTGGTCGGCTTCGCTGCCGTTCACGATATGCACGCCGGATCCGCGTTGGTTTTACGTTCGCGCGGCGCGCCCGCGCAACAAACGAAGTCGGCTACAACATACCAATGAAATGCCGCCAGCAACAGACTTGTAATATCGCCCGTGCTGTGGTAAGGCGCTAGCCGTTTGCACCGCTGCGAGGCTGATAAATGATTCGGCGTGCTCCTCGCGTTTTCAGCACGCCAGTAGAGGCTGATCGCATGGCGAGAACACGGGGGCGGGCGCATCTAGGGGTGTCCATGTCGAACGCGCCTGCCTGTCATGCTGGCTCTTCGTGTCTGCCTCGACAATATACGCGTGGTCGCCGCAGCGTGAGCCGGCATCAGCAATTCGCAGCCATCTCGCGAGGCAAGACTCAGGATGGCCGCGCTCGCGTCGCATGGGGGCCGTCTCTCCAGAATCACGTCAAGGACCACATTGGTGTCAATGCCGAGTCGCATCAGTATCGATCCAATCAGCGCTAAACCAATCAGCGCCAGCCCAATGCGCGCTGAGTCAAGGAGCGCCTATCCGAGGAAGGCCCGTCCAAAGCGGACCTGTCCACAGTGCACTCACCCGACTCAGATTCTGCCGGGCGTTCGCCCACGAGCTCTGATCCGACGAATGACGATCCGCTGAGTGACGATCCGCTGAGTGACGATCCGGAGAATATTTGACCAGCAGATGCTGCCGGTAATCGGATCCGTCGGACGATCCGCGTCCGGTGCCTATCAGGGCCTGAACATGCGTGGCGAGAACACCAGATTGCTGAGCGATCAACGATTCCAGATAGTCTTCCACAATCGATGACAGCGTGCGCCCGTGCGACGAGACATACTGTTTGCCGTTTTCGACGACGCGCTCGTTGATGCCCAGTGTCAGCTTCGCCGTAGGCATCCCCCTATACGTATAGGGGATAATCGGCCTCCAGGCTTCAGCACCCCCCGGACAGGCGCGCCGAGCAGGTGTCCATGCCGAGCGCGTCGTAGAGAAAATCACGTTGCAGCGTGAGCAGGTTTTCCGCGACCGTTTCGTCATTGGTCATATGCGTAATGCCGGTGAGCGGCAGGTAGGTGTGCGGGCGGCCTGCGGCCACCAGCGCCTGCGAAAGCCGCAGCGAGTGCGCGATGGTCACGTTGTCGTCGGCGAAGCCGTGGATGAGCATCAGCGGGCGGCGCAGTTTCGGCGCATCCTCGATGATGCTGTTGCTCTCGTACGCCGCCGGATCGAGGCCGAGATAGCGCTCGGTGTAGTGCGTGTCGTACAGCGTCCAGTCGGTCGGCGGCGCACCAGCGCAAGCGGCATGGATGACATCCGGGGCATCCAGCACGGCGAGCGCGGAAAGATAACCACCATACGACCACCCGATCATCGCGACCTTGCTGGTATCGGCCTGCGGCTCCGCGTCGGCAAGAGCCTTCACTGTTTCTACCTGGTCGGCGAGCGAGATCTCCTTCATGCTCTCGAAGATTTCGCGATCCCAACGTGGTCCGCGGCCGGTGGTGCCGCGGCCGTCGGAGGTGACGACGAGGAAACCCTGATCAGCCCACCATTGCGAATCCCAGTAGAAGGACTCGCTGAGCATGACCTGCTGCGCGCCCGGACCGCCATAGGGCTTCAAGAGGACGGGCAGCTTGTCGGCGCCCGCATAAGGGCTTTGGGCGCTCGGCCGCGTGATGGCGGTGAACAGCTGGCGCTCGCCGAGCCGCAGAAATGTGGTGTTCGGCGTAAAACCGGGTGTTGCCGAATGATTCTCGATCGTGACGCGGAAGATAGGCGCGGCGGATGTGGGCGGCGTGGTCGCGGCATGGTCGGCGGCCGCAGCCTTCGTAACGCTATGCGTCATCGTCGCCTGCGGCCCATTCATCGAGTGCCCGGTAACGATCATTCCGCAGCCCGCGCGCGATGCCGTATACACGCCAGGTTCGCCGGTGACCGGGGTGACATTGCCCGCGTAGTCAAAGATGACCACATCGAGGCTGCGGGCGTCATGGTCGCCGCGCGTAGCATTCCAGACGCCGAGCGACGTATCAGACGATGCGGCATGACCATTCGAATCGTCCAAGACCTCGTCCGTAAGTTTGCCCAGAGTATCCAACTCCGGCGTGCGCTGCACAATCGCCAGCACGTTTTCGTCGCCCGCGTCGATCACCCGGCGCACCTGCCAGCCAGCCGGCGTGAACGCCTTGCCGTCAACGGTGAGTCGATTGGTGTCGGCCTCCATGTCGTTCGCCGCGCACAGCAGGCGCCCGTCCGGCGTATATGCCGGTGTGCCGAGAATCAAATCCAACCACTGCTCGTTGGCATGCTCTTCGAGCACGCTCGTCACGCCCGACTGCTCCACTGCCAGCACCTGATCGCGGTTCTGCCGGCGGTTCTGCACCAGCAGTAACGGGCGATGCCCGGCCGACCAGCTTACAGCCGCCACATATTCGTATGCTTTGCGGTCCCAAGCGATACGCCTCGCATCCAAACCGCAAGAATGACCATGCCCATCGAAGCTGAGTCCAGCCAAAGTCAAATGCACATCGGCGTTGTGCGTCAGCGCGCGCGGATAGCGGCGCGGACGCGCCTGGACCTCAGGATCGGTCGGATCGCTGATATACCACACAGGTTCAGGCGAGCTGTCAAAGGTTTCGAAGATCACGCCATCGGAATCAGGCGACCACCAGAAGCCGTCATAACGATCCATTTCCTCGCCGGCGACGAATTCCGCCAAGCCTATCCGCCATGTGTCCTCAGCGTCATCGTCTCCGCCAACGCCCCACAGCGCCGCCACATGGTCTCCGGTCTGCGGCTGCGAATCCTTCTCCCCACCACAACGGTGAGCGTGCGCATACGCCGCATGGGCATGACCGAGTTCCGACATATTCGCAGCGTAATCCGCGCTTCCGGCGCCGCTGGATGGATTCATATCAGCGTCGTCAGAATCATCAGCTTCAACCACCTTGCCACCGCCTGTACTGCCCGCACCGTCTGCCGCAGCTTCGCCAGCCACATCATCCCAGTCGGCGATATCGACGATCACCAGATGCCGGCCCGTGGTATAAAGCACATGCCTGCCGTCGGGCGAGATGCGCGGATTGAGCACCGGCGCATACTCCGGGTGCCCGCTGCCCAGACTGCCTACGCCCAGCTGGCGCGTCTTCGCGCCTTGGCCATCCTCGCCGATTTGCGTGAGATCAGTGAGGAACAACCTGCCATCGATGGTGAAAGTCACGCGGTTTCCTGCTGCATCAGCCGAATACGACACGATGCCATGACCGCCTTCCCGCGCGCGTTCGCGACGTGCCCGCTCTTCGGGTGGCACCTCTTCACTCTCCGCATCGGCCAGCAGCTCGCGCGGATCGGCCAGCAACACCTCGTCATGGCTGCCATCCGGTCCGATGACGCTCAGCCACAGCGCTGTCACGAGGTCTTCGGGACCGTCGGAACGCAGGAACAGCGCTCGCGTGCCGTCGCCGACCGCCCTCGCTGAACGCGGCGCGCCGCAGTTGAAGCGCAGGGTGCGGGCTTTGAGACGGGGAAACTCTTGGATGGCTTGTGGAATACTCATGTCCTACAGGCTACTGCGTCATCGCGCCAAAAAAACAAACCGGAGGATTTGCGTAAGGCTCACGCAAACTTTCCGCCACGAGCGGCCCCAACGCACACCGGTCAGATGGCGTCGGACATCGTGAATCCCGCACGAATTCAACATCAGCGTGGGAATCGCGACGTCTCAGGCCTGTCAACTGTCTCAAACCCCGCGCAGACTTCGTCAACCTGCGGGCTTTGAGAACGATTGGCAACAGTCCCAGCAATGGAGAATTTGCAAGCATCACCAACGATTTTTTGCCCATTTCGCCCCGCCGCGTAGGATAGGTGAGGATAGAAAGGGATCACTATGAGCGTTCTCGACCGTTTTGAAAAAAGCGTCGAAGGTGCGGTCAACGGAGTGTTTGCGAAATTCGGGTCCAAGGACCTGCAGCCTGTTGACCTTTCAAGCGCCCTCGAGCGTGAAATCGACGCCGAAGCCATGCCGGTCGGGCGCGACCGTACAGTGGCACCGAACGAGTACCGTTTCAAGCTCAGCACCCCCGATTTCGATCACATCGAGCAGTGGGGCAGCGAGACACTCGCCAATGAACTGGCGGACAATCTCACGCAGTACGCCAAAAGCCAGCATTACGCCTTCGTCGGACCGGTGGTCGTGATCTTCGAAGAGGACCTGGACCTGAACAAGGGCGGCTTCAACCTCTCTTCCGAGTCGGTCAAGGGCAACGCGGTGCCGGTCACGACCGACGACCAGACGCAGGACAGCCCGATGCTCGAGATCAACGGCAGCCAGTATCTGCTCACCAAGGAGAAAACCGTGGTTGGACGTGGCTCCGGCTGTGACATCGTCATCGACGATCCCGGCATCTCACGCAACCACTTGGAAATCGATATCACCGATAACGGCGTCATTGCGCGCGACCTGGGATCCACTAACGGCACGTATGTGGAGGGCCATCAGGTGCCCGCCGCCACGCTGCTGGATGGCAACACGATCACGATCGGCCGCACCCGCATCCTGTACTGGGCTTCCGCGCAGGATCAGGACTGACCCGGTCTATCGCCTGACGTCATGTTCACTGAACTCACCTTCGCGATCCTCAAGTACGGATTCCTGATCCTGCTCTGGGTCTTCGTCTGGCTCACTGTCCGCTCGCTGCACCGGGACATCGAGACGCTCAGCCCACGCAAGTCGCGCGCCCACCGACGTGCCGAGAAACGCGCCCGCAAGGCTGCCACGGCCCCGGTATCCCCTGCCTTAGGGACCGTGGGGCGTCCACGCACCACCCAAATGCCTGTCATCGAGCAGACAAACAGGCAGGCGAATACGCCAATCAGCGCGCACGCAGACGGCGCGCCAGCGGATGGACCGACTTTGCTTGTGGTTATCGACGGCCCCCTTGCCGGCTCCTCGGTGCCGCTCTCCAACGAAACCATCACGCTGGGCCGTTCCGCCACGAACACCGTGGTCATGAATGACGAATTCGTCTCTTCGCACCACGCTCGCGTGTATCGTGACCCGGCCTCGTCCGATTGGGTCATCGAAGACTTGGGCAGCACCAACGGCACGGCGGTCAACCAGCGCCGCATCAGCGAGCCGACCCTTCTACCGGCCGGCGCGCCGGTGCGCATCGGCGCCACGACCTTCGAGCTGAGGTGAGTCGCCATATGCCGAAAACCGCTGATTCGCCAACGCTGTTCCTCTATTCCACAACCGTCTCGGATGTGGGTACGGTGCGCAGCAACAACCAGGACTCGTCGTTCGCCGGCGAGCACCTGATCGCGATCTGCGATGGCATGGGCGGCCATGCGGGCGGCGACACGGCCTCGACCATCGCGATCCGTTCGCTGGCCCATATCGAGCGCGACGACGTGCGCAGCCACGTGCGCACGGTTTCAGCCATGATGGAAACTTCTGTAATGGCCGCCCACGATGCCATCGTGGGCAAGGCCAAACGCGAGCGCAAGCTGGCTGGCATGGGCACCACCGTGACTGCGGTCGCGCTCGTGGGAGGGTATTGGATTCTGGCCCATATCGGCGATTCGCGGGCGTATCTGCTGCGCGACGGCACGCTGACGCGCATGTCTTCCGACCACAGCTATGTCCAGCATTTGATCGACACCGGCCGCATCACTCCGGCCGAAGCGCGCAACCACCCCCAGCGCAACGTGGTGATGCGCGTGCTGGGCGATTTCGATATCGATCCACGGCCCGACATCGCGATTTGTGCCGCCCATCCGGCCGATCGCTGGCTGCTGTGCTCCGACGGCATGGATGGCGTACTCGAGGATTCCACGATTCAGGAGACGCTGACGCAGGTCTCCGATCAAGCCGAATGCGCGCAACGCCTGGTTTCCATGGCTTTGAAGGCCGGCAGCACCGATAATGTCACAGCGGTGATTGGCGACGCGACGCTTGCACTGGACGCCGATGCCTTCGATCTGCCGCATCAGACGCCATTGATCGGCGGGGCGGCTACAGCGAGCTTGGAAGCTCTTGCCGATATCGTCAACGAGCCAGTAGCTTCTGCGCCGAATCTGCGCCATGACAACGATTCACCTGCCCAGCGAGCAGCCGCTTTGTCGCAGGATCCCGACACAGATGTTGAGGTGGTCGAACCGCGCGTTGTACAGCCTTCATCGCTGCGCGCTGACGAGGACGCGGACACCGATACCGGGGAGATACCGGTCGTGCAGAAAAAGGACGGGCGCGTTTCCACTGATCCCAACGACCCTGAGGTAGCCAGCGCAATCCGCCGCGAGCAGCTCCAGCAGCGGCAGGATTCCCGGTCGCGCAAGTTTCGCCGTCGCATCCGGGCAGTTGTCACCGTTCTGCTGGTCATCGCCGCCATGGCGGCTGCGGCCTTCGGCGCCTGGCGGTGGAGCCAGACAAAATACTATCTTGGCGAGGGCGGCGGCGTCGTTGCAATCTACCAAGGCGTGAACACGAATCTATTCGGCTACCCGCTGTCGCATGAGGTCGAAGAAACCGATATCGCGATCGCGCAGCTCCCCCAGTCCTGGCGCGACCAGTTGAGCCAGGGCATCGCCGTGGACAGCCTGTCCGAGGCACACAGCCATGTGCAGCTCATCGAACGCGAAGTCGAGAATCTCACTGATGCGGACGATGCAGGCGCAGGAACCGGCGCGTCCGGAGGCGCGGATGATGGCGCTTCCGCGGATCCCAGCGCATCCTCGGCGTCCCCGTCGGCATCCGCCACGAAGGGAGGCGCGCAATGATCGCCGCCCGCCTTCGTCAGGTATCGCTGCTCGCGTTCGCGATGCTGCTCAGTTTCATCGCTTTCTTCCAGATGTTCGAGCGCACCGTCGGCGCCTTCCCTTTGAGATTCGCCGGCATGCTCGGCATAGCCAGCGCGCTGGTGTTCGTCCTATGGGGATTGCTGCTCAGATTCCAGCCATACGCCAGCCAGTCGATTCTGGCCTGTGTGCTGCTGCTCACTTCGATCGGCACGATGATGATCGCGCGCATCGACAACGAGAACGACACGAATGCGGCCTTCCGCCAGCTGATCTGGCTGTGCATCGCGCTGGTGCTCACCGCCCTGCTCGTTGTGTTCCTGCAGGATTACCGCGTGCTGCGGCGTTTCTCATATGTCAGCATGATCGTCGGCTTGGGCCTGCTGCTCTCGCCCATGCTCCCGGGCATCGGCCGGGAAATCGGCGGCGCGCGCATCTGGCTCGGTTTCGGCAGCCATACGTTCCAGCCTGGCGAATTCGCAAAACTGTTCCTAGCCTTCTTCTTCGCCGCCTATCTGTTCGATCACCGCGACCAGCTGGCCGTGGGCGGCAAAAAGATGCTGGGCATGCGACTGCCGCGCATCAAGGACACCGGGCCAATCATCGTCGTGTGGCTGGCTTCGATGGGAGTCTTGGTCGTCCAGCATGACCTCGGCACTTCGTTGATGTTCTTCGCGATGTTCGTTTCCATGCTGTATGTGGCGACGGGCCGCAAAAGCTGGGTGGTCATCGGCTTTCTCGCCTTCGCCGCAGGCTCCGTTCTCGCCTCCCGCCTGTTCACCCACGTCGGGTACCGCGTGCAGGCGTGGCTGCATCCGCTCGACAAGGCGGTGTACAACCAGTACCCGGGCGGCTCTTCACAACTGGTCAAAGGCTTGTTCGGCATAGCTTCCGGCGGTCTTACGGGCAACGGCATTGGCCAAGGCCATCCGGCGCTCACCCCGCTGGCCAATTCCGACTTCATTTATTCTTCCCTCGGCGAAGAGCTCGGCCTGACCGGACTGCTGGCCATTCTGGCGCTCTATGTCATCATCATCGCCTCAGGGCTCGCCACGGCCATGAAAATCAAGGATGGCTTCGGCAAGCTGCTTGCCGCCGGGCTCGTGTTCACCATGGCCTTCCAGGTGTTCACGGTGGTGGGCGGCATCACGCTGGTAATCCCGCTCACCGGGCTGACACTGCCGTATATGGCCGCGGGCGGGTCTTCGTTGATCGCGAACTTCCTGCTGGCCGGGTTGCTGATCGTGATTTCGAACGCGGCGAACAGGCCAGAACCCGATGACGCCATCTCCGACACCTTCCAATATGAGGCGTTGGCCGCGCTGCACGGTCGGCGGGAGCGTGGCGGCAACGCCCACAGCCAGAGCAACCGCATGGATGCTCACTCCCAGCGCGCTGCCCAAGGCAGGGCGCTATGAACAAGAGCCTGCGTCAGCTGTTCACCGCCGTCATCGTCCTGTTCGCGATACTCGGCCTGTCCAGCACCATCATCACCGCGATCTGGGCCTCCGATCTCAATGCGGATTCGCGCAACAGCCGCACGCTGTATCACAGCATCAGCGCGCCGCGCGGCCCTATCCTGGCCTCAGACGGCACGGTGATCGCAAAATCAGTGCCGGTCAACGACGCTTTCGCTTACCAGCGCTCGTATGCGAATGGGCCTTTGTATGCGCCTGTCACCGGTTATTTCTCCATCACCCATCCCAGCGAGCAGGGCATCGAAATGTCGCAGGCCAGCCTGCTGAGCGGCGACTCGACCGCCTTGTTCTGGCAGAAGATCAAATCGACGATCGCCGGGGACGAAAGCAAGGGCGCGTCCATCGAAACATCGATCGATCCCAAGCTCCAGCAGGCTGCATTCCAGGGTCTGGAAGGCAAGGACGGCGCCGCTGTGGCGATCGAGGTGCGCACGGGGCGCATTCTTGCCATGGCGAGCACGCCGAGCTATGATCCGAACCAGCTGGCGCAGCACGACACGGCGAAAATCAACAGCGCCTACGGCAAATTGACCTCCGGCAGCAACAGCCCGATGCTCAACCGCGCCATCGCACAGTATTATCCGCCCGGCTCCACATTCAAAACCGTGGTGGCCGCTGCCGCATTGGAAAGCGGCAAATACAATCCGGACACGTCCATCCCCGCCGGTGCCAGCTACACATTGCCTGGCACTAAGACCGACTTGACCAATGCCGAGTCGCGCGCTAACGGCTCGAACGGCAAGATCTCCATGGAAGACGCGCTCGCTTATTCGTCAAACACAGCATTCGCCCAACTCGGCGTCGCGCTGGGCAGCGATGCAATCACACAGCAGGCGGAGAAGCTTGGCTTCGGCAGTTCGATCCCGATCGACAGCGATGATTCCGCCGGCAGACCGATGCGCGCCATCGCCTCGAACTTCCCGGCGACCACCGGCGAAGACAGACTGGCCTTGGCTTCGATTGGGCAAGGCGACGTGCTCGAAACGCCCTTGCAGAATGCGCTGATCGCCTCGGCAATCGCCAACGGCGGCACGCTGATGCGTCCTTCGCTGGTGGACCGGGTGCGTTCGAGCGATCTCTCACTGGTCTCGCAAAACGACCCCGAAGTCATGTCGCAGGCCTTCAGCAAGGACACAGCCAACAAACTCAACCAGATGATGCAAGCCGTCGTGACCAAGGAGAATCCGAATCTGGCCATCAGCGGCATACAGGTCGCCGCGAAGACCGGAACCGCGCAAATCGGTACGAACAACACCAGCATCGACGCATGGGTGATCGGTTTTGCGCCCGCCGACAACCCGAAGATCGCAGTCGCAGTGGTCGTCCATAATACGGATATGCTTGGCTCCTATGCGGCCGGACCCATCATGAAGCAGATCATGCAGGAGGCGTTGCGGCAATGAAACTCATCGAAGGCCAGCTCATCCACCAGCGCTACCGGCTCGACTGCCGACTCGCGCAAGGCGGCATGGGCGAAGTTTGGAAAGGCTACGATATCCAGCTCGGCCGCGCGGTAGCCATCAAGGCGTTGCGCGGCGATGCGGGAAACGCCGAGGCCAAGCTGCGCCGGCTGCGTGTGGAGGCGCATAATTCGGCGAATCTCGCCCACCCGAACATCGCCGCGCTCTTCGAATACTACGAGCATGATGGCATCGGATTCCTGATCATGGAATACGTGCCGAGCAAATCTCTGGCCGACCTCTTCCACGAGAAGGGCACGATGGATCCGGTCGAACTGCTGCCGATCCTTGAGCAGACGGCGCGCGGACTGTTCATCGCGCATTCGCACGGGGTCATCCACCGCGATGTGAAG
Source organism: Bifidobacterium sp. (assembly GCF_022640935.1). Lineage (GTDB taxonomy): Bacteria > Actinomycetota > Actinomycetes > Actinomycetales > Bifidobacteriaceae > Bifidobacterium. The sequence continues at coordinate 73,276 of NZ_JALCCV010000005.1, forward strand.
CCGGCGAATATCATGGTTTCGGATGACGGCGATGTGAAGATCACCGATTTCGGCGTCTCCTACTCCACCAATCAGGAGCAGATCACACAGGATGGCATGGTGGTGGGGACCGCGCAATACATCTCGCCCGAACAGGCGCAGGGCAGGCACGCCACCGCGCAATCCGACATCTATTCCCTCGGCGTCGTGGCATACGAGGGCCTGTGCGGCCATCGTCCTTTCACCGGGGCCACACCGGTTGACATCGCCGCAGCGCACGTCAACGACCCGGTACCACCATTGCCTGATTCGGTGGATGTGCAGCTGGCTCAGTTCGTGATGTCGATGCTGTCGAAAGACCCGCTGGATAGGCCCGGCGATGCCCTCGTCGTCTCGCGCACTCTCTCGAAGATCGAACGGCGGCTGCTCGACCAGCAGACCATACTGAACGATTCGACCAGGATCATGCCCTCCGGCAACCGTATGCCTCGACGCATCGTCAGCGCGCCACATACTCTTCTGGATATTCGTCTGCACGGCTCGGATTCGGCATTGACGTCGGCCCGGGCGGTATCTCCAGCACCATTCCAGACGGCAACTCGAGACGACCCGGGGCAATTCCAAGTGTTCACTAGCGGCACGCCTGCGCCGCGAACCGCGAGTTCACAAGCAGGGCAAACGACAAGGAGCAACCATGAGTAGCAATCTGCCCTCTTCGTTGGCCAACGGCCGCTACCAGCTCGGCCAGCTCATCGGCCGTGGCGGCATGGCCGAGGTGCATGTCGCGCTCGACACACGCCTTGGGCGCACCGTCGCCATCAAGATCATGCGCTCCGACCTGGCGAATGACGAGATCTTCCTGACCCGCTTCCGGCGCGAGGCTCATTCAGTCGCGCAGATGAACAACCCCAATATCGTCAACATCTACGATTCCGGCGAAGAGACGAATGTCGACGAAGCCGGGAACACCGAACGGCTACCCTATATCGTCATGGAATGCGTCAAAGGCCAGACGCTCCGCGACATCATCAAAGTGAACGGGCCGTTGAACCAGCGCGATGCCGAGCAGGTGATGCTGGGCGTGCTGGGCGCCTTGGAATATTCGCACCGCATGGGCATTATCCACCGGGATATCAAGCCTGGCAACATCATGATCTCCGAGCAGGGCATGGTCAAA
>NZ_JALCCV010000006.1 GCF_022640935.1 Bifidobacterium sp.
GTCGAACTGACGTCGAGTCGCCCGGCAGGCAGTTTTTTATTCCGGAACGGCTTGATCGAACAAGACTCTTCGACCAGCCGGCTGGCGCAAATGGGCGGCATGCGCGCCGCAGCGCCTTCGATTCTTTCTATGAACGGCTATCAAACGCTGCAATAGTGGCGATTCGAGCAGTTCGTGCGGATATGCGGATTTGCCGTGATGCTGGCACACTGAGAACATGACTTCAGATCTCGTGCATCATGGCGAATCCTTCGACGGCAGGCCCCTCGGATTCGCGACCAAATCGATCCATCTCGGCAACGGCGTGGACGCCGAAACCGGTGCAATCCGCCGGCCGATCACGCTGGCGAACGCGTATGCGCTGCCATACGATCCCTCTGACATTAACTGGTCCAGCTCGGACACGAACCTGTATACCCGCAACGGCCACCCAAACCAACGCTACCTTGAGGCGAAGCTCGCGAATCTCGAAAACACCGAGGATGCGGTCGTGCTCGCATCCGGCGTCGCCGCCCTAGCCGCCACATTCACCACGGTGCTGGGTCGCGGCGACCATGCGGTCTTCTCCGACACGACCTATGTCGCCGCGTATCGGCTGCTCAATCAGATCCTGCCGGAGAAGTACGGCATCGAAACCTCCATCGTCGACTCTTCGGACGCGCGCAACATCGCCAATGCGATCAGGCCGAACACAAAGCTTGTACACATCGAAACGCCCGCCAACCCTACACTTAAAGTCACTGATATCGAGGCCGCTGCGGCCATTGCGCATGAGGCGGGCGCGCTCATAAGCGTCGACAACACCTTCAATTCGCCATTCAATGTGCGTCCGGCCGACCTTGGCGCGGATATCGTGATCGAAAGCCTCACGAAGTACATCAATGGCCATGGCGACGCGCTGGGCGGCGTCATCGCCGCGCGCAAGGAGATCACCGACCAGATCCGCTTCACATACCAGGTGAACTATGGGGGCATCATCTCGCCGTTCAACGCGTGGCTCATCAACCGCGGCTCGGTGACGCTGCCGCTGCGCATGAAACAGCACAATGCTTCCGCACTGACCATCGCCAAGCATTTGGAAACTTTGCCGCAAGTGCGGTTCGTCGCCTATCCCGGGCTGGAATCGCATCCGCATCACGAGGTGGCGACGCGCCAGCTCGCCCGGCCCGGCGCGGGATTCGGCGGCGTCCTCGCGTTTGGGCTTGGCACCGGCCACGACGGACACAACCGCTTTGTATCCAAGCTCAATGTGATCACTTCAGCCGTCTCGCTCGGCCACGACGAAAGCCTCATCGTGTTCCTGGGCGAAGAGGACGAACGCCAACATCTCTACCCGCAGGAGTTCCATCGCGGCTTCTTCCGCTTGGCCGTAGGCTTGGAAGATACGGACGATCTCATCCGCGACATCGATCATGCGCTGGCCCAATCGCAGCTGTAAACAACACAGCTATACGGCAGAAGGCAGAAACACTCGAATATCGACCACGGCTGGCAGAAAGAACCGGCAATCGATTCACTCGCGTCGGAAGCACAGCGAGAACACGACGGCCCAAATACAACGACAGGCCCGCCGCCGATTATGAATCGGCGGCGGGCCTGTCGTTGTATTGCATCTGCGCCTGTCAAGTCAATTCAGGCTCGATCAGCACCCCAAATGATCAGTCCTCGAAGGGATCGAAGTCGGTGCGCACACGGCGGCGCGGGCGCTCCGAACGCTCTGCGCGGTCGGCGCTGTACTCATCGTAATGGTCGTCGGCGGCGTAACGCGGATTGCGGTCGTCGCGACGGCCGCCACGGTAGCCTCCGCGGCGATCATCGCGGTCCGCGCGGTCGTCACGCGAGCGGCGCGGACGGTCACTGTAGCCACGATCGTCGCGGTTATCGTAGCGATCCCCACGGTCCGAACGGTCGTCACGGTCGTCATGCGAACGGCGCGGGCGCTCATCATAGTCACGATCGTCACGATGCCCGCGATACCCGCGGTCGTCACGGCCACGGTCGTCACGGCCACGGCCGCCACGACGATCATCGCGATCCTCGCGCGGCCGGCGTGACGATTCCTGGTTCTCGAAGCCGGGGATGGCCAGCGAGATCTTGCCACGATCGTCGATGCTCTGGACGATCACCTCGACGACATCACCTTCCTTGAGCACATCTTCGACCGCCTCGACGCGTTCGCCGTCGGTTAGGTTGCGGATCTGGGAGATGTGCAGCAGGCCGTCGGTGCCGGGCGTCAGGTTCACAAACGCACCGAAGCTCGTCGTCTTGACGACTTTGCCGTTGAAGGTCTCCCCGGGCTGTGGCACATGCGGGTTGGCGATGGAATCGATGATCCCCTTCGCCTTTTGGGCGGCTTCGCCACCCTCGGAGGAGATATAGACCGTGCCGTCATCCTCGATGGCGATATTGGCGCCAGTGTCCTCTTGGATCTGATTGATCATCTTGCCCTTGGGCCCGATGATCTCGCCGATCTTCTCGACCGGAACGGTGGTGGTGATGATGCGCGGCGCGTACGGGCTCATCTCGGCCGGCGCGTCGATGCACTCGTTGATGACCTCGAGGATCGTCGTGCGGGCTTCCTTGGCCTGGTTCAGCGCCGAAGCCAGCACGTCGGCGGGAATGCCGTCGAGTTTGGTGTCGAGCTGCAAAGCGGTGATGAACTCGGAGGTCCCGGCCACCTTGAAGTCCATATCGCCAAAAGCGTCCTCCGCGCCAAGAATATCGGTCAGCGTCTTGAAGATGTGCTGCCCGTCGACGTCACCGGAGACCAGACCCATCGCTATGCCCGCGACCGGTGCCTTGAGCGGCACGCCGGCGGCAAGCAGCGACATGGTCGAGGCGCATACCGAACCCATCGAAGTGGAGCCGTTGGAACCAATGGCCTCGGAAACCTGACGAATGGCGTAAGGGAACTCCTCGCGATCGGGGAGCACCGGCAGCAACGCCTTCTCGGCGAGCGCGCCGTGGCCGACTTCACGGCGCTTGGGCGAACCCATGCGGCCGGTCTCGCCGGTCGAATACGGCGGCATCTCGTAATTATGCATATACCGCTTGGTCTCCGGGCCGGAGATGGCGTCGATCTGCTGCTCCATCTTGAGCGTGCCCAACGTCGTGACGCCCAGAATCTGGGTCTCGCCGCGCTGGAAGAGCGCGGAACCATGGACGCGCGGCACGATGTCGACTTCGGCGGACAGCGTGCGGATGTCGCGCAGGCCGCGGCCGTCGATGCGGTAATCCTCGCTCAGGATGCGACGGCGGACGATCTGGCGCTGCAGCTCCTTGAAGGCATTGCCCAGCTCCTTGTCTTTCTCGGCCGGATCCATCTCGGTGAACTCGCCCGCGAGCGTTTCACGCACGGAATTCTTGATCTCGTGCAGACGGTCCTGACGCGGCAGTTTCTCGGCGATGGAAAGCGCCTCGTTGAGCTGGTCGTGCGCGATCTCGTCGATGCGCGCATACAGCGCATCGGTGTACTCAGGGAAGAGCGGGAATTCCTTGGTCTGCTTGGCGGCAAGGGACTTGAGCTTGTCCTGCGCCTCGCAGATCGCCTTGATGAACGGTTTCGCGGTTTCGAGACCGCCGGCGACGACCTCCTCGTCGGGCTTGGTCTGGCCCTCGTCATAGATGAGCTTCCACGCGTTCTTGCCAGCGCCAGCTTCGATCATGGCGATAGCCACGTCGCCGTTCTCGATGACGCGGCCCGCGACCACGATCTCGAAGACGGCGCGCTCGCGCTCGCTCCAGCGCGGGAAGGCGATCCACTGGCCGTCGACGAGCGCCAGACGCACGCCGGAGACCGGGCCTTCGAAGGGCAGACCGGAGATCATCGTGGATGCCGAAGCGGCGTTCAGCGCGATCATGTCATATGCGTCGTCAGGATTGACGGCGAGCACGGTCTCGACGACCTGCACTTCGTTGCGCAACGTGTGCGGGAACAACGGACGCAGCGGTCGGTCGATGATGCGGCAAGCCAAGATGGCGTCAGCCGACGGGCTGCCCTCGCGGCGGAAGAACGAACCCGGAATCTTGCCTGCGGCATACATCTTCTCCTCGACGTTAACCGTCAGCGGGAAGAAGTCATAATTCTCCTTGGGGCTGGATCCAGCGGTCGTGGTCGAAAGCACCATCGAATCATCGTCAAGGTAAGCGGCTACTGCGCCGTCCGCCTGCTGGGCCAATCGACCCGTCTCGAAGCGCAACGTGCGCTTGCCAAATGAACCATTGTCAATAATGGCCTCAACGGCCTTGATTTCGGGACCCTCCACGGGTTCCTCCTTCTGTTTTGTTTCTTTTCCTACGCAACATAACCAAATAAGCGAATCCGTTTGCTTGGCGCCCTGCGCCCAATCCGACACGGCATACCTGGCCGCGCATCCTCAACGACGGATCTCATTGTTCACTTATGTCCTGAGTATCGTTATTCTGTTATTTTCTGTTCTGTTATTCTCGTCGGCCTTCGCCCGCGTCCTTAATACAGCCGCCAGCCGAGGACCGAAAATCCTTCGCGTTCCGCCATGTGCCCGTTATGTGTCGCATCCCGGCGCCACACGCCCCGATGCCCTACATCTCGTTGACGCTTCAACTTCGCTACGTTCCACGTCGCATTGCCTGCATTGCTTTTCGCTACACCCGAGCGAATGCCCGCGCCTCATGTGCCGCCAGATGCTGATTGCACCATCCGTCCGCACTGCGCGCTTCGCAATCGTTTACTTCCGTTTTCAGTTATACCACCGGCAGCCCGGCTGCACGGCGTGCCATGCCGGCACGCAGCTTCTTCTACGGCTCTTGTGCACTCTTGCCGCCCTGCACGTCTACCGTGCGAGGCAGCGATGCAAAATGCCCGGGCGACAAGTCGCCCGGGCAACGGTTGGTTATCGGCGCAAACCGAGTCGTTCGATCAGGGAACGATAACGGTTGATGTCGACGCGCTTGAGGTAGTCAAGCAGACGGCGGCGGTCGCCGACCATCAGCAGCAGACCACGCCGCGAATGGTGATCGTGCTTATGCTCTTTGAGATGCTCAGTCAGGTTATTGATACGCTGGGTGAGCAACGCGACCTGGACTTCCGGGGAACCCGTGTCGCCCTCGTGCGTCGCGTACTGCGAAATAATGCCCTGCCTGTCTTCAACCGTAAGTGCCACGGCTTCCTCCTTATAATCACTGCGCGGTGCCAACAACCCAATGCTGCAAGCGCTCTGTATCCGCGGGCGAAACACGCCAATCGACCAGTATACGAATAGCCTGCGACCGAGAAGGGTTCAAGCAGAGGCGACGGGAAAGCCATGGCAGAAAAGACCAAAATATTGCAATACGGTATAAATGCTGGCTAGTTCCGGCTGACAAATTCAATCATGCAACCGTCAATGCCGCAATTTTGTGGGTACATATAGCATTAAGCGTTGCTGAATCGGTTCATGTATGTATGTCGACACACTGTTTGCAAAATTTATTTTACAATATACAGAATTCTTTTATTTATATGGATTTTAAGTCCTCGTAACAACTTGCTCCGCGATACATCACAATTAATGATGCCATTATTTTACCTAATCGCTTAAGCTTCTTGTTGCAGCAGTGGTGATGCAGCATGGCTCGATGCCGAACCGGGAGCGGCGAGAATCAGAAAGGAATACTGCATGCACATCCAAACCCTTATACGACGCCGCATATCTGCTGTGGCCCTGGCAACCGCAGTGGCCTGCGCTGTCGCTCTCGCGGTCTGCGCGCCGCCGGCGCAAGCGCAAGACGATAGCTCCTCAAGTGCCATTACGCTCGCCGATCCGCAGGCGAGCGCAAGCACGCGAAGCCTGTATCTCAAACTGAGAGACAACCACGGCAAGATTCTATTCGGTCATCAGCAGGACACCGACAATTTCGTGACAACGGATGAGCAGAATCAAGGCACGAACTCCGACGTCTACGCCGTCGCCGGCCAATATCCAGGGCTATGGGGGCAGGATTCCGGCACCGAGAGCAATCCCAATGTTCTCGCCAGCGACGCGATCAAGGCCGATGAGAACGGCGCTGTCATGACCCTCTCCTCCCATTGGGACAATCCCGCCACAGATGGCCCGTATAACGACACCTCTCGCGTGGTAGACTGCATTCTTCCGGGAGGCGATCTCAATGCCAAATTCAATCAGCAGCTCGACATCGTGGCCGAAGCGGCACATCAATCGGTGCGCGCAGACGGCACGCCCATACCGATTATCTATCGTCCCCTGCACGAGAACGATGGAAGCTGGTTCTGGTGGGGCTCCGGCCACGCCACCAACGGAGAATATATCGAACTCTTCCGTTACGTCGTCGATTATCTTCGCGATGCCAAAAATGTACACAATCTTCTGTACTCATACTGCGGCTATACGATGAATGCATACCCTGGAGATGATTACGTCGACATTATCGGCACGGATATCTATGACGACGCCACAACGTTGGAAGGAACCCGCGAGTGGATGCAGCAGGCCGTGTCCCGGCTCGAAAAGGTTTCAGACTGGGCCCAAGAGCACGGTAAGCTCCTTGCGCTCACCGAATTCGGAAAGCTCATGCACCAACACGACGGCGACAATCCGAACCCACGTTGGTTTACTGAGCTGCTCGCTCAGATCAAGGCCAGTCCCAAGGCTTCACGCATTGCCTATATGATGACATGGGCGAATTGGGACACGGGGCAGGTATGGACTCCATGGCCAGGCACATCCATCGCCGACGATTTCAAAGCCTTCAGCCAGGATCCGGCAATCGCGATGGCATCCGGTTCGCCCCTCGATTACTCCACCGATGTCGCTACGGCGCAGCCCAAGCCAACGATTCGATTGGTGAACCCGAATGAACGGACCCGCATCGAACAATCCCCCACTGCCGTCTACGCCAGAATCAACGGCAAGGCAACGCCAAGCCGCGTCTACTTTACCGTGCAGGGAGATAAACGACAGCATGAGCTCACCAAGGACGCCCAGGGATATTACACGAGTTCTTGGGATATCGATTCATCGATGATGGACGGGCAGCTCAGGACCATGCGCGTAGTGGCGGCAACTGCGCAAGGCGAGTTGAGTTCGCAGACGAACGTGATCCTGGGAGCCCAGGCAGAGCGGTCGCGTGGCACGATCGATGGATTTGACGAATACGCCGACGATACGGACCTCAGGCAGACCTGGACACCGAATCACTTCGATTCTGCTGGTTATTCGCTCGCGAATGATGGCGCAGGCGGCAAAGCGCTCAAGATTGACTGGGATTTCAATGCCTCGCCAGACTATCTCGGCGTCGGCCGCGGTTTCCCCGCCGGCGAGGATTGGAGCGGATTCGACGGGCTGCAGCTGAATGTCACATCAGCGGCAAATGGCCACAAATTTGTGGTGCAGCTCTCCGCTGGAGGAATTACCTTCGAGGCATATCCTTCATTGGATACAGCCGTGGATGGCATCGTCAGAATCCCATTTTCGAACTTCGCCCCGGCCGGATGGGAATCCGCCGAGCACAAATCGAAGACGCTGAACGACGACACGCTCAAGAAGATAGGCGGCTTCAATTTCTATCTCAATGACGGCGACAAGGAGTTCAAAGATCCGTGGACAGGAGGCACCCGGCCGCGCTCGGGAACCATAACGGTCGATAATATCCGCTGTGTGGATCTGTCGACCGAAAAAGCACGCGATGCGCTGCTTGCAACCATTGAAAACGCCGCCCGCTACATGCAAAAGGATTACACCGCGAAGTCCTGGGAAACCTTCAGCAAGGCACTGAACGCCGCGCGAACGATTGCGAACAGGGCTGACGCGTCGAAGGACGGGCTGGAGGCAGCCGACAGCCAACTGCGATCGGCCGTCGCGGCGCTGGAGACCAAGTCGGAAGGCGAGACCGGGTCAGGATCTGGATCGGAGCCCGGCACCACGCCCGAACCTGAGAACGGCAACGATGAACATGCTCACGCAGCCGGTAGCCAGGTTCCCGCAACAGGCAACGTGACGCGTCTGGCCAATACAGGCGCCGTCGTTTCGTATGCTGCGACGGCGTTTGGCTCACTTGCGCTCGTAGCCTTAACGCTGCTTGCGCTGGCCCGCCGCCGTCGCAGTTGAAAGCGCACACTTTCGACTGAATGATTCGGAATGCGGTCTGCCGGTTGACTGGAAACCGGCAGACCGCTTTTTCAGATCATGGTCAGCAAAGCGCCGAGCACAATGGCGAGGGCGATCGCCTCGATGACGAAGAACATGATGAATGAGGCCCAGCTGTGGGTAAGCACGTTGAGAGGCGAGTCTTTCCTGATGAGCACGAGCAAGCCGACCCAGAGCACGGCGAACGCGGCTACAGCGAAGACGGCACCGATGATGCCGAGGTTCGCGGCGTTTGCAAGCCCTGCTGATTTACCGTAGACCACATAAGTGGAATACCAGAAGTTGAATCTGAGCAGGCACAGGCCCGCGATGAATTGCTCAGCCGCAAGACTGATCGCAAAAAACGCGCGCCACAGCCATTTATGCACATCGACCACCATCAAGCCCAGCGCGGCCAGAGTAACAAACGTGACAGCCCACGAAACGAAGGCCACGCCCTGCGCATTGAGCAGGTTCAGATGCGATACCAGCCACTCGGTGCGATTCGCGGCGAACGAACGGCCGAGCCAGTACGGACCGATCAGCGCGACCAGAATGACGACAATATATATGGTGCGCTGCAGCGGTCTGGAGCGGCTGCGCTCGATGTCGGCAAGGGACAGCTCGGACTCGGGTATCGAAGCCACCGGGTGCTTGGAGACATCGACGATAGCGATGGAATCGCCGATGAGTTCAGTGGCGGTATTGGCTGATTTGGCGATTCCGCCGCCATGAACCGCAAGCGTGGTCTGAACGGCATCAGCCAAATCTTCACCGGCACCTGCCGCAGGACTGCCCCAATCGGGGGCGTTACCCCGGCTTTGGACTTCACCTACCTTATCGGTGTCAGCGATCCGCTCCGCCATGTCATCCACCTTAACTTCGCATCCCTGTTACACAGCAACGTTCACACGTCCCATCGACCAAGAATAAGAAAGGTAACCCTTGCGGCGACTGGGTTCCCGGCTTTGGATAGAGTGGAGCGGACGACGGGAATCGAACCCGCGTAATCAGTTTGGAAGACTGAGGCTCTACCATTGAGCTACGTCCGCGTGGGACTGCTCGTGTGCATCGTCCGAAAACCGCAGCGCCGGCTTTCCAGACCGACTGCACAACAAACAACCTGAGTCATTATACATGAATACCGCTATTCAGCAAGCTTATGCGAGTCCCAGTGTGGCTACTGCGGAAGCGATCGGGCCATCATGGCTCAGCGAGACATGCCACTGCGGATGAATATTGTGGGCGCTTCCTGACCGATCAGAGCCCGAACCATGATATAGCGATGACTTCGCTGCCGAGTTTCCTGACTGGGCCCGAGTTCCAAAACCAAGCGAGACATGCAAAGTCTCCTCGACATCCGCTCTGAGCACAACGCTCGGGCGCGAGCGTGAATCGTCGAGGATCTCGATGCCAGCCCACGGGAAATCGTCGAGCGTGTATGGGTTCGCAGCATCGCCGAGCGCCTCGCACCAGGCTTTGAGCACCGACTCTTTGCCCGCCCAGCGTGCGGCAAGATGTGCCGCCTCGCCGTCATGCTTAATCTGCGCACGCATGGCGCACTGCCGCAGTTCGCGCGCAGAGAACAGTTCGCGCATGCGCGACCCCGGCTCGGCGAGTTGCGCGGCGAAAGCGGCGACGTCGACCACATCATGGCCTATGGCGATCAGTTCCATGCGCGGCCGTTCCCTTTCTGCATGGCGCATATCTCGGGCCCGCAATCACGCAGCCGCGCTGGCGTCAGCACAACACACGGTATCATTGAGCGCCATCGAGCTCCAACGGCTTTCCGCACGTCGACGCCAACCACAATGCCAGATCGATCACTATTCCCACAAGTTCTCCGAAGACCCTCAGCGCCGCACCAGTCTCGCCTCGTAAGCACCGAGATCTGCATCCATCGGCCCCATGATACCGTCGCTGCCGTCGAGCCGCGCATGCTGGTCGTATCCGGTGAAGTTGAATAGGCCAACCAACGTCTCAGCGTGGGATTTCCGCACGACTGCGAAAATACCATTGGCATGCGCGTCCCAGGTCGAGACCCACGCGTCCGGCGCGAAACAAGGATCCGAACGCATCGATCGTAGCTGAGCCATGCCCTCCCACAGCTGGTGTTGCAACGTGCCGGTCTTGCGGCGCAGCGCGGCCTTGCCCCAGTCGAAGCGGCTGCGATGCAGGTTGCGGCTGTCGTCGACGCGGTCGGGATCCTCTTTATAATCCCAGCCGTTGAGCTGCGCGATCTCGTCGCCGCAGCTGAGCATGGGGAATCCGCGCAGGAAGGCCATAGCCTTGTGCATGAGCAGGTCACGGTTCACAGCGATTTCGAGCGCCGGCCCGTCATGCCTGATCAGCGCGCGCTCGATGCCGCACAGGCTCGCCGTGGTGCCGCAGCTGCGCGCGTCGTTGCTTGCGGCGTCGTAGTTGTACAGCTCCCCCATCGCCCAGCTGCCGGGCACTGCCCCCTCATAGAAGTGGTACAGGAACTCCTTGTGCTGCAAAGGATCGATGCCCAGCTCGCGCTCCTTGTCCTCGTCGAGCCCCCAGCCGATATCGTCATGGCAGCGCAGGTAATTCACGAACCAGCAATTGCTCGGCAGCGCATTAAGCGCATCGGTCTGCGCCTTGAGCAGCCGCGTATCACCGTTGGCCAGCGCGCTCCACAGGTTGACCATCATCGAGACATTGTAGAGCATATGGCATTCGGGCTTTTCAGGCGTGCCGAAGTACGCCGCGAGCTCCTTGGGAGCCATGACGACTTCGCCCTTGAGCACGACTGCTGGGCAGACGCACTCAAGCACGATGCGCAGCATGCGCACGATGGCGTGCACCTGCGGCAGGTTGCGGCAGTTGGTGCCCAGTTGCTTCCATATATAGGGAACTGCATCGAGGCGCAGCACCTCGACGCCGAGGTTCGCCAAGTGCATGGCGCTGCCCAGCATCGCGACAAGCACCTTGGGGTTGCTGTAGTTGAGATCCCACTGGAACGGGTAGAACTGTGTCATCACCCATTTGCCCATCTGCTCGTTCCAGGTGAAGTTGCCCGGGGCGGCGCTGGGAAAGACCTGCGGCACGGTATCGTCGAACTTGTCAGGCATCGTGCGATCGTCGTAGCAGAAGTAATAGGACTGACATTCGGGGTCTCCCGCCTGCGCGCGCCTCGCCCAGCGGTGCGTCGATGCGGTGTGGTTCATCACGAAATCAAGGCACAGGCTGATGCCCGCCGTGCGCAGCTTGGCCGTCAGCGCCGCCAAGTCCTCGTTCGTGCCGAACATCGGATCGACATTATCAAAATCCTCGACCGCGTAGCCACCGTCGTTGTGCGGATGCGGCATCCGCAGGATCGGCATCAGATGCAAGTAGGTGAGCTTCTGCTCCTTCAAGTACGGTATGCGCTCGGCGAGCGCGTTGAGGCTGCCGGCGAACAGGTCGGAATACATCGTCATGCCGAACATGCCGCCGCGCTTATACCATTCCGGGCTGGCTTCGCGAACCTCGTCCAGCTTGCGCAGATCGCCCGGCCGTGCGGCATAGGCTCGAGCCATAGCCCCTTTCAACGCATTGAGCGCCGATTGATCGTTATACAACTCCATGAACAACCGGTCGAGCTCCTTGCCCCGCTTTGCAAGCCGGCTGCTAAATGCCGTATCGGTCGATGCCGCACCATTCATCAGAAACTCCTTCGTTTCACGTTTACGACCAACAGTGTATCGCATACCCGCACAGCCTAAAACCGGTTCGACGTGTTGTGCACGCGTCATGGCTGAGTGTTGTGACCGCCGAATACGCGCAATATCCCAAGCAGCATCATCGCGTGCGACTGTAATTCGTCATGTGTCATAAATTTCATCGTAGGCCGCCTTCGAAACTGCAAAACCATAGAATTTCGCCATTCCTGGATTCTCGAACACGTCACGCAACGACAGCTACGTCGCACGAGGGTGGGCACGGCATGCGCGGGAAACCGCGCGCAGAGCCTACGCCTTCTTCGCGCTTTGCTCGACCGTGCGCATTGCCCGCGCTACCTGCTCCGGCACGATATCGGGAATGGCGAGTATGAAATTCTCGCGCGGCGAGGCGGCGATAGTAGACACGGCCCGAATATCATCGTCGCTGGCATCGATGCCAAGATCGGCCAACGAGCACGGCAATCCGATTCGCCCATACCAATCACGCAGCAATCGAAGATCACGCTCATCCCCCAACGCCGTGAGCAACACGAGAATCCCATAGGCCACCTGCTCCCCGTGCAAGCTTTGCGACGACCCGGGCAGCGCAGTGATCGCGTTGGCGGTGGCATGCGCGCCAGAGGACCGGCCTTTTCTGTTGGCGAAGCCGCCTACAGAGCCCGATAGGGGAAAAATCGCCTCAACGGCATCGCAGAATACCTGCGTATCCTCGCCGATTCGGTTGGCGTCAACGGCGGCCTGGGCGTGCTCAAGCAGCAGATCCTTGACATTTTCAGCTGCGATCAGGCCTAGGCGCTCGGTAGGCCGGATGCTGGTGCCTGGGCGCATGATGGATTTTGCCTCATACCATTTGGCGATCGAATCACCGATGCCGGCAATCAGATAACGTTCCGGTGCGTGCGCAAGCAGCGCAGTATCCACCAGTGTGGCCAGCGGACTATGGTCATGCTGCTCGAAGCCGGACTTGGCGTGGTGCCGGTCATAGAGCACGGTATGCGACGAATATGCGGCGCAGGTGGCGGCGATGGTCGGCACGGTGACAATATCAGCGCCGATATGCGCTGCCACGGATTTGGCGGTGTCGCACACACGTCCGCCGCCGATGGCGACGATCAGATCGGATCCCACAGTCTCAGCCTCGAGCCGCTCGATGTCTTGCGTCGATACGGTGCCGTCGTAACGGTGCACGCTCACGCCATCAAGCACGTCGGCATCACCAATCGTCTGTCGGAAAGCCGCATAGGATGCGCGTCCGGTGATGACGACAACATGCCGCCGATCCTGCACATAGTGCCCGAGCAGTTCAGCGAGTATGCCGCTGCCTTGGACATAGTTGTCTGGCCCGCTGCGCGCATGCAGAAGGGTATCAAGCTGGTTCATGGTGGTTTGCTGCGGCTTTCTGACGAACGGAGACGTTAACGCGTAACCTTGCCGAACCGGAAAGCGAACAGCCCTGTGGACTGTTCGCAGGCAAGGTGAGGCCCCGCCAAAGGGCCGAAGGACGATGCTATTGTCATCGTCCCCTGCGCAGCCGGCATCCAGGGCCCAGAAGGCCCAGAGGATACAACGGAGATCACGCTGATTAATCCAAGCGAAGGCGACAGACATCACGCTCACTCAGTCGCGCCATTCACAGGCGAGGAATCTCAGTACTTGAATGCGGGGGTGTAGGCGCCTTGGAATTCCTTGATGATCGTATCGGCGACTTGCCTTGTATGGTAGGCGTCGACTACGTCTTTGAACAGCGGATTATCTTTGTTTGCCGTCGCGCAGGCGATCGTGTTGATCCACTGGTGGTTGAACGGGTCGGAGAGGTTGACGTCAGCCTTGTATATCGCGTCCTGGTCGGGCTTCATGCCGTGGTCGATGATGGAGAAGACGTTCGTGACGCCCGCATCATAGTCCTGCAGCAGGTTCGGGATCTGATTAGGGTCCACCTCGTCGACGGTCAGGTGCTTGGGGTTGCCGGTGATGTCCTGTTTGGTGGGCAGGTTCGCGTTCGCCGGGTTCAGCGTGATCAGCCCTGCCTGCTCGAGCAGGTTGTAGGCACGCGCCGCATTGGTCGCATTGTTCGGCACGGCGATCTTGCCGCCGTCCGGGATGGACGCGAGATCCTTGTGCTTCGTGGAATATAGGTTGTAAGCGTTGATGACCGTGTCGCCGATGTTGGTGACCTTGTAGCCCTTCGTCTCGACCAGGTTCTTCCAGAACGCATAATGGGCGTTAGCGCTCAGGTCGATGTCGCCGCTAGTGAGCGCGTCGGCGGTCTGGGTGGTGCCGCCTTGGAATTGCACGAGCTTCACGACGATATGCTTGTTCTCCTTTTTGAGCACCTTGTTGACGGCGTCCCATATGGCGCTGTCGGCGGAGTTGGTGATGCCCACCTTGATGGTGGTGTCGCCCTTCGGCGCCTTGTCTTTCGCGCCGAAGGCGACCTTGCCGACGATGAGCGCGACGACGACAAGCGCGACGACGACAAGGAGCGCAATGATGGTTTTCCTGTTGGATTTCTTGGCATTGGCGGACATAATGTTCCTTTTGTGTTGGTTGGTGACGGACTCGCGGCGGCTGATCTCGGCGGCCGCCTATGCCTGCTATCCGTGCGAGGATTCGCTGATGACCAGTTTGCCGACCGTCTCGACGATGTAGATGAGCACGAGGTAGACGAGCACGACAGCCAGCGATGCATCGAACATGTAACGCTGGAAGCCGTAGCGTATGGCGAAATCGCCCAGCCCGCCGCCGCCGACGATGCCGATGATGGCCGTCAGGGCGAGCAGATTGACGATGGTGATGGACGTGACTTTCGCGATGCCGGGAATCGACTCGCGCAGCACTACTTTCCAGATGATCTGCGGGCGGGTCAGCCCGATGGATTGCGCGGCTTCGAGCAGACCCGTGTCAACGCCCAGCAGCGACGACTCAATCTGGCGGGAAAAGAACGGCACGATGCCGATGATCAGCGGGAACACCGCGCCGCGTAAGCCGATAGCCGTACCCATGACGAGGCGGGTGAGCGGGATCATCGTCGTAGCCAGAATGACGAAGGGAATCGAGCGGAATAGATTGATGACCTTGTCGAAGACTTGGTAGATGACCGCGTTCTCATACAGGCCGCCTTTCTTGGTCGTGGTCAGGACCACCGCGATCAGCAGGCTGAGCACGAATGCGATGCTACCGACAATGGCGATCATGGCCAGCGTGTCCATCGTGCATTGATAGAACTCGTCCATGCGCGCGGAAACGTTGGGAAATATGCGCTGCAGCATGCTCATTGTTCATCCCTCCGATAATCCTGCAATGCGCAGTCAACGGATTGGATGGCGTGCGATTGCGTGGCGTCAGGCCGCTCGGCGCCGGACGCGAGGACCTCCACGCTGACATCCTTGCCGCGGAAGTAATCCAACACCTGATCTTTGGTGACCGCATCGGCATCGATCAGCACGACGATGCCGCCCAGTGGCGCGCCTTTGATCAGCGCGACATCGGCGAACAAGATGTTCAGATCGACGCCGAAGCGCCGCGAGGCCTCCGACACGAGCGCCTCAGACACCACCTGCGTAGTGTATTTGAGCCGCACGAGCGTCTTTCGCGCCCCTTCGACGAATGCTACGCCGGCTTCCTCCAGATCGGCGGACTTGCCCAGATTCGATGTGGATTCCACGAATTCGCGCGTGAGCTGCTGCTGCGGGTCGGCAAAAATGGAATACACGTCACCTTGTTCGATAATCCGCCCGTTTTCGAGGACGACAACGCGATCGCAGATCTCCTTGACGACGGCCATCTGATGCGTGATCACGATGATGGTGATGCCCAAGGTCGCATTGAGTCTGCGCAGCAGACGAAGAATCGATTTGGTGGTCAGCGGGTCGAGCGCGCTGGTCGACTCGTCGGACAGCAAGATCTCGGGGTTGTCAGCCAGCGCACGGGCGATGGCCACGCGCTGCTGCTGGCCGCCCGAAAGATCCGCAGGGTAGCTCTCCTCTTTGCCGGTCAGCTCGACCAATGTCAGCAGTTCCCTGACGCGGGCTTTCCGCGCCGCCTGAGACAGTTTGGAGTTGACAAGCGCCAAGCCGACATTGTCTTCCACTGTGCGCGAAGGCATGAGGTTGAACGACTGGAAGATCATGCCCACATGGCGGCGCAATGCGAGCAGGCCGGAGCGCGACAGGGCTTGCACTTCCTCGCCTTTGACGCGCACCGTGCCCGCACTGACGGGTTCCAGCCCGTTGATGCAGCGCACCAGTGTGGATTTGCCCGCGCCCGACAGCCCGATGACGCCGAAGA
The DNA here is from genome assembly GCF_022640935.1 of Bifidobacterium sp. Classification (GTDB taxonomy): domain Bacteria; phylum Actinomycetota; class Actinomycetes; order Actinomycetales; family Bifidobacteriaceae; genus Bifidobacterium. The sequence continues at coordinate 16,076 of NZ_JALCCV010000006.1, forward strand.
TCTCGCCCGGGTAGACCTCCAGATTGATGCCGTCCAGAGCCTTGTGCCTTTGGTCGGCGCCGGAATAGTGCTTTTCGACACCGCTGAATTCGATGATGGGCTCAGCCAAGCCGTTCACCTCCCTTGTGTCTGTGCTGGTGTAGTTATCCGTGTTGATGTTGCTGCGGTTGCCTGCATATATGCAATCACCCGCGTCTGCGCCCACGTGCCGCAGCCGCCTATTGCGCCTCGCGCGGCGTCTTCTCGCCGGCCTCGACTGCGAACGGCAGCCGGTTCTCACGCGTGGGCACAGGGCATGTGCAGTACGGGGTAAACGAGCAAGGGAAGTTGTAGGCTCGATTGAAATCGATGTGGTTCAAGCCTCGTGCGTCGGCCCGGCCCAGCTCGAGGATCCTGCCGTTGCCATATGTGGTGTCGCCGCTGGTCGCATCGGAGAAAAAGATCGTCGGCGTGCCGTGCACATCTGCGACCTGCAGCGAATAGTCCTGATCTCGATAGGTGAACGTCACCTTGCCGATGATCGACAGCACCTGGATGACGACCTTCTGGACCGTGTCCTGCGTGGAGATGGCTTTGCTTTCGAACAGCTCGAATCGAGCGGGCAACTTCCAATCGCGGGTCGGCGCGTAGAATGGGATTCCCGTGAAACCACGGCGGGTCGGCGAATCCGGGTTCTTCACGCGGATCCAGAAGCGATGCCTGTCATGGTGCAGCTGGTCGCTTTGCGCCTTGACTTCCGCAATGAGATTCCCGTATTCGAAGAGCGCGAGATCCTCCTCGCCATAGAAGCTGGCGCGAAAACTCAGCGCTTCGCTCACTTCACGACCAGCGTTGGTGACCGTCGCGCCCGCCTGCGGGGTGTAAGTGAGCACGTCGTCATGCGCACTCCACGTGCCGGGAAAGTCCTCGGAAGTCTTGCTGTCGCCCTCCCATACCCAGGTGATCGACGTGGGCGAAAGATAGCCGTGCGGCGATTCGAGCGCGTCGAGACGGCTGCCATGCCAGACATGCCAGCGCTGCAGAAAGGAATCGGTCGCGTTGGCATCGACTGGTTTTGTTTTTACTGCGGATTCGTTCGCCATAATGGTCCTTTGCATTGGGTGGGTTGTCTTGAATGATTCGCTGTGTAGATTGCCGTGGTTGGACAATTGGACGGTCGCCGCATTGTGATTGCGCTGATCACTGGTGGCATCACCAGTGGCCGTGGCGCAACAGTGGCCTGCTACCAAATCTGGTATTCCCGGCGTCTGGCTTCCATCTCATCACGGAAATCGGGGTGCGCGATAGCGATCAGCGCCTTGGCGCGCGCCTCCAGGGTCTTTCCTTTCAGCGCCGCGACGCCGTACTCGGTGACCACGTAATCGACGTCGCTGCGGTTGATGCTGACTACCGCGCCAGAGTTCAGGAATGGCTGGATCGTGGATATCGTGCCGTTTTTCGCCGTGGACTTCAGAGCGACGATCGATTTGCCGCCTGGCGACCGGATGGCGCCTTCGGCGAAGTCCGCTGCGCCGCCCGTGCCGGAGAATTGCACATGCCCGATGCTTTCCGAGCAGACCTGCCCGGTCAAATCCACCTGGATGGCCGTATTGATCGACGTCATCCGATAGTTGCGGGCGATATTCGCCGGGTCGTTCACGAACGAGGTCGGGGCCAGGAAAATCGACGGATTATCGTCAAGGAAGTCATAGAGCTCGTTGGTGCCGATCGCAAAGCCGGCCACGATCTTACGCGGCAACAGCGTTTTGCGTTTGCCGGTGACTACGCCAAGCTCAGCCAGCTGCGCCATGGAAGTGGTGATCATCTCCGTATGAACGCCAAGATCATTCTTGTCGCGCAAATAGGTGGCGGCCGCGTCGGTGATCCTGCCCACGCCGATCTGGATGGTCGCGCCGTCGTCCACGAGCGAAGCCACGTGCCTGCCGATGGTCAGCGACACGTCGTCAAGCTCCGCTTGCGGGCGTTCATACGGCGCATGCGGATATTCGTATACGTAGTCCACGTCGGAGATGTGGATTTCCGTGTATCCCGCGACCTGCGGGAGCTTCGGGTTGACCTCGAGTATCACCGTGTCCGCAGCGAGCGCCATGTCCGGTTCCATGCCCGCACCGAGCGAGAACCGGAAATAGCCGTGCCTATCCATCGGGCTCGCTGCGCCAACGAACACGTTGGCATGCGTGTTGAACTCGCTGCGTTCGCGCCATGCATGCAGATTCAGCGGCACGAAATCGACGGTATGTAGGCTGTGGGCTTTGCGCATCGTGCCGTCAAGAAAGCTCGCCCGCGTGCCGATATGTCCTATGGCGTCTTCGTCGGACAGAAAATCGTATGGATATTCGAATCCGACACTGTATACGCTGACGTTTTCCACGCTATCCGCGATCGAATCCAATGCAGAGAGGAACCCCACCGGCTCCTGCGTGTTCGTGGAGGCATACACACGATCACCAGACCTGATCTGTTGCAGAGCCTGGGGCAGAGCAATCGTCTTGTCGCGTAACTCCCGCTCGTAATCCGTTGGCATGATGTGAACTTCCCGATAGTGCTCCATAAGGCGTTTCGATCACAGGCAACCTTCTGTCTGTGTCGCTTGTCAGCGTATGCCGGCTGCCGAGCGGACACACGATGCCCGTATTCCGGAAAATAAATGGCAGGATCAAAGCCAGACTTATAGCCTTGAGAAGCTCAGCGGGAGATACGCGAAACGCCGCAGCGGGCATCGGATTCTGCACCGGTTTTGCGGCGAAGGCGAAACGCTTCGTTCCCCTCCCAATGCGCCAGAGGATCCACATTGAATGCACTGGCGACCATAGAGGTATCGGTATCCGTCCCAAGCCATCGCTCGATTTGCCCAGAAACACCTTCCGAAACCAATTTCCCCGATTGAAGTCTCATCATATAATCACAGCGTTCATTGCCACATCCGGAGACATCACACGTCTATCGAGAATTTCATGTATGTCGATTTTCCCCGAATCAACCTCATGCATAAGGTACATGAGTAAAAACAGTTTTCCTATGCTAGCTGTCTCCATTTCGTTTTCCGGAGTGTGCGCATACAATGCGGATCCGTCGGACCCATCGCGAATTTCGACCGACCAGCGCACTCTGCTGTCCAAAAATATATCAAACACGAAAATCCCTCCCTTGGTCCGTGCAATACAAGGATTATGCCTGGCACAGGGCTCGGCCTCTCTGCCTATGACCGGCAGAGAGGCCGAGCCCTGTATCAGCGGTGAGTCTTAATGCTCAATCCAAGTGTCCGCCATCGAGTATTCGCCGACGGAACCGGTGCCGTAGCCATGGACCTTGCTGGATTGGGCTGCACCGTTCTCGTACATGGACGACAATGTGGCATTCATGTAGGTCGAATACGGCGCATGACTCGTTCGGCGGCCATCAGAGTATCGGATGAACTGGTCAGGGCCAATCACATCGGGAGTCCTATAAACGAATCCCATCTGGAATTCTCCCGAGCTCTCAGTATCTTCGATCGTTGACCGAACCTGCCTGACGAAGGAGGCGCAAAGCCGACGATCCAGCACAACCGTGAGGCAAACAGCCTGTGGCGCGTAGACGGCTGAAGACCACCCAACAGCATTGACGCGTTCCGCGGCCTTTGCCGAGAAGCTCATGGAGGGCACACAACGGCAACAGAGCCCACCCTGATTCAGCTGCTGAAACCACGGAAACAGGCAATTGCACGTTCGCCGCAATGAACAAGGCGCAGAGAACCTCCGTTCCCTGCGCCCCGCTTAATTACCTAGGCGCTAAATTCACGCCTCGTAATATCCCGAAGCACCCAAACGGGCTTTCGAATCAAGCAGCATGGCCTTTTCAACTTCGTGGGCGTCGTAGCTGCGGGAATCCTCGTGGAAGCGGCGGTTGTCGATCGGCTCGTAGAGCGCTGCGCGGCCCATCATGCCTTCTTCGAGACGGCGTTGGCCGGCGGCGAGGCGCTCGTTGGCGCGGCTGCGCCATGCTGCAAGAGCCTCGGTGCCGGCGGTGTTCGCCACGGCGGCTTCGAAAGCACCCGGATTCACGATGGCCGTGAATCCGCTGACGTGGCCGAAGCCGAGCGAAGTGGCCAGACCAGCTTTGACCTTGCCGACATCAAGCGGCTGCTTGAGCCAGACCAGATGGTCGTCACGCTTGAGCTTGGGGTCGACGCAGTCCAGCGAAGCGTTCGCCGGAATACGGCCGGAGGTGAACAGCTGCGTGAGTCCATTGACCTGGAAGATGCAGGCGCCGCCCTTGGCATGGCCGGTGAGCGACTTCTGCGAGATCACGAACAGCGGGTTGCCCTCAGAGCGCCCGATGGCATGCGCAATGGTGTTGTGCAGCTCGGACTCGTTAGGGTCGTTGGCATTCGTGGAGGTGTCGTGCTTGGAGACCACGGCGATATCGTCCGGGGTCACGCCCAGCTTCGCCAGATCGTGCACGAGCTTGGAATCCGTGCCGCCCTGCGCCGCAGCGAGCGCGCCGAGACCGGGAGCCGGAATCGAAGTGTGCGCGCCATCCGCATAGCTGTGGATGAAGCCGACCACGCCAGCGACCGGCAGACCGAGCTTCAACGCGATATCGCCGCGCGTGAGCAAAATCGTGCCGCCACCTTGGGATTCCAGGAATCCGCCGCGGCGACGGTCATTGGCCCGCGAGAAGAAGCGCGGTTCTATGCCCTTGTCATACATCTCCTGCGAGTTGGCAGTCGCGTTCATGTTGCCGAAGCCAATCACCGACTCCACGCCGATGTCGTCAATTGCACCGGTGACCACGAAGTCGGCCTTGCCGAGCGCGATTTTGTCGGCGCCTTCCTCAAGCGACACCGCAGCAGTGGCACAGGCGGAAACCGGCTGGATCATGTTGCCATAGCCGCCGATGTAGGACTGCATGACGTGGGCCGCGACCACATTCGGCAGCGCCTCCTGCAGAATATCGGTCGGAATCTCATGGTTGAGGAAGCGATCGAGATACAGCTTGCGCATCGAGCTCATGCCGCCGAATCCGGTGCCCTGCGTCGAAGCGACCATCGAAGGATGAATCGCCTGCAATATTTCGACCGGACTGAAGCCTGCGGACAGGTAGGCATCGACCGTGGTGACGATATTCCACAGCGCGATCCGGTCCACATCGCCCACCATGGAAGCGGGGATGCCCCACTTGAGCGGGTCGAAACCCTTGGGGAACTGGCCGCCGACCGTGCGGCTCATCGTGGCCCGACGCGGCACGCGAATCATCGAACCGACGTGGCGCGTCACCACCCATTCGCCTGATTCCTCATCCTGCGCAATGGTGGTATGCGCCTCGTCAAGCTTGACATACTCATCAGCGACATCCTTGCTCGGCACGGAGAATTCGACATCGTGGTCGAGGAAGACCTCGGCCTCTTCCTCGTCGGCGCCGTCCTTGTAGTCGTTTCCCATGCCTTCGTCGAAGGGGCGAATGCCGGAGCGGGCCACGACCTCGTCATGGTAGCGTTCAGCAATATCCTCCTCGGGCACGAGGTTGCCGTCGGCATCATACCAGCCCGGAGCCGGGCTGTCCTGCCAAGTGACCAAGCCCATATTCCACGCCAGTTCGAGCACCGCGCCGGCCGACAGCTCGACCGAGCCATCGGGGCGGATTCCCATCTCGGCCTCGAAGCGCGTGCGCCCGGAGCCCCAAGGGCCAAGCTCGCCGACAGAAACGATGACGATTTCATCCTCGGGCTTCGCGCTGACGCCCTGCCAGTCGGCCAAATCGACGGGCGCCTGATGGCGGATATGCGGGGTGGGGAGGGCTTTGAGAGTGGTTGATGCAGAGCCGTTTTTGCCTTCGCTTTGACCGTTTTGTGGGGTCTTCGCAACAGAGTTCTCTCTCAACGAGCCTTTCTCCGCCTCCATCCGCAAAGCCTTGATATCAATCGGCGTCGAACCCAGACCGCCGGTCAGATCGACGTCAAGTGGCGCGATGGCCGCCTGCTCGCGAGCCTGCTTCGTGGCCATATCGAGCAACTGCACTGCGATCTCCTCGGTCGAATAGGTGCGCAGCCCGTGCTTTTCGACGATGGCGACCAGCGGATCGTTGCCGCCCATCAGCCCTGTGCCTCGCACCCAACCGATCTTGGGATGGGCGAAGGTGACGCGGCCGGACCAGTTCTGCTCGGCATGCGCGCGGGTGACGATGGCATCGAAGGCGCTCTTGACCTCGCCGTAGGCGCCGTCGCCGCCGAACACGCCGCGGTTCGGCGAGCCGGGCAACACCACATGCAGCTTGTGCTGCACATCGGTGTCCGCGCCAATCGCGCTGAAGCCGGTGATGGCGCGCTCCACGCCCCAGAGCATCAGGCGGGACTGCGATTCGAACAGCTCGCCCGAATCGGCCATGGTGCCATGCACCGGAGGCGCGGCGAAGGGGAAGAACAACGTTGGCTCATAAGCCGGCTTGAGAATCGTGGTCGTCGCGCCGGTCGTCTTTTTGGAGATTGAGCCAACCCACTGCACGAGTTTGTCGACATCGCGATAGCTCGACAGGTTCGCGGGAACCAGCCAGAACTTGGCATTGCCGACCGCATGGTTGCGGTACGTGCGCTTGGCCCATTCCTTCGTCGCCGTAGTGAAGCTGTGCGACGTCGCAATCACCGTCGCGCCGCCCGCCAGCAGGCCATTGACGACCTGCGCGCCAATCGAATTCACGGCGACGCCGGTGACGATGGCCACATCGCCGGCGAAACGAGAGGACCGCGGATCGTCGCTGAGCGGTTCAAGCGCCTGCTCGGCGATGCGCGCAAATGTCGCGCTGAGTTCTCCGTCGCCATCAGCCCGGGCCTTGCCCGCGAACCAGCGGGCCTGAGTGCTCACATCCTGGCCAGCACCGATGAAGTTCAGCGCGGCGATGGTTTCGACAGTCATGCGACCGTCCTCGTTGTTCTTGCTGCCATAGTACAGCTGCGCGAGATCCTCGCGGGCCGAAGCCCAGCGATCGTCCAGCAGCAGCGCACGACGCTCGTCGAAGCGCGGCTCGACCTGCTTGGGCCAGTCGGCCCCCAGCTCGGCATCGACAGCGGCGACCACGGCGGCGTTCGCATCCTGGGAAGGCTGTACGACCGGAGCGGCGACGCCAAGCTCGTTCAGCACGAATCTCGCCGTTGCGGCGAGCACACCGTCAGAGCCAGTGACCTTTTGCGCGAAGGCATCCAGCGCTGCGGAATCTACGACCGCGCCGCCTGCGGCACCGCCCGAATTGGGCAGACCGACCGTGATGCCATGAGCCTGCGCCACATGTTGCACGGCGGCATCGATAAGCGAGTTCGCTGCGTTGGCGTTCGCCGCTGGATCGGCGCCGAGCGATGCGAGATCGCCCCCGCGAGCGGAGGCGCCTTCACGTGTTTCCAATACCAGCGCGGAGACAACATGAGAAGCCCATCCAGCGCCGAGCTGCCATGTATCGGTCACGCGCTTCTCAATCTGCGCGAGCTTCACGCCCGAAGCGCCGAAGAGCCCGCGCACGCGGTCGCGCACGATATCCGAAAGCACCGGCCCGAAGGCTTTGTAATTCGGTGCGACCTTGTTTACCAAGGCGCTCAGGGCAGGGATAGCAGCCTCGGCGGCACCATCCACGCTTGCCACGCCAAGTTCGGAGCTGATGTCCATGAGCAGCTGGTTGCGGCGGGACGAGACGCCATTGGTCAGCGTGTCGGTCGTGTCCACATCGCCGATCTGATCGGGACGGACCTTGGCCGCGTACGCCAGCAGCGTGGTGATGGCGTCCGAAGCATTGTATGCGACGTCAGCCGGACGCTCGCCGAAGGCGGCAACCGGGACGGGCGGGGCGGCAGCCGCGACTGCGGAAAGAGGAGCAGCGTTCGCCGCCGCTTCTTGTTTCTTCGCACTCGCCGCATCGTGCTCAGCGTCGCTGGCGGAGAGCCCATTGGACTCTCCGCTTAACCGCTCCGCATGCGGAGTTGAAGCCGACAATAGCGCGTCGCTGCTGCCGGCCTGAACAGCAGGATCACTATCCGTCATATATACGCGGCTCTCGTCGCGGCCCAAGTTGTACACCGTGACCTTGCGGCCGGAGAAGTCGGGCAGCCTGAGCGTCTTCGCACCCAGGTTCGCCAAAGTCGGGGCATTGCCCAGACCCACTTCGACGTACTCTTCGACGCCAAGTCCACCCTGCGACGGCTCGCCGAACATGAGCGCCTGCGTTTCGATCCAGCGCACCGGGGACGCGAACTGCCACGAGAGCAGTTCGGTGAGCAGCAGCCGGCCGAGTTTCTGCTCGTCGGCGGCGTAGGACTCCCAGACCGCCGGGTCGTCCAGCGCCTCCTTGATGCGAGCAGAAGGTACTGCTGCGAGGATCTTCGCAGCGAACTCGCGGGTCATCGCGAAGGGCGCGGCCACGAGGTTCGGGATGTAGCGCCCGACAAGACGCTCGTAGTCGATATGCTGCGGCAGCAGCTCGTCGAGCTTGTCGCGGAACTCCGGCACGCCCTTGCGCAGCAGCGTGGAGTGGAACGGCACGTCGATGCCCGGCACGAGCATGAACGCCGGTTTGCCGCCAGCCTCCTTCGCGCGGCGGTTGCTGTCGGCCTTGAGATATTTGAGGCCTTTGATGGTGCCCGCGATGGCGTACTGCTGCCCGGCGAGGTTATAGTTGACGATTTGGAGGAATTCGCCGCATTCGGCGGCCACCTGCTCGACATAGGTTTTGACCTGGTCGTCGCCTACGCCGAACTGGTTCGGCCTCAGCGCGCCCATGCGATAGTTCGAGCGTCCTTGTGCATCGCGCTCGATGAGATGGTGCATCGTGGAGCCGCGGTGGAACACCAGCTCCAGCACGGTTTCCAGCGGGATGATGCCAGCGAAGGAGCTCAGCGCATTGTATTCGCCCAGCGAATGGCCGGCGAAGTACGCAGGCCAAATATCCGAGCCGGACTCGCGCAGGCGCGAAGTCTGTGCGAAGGCCACGGTGGCGAGCGCTACCTGGGTGAACTGGGTGAGGTTGAGCAGGCCGTCGGGGTGACGGTAGGTCACGCCGTTGGCGGTCAGCTCGGTCGGGTTGTCGCGCACGACGGCGAGGATCGAGAATCCGAGGCGCTCGCGAGTGAGCTTGTCGGCGCGTTCCCAGGTTTCACGCGCAGCGGCGGACTGGGCGCGCTCGCCCAAGACCATGCCCTGCTGCTGGATGCCTTGGCCGGGGTAGACGAAAGCAGCTTTCGGCGCACGGGCGACGGCGGTGCCGCGCGAGACGATCTGGCCGTCGATGCGGCAGGTCACCTCAAGCACCAGCCCGCCATGACGCAGCTTGCCCACGCGTTCAACGCTGATTTCCACGGCATCATCCAGTTGGACCATGCCGTACATGTTGTAGGTCCATCCGGCGATCTCATAGTGCATGCCCTTGTCGTCAGCAGCCTGCGCCACATGCTGGGCGGTGCCCGAAAGCCACATGCCGTGCACCAGCGGCGCCGCCAGCCCGGAGACCGCGGCCCCGCGATGCGAGGTGTGGATCGGGTTGAAGTCGCCGGAGGTGCGGGCGAAGGCCGTCATCTCGTGGGGCGCGGTCACCGTGACGCGGCGCAGCATGCGACGCGGGGTATTGATGACCAGGTCTTCATTGTCGTCGAAGGGCGTGCTCTTGCCGTTGGAATTGCCCCGGAACGAGAGGTAGTCGCCATATTCGGGCGCCTCGGGCGGCAGGGCCTGCGAGTAGGAGCGGCCGCGGATGGCGAAGCGCTCGATCTCATGGGCCAGCACGGTGCCGTCAGACGCGGTGTGGGCCACGTGGATGATCACCACGCGCCCGGACGCGGATTCGAGGTAATCCTCGGCCCAGCTGGTCAGCGCGATATGCTCGCCGGTGTGGGTCAGCAGCTCGGCCTCGGCCACGTCCAGCTCGATCAGGTGGTCTAGGTGGACCGCGTTCAGCAGCCCTTCGATCACCGGGAAGCCGTGGACATACACCGATCCCAAGGCGGCATAAATGGCCGGCCATGCCGGTCCGACCAACGCGTCGGGCACGATGCGCGAGGCTAAGAGCGAGCCGGGCAGGGTTCCTGCGGTCGCCGTCTCATGATCGAAGCCGAGGTTGGGAGACAAGGTGTAGCCGGTATGTGCCAGCCCGAAGGGGTAGGACTTTTTGTCGTCCAAGATTTCGACAGTCGGCATCGCGGTGAGCTTGTCGCCGGTGATGGCGGTGTTGCCGATGCCGGCGGTGTCGGCGAGCATCGCGTAGACGTGCTGCGGCAAGCGCTCACGGTCCACGACCGGGAAGCGGCCGGGCTTGGTGGCATCGATGGTCAGCGGGATCACGATGTCACGCACGGCGTGCTTGGACGCGCCGCCGTCAGGGTCGTTGTCCCAGAAGGTGTCCAGATGAATATCCAGGTCGAAGAGCACATTGTCCTCGTGGCTCCCCGTCGCGGTGATCTCGTAGTGCGGGTCGCCCAGCATAGTGCCGAAGGCCGGGTTGGCCATGAGATGGCCGACCCAGGAGATGTTCGGGCTGCAGCGGATGAACTCCTCGGCGCTTGCGGCGGCGCTCAGCTGCGCGAAGGCATGCTCCGGCTCGGCAGCAGTTTCAGATTCGTCGGTTTCAAGAGCGTGCGTGCGCTCGATGGCGGCCTGCTCGAAACGGGAGAGGATACCGCCTACCGGCTCATCCACGCTCGTGATGCCGGCGACCGAGATCGGCCCCGGTATGGCACGCACGGAATCGGCTGAATAGCGCGGATCCTCGGACTGCCACAGCTGGTCCTGGCCCCACCAGCGCAGCAGATCGTTGTCAATGGCCGGTACGAAGGGCATGGGCTTGGGATACTCGCGCACCAGCGAGATGAACCAGGCCACATCGTTCGGGATTACCTTGATCTCCTTGGCTTGCGGGTAGGCCTCGACCAGCGTCGCAATGGCCGCATACGGATCGGATTCCACTGCGGCGCGGGCAGCGAACAACGAGTCGAATTCGCCGGACTCCTGATCGCGCACGCGGGCCTCGATGCGCTGCAGCAGGTGCAGGAAGCGATCGGCATACGTATCATCGGCCCACGGGAAGGAGAGCCGCGCGAAGCGTTCGGCCCACTGGGCGTAGGTCATCGCGTCCACATCGCCGAAGTATGGGCGAGACGTGGCGTTAAGCGTTTCGATGATCTCGCCGCGGCGGGTGAGCAGCTCATCCGGGTGCTTCATCACACGCACGAGCAGACGGCCGCAGCGCGAAGAGGAATTCTCCAGCTCGTAGATATCGGCATGCAGATGGCTCAGGCCCGAAGAGACTCCGCCCACTGCCTTGCCGCTCGGTACCCACTTCTCGCCGATCGGCGCGAAGGGATCCTCGTCGTCCGGCGCCTGCACGATGCCGGGGGTTTCGACCAGCATCCGCTTGACCTCAGGGCTGGTGTAGGCCTCTTTGGCAGTCATCGCAGCGGTGCCGATCATCACAGCGTCCACCGGCATATCGGGCAGCTCGTAAACCCGCGCCCACTGGCCGGAGATGTAGTCCGCGGCGCGATCGGGAGTGCCGATGCCGCCGCCGGCGACCAGTACCAGGTTTTCGCAGGCGCGCACGTCGGCGTAGGTGTTGATGAGCAGATCGTCCAGCGACTCCCACGAGTGGTGTCCGCCGGCGGCGCCGCCTTCGACCTGCGCGATGATCTTCGTCGGCGCGACGGCCTTGGCGATGCGCACTACCTGGCGAATCTGATCGACAGTCCCTGGTTTGAATGCCACATAGGGGAAACCTTCGGCGTTCAGCGCAGCGACAAGCTCCTTGGCCTCGTCAAGCTCGGGGATGCCGGCGGAAATGACCACGCCGTCAATCGGGGTTCCTGAGGCACGCTTCTTGGACACGATGCGCTGGGTGCCGAACTGCAGGTTCCACAGGTAGCGATCCATGAACATCGCGTTGAATTCGATGGTGGCGCCCTCGTCAAGCTCCTGTTCGAGCTTGGCCACATGACGGTCGAAGACTTCGGCGGTCACCTGCCCGCCACCGGCCAGCTCGGCCCAGTAGCCGGCGTTGGCCGCAGCCGCGACGATCTCGGGCTCGACGGTGGTCGGGGTCATGCCGGCGAGCAGCACCGGCGGTTTGCCTGTCAGCTCGCTGAACTTGGTGCGAATGCGATCACCGGAGGGCGTGCGAATTATTGTCGGCGCGAAAACCGCCCAGTCCTGCGTGCGGGCAGGATCGCTCTCCATGGTCGAGAGCGCGGCCCGATCGGCCCCGCTGGCGGCTTCAACCACGCCGACGCCGGTGCCTTGCACCAGCGCGCCGACGAGCTTGCCGACGGTCATGCCGGGGCCAAGATCAACGATCCACAGCTTGGCCGGATCGGTCGATGCGAGCAGCTCATGCACGCGCGCGGCCCAGTCCACATGGTTGACCAGCACCTCTTCGGCGAGCGCACGGGAGCGGGCCTCATCCAGCCCGCTGGCCGCAGCCCAAGCTACCGTCTGCTCGACGGCCTGCGCCATGAGCGACGAATGGAAGGGCACAGTGACATCAAGATATTCGAGCACCGGCGCGAACACCGATCCCCCGCGCACCTTCTCCTCGCGCAGCTTGGCCTGATGCTTGTGCTCCTTCTCGGTTTCCACGGCGAAAGCGGCCAGATCCTCCGGATATCCGGAGAGCACATGCTGGTTCGCCGAGTTGGTGACGGCAATCGAAATTGGCCCGCGCGGCTTATTCACGCGTGAAATCAGCGTTTCGACCTGTTTGACGGTCGCGCCGCGCACCGACAGCATCGGTGTCGCATCGCCGCTCTTGGGACGCAGAGCGAGCATGCGGGCCTGGCGCGTGCCGGCCACGCCGATCAGCTGCGCGATAGCGAGAATCTGATCAATGTCGCCTTGCGCAGCCTCAATGGAGCCAGCGGTGACGATGACCTGCATCATATGCTCGGCGATGACGCCCTGCGAATGGCCCAGCACGGCGACCGGCTTGGCCGCGACCACGTCATAACCGAGGCTTGCGGCGTCGATCAGCGCGCCCAATTGCGTCAGCGCTATGCCCGGCACGCTGGCCGCAGCATCGGCCCCGGCCCCGAGCGAGGCCGTGTTTGCCTCGAATCCAAACAGATCGACCGGCCCGCCGGTCGTGGCAAGCAGCTCGGCGTTGACGCTCGCCAGCAATCGGCTGGCCGCATCGACGTGCGCGTGCAGCGCGGCAGCCAAGGTGGGGTCATTGCCCTGATCAGCGAGCGCCGCCGTCCAAGGGGTCGATTGGCCGCCGAAGGCGAGCGCATGCGGTTCGCTGGACAAGCGGTTGAGGAAGAATGTGGTGTCGGTCATGACATTCCTTAATGGTTGGTTCTGATGAGTTGGATTTCGTGTATTCGTGGTTGCGGGGACTGCGTTTTCAGTGGCTATATTCTGCACGGTTGAGTGCACGTCAATTGAATGCCGGCAAGGGTCGTTGGACGCTATGGATGCGGTATCGTGCATCATAACGGCTGGTTGCCATGGTGCCTGCCGGTGCGGCTCACGCGCCTCTTTCCGGCCAGCAGTCGCAAGGATTCGGCGATGGCCTCACGCGTCTGCTCCGGGTCGATCATCGCGTCTATCTGACCGGTTTCGAGCGACAGGTTCGCATTGACCGTAGTGCTTTCGTACTCTTCGATCAGCTGCGCCCGCAGCGCGTCCACGTCCCGCCCGCGCTCCTTGGCCTTCTGCAAGTCCTTGCGGTGGATGATGTTGACGGCGCCCTGCGCGCCGAGCACAGCGATCTGGCTGGAGGGCCAGGCATAGTTCACGTCGGCGCCGATGGCCTTGGAGCCCATGACGATGTACGCGCCGCCGAAGGCCTTGCGCAGGACGACAGTCACGAGCGGTACTTGGGCGTTGGCATACGCATAGATGACCTTGGCGCCGCGCCGGATGATGCCCGCATGCTCCTGATCGGAGCCGGGCTTGTAGCCGGGCGTGTCCACCAAGGTGATCACCGGCAGGTTGAAAGCGTCGCACAGGCGCACGAATCGTGCGATTTTCTCGGAGGATCCGACGTCGAGGATGCCTGCCAGCACATTGGGCTGGTTGGCCACGACGCCGACCGGACGGCCTTCGATGCAGGCGAAGCCGACTACAGCGCAGGGCGAGTAAAGCTCCTGCACCTGCACGAATTCGCCGTAGTCCACGATGCAGCGGATCACTTCAAGCACATCGTAGGGCTGGCGGTCATTGTCGGGGATGATGGCGCACAGACGTTGCGCGATTTCGCGGTCGGACCTGGTGGCGGAGTAGGCGAAGCTCGGCGCAGGGCTTTGCGAGCTGGAGGGCAGGTAAGCCAGCACGGTTCTCGTGTAGTCGATGGCGTCTGCCTCATCCTCGCCAAGGTAGTGCGCCACGCCTGAGGTGGCGTTGTGCACGTAGCCGCCGCCAAGCGACTCCATGCTGATCGCCTCGCCGGTCGCCGCCTTGACCACGTCGGGGCCGGTGACGAACATATTCGAGTTCTCGCGCGTCATGATGATCAAGTCGGTCAGCGCCGGGCAATACACCGCACCGCCTGCGCATGGTCCCAGAATCACCGATATCTGCGGAATGAAGCCACTGGCCTCGCAGGTCTTCTGGAAGATTCTGCCGTACTGCGTCAGCGCGGCGACGCCTTCCTGAATGCGCGCACCGCCCGAATCGATAAGCGCCACGACCGGCGCCTTGATGGACATGGCCATATCCATAAGATGGCAGATCTTCTCGCCTTCCGCCCGCCCGAGCGTGCCGCCCTTGACCGAGAAATCCTGCGCGTAGACGGCCACCTTGCGACCGTAGACCTCGCCGAAGCCCGTGATGACGGCGCATCCTGCGCGCTCGCCATTGATGTCGCCACCCGAGAAACGCGCGATCTCCTCGAAGGAGCCGGTGTCGAAGAGCAGGTCGAGGCGTTCGCGGGCCGTGCGCTTGCCCTTGCCGTGCTGGCGGATGCGGGCGGCGTTCTCGGCGTCACGCGCCAATTGTGCGGCATGGGCGATGGCCGGGCGGATGGGCTGCGATTCGATGGGCGCGCCGCTTTCCATGGCCTTTCTGACGTCCGGGGCGTTCATGATATCGGTCATTGACTATCCCCTTTGTTTGCGGTGGACTCATCGGCGCTTCCATTGCCTGTGTTGCTGCCGCCGTCTCCATCCACGTCAATCGTGATGAGGGTGTCCCCCGCCTCGACGCCTGACGACGGTCCGACGAATATCTTGGTGACCGTACCGGCGTCGGGCGCGTAGACGTAGTTCTCCATCTTCATGGATTCGAGCACAATGAGCAGATCGCCCTTGGCCACGCTCTGCCCTTCGGCGACGTTCACACGGGTGATCACCGCCTGCATCGGGGAGGCGATCACACCGGGTTTCTGATCGGCAGAATTGCCGCTTTCCACCACATGCAAGCCTTGGCCACGCAACGGTTGAGAGGCGCGCTTGGCGCCGCGGGCACGGGCGGCGCCGGTGAGCGTGTTGACGATATCCACGGGAACTTTCAGCGTCACCCGCCTGTCGTTCATCTCGATGACGAAGGACTCTGTTTCGGCGCGCTGCGGCTGCTCGACGTCACCGCTGAGCGACGCCGGCTGACCGCTGGCGAGCGTGGACGGCTCGCGGTTGAGGTATTCGCGTTCAAGCCATTTGGTCGACACGTCGAAATCGTGCCCTTCGGCGGTGAACACCGGATCGTTGAAAATCTGCTCGTAAAGGCTCGCCGGCGTCGGCACGCCTTCGATGCTCAACTCCTGCAAAGCACGGCGGACACGCGCGACGGCGGTGGGCCGATCCTGCGCGGTGATGACGAGCTTTCCCATCATCGAATCGAATTTCGGCGAGACCGTGTCGCCTTCTTCGACTCCCGAATCGACGCGGATGCCCGGGCCGGAGGGCCAGCGGATCGCGCTGAGCGTGCCCGAGCTCGGCGTGAGGTTTGTGGCCGGGTCTTCGCAGGTGATGCGCAGCTCGAAGCTGTGGCCGCGGGGCTGCTGCACTTGGTTGAGCTCGCCGCCGTTGGCGATGTCGATTTGCTCGCGCACCAAATCCAGCCCGCACACCTCTTCGCTGACCGTGTGCTCGACCTGCAGACGCGGGTTGACTTCCAGAAAATAGACCTTGCGCTGGCCGGTGACCATGAACTCGCAGGTGCCCAAACCTTGGTAATCCACTGATTCGAACAGATTGCGAGAGTAACGATGCAGCTGCTCATTCGCGTCCTCGGACAGGAACGGCGCCGGGGCCTCCTCGATGAGCTTCTGGTTTCGCCGCTGCACGGAGCAGTCACGGGTGGAGTACACGGTGAAGTTGCCGTGGCTGTCGCGTCCGCACTGGGTTTCTACGTGGCGGGCCTTGTCGATGAAGCGTTCGACGAAGTACTCGTTCAGGTCTCCGCCCTGCAGTGAATCGTGGCTCATATAGAAACCGCGCAGCTCATCGTCGTCATGCACCAGCACGATGCCGCGCCCGCCGCCGCCGTCCGTGCGCTTCATCATCAGCGGGTAGCCGTGTGTGTGCGCGAACTCGAGCAGTACGCGGATGTCGCTCACCGGGTCGGAGATGCCGGGGACCGGCGGCACCTTGGCGAGTTTTGCGACGCGCCGGGCAGTGATCTTGTCGCCCAGATCGGTCAATGCCTGCGGTGAAGGCCCGATCCAGATGGCGCCGGCGTCAATCACCTTCTGTGCGAAGGATGCCACTTCGGAGAGAAAGCCATAGCCGGGGTGGACGGCATCCGCGCCGCTGCGCCGCAGCACGTCGATCATCAGCCCTTCGTTGAGATAGGTGTCGCGATACGTGTCGCCGGGGAGCAGATACGCTTCGTCGGCCATCTCGACGTACTGCGCGTTGCGGTCCTGTTCGGCGTAGACGGCCACAGTGGCGATGCCCATTTCGCGCGCGGTTCGTACGACCCGCAAAGCGATTTCACCGCGATTGGCCACCAGTATTGTGTTGACGTTTTTGACCATATTTTCTAACGTAACCCGGCCGGGCCGCCCCAAGTCAGCGGCAAAGCTACAAAATGGCGCGACCGTCTTTGTGAGATCGTACAAACGTTCGGCGCGCGTCCAGACCGGTCATGCGGGGCGATCAGGGATTGGGCCTAGCTTGGGCGTCGCACATCGGCGCTACAGCTATGGCACGAAGTTTCACGAGTATTGCAGTGGTCGGCGAGATGCTCTTCACGACTGAGACGCCTCATCATGCGTTCGCTGCATGTTGTGCTCGCCGTTGGCGTTGGCGTTACAAAAAACAGGTGCGATGAGCATTTGCCGCCGGCCGCTGAAAGCGCATCGTGCAGTGAATTGTTCGAATCCGTCAATGTGGCCTACAGGCCTGCGGTCTGCCGATGCAAGATCAATTCCCCCTCACGTAACCCATTCCGTGGCGAATTTTCATTATGCGAGGCAGGCGTCGCCGCGCCATCACGGTAAGAATCCCCGCGGCACGGCGCCCGCTAGCCGTGTCATCTCGCAGTGTCCTCTGCCCAGCTCCTCCACCCAGCTCCTCCACCCAGTGCCCCTTCTGCTCGGTGTTATTCCCAAAGTGCCATCAGCGCAATGCCCGCCACGCGCTTTATCCAGCAAGCTCAGCCGCCCGCTTTCGCGCAGTACATACGCAGCGCGGGGTCAGCAATCGGGATTGCTGCAGATGCCATCAGTGCAACTGCATCTCGACAGCTGATATCGGAACAACCCACAAAAGGATTGGCTGGATTTTGTAGCTTGCACCCAACGACAGGCCGCAATGAACCGGCTACGCTGGGCGATTGGTGCCGGGGCTGATCGGCTGCGCCGATCGATGTCCCAGGTACCGGTCACACCTTGGATAATTTACTCAGTCTCAATTACCCAGGGCGGTTGCAACCACACAATGCACGCATGTACCTGCGGTACCAGCAGGCGCGCGATCCAGGAGGATTCATGCAAGCACGAAACGCCATCGCATTATCATCATCCCGCCGTCTGCGGTTTTCGCTGCTGAAAGCCGGCATGTTCGCCCTGCTGTTGTGGGCCGCATCCGCCGCAGGCGCCATCCCCATACCCGGCACGCCCGTGCCGATCACATTGCAAACCTTCGTCGTGATGCTCGCTGCGCTGACCCTGAACTGGAAAGAGGCCGCAGGAGCGGTCGGCGCGTATCTTGCCGCTGGAGCCATGGGCGCCCCGGTCTTCGCCGGCGGCGCATCGACCATGGCGCTGTTCGGTCCCAGCGCCGGTTTCCTTATTGGATTCTTGCCCGGAGTGATCATCGCCGCGCTGCTTAAAGGCAAGGCCGACACCAATGGATTCCTCGGCTATGTCCGCACTGCGTCGCGTTACCTGCTGGCCGCTGCAATCGGTTGCATTGTCGTGGTGTACGCCTTCGGGTTCCTTGTCCAATCGACGCTCACCGGCGTGCCGCTGAGCGCGGTGGCCACAGCATCCATGGGCTTCGTGCTCGGCGACCTCATCAAAGCCCTCATCGCCTCGCTGGCCATATCCGGTTTGGCCAAGCTGTTCTGATCAGGCCGCCGGCCGTATTTGCCTCCGACCCGGCCTCTGGCCGCTGCACAACACGCAGCTTCGCTGCACGCCGACCAAGGCGGTGGGATGAGTTGCGACGCATGAAAGCGGCTATGCGATGCAGTTATTCCCGCACAAGGCCGACATGGTGCGCGATTCGCGGCATTGAGACGTTTAGGCATTGATTCTCAGCCGAGCACCCCCACGTCGCCAGTGCGCACGACGCATATCTCCCCGGCGTCGTCGCGGACGCTGAGCGAAGCATCGGGGTTCAAGGCGACGGCAGTGCCGCAGATGGCACCGCCGGTGGCGAGCCGCGCCTTGACCCGTCTGCCCAACGTCCAGCATTCTGCGCGTGTTTCCTCGAGCAAAGCGTCGCGCTGGCCGGGCGTGTCATCAATCAGCGATTGCAGCCGTTTGCGCAGCGAGCGCACGATTCCCGCAGCGATCAGATCGCGCATGATCCGCGCCTCGGGCAGGCCCTCGCGATGCAACTGCAGCGAAGTGGATTCGGGCGTAGGCAAACGCTCGGCCCGCACCGCGAGATTGAGGCCGACGCCGAAGACCACGCCGATGCAATCGTCGAACTCGACATCTGAAGCCGGCGCGGCCTCTGCGCCGTCGCCATCTGCCTCCTGAGTCCCGCCATCGGCGTCACCGACGTCAACGCGGACATCATCGACATGCGGCAACGGCACAAGTTCGCACAGGATCCCGCCGAGTTTCAAACCACGGCAGAACACATCATTGGGCCACTTGAGAGCCAGTGAACGGCCAGGCCTGATGCTCTTGGAACCGACCTCTTCAAGCGCGCCGCGTATCGAGTCAAGACTGGCCAGCCCGGCAGCCATCTGGATCCATCCGTTCACGCTCCCGTCGGTGGCGAGCGCGCGCGGCAGCACAGTGGCAAAGGAAACGGTGAAGGATTCCCCGGGAACATTCACCCATTCACGGCCCAGCCGCCCGTGCCCGCTGGTCTGCATATCGGCGGCGACCACCGTGATCGGGAGCCGGCCATCTTGGCGCGGCATGAGCTGATCCTCTTCGATCATGTGCCGTGCCACGTAATTCGTCGAATCAACGCTCGCGCGCACGACGAGCCGGTCAGCCTCCCTTGCTGTGCGCGGCATTCGCGGCGTTGCGGCTTGCGATACGGTCATCATGATTCAACAATAATGCGCGAACCGGCGCTATACGATGCAATACGTCCGATGATGAGGGAATATCACTGCTGGCGTAGTCAGGGCAGCAGGGTACGGGCTCCTTCGATGTCCTGCGTCACTATTGCCAGCGGTACCATGCAGTGGCTCGGGAATCGCCCGGCGTTCGCAAGTCCACGATAGAATCCATCACATGACAGACGCTTTACCTCATCGCCTCTCGAAAGATGCGCCAGGTGCACTGGCAGCGCTTACGGGCGGCGCCCCCATCGCGTCGTCCTCAGCCGATCGCGCCCACCGGAGGGCGGCCTATGCAACGCAAAGCCGCGGTCGCCGCACCACCGCAGCCCTGCGTTGGGCCCTCGCCGTCTTCGCGTGCCTATGGCTGAGCCTATGCACCGCAGTCGGGCCGCTGTTTTGGGAGGATGAGGGCATCGCGCAGTTCTCCTGGCTCAATGCTGTGTTCGGACTGCTCGCATTCGCCGTATATTTTCTGCTGATCGTCGCCTTGGTGCGCGCGGGCAGCCGGCGGCGGATCGTTCCGGCCTCGTGGCATAAGCGGCATATCTCCGAGCGACGGCTTGCGCAATCCTTCGCGGCAATGACCGGCCGGTCCCGCCCATGGGCGCTTGTTCTCGCCCGCAGCTTCGGCAGCGCGTCGCAGGCCGTCAAACGGCTCATGTTCGCCATTACGAGCCGGTGGTGGAAAATCGCGGCGATATTGTTCATTGGATGGCTTTGGGTGCCGGCGACGCTGCTGTCGGCCTTCGGCGCGGATATTCGCTCGCAGATCCGTGAATTCAGCTGGGCCTACAACCAGTGGACAGGCCTGAATCAGCCTTATATCGGCTTCTTCTCCTTCGTGCCGATGGATATCTACCCGACCGCGCATTACATGTGGCCCGCGAACCCGATCTATCTGACCGATCAGCACAATATCGTGCTCACCGTGCTGTACGGGACAGCGGCAGCCATATCCCGCTACTTCACCGGTTCCAACGATTGGGGGCTGGTTGCGCTGTCCGCCGGGCAATTCCTTTTCGCCGTTTTCTGCTGCGCGTCCGCAGCGAACCGGTTCCTGAACCTGCCGTGGCTCGGGAAATCCGCGCGTCCCGCGCCACCGAGTCATTTCCGACAGCCCGAACGCTTCCAGCCCCGTGATCTGATGCGTCCCGAGCGCGGCATGGTTTGCGCGCACGTTGCTGGTGCCTCCGGCATCTCGCGGGCATCCACGGCCGGCGCCGGCGTGCGGACGATTATCCTGGTGTTTTTCCTCTGCTGCCCGCTCGTGCTGTTTTCAACGATTTCGCTGACGAAGTCGCCGGTATTCGCCTATGCGTTCGTCTGGTGGTTCGGCGCAGGCTACGAGCTGCATATGACCAGACCGGCAACACCAGCTGCAAAACCAGGGCAGGGGACCAGCGTGATCGGCCTGTGGCCCGTGCGCCGGCACGCGGCGAGAACGTCCGCGAGTGCCCGCCTTTTCGACGGCACGCGCAAACGCACGGCTGCGGCGCTGGCAGCATCGACCTGCATCATGCTCGTCTCGGCGAAATATGCGTTCTACATTCTCGTAGTCCAAATTCTGCTGCTGCTCATCGCCGACCGGACGCGCTGGCGCACCTATTGCGCCGCGCTCGTTGTGCCGGTCGTCGTCGTCCACGGCTCGTTGAGCTTCCTAATCGCCAGCGGAGCCGTCATCGGCGGTGACCCGATCGAGTCGCGGGGCATCCAGCTGCAGCAGATCGCACGCGTCGCCAAACTCAATCCGGCAGGCATCCCGCAGCAGGCCCGAGACGAGCTCGCCCCCGTCTTCAACCTCGATCAGATGGCCGACTCGTATTTCCGCCAGGACGCGGATCCGGTCAAATCCTCGGGCATCCAGTCAAAGAAGGTCAGCTACCGCTGGCGCACTGTCACCAAGGGCGACATGGCTGATTTCAACCGCGCCTGGCTGGCAATCGTCAAGGCCAATCCACGCATCGCCCTCGACGCCTTCTTGGCCAAATGCTTCGGATACTTCGATGTGGCAGATCAGCCATACGTCTCCATGGACTACTATCTGACCAGCGACTATGTAACCCAATGGTCCAGCTGGATCCGCTATTGGCAGCCCCATTGGAGGCATTCGATCGCCCGCCTCGCACGCGTCTGGGGTGCGGTCCCGGTGCTCGGATGGGTCACGCATGGCAATCTCTATGTGGTCCTGACGCTGTTGCTCGGAGCCGCCGAAGTGGTTCTGCGCCGGTGGCGCACGCTGGTATGGCACGTGCCGCTGCTGCTGCTCATGGGCGTATTCATCACGTCCCCTGCCAACAACTTCGAGCGACATATGCTTCCGGTCGCCTTCGTCTTCGGATTCGTGGCCCTGACATTCTGGCGCGACTCGCACTCTGCAGGCGACAGCGCCTCGTCGTAATAGGCGTTTCTGCCGACCGGCTCTGGTCAATGGGACCCGGCCTTGAAACCGGGCCTTTCAGCTTGCATGCAGCCTCGGTCGGCTAGACTTGAGGTATGACCGATATCGCAGCAGGAGACAGATCAGGCAAGAAAACAGTCTCCGCAGCTGCGTTGGGCGCCGATGCAGCCATACCCGATATCCTCGCCTTGCTCGGCATCATGAAAAACGCGCCGGAGCGCGCAGACGGATGCAGCGGCAGCTGCATTGACGACCATGCCGCCGATACCGTTCACGATGATACGGGCCCTGCCGGGACGGAAGAATTGCATATGGCGCCCGCACAGCATTGGTCGCTCACCGAGACCGCGCAGGCGCGAATCGAATCAGTCGCTTTCGAGGCGTTGCTCCAGGGGCTCGGCGATGGGCGCGTCGCCGCGCTGCTGCGCATCCTAGGCTGGCCCTGCCAATTCAAGTGCTTTGCGCTCGCAGGCACGCCGAAATCTTCGTATTCCGGCACGCGGGCGGCGATACTGCGCGCCGTCCACGACCTTGGCGGCGATGGCTGCCTGATTGGCCGGTGCGGGAGCATATGCGTGGCGATAATAGAGATCCGTAGTGCGGTAACTCCTGAAGTGACATGCACGGCTGCACTCGGCGCCTTTGACGATGCGCGGCCCGTATGCCTGGGCTCGGCGGGCGCCAACGCCTCAGGAGCCAGCCGTGTGACTCGTGGCGTGCTGAATGCGCTGCGTGCCTGTCCTGCTGTGAGTCCACTCCCCCGGCCCATGCGCGCCGACGACGTGCTGCCCGAACGCGCGCTGCTGGGCGATGATGACGCCAGGGACGAACTGGTTGCAGTCGTATATCGCAGTCTGCTCAGCGACAACGCCGACGACCCGACGCTGGACACCGTCTCCGCATTCATCCAGTCGGGCGGCTCGCTCGACGCCACAGCCCGCGAACTCAACGTGCACCCCAATACCGTGCGCTATCGGCTCAAGCGAGCAGCTGAAACCACCGGTTGGGACGCCACCAATCCGCGTGAAGCCTATGTGCTGCAAACCGCCATCACGCTGGGTCGAGTTCGCGATGGCCGGCGCAGCTCCTGACAGGCAGAAACGGATCGCAATTCCCGGGAAATTGTTGAACATACAGTTTCGGAAGGCCTGCGTTCAACAATTTCCCGGGAAACTTCGCAGGCGATGGCTGCGCATATGGTTCCGCGACGAAATCGCGCAAGCGACCGCAGCGCCGCCGATACGACGAAGGCCCGCACCATATTCGGTGCGGGCCTTCGGTGATTCAGGCTCAGACGTGCAATCAGGCCAGCGGGGCGACATCCAGGGGGATGCCGGGGCCCATGGTGGTGCTGATCGTCGCCTTGGTGAGGTAGCGGCCTTTCAGAGTCGAAGGCTTGAGACGCTTGATCTCGTCGGCCACGACCTTGAAGTTCTCCTCCAGCGCGCCCTCGTCGAATGAAGTCTTGCCGACGATGAACGAAAGGTTGCCGTTCTTGTCGACACGGAACTCGATCTTGCCACCCTTGATATCGGACACGGCCTTGGTCACGTCCATCGTCACGGTGCCGGTCTTCGGGTTCGGCATGAGGCCACGGGGGCCGAGTACGCGACCCAAACGGCCTACCTTGCCCATCATGTCGGGAGTGGCCACGACCGCATCAAAATCAAGGAAGCCGCCCTGGACCTTCTCGATCAAATCGTCGTCGCCAACAATGTCGGCGCCGGCCTCGGCGGCCTCAGTGGCCTTGGGGCCGCGGGCAAAGACAAGGACCGTAGCGGTTTTGCCGGTGCCGTGAGGCAGATTGGCCACACCGCGCACTAGCTGGTCGGCCTTGCGCGGATCGACATTGAGGCAGTAAACGGCCTCGACGGTCTCGTCAAAGCCGCGCTTCGGCATGCTCTTGATGAGCGCAATAGCTTCGGAAGCAGTGTACAGATTGTTGCGATCGACCTTCTCGGACGCCTCGCGGTACTTTTTGGAATGCTTAGCCATCAGTCCTTCTCCTCTCAGTCCGAAACCGTGATGCCCATCGAACGGGCGGTGCCCGCGATGATCTTCATGCCGGCTTCAACGTCACGAGCGGAAAGATCGGCCATCTTGGTCTCAGCGATCTCGCGAACCTGGGCAGTGGTGACCGAACCGACTTTATGCGTCATCGGGTTCTCAGTCCCCTTCTGAAGGCCCGCGGCCTTGAGCAGCAGCGCCGCGGCAGGCGGCGTCTTGAGCACGAAAGTGAAGGAGCGATCCTCGAATACGGTGATCTCGACCGGAACGACCTGGCCCATCTTGTCCTGCGTGGCAGCGTTGTACGCCTTGCAGAAGTCCATGATGTTCACGCCGTGCGAGCCGAGCGCAGGGCCGAGCGGCGGGGCCGGATTGGCCTTGCCCGCCTCGATCTGCAGCTTGATCAGCGCCGAGACTTTCTTTTTAGGAGCCATGGTATGTGGTTCTTCTTTCTATGAAGCGGTACGCGCGGTCGCCGTCCGCATGCCCTCAGATCCGTCACACGCCAATCCGCGCCGAAGCACAGCAGCACCATCCAGATCGTCCGGCACACGCGGTTCCCTCCCGCAACTTGCCATTTACTTATCTGCGCTGGCCGGATAAGCCCCGCCAGACACAAGCTTTCTTATTATGCCGCATCAACGCGACAAAAGACGTTCGCGCATCCCTGCCTTCCCCCATGCGCGACGCGCCAAGGTCGTTACGCACAAGTCAGATACGGCACGAAGACTAACCCGCCATTGGCGAGTAGACTCAGTTGAGCTTTTCGACCTGCTCGAAGCCGAGCTCGACCGGCGTGTCGCGTCCGAAAATGGAGACGAGCACGGTGAGCTTCTGCGTCGTGGGTTCGACGTCCGAGACAGCGGCTGCCATTGTGGCAAAAGGCCCATCGACGACGGTGACCTGATCGCCGACAGCGTAGGAAACCTCGACCGTGCGCTTCTTGGCAGCGGCGGGCTTGTCGCCCGCAGCCTTGAGCGCCTCGGAGGCGATCATCGGAGCCATCATACGCACGACTTCTTTGCGGCTGAGCGGAGCCGGTTCCTTGGTCGGGCCGACGAACCCAGTGACGCCTTCGGTCTCGCGCACGATGCGGCGCGCATTCTCGTCGGGCCACATGCGAATGAGCACATAGCCCGGCACCCGCACGCGCGTGATGACTTTCTTGCCCTTGTCGGTGTGCTTTTCGACTTCTTCCATAGGAACTTCGATCTGGAAGATCTTGTCTTCCAGTCCGTAGCTCTGCACTCGGGATTCGACGTTGGTCTTCACGCGCTTCTCATAGCCGGAATAGGTATGCAGCACATACCACTTGCCTTCCAACGTGCGCAGATTCTTCGAGAATTCCTTGACGGCCTTGCTGCCGGCGTCATCGGCGTCGGCGTCAGGCTGCGCGGCGTCGTCGGACTCGGCCGCAGCGCCGCTGCCCGCGACATCCTGCGGTTCGGCGGCAGCAGACGACGCAGCTGTGCCGGACACCTCAGTCGGGGTCGAAGCGGCATCTGACTCCGAGTCATCCGCATCCGCAGCAGTTGCCGCTGCGCTGTTCTGACCGTCTTGAGGCACCGCAGCATCCTGCGGAGCCGGTGCGGCAGCGGCCGCATCGGTCTCGGGGATGTCTGGCAGCGCGTCGAGGCCGTCGAAGTTCAATTCATCATTCATTCGTGACTCACCTTCACATTCACTCGAAATCAGCCGAAGATCCACAGCATGAGCTTGCCCAGCCCCAGATCCATGCCGGTAACGATAAGCATGAGGAACAGCACGAAGACGAACACTGCGAACGACCAAGCGAACAGCCCTTTGCTCGTGGGACTCACGACCTTGCGAAGCTCGTCGATGATCTGCTTGATGAACAAGCCGATACGCATGAAAACATTCGGCTTCACAGCCTTTTGAGTTTCGCGTGCCTTCGCCATTTCCATCCTTCGCTTGGCTGATATTGCTTCAAGTATTGGCAGGGAAGGCGGGACTCGAACCCACAACCTACGGTTTTGGAGACCGTTGCGCTACCAATTGCGCCACTTCCCTATGGGGAAATGCCTTCTGGACACGCCATGCGTGGTCCGTGGCAAAACCGCCAAAGAGCCATACTAGCGAACACCCTAGATTTCGTCCAGTTGAGTGTTTCCGAAGACTGTGCGTTGCAAACGGACCGTGTTGAAAACAACGGTGCCGCCTCAGCTCACCCAGGCAGTCAGCCGACGCATTCCTTCGACCAGCTGATCGTCGGCCAACGCGTAGGAGAAGCGCAGGTAGCCCGGTGCGCCAAACGCCTCACCCGGAACGGCAGCGACGTGCGCCTGGTCGAGCAATGCGGCGGCGAATTGCGCCGAAGTGGCGCATACTGTATTACCGGGGCCGATAGGGCGCCCGAGCAGCGCCTGTACATTGGCAAAGGCATAGAAGGCGCCCGTGGGGTTCGGGCAGACGATGCCGTCGACGGCGTTCAACGCCGAGACAATCGCCTTGCGCCGCGCATCAAACGCCGCGCGCATCATCGCCACGGCCCGCAGCGACCCGCCTACGGCAGCCAGCGCGGCGCGCTGCGAGACATTCGACACATTCGAGCTCAAATGGCCCTGCAAGGTCGTGGCCGCCTTGGCCACCGGAGCCGGCGCGACCATCCAGCCGACACGCCAGCCGGTCATGGCATAGGTTTTCGCCACGCCATTGAGAATGAGCAGCTGGCCGCGCACCTCGGGAACGCACGCCCCGATATACGACACGCTGGCATCGTCGTAATGCAGATGTTCGTAGATCTCGTCAGAAATGACCCAGATATGGTGCTCGAGCGCCCATTCACCGATCGCGGTGACTGTTTCCTCGCTCCAGACCGCTCCGGTGGGGTTCGCGGGCGTGTTGACCACGATGGCTTTGGTTCTGGCGGTGCGCGCCTGCTCGATCGCGTCCATATCCGGCTCGAAACCGCGGTCAGCCCCCGCGAAGACCTTGATCGGCACGCCGCCGGCCAGTTTCACCGCCTCGGGGTAGCTCGTCCAATAAGGGGCGGGGATGATGACCTCATCGCCTTCATTGAGCAGCACCTGGAATGCCTCGTACACGGCCTGTTTGCCGCCGTTGGTGACCACGACCTGCTCGGGCTGGACCGCGAAGCCTGAATCGCGCAAGGTTTTATCCGCTATGGCCTGGCGCAGCTCGGGCAATCCGGCCGTCGGCGTGTAGCGATGGTTGCGCGGGTCGCGGCAGGCGTTTGCTGCGGCCTCGACGATATAGCCGGGCGTGGGGAAGTTCGGCTCGCCCGCGCCGAAGCCGATGACGTCCAGTCCGGCGGCCTTCATCGCCTTGGCTTTGGAATCCACCGCCAAGGTGGCGCTTGGCGCCACCTTGCCGATACGTGTGCTCAGCACCTGCCAATCAACCATGCTCATGGCTTCTAATCTACCGACCTCGCGGACACAACACACTGTGCAAGGACATGCATGCGATTCGATGTGCGCTTCTTCACGTTTTGCGGATGGCTGGGCGCCACCTTCTGATCGCCAACTTGACTCTGGCGTATGTTTGTTGCGTCACGTTCCCGGTCGAATGCGCGTCGCCCTTCCTGCAGTAACCTCGTGTTAGCGGTAACAATGCGATGGTAAAGAAAGACGCCGCAGTGTGCAGCGCGCATTGCCGAGTACGATGCCAAAAGGTTGCTACACCAGCACGAGATTGTCGCGGTGGACGAGCGGATGGGCGTATTCCTGACCGAGCAAACGGCGCAGTTGCGCGGTGGTGCGCCCCAGCATATGCGGGATCTCTTCGGAATCGAAGCCGCACAGTCCTTTGGCCAGATGCTCGCCCGATTCATCATCGATCCAGACCGGGTCGCTGGCTGAGAATTCACCGCGCACTTCGACCACGCCAGGCGAAAGCAGACTGGCCCGGCCGGCGCGGATCGCCTTGGCGGCGCCTTCGTCGACGACCAGCGTGCCGCGCGGCTCGGCGGCGAAACCGATCCAAAGCCGCCGCGCCGAACCACGCTGCCTGACCGGCGCGAAGGCCGTGCCGACGCCGTCGCCCATCAGCGCCGGGCCGGCATTGCCCGCGCAGGTGAGCACAGTGGGAATGCCGGAGACCGCGGCGACGCGGGCTGCTTCGAGTTTGGTGATCATGCCGCCGGTACCGATACCCGATTCACTGCTGGTGACCTGCACGTCCTCCAGAGCGCTGACGACATCGGGCACATAATCAATGCGGCGAGCGCCCGGGCGCGAAGGCGGCGCGGAGTACAAAGAATCCACGTCGGTAAGCAACACGAGCGCATCCGCCCGCACGATATTGGCGATGAGCGCAGAGAGCCGGTCGTTGTCGCCGAAACGTATCTCGTTGCTGGCCAAGGCGTCGTTCTCGTTGACGATCGGCACGACGCCGAGTTCCAACAGGCGTTCCAAAGTGCGCTGCGCATTGCGGTATTGCGCGGCTCGCGTCGTGTCCTCGGCCGTGATGAGAATCTGCCCGACGCGAATGCCAAAACGGCCGAACGCCGCCTCGTATTGGGCCATCAGCAACCCCTGCCCCACCGAAGCGGTGGCCTGCTGAGTGGCGACATCGGATGGGCGTTTCGCGAATCCCAGCAAGCCGAATCCTGCGGCGATGGCGCCGGAAGACACGAGCACCAGCCGCGCGCCCATGGCCGAGGTGCAGGCCAGGGCCTGGACCAGCGCATCGAGTCTGCCTACATCGAGATGACCTGCCGTATCGGTCAACGAGCTTGAGCCGACTTTGACGACGATGGTGCGCGCCTGTGCGACGGCCCGGCGCACCTGCGCCTGGTTCTGCGGCTGCCGCATCTGCCGTTCACCGCGTTCCTGCAATGACGCGCCGACCCTGCCCATGGCGCCTATTCGCCGTCCCGCTCGCGGCCGAGCAGCCCGTGCTCGTCGTGGCGGTCGTCGTCCACAGCGGGATCGGCCCAGTGCCCTACATGCCGTTCCCTGCTCATCACCTCGCGCACGGCGGCCTTGGCGTCCATCATCTCGTGATATTCGCGCCGACGCTCCTCGTTGGTGCGCCTGCGGGCGCGCACATCGCCCTCTTCGAGCCGCAGATCCTTGCCGCGTGCGCCGAGCTGGGCGCCGTCGAGCATCTCCGCGCCGGCGGCGATGGTCGGATCCCATTCGAATTCGATGGCGTTATCCCCTTTGCCGATGCGGATCGTGTCGCCGGGATGTGCGCCTTTCTTGCGCAGCGCATCCTCGACGCCGAGCTTGGCCAGGCGATCGGCGAGATACCCCACGGCCTCGTCGTTGTCGAAATTCGTCTGCCTGACCCAACGCTCGGGCTTGGCGCCTGCCACCGTGAACCAGATTTCGCCGCCATTGCCCTCTTCGCGCGCGATTTCGTAATCGTAGGCGCTGCCACGCTCTTCGTCGCTCCGCCGGCGTCGGCGAGTCGGCTCTTCCAACGGCTTGATGACCACGCGGGCCTGTTCTTGCTGACGATCCTGTTCAGCGATTTTCGCGCGCAGCTCGACCACCATCTCGCCAAGCGCGAAACCGAGCTCCCTCAGGCCTTCATGCGAAGCCGTCGATACCGCGAACACGCGCAGACCCAGCTTCTCGAACTCGGGACGCACGAAGTCGGCGAGCTCCTTGGCCTCGGGCACATCGACCTTGTTGAGAATAACCACGCGCGGGCGGTCAGGAATAGCGATCGCGCCAAGCGGAAGCTCCAGCTGATCGGCATACTGCGCCAGCTCGTGCTCAAGCGCATGATAGTCGGAGAGCGGGTCTCGGCCGGGTTCAAGCGTCGCGCAATCGATCACATGGGCGATGATCTCTGTGCGTTCGATATGGCGCAGGAATTCCAAACCCAGCCCTTTGCCTTGCGAAGCCCCGGGAATAAGCCCTGGCACGTCGGCGATGGTGTAGCGGTATTCGCTGGCCATGACCACGCCGAGATTCGGCACCAATGTGGTGAAAGGATAATCGGCGATTTTCGGCCTGGCCGAGCTCATCGCGCCCACCAGACTCGATTTGCCCGAAGAAGGGAAACCGACCAGAGCCACATCGGCGATGGATTTGAGCTCGAGCACCACATCGCGTTCCTCTCCCGGCTCGCCCAACAGCGCAAACCCGGGCGCGCGACGAGTGCGGTTGGCCAGCGCGGCATTGCCCAAGCCCCCCATGCCGCCGGCGGCAACCACGAAACGATCACCCTCATGACGCAGATCCGCCAGCTGCGCGCCTGGTCGTTTGGAGGCGCCCTTCGCGCCTTTGGCGGTGAAAACCACCGTGCCGAGCGGCACAGAAAGGATCAGGTCTTCTCCTTTGGACCCGTCTTTGGTGTCGCCCAAGCCCATCGTGCCGCTGCCTGCAGTGCGATGCGGCATGAAACGATAATCGAGCAGGCTGTTCGCGCTCGACTCCGCAACGAAGATGACGGAGCCGCCGTCCCCGCCATTGCCCCCGTTAGGGCCGGCCAAGGGCTTGTACTTCTCGCGTTTGATCCCGGCGGAGCCATTGCCGCCGTCGCCGCCTTTGACATGAACGGTGACGCGATCCACAAAATCACTCATGGTTCTACCTTACTTTGTACGTTGTATTCCTTGGATTGCCCTGGTTCTTGAGGTCGCGCGAGACATTAGCGGAAGAAACCACAGTCCGAGTCGGGTGGGATTATTTCTTGCGACCGCGTAGAGCTTGGAATGACACTTCGCGCGAGTGGAAAGGCTATTCCATACGTGCAACAGGCCATTCGTTGAGCGGAAAAGGAAAAGCCGTGCCATCGGGGCACGGCTTTTCCTTGCAACGCCTTACGGCGCCAAATGCGCTAAACAGTCAGGCTGTCGGGCAATCACTCCGACACAACGTCAACGACCTTGCGGTCGCGGCGGATGCCGAACTTCACATTGCCGTCCGACAGGGCGAACAGCGTGTGATCCTTGCCCGTGCCGACATTCTCGCCGGCATGGAACTTGGTGCCGCGCTGGCGCACGATGATGTTGCCGGCGATGACGGACTCGCCGCCGAACTTCTTCACTCCAAGGTACTGGGGCCCTGAATCGCGGCCATTGCGTGAAGCGGATGCGCCCTTCTTATGTGCCATGATCTATTCCTTTCGTCTCTATGCGTTCGCTGGATGCCGTAAATCAGGCGATCGCCGTGATCTTGACGGCGGAAAGCTGCTGACGATGGCCCTTGCGACGGGCGACGCCGGTCTTGTTCTTGAACTTCTGGATGTTGATCTTCGGCCCCTTGGCCCCATCGTCAATGACCTCGGCCTTGACGCTGAGCTTGGCCAGATCCTTGGCGCCGAGGGTCACCTGAACGCCATCGACCACGAGAGCCGCCGGGAATTCCACGGCATCGCCCTTCTTCGCGTCGAGACGGTTGACCAGAATGACGTCACCGACCTCGACCTTTTCCTGATGGCCACCGGCCTTCACAATCGCGTACATAATCCATTCCTTGCTTATTCGGAAAGCTTCTCTATCCGGCACGTTTGAGCCTTACGGCCAGACACCAGCTATCTAACATACACCGACCCGCCTACCGGCGTCAAATCACCCCGGTCGCGGCGGTTCGGCCGCCGCCGCTATTCGTCGCCGCCGTCGTCCTCGGGCCCGTTCGCCGCGAGCGCCGCCGCCGCGATCTGTGCGAGCTTCGCCTTGACATCGGCGCTTGAACCTTTCGGCGCCTGCACCTCGGGCGCGCCGTGGCCGTGCTTGTTCGTCTTGATGAACGGGTCACCGCCCTTCATCGCATACGGGTCGGCATAGTCGGAAGACACCGTCGGCTCGTCATGCAGAATGAAGCCGCGGCCCTTGCAGGTCGGGCACTCTTCGGAGAACGCCTCGACCAGGCCTTGGCCGATGCGTTTGCGAGTCATCTGCACGAGGCCCAGCGACGTGACCTCGGCGACTTGGTGCTTCGTGCGGTCGCGGGCCAAGCACTCCACCAACCGGCGCAGCACCAGATCGCGGTTCGCGGGCATCACCATATCGACGTAATCGATCATGATCATGCCGCCGATGTCGCGCAGGCGCAATTGCCGCGCAATCTCCTCGGAGGCTTCGAGATTGCAGCGGGTCACAGTCTCTTCAAGCGATTTGCCCTTGCCGATGAATCGGCCGGTGTTCACATCGACCGTGGTCATGGCTTCGGTGCGGTCGATCACGATCGAGCCCCCGGAAGGCAGATAGACCTGACGTTCCATGCCCTTGCGCAGCTGGCTGTCGATCTGCCACTTGTCGAACACGTCCTTGCCCTCGTGCTCGGCAGGATCCCAGCGTTCAAGCTTGTCTTTGAGATCAGGCGCCATCGTGTCGAGGTATTCCGCGATACGATCGTAGACACGGCCGCCTTCGACGATGAGCTTGGAGAAGTCATCGTTGAAGATGTCGCGCACGACGCGGATGGCCACATCAGGCTCGCCCTGCAGCAGTTTGGGCCGTTTGCCATGAAGGAATTCCTCGCGCTTGGCGTTCACCCGCTCCCATTGGCGGGTCAGATTCTGCAGATCCTTGGTAAGCGCCTCCTCGGAAGCGCCTTCGGCCGCGGTGCGGATGATCACGCCCATATCCTTCGGCGCGATCTTCGAAACGATGGACTTGAGCCGACTGCGCTCACGCTCGGACAGCTTGCGGCTCACGCCCGTCATGCCGCCGGAAGGCACGAGCACGAGGAAGCGGCCGGCGAGCGTGACCTGCGAGGTCAGCCGCGCGCCCTTGTGCCCGATCGGGTCCTTGGTGACCTGCACGAGCACCGGATCGCCGGAGCGATACGCCAGCTCGATGCGGCGGGGCTGGCCTTCAAGCCGCGTCGAGTCCCAATTCACCTCACCGGCGTAGAGCACGCCGTTGCGCGCCTGACCGATGTCGACGAATGCGGCCTCCATGCTCGGCAGCACGTTCTGCACGCGGCCAAGGTAGATGTTGCCGACGGTGGCGACCTCTTGGATGTCGGAGACGTAATGCTCGACGAGCACATTGTCTTCGATCACGGAGATCTGCGTGTGATGCTCACGCTCGCGCACGACCATGAGACGTTCGACGTTTTCGCGGCGCGCCAGGAAATCCTGCTCCACGAGCTGGTCCTGACGGCTGCGCTCGCGGCGGTTGTCGCGCCGGCGCTGTTTCTTAGCCTCCAGCCGGGTGGAACCCTCCACGTCGGTGATCTCGTCGATGTACTGCTGCTTGCGCGAACGGCGCGAACCCGGCTCGTCGCCGTTATCGGAGTCCCGCTGACCACGACGGCGACGGCGACGGCGGGTTATCATCGCGCCTTCGCCGTCCGTGTCGTCCTCTCCCCTGCGCCGACGGCGGCGGACCTGCGTGCGTTCGTTCGATTCGTCCTCGTCACGATCGTCCCTGCGGCCGCGCTCATGATCGTCGTCGCGATCATGGTCACGGTCACGGTCACGATCGTCCCTGCGGTCGTCGCGACTGCGATCCGAACGCGGGTTGTCGTCGCGCTCGTCGTGCCTGTCATCCTCACGATCGCCGCGGGAACGGCGCCTGCGACGCGAGCGGGTCTGCGATCCGCCGGCCTCGTCATTGTCAATCGGCATATACGAAATATTGTCGTATTCGAGATCATCCTCGATTTGGCCTACTTCGCCGGCGGCGCGCCGTTCCTGGGCATTCAGCCGGCGCGAATGGCTGCGACTGCGGCTCTCCGATTCGTCGTCGGAATCATGCGAATCATTCTGATTCTTACGCCGACGGCGAACGGTAACGACCCGTGCGCCTCGCCCGTCCTGCTCGTCGTCAGCGTCCAACGCCTCATCTTGTGACTCGTTCTCGCGTATGAGACCACGCCGCGAACGCATGCGCCGGATGACATGCGGCTCTTCCGATTCGTCGTTGGACTCTTCTTGACGGTTCTGGGGCTCGGAGTCCTCACCGGAAGACGGCAGCACCGGCTCCTGGAACAGCAGCGAAGCCATCGGGCGCGGATTGTGATGGCTTTCATGGCCTTCCGGCAACGATTCGACCAGATCGGCAACGCGATCCCCGCCAGCGTTCGAACGCCTATCCGCATGACCTGCCGCCCTGCGCGTGTGCGGACTGCGCGGCTCCCTGCGCTCCTCGCTGGATTCGGCAGACTTGGCGTTTTCGGCGGAACCAGCGGATTCACCGTCTGCATCAGAGGCTGAAGCCGCAGCTGACCGGTTCTGCGCTGACGCGCCATCGTCCTTGGCCTGGCTGCGCC
This sequence comes from Bifidobacterium sp., assembly GCF_022640935.1. Lineage (GTDB taxonomy): Bacteria > Actinomycetota > Actinomycetes > Actinomycetales > Bifidobacteriaceae > Bifidobacterium. The sequence continues at coordinate 50,269 of NZ_JALCCV010000006.1, forward strand.
GACGGCTGCGCGTGCTGCGAGCCGTCGCATGAGCTGCGCGAGTGCGGCGCGGCTTTGCTGTTGCAGCGCTGTCGGTATCTGAAGATTGATCGTCGGATTGCGCAGGCGCAGAAGCTTCGCCGTCCGGCGTCTTGCGCTCCTCGACTTTCAGCGCAACCGGCGCGCCGGCCGCGCCCGTGCCGCGCACGACGCGGCGACCGCCACGGCGCCGGCGCACCGCGGTTTGCGCCATATTCGTCTCAGCCGGAGCCGAAGCTTCGGAACCGGCGGAACTCTTGGAATTATTGGATATGATCTGATTGGGGTCGTCGACCTGCTCGACGCCCGTGCGATTTGCTCTGGGCACAATGCTCCTCGGCGCCACGCTGCAACGCGCCGCCTTTCTTAAGGCTTCAGCGGTTCTCACACCACGCTCTCACCGTGGCCATCCCGCACGAAACACATCGTCAAAAGTCATAGCTGGTTGATGGCGGACACCGGCGCTCGCAGTCCTCACACGAGGGGATCAACACCATCACAGGCTTCGGCGGCTTGCAGAACCGCCATTGACCAGTATGGCACAAAAAATGCGGCAGCCGGGACACTTTCGCTCAGCACGAGCTATGGCTTGAGCCGAAAAAGGACGATGAACATAGGAAAGGGAGCGAAAATGACGTGATACGGGTGCAACGATTTCCTGTGAATTGGTTATTCGGCATACGCTAAGCCAACCCGAAACAGTACAACCCCAGAAAATGTTGAAACCAAAATTTCACGGGATAATTACGGAATGAGGAACTCAGAGTGTAAGCCACTCTCTGAGAATGCCCGCCAGCAAGGTCAAATCGCCCAAGGCCACTTGTTCGTCGCGTTTGTGGGCCAGCAGGGCGCTGCCGGCGCCAAGATTCACGGCCGGGATGCCCAGCTGCGTGAAACGGGCCACATCCGTCCAGCCGAGTTTGGCTTGCGGATCGCGGCCGGTGCGTTTCTTGACCAGGGCGGCCAGCGATTGCGCCAGCGGCGATTCCATGCCGGGTCTGGCGCTGGGCGATTCGTCGTGCATCTCGATGCCGAATCCGGCGAACATGCCGCCAGTTGCTTCGTGGTCGCCATTGCCCAGTTTCGCAGCGCAATCCTCCCCCATCACTAGCGCCTTGGCCTGCGCAATCGTTTTGTCGGGCGCAAAGCGGTAGTTCACATGCACACGGCATTCGTCCGGGATGACGTTCGTGCCGGTGCCTCCCGAAATCAGCGTCGCGTTGATGCCCTCGCGGTAGGTCAGCCCATCCACAGGCACATCCTGCGGCTCGTAGGCCTGCAGTCGCCTCAGTATCTCGGCGGCCTTGTGGATCGCGTTGTCGCCCAGCCATGCGCGGGCCGAATGTGCGGCGACGCCGTGCGCGACAACATCGAAGCGGATCGTGCCGTTGCAGCCGCCCTCGATACCGCAGCTGGTCGGCTCGGCTATGATCGCGAAATCGCCATCCACCCAGTCGCGATGGGCGTCGAGGAGCCGGCGCAGGCCGTTCTTCTCGGCCGAGACCTCCTCGTGGTCATAGAAGATATAGGTCAGATCGTATTTCGGATCGCGCAGAGCGGCCGCCAGATAGAGCAGCACCGCATCCGAGGCTTTCATATCCGTGGCACCGCGTCCCCACATCACGCGTTCGCCGGGATGCTGCGCGGCCATATCCGCGCGGATGAGCGGATCGCCCGGTTCGAGCCAACGCGGCGGGAAGTTGCCCGCCACCGGCACGGTGTCGAGATGGCCGGCGAGCACCACATGCTGGCCGCGCCCGGCAATGTCATCGGCGATGACGGTGTCGCCGTGGCGGCGGACTCGCATATGGCCCAGCGAACGCAGGAACCTCTCGACCGCATCCGACAGCGGTCCTTCGTCATCGCTGACGGAATACACTCCCATGATCTGTTCGAAAATACGGCTGAGCGACTCTTCGGGAGCCGCGTCGCAATCCACCGGGGCTATTATCTGCTGCGCATTCGTCATGCCTGACATGGTATCAGCCCGTTGCACCCGGAGCGGTGCCCACGACATGGACTGCGCCGTGCCAATGACGGCGCGCCATGGCACACTGGATGCCATACGTAGAGAAGGGAAGCGCCATGGGTTTGCTCAGCGCCATGCAAGGATTCTGCGTCATCGGCTTCGTGATCGCAGTCGGCTACGTCGCCGCCCGCATGCAGATCGGCGGGGCGAGCGCCCAGCTGGTGCTCAATCGTTTCAGCTTCTTTATCTCGAGCCCGTGCCTGATGTTCGCGATCCTCTCGAAGGAGCCGTTGGCGGAGATCTTCCATCCCTCGATCATCGTCGCCTTCTTCAGCGCTTTGGCGGTCGGCGTCGCGTTCCTTGTGCTCAATCGGATATTCTTCCATTTGAACGCCGCAGAGTCGACCATCGGCGCGCTCAATTCGCTCTACCTTAATTCCAACAACATCGGCCTGCCGGTCGCCACGTATATTCTCGGCAATCCGGCGCTGGTCGCCCCGATTCTTGTCATGCAGCAGGCTGTGTTCACGCCGATCGGGCTTACCGTGCTCGATGCGACGACCAAAGGCGAGATATCCATCAGGGAGATCGCGAGGCAGCCGCTGCATCAGCCGATGCTGCTTGGCTCGCTGGGCGGCATCGTGGTTTCAGCCATCAGCGCCAAGGCCGGATGGTATGTCATACCGAATTTCATCTTCGATCCCATCGACATGATCGGCGCCTCGGCGGTGCCAATGATCCTGATGGCTTTCGGCATGTCGCTCTACGGCAGCCAGCCGATGAAGAACAGACGCAACCGCGATGCGACCGTCGCCGTCGCGATACTGAAGAACCTCGTCATGCCGGCCGTCGCCTTCCTGCTCGCCTATTTCGTCATGGGGTTCCGAGGCGCGACGCTCTACGCCTGCGTCGTGCTCGCAGCGCTGCCGACCGGGCAGAACGTGTACAACTATGCGGCGCGCTATAACGTAGGCCTGAGCTTCGCCCGTGACGGGATTCTCGTCTCCACCGTCACCAGCCCCGTCGTCATAGCCGTGGTCGCGGCGGTTCTTGGCTGATCTGCTGGGCCGTTCGGCCAAGAACCCACCGCCAACCTCACTCAGTCATCCGCGCGGCAATCAGGCAGATCAAGTCTCGACGCCACCCGTTTCGAGGCGAATGCGCCGCCGGAGACCAGCGCGTAGCACAGCGCGATGCCGCCGAAGAACGCCAGCAGACTCGCCGAATCCGTTATGGCTCCCTCGCTTCGAGAACGATATGCCCCACCTTGGTCGCCCCGTACTGTGGCGTCGTCAGCGCGCCCGGATCCGTCTGCCGGGACGGCGTTGCATTGCCGCGTCGTGTTAGTGGATTCAGCGCTGCCGAATCCACTGACGCTGGGTTTCGCAATGCTGCGCCTATGCCCTCGAGCCTACGTATGCAAGGCCTCCACCGTCATCGGGCACCGGGATGATTCAGCGCCGCACCAATGCGACCCCTCATTTTCACGAACGATTCAACCGTCATCCATGGATGCATGCATCCCACAGAGTTACTCATGGAGCGCATACCGCATGCCGTTCCTGGCTGATTCGGCGCAATGCGCAGACATGAAGACCACGGTCACTGCTCTCGGTTCACCGCAGCGCCATGCGTCGCAGCGAGCTTCTGCAGCCGCGCCGCGAAGTTGGGCCAATCGGTGCGCAGGGCGGTCAGGAGACGATGATCGGGAACCTGCCCGAAGGGCACCCATTCGATTTCGAGGCTTTCGTCGTCATTGGCACACGGCATGACGCGATGGCCCGGCTTTTCGAAGGCGAACACAGTGGTGTAGGCCCACGGGCCGTGCTCCTCTCGGTAGGAGCCGACCACTTCGATGTCCTGCGAGGTGATATTGGCCTCTTCGAAACTTTCGCGCAGCGCCCCCTCGATCGGGCTTTCCCCGTCGGCGATGGCGCCGCCTGGAATGCCCCACGTGCCGCCTTCGGCGCTCCACACGGCACGATGCTGCATCACGATGTCGGTCACGGCACCGTTCTGCGGGTCGCGCCGCGCCAGCAGCACACCTGCGGCCCCGTTCGTGCCCCAATGGCGACGACCACAGGCACAGCTTACCCAGCCGTCGCCCGGCTGATGCACGGTTTCCTTAGGCGGGACAGGCTGTGCCGCCTCCTTTTTGCTCGTGCCGGCCGGAATGCCGCGGCTGACGTTCCACAGGTCGGTCCATTCGATGCCCAGCTGCGCAGCCAAATGGCGCAATAGCGGCAGGCTCACACCCATTACTCCGTGCGGATCGCCATCGATGCCTTCGATGAAGGCCGATCCGAAACCCTCCAAGGTGAACGAGCCGGCGACTTCCAGCGGCTCTCCGGTGGCGACATACTGTTCAATCTCAGCATCGGAAAAGTCTCCGAAATGCACCGTGGCATGGCTTGAACCGCGCGCCGCGCGCCCGCTTGCAAAGTCGATGAGGCAATGGCCCGTCCACAATTCGCCATCACGCCCACGCAACGCGCGAAGCCGCCGCTGCGCCGCATCGGCGTCGTGCGGTTTGCCATAGCATTCTCCATCCAGCAGGAACATCGAATCGCAGCCTATGATCAACGGGCCGACCGCGCTATGAGCGATGCCATCACGATTGGCAGGCACTTGCGCGATCGGCTCAGTGGCGGTGGGCGCCGTGACGCCGGAAAAATCGCGTGTCAGCGTCGAACGCGCTGCAGAATCGGCGTCACTGCCAGTCTCGCCCGATGATGCCGCGGCCCGCAACGGATAGGCGGTGACCTGATCGCCTTTCGCCTCGTCAGCCGCGCTTGCGACATCCCGATAGGCCTGGAACACAGCCTGCGCCTTGGCTTCAGCGAGTATCATCACGCGCTGCTCGATGCTCAGGTCGCGCACGTCGCCGCCGGAGTGCGACGCGGCCTGTTCCAAGGCTGCCGGCTCGTCCACATGCGAGACGCGGATGATCGGGCATACGCCTGCGGTGTACAGCACGTCGCGGCGCGACGGCGATTGCGATGCGAGCACGACTGGTATGGACAACTTCAAGCCTCCTCAACGGCATTGGTTGGCGGCAGCCCGCCGACAACAACAAGCCCTACGAATTACGCGGTCCCTTGCGATGACGTCCGGGCGCACAGGGCTCAACCATGCAAAGCCGCTTGAGAATCCCCGCACACCTTGTCCGACACCACCGTAGCCGCATCGCCGGGCAACCGCAGCCATATGCTCGCGAATCTGCCGGCCTAGCCGCGTTATGCGAGGCGTTAAGCCGACCTTGCGGAGGTTCATCCGCAACCGGGCAGCGCTACTTGGCCTCGACCTCGACTCCGGTGGTGTTGATGCCTAGGTGCAGCACCCGCCAGCTGCCGGATTCCAGCTGAGGCCGTGCGACCTGATCAATGGCCTGAGCTGCCGAGCCGCTGTGCAGCACGAGCACGCACGGGCCTGCGCCCGAAATCGCCGCAGCGAAGCCTTGCGCTCGCAAGGCTTCGATCAGCTCCCACGACGACGCCATGAGATCCCTGCGATAGGGCTGATGCAGCCGATCCTGCGTGGCGGCGAGCAACAGCGCATTGGCGCTGTCACATGTTCCTGTGCCGTACGGCTCGCCACCGCGCCAGCCACCGTTTTGCGGCCCCATCGCAGCAGGCAGCAGCCCAACGCGAGATAGATTGAATACCGCATCCTTGTATGGCACTTGCGCCGGCAGCGCCTGACGCGCCTGCTCGGTGGACTGTTCGAAGTCGGGCACGAACACGCTTGCGCGGATCGCATCATCGACCGGGTACATCGTGGTATGGAACCCGACCGGCAGCGGCTCGCCGTCGCGGATCGGCACCGAACCGATGCCCTCCCCCGCGTCAAAGCGCCACGAGAACGTCAACCCGCCGAATACCGCCGGCGCCACATTGTCGGGGTGACCTTCGATCGACGCGGCCATATCGAATACCGACTGCCTGTCGAAATTCACGCCATGCGCCAGTGCCGCCGCAGCACTGATGCCGGCGACGATCGCCTCGGCGGAGGACCCCATGCCGCGCGCCTGCGGGATGCGGTTATGCGCCTCAAGCGTGAAACCGAGCCGGCCCAGCCCAAAAACTTGGCAGGCGCGGCGGAATGTGGAGACCACCAGATGGGTTTCGTCGCGCGGCAGCGTGCCTTCGCCTTCGCCGTGGATGATCACGCGCGCGGAAGTATCGATGCCGGCAACGCCGCTGGCAGTGTCCTCCGCGGCCTCGGCGGAGCCGCCGTGGCCCGAACCGCTGTAATTCCAACCGCTGTAACCTGGCCCACCATGCAGCGTGAAGTCGAGCTCATCGTAGTAGTCAAGCGCCAACCCGACCGTGTCGAAGCCGGAACCGAGGTTGGCGCTGGTCGCCGGGACGCGCACATGGACCTGACGGAATACGGGGGTCATGACGCCATTGCTCCTCTCAGATTCGCCACATCAGATTTGTTCGCGCCGCAATCGTCAGAGTTTCCACGGCTCGCATCGACGCAGTTCGGGCTGTCGCCGATCGCCGGAATGTGCGCCGCGCCATCGCGCCGCATCAGACAAGCACCCGCAGGATCGACGGCGTGCCGGTCACGAAATCAAGGGAGCATACGGCCGTGACGGTTTCCCGCAAGGTCAGCTCGTCGCACTGGTGGGTCACGATGCGCAGCTGCTGCAATTCACCCGAATACCCGGGATCGTGGCGCGTGGGCTGCAGGTCCTGGTTCACGCCGTTGATCGACACGCCTCGGTCGGCGAATTCCTTGGCGATGGCGGCGAGCACGCCGGGCTTGTCATGAATCAGGAAACGCACCGCGAACGCCGCTTTCGAAGCGTCGATCGGCGCCTTCGGCAAATCCTTGTACAGCGGGATGGACGGTCCCGTGCAGCCTTGCGCGATATGGCGCGCCTCGGTGACGATATCGCCCACAACCGCCGAAGCAGTAGGCGCTCCTCCGGCTCCGCGGCCGTAGAACATCAAGTCATCGGCCGCCTCGGCGTGCACGAAGACCGCGTTGAAGCTGCCATGCACCGAGGCGAGCGGATGGTTTTCGTCGATCAGCGCCGGATAGACGCGCGCCGAAACCCCGGCCCCGTCGTTCTCCACGACGGCCAACAGCTTGACGACCTTGTGCTCGGCCACGGCGGCGGCGATGTCGGCGGCGGTGATCGCGGTGATGCCTTCGGCGGTCACATCATCGATGCTGACGGCGGTGTGGAAGGCGAGCGTGGCCATGATAGCGGCCTTGTTCGCAGCGTCCTCGCCCTCGATGTCGCCGGTCGGATCGGCTTCGGCATATCCCTTGGATTGCGCGTCTTTGAGTGCCACGTCGAAGTCCAGCCCTTTGGTGGTCATCTCGTCGAGAATGTAGTTCGTCGTGCCGTTGACGATGCCCAGCATGCTGCCCACCCGGTCGCCGACCAGCGATTCGCGCAAGGGCCGCACAATCGGGATCGCGCCGCCGACCGCCGCCTCGAAATAGATATCGACGCCATGTTCGTCCGCTGCCCGGTAGAGCTCGGGACCGGATTTCGCCAGCAGCGCCTTGTTCGCCGTCACCACGCTCGCCCCGGACTCGATGGCTGTAAGCACGAAGGTGCGCGCAGGTTCCAAGCCGCCGATAAGCTCGACGACGATGTCGGCCCGTGTGCACAGTCCGGCCGTGTCGGTCGTCAGCAGAGCCTTGTCGAGCCATGGCACGTTTACCTTGTCGGGATGCAGGCACGCCACGCCAACTAGTTCGATAGCCCTACCGATGCGTGCCGACAGCTCGTCGCGCTGTTCGATCAGCAGCCGGGCGGTCTGCGATCCGACCGCTCCCGCGCCCAACAGTCCTATGCGGATCGGAGCCTCGTTATGCGATGTCATAGTGTCCCTTCGTGTTTTTCTCTGCACTTAAAACGTCTCAGCTCACATCCAGCGAGATCAGATCGTCGATGGTCTGGCGCCTGATCATCACATGGGCGCCGGATTCGCCCACTGCCACGACTGCGGGAATCAGCGCCTGGTTGTAGTTGCTGGCCATGGTGCGGCCGTATGCGCCGGTCACGGGAATGGCGAGGATGTCGCCGCGCGCGATATCGGCCGGCAACTGACATTCGTGCACGAGGACGTCGCCCGATTCGCAATGCATGCCCACGACGCGCGCGAGCATGGTCCCAGTCGCTCCTGCGCGATTCGCCAGCCGAACCGTGTAATTCGCGTCGTAGAGCGCCGGGCGGATGTTGTCGCTCATGCCGCCGTCGACCGAGACGTATGTCCGGCCGCTGATCGCTCTGCCGTCCTGCGCCGTCGCACCCTGCGGCAGGGCGACATGCTTGATCGCGCCGACGCGGTAGAGCGTCACGCCGGATGGGGCCGCGATGTAGCGTCCCGGCTCGAAGGAAATAACCGGCGCGGGCATGCCCAGTGCATCGTTGGCAGCGCCCACCGCGGCAGCCAATCTACCGAGCTCGACGCCGATGTCCATCGCGTCTTCCGCGTCGGTGTAGGCCACGGAGTAGCCGCCGCCCAAATCCACTTCGGGCAGAGTGTAGGCATTGGTGGCGTAGAAGGTCTTGCGCAGCAGCATCATGCGCTTGGCCGCTTCGATGAAGGCGTTGGCATCGTGGATCTGCGAGCCGATATGCGAGTGGATGCCGACGAGTTCGAGGTCTTCGCCCAGCCCGGCGATCGTTTCGAGCACCGCGAGCGCGGGGCCGTCCGCCACCGCCTGCATCGCAGCGGCAAGCGCCCGGTCCGTGTCCGAGAGCTCATTGCCGTGCAAATCGTAAGGGTAGCGCACGTCGTAATGCAGTCGGCGGGCGTGGTGTTCGTCGCCATCATGACTTTCGGCCGGCTGCGGTGCCGCCGCCGTCCCGGCTGCGCCGATTATATCCGACGCAATCGCATTCGCCGCTGCGTCCTGCCGCTTCGCCATGATGCGGGCGTTGGCCACAGCGGGCGTGAGGGCGATCATATCGTCTAGGATGCCGAGCACCGTGGTCGGCGTGCCGGCTGGCAGCAGCGCCACGCCGAATTTCTGATCCTCATGCGCAGTCGAAATATACTCGTGCCCGCCTGCGTGGATGCCGGCCGTGACGCGCAGCATGACTTTGGCGCGTTTGCCGAGTGCGTGCGCGATGGCCGCGATGCGGGCAGGCTCACTTGGCTCGTCGACGACGATTTTTGCGAAGCCCTGCTCGACGGCGAGCGCTATCTCCTCGTCGGACTTGTTGTTGCCGTGCAGCACCAGCCGCCGGCCCGGAATCCCGGCGGCGAGCGCGATGCGCATCTCGCCCAGCGAGCACGTGTCGACGAACATGCCCGCCGCGGCCACGATGCGCACGACCTCCTTGGACAGGAAGGCTTTGCCCGCGTAGCTCACATGGGTCGTCGTGTTGCGGAAGGCCGTCGCCGCCGCAGCGACGAAACGCCGCGCACGGGCGGAGACCTCGTCCGTGTCCATGACGTAGAGCGGCGAACCGAATTCGCCCAGCAGGGACGAGGCGGTGCGCCCATGGAAGGTCAACTCGCCGGAATCATCGATATCCGTGGCCTCAGGCCAAATCGGCGTCACGCCCATATGCTTGCTCCTTGCTTGCGGTGGCTGGCACTGCAACTGGTCTTAGCGTAATTCCTACATCTGTTGCGGGGCGCTGACCCCGAGCAGATCCAGCCCCGATGCGATGACGGTGCGCACAGCGTCGTTGAGCTTGAGCCGTGCCGCGGCACGCGCCGGTTCGGGATTCTTGGCGATGCGCAAAGCCTCGCGCGTCTCCTCCGGCCCGCGCTCTTCGGGTACAGTCAGCGTCATCGGCACAACGCGTTCGAGGTTATACCACTTATGATAGGCGGACGCGAGATCCTCCAGATAATGCGCCACGCGATGCGGTGCGCGAAGATCGCCCGCCTGCGCGAGCACAGCGGGCCACCGCGCGAGCGCCGCCAACGCCACGCCATCCGCCTCGGTGTCCAAAAGGCTCAGGTCTGCATGGTCTGCGCTGATTCCTGCGGTCTCGGCATTGCGTGCGACGTTGCAGCTGCGCGCGTAGGCGTATTGCACGTAGTAGACCGGGTTCTCGTTGGTGTGCGAGGCGAGCAAGTTCAAGTCGATGTCCACGCTCGTGTTGTAATCGGTGCGTGTAAGCGAATACCGCGCCGCATCCACGCCGACGGCCTCGACCAAATCGTCGATGGTGACGACGTTGCCGGCGCGCTTCGACATGCGCACGGCCTTGCCGTCCTTCATCACGTTGACCAGCTGGCCGATGAGGATCTGCATGTTCTCACCCGGCGTGTCGCCGAAGGCCGCGCACATCGCCATCATGCGGCCGATATAGCCGTGATGATCGGCGCCGAGCATGTAGATCGCCACGTCGGCCGGGTCCACCGCGCGGTGCCGCTTGTTCCAGTAGTAGGCGATATCGGCAGCGAAATAGGCGTAGTCACCATCCGATTTGATGATCACACGATCCTTGTCATCGCCATGTTCCGTAGAGGCGAACCAGGTCGCCCCGTCCCGTTCGAAGATATCGCCGTTAGCGCGCAGCACAGCGAAGGCCTTCTCGACCTCGCCGTCCTCATACAGGCTGTTCTCATGGAACCACACATCGAAATGCACACGGAAATCACGCATCGACTGCTGGATTTCAGCGAACATCATCGGCACGGCACGCCTGCGGAACTCCTCGCGCTGCTCGGAATCGCCTTCGCCCAATGCGTTGCCGTCCTTGTCCACGCCGCCGTCGAGGCGCTGCAGATTCAAGATATCGACGCCATCGGTTTTGGCTTCGGCGATCACTTTGTCGGCGATTTCCCTGATATACGCGCCTTTGTACCCGTCAGCCGGGGTCTCCTCGCCGTGCGCGGCGGCTACCAGCGACTTGGCGAAGCGATTGATCTGCTCGCCGTGGTCGTTGAAATAATACTCGCGCACGACCTTCGCGCCGTTGGCCTCAAGCACTCTGGCCATGGAGTCTCCGGTGGCTGCCCAGCGCACGCCGCCGATATGGATCGGCCCGGTCGGATTGGCCGAAACGAATTCGAGGTTCATCGTTTTGCCGCCCAGATGATCGTTGCGCCCATACGCCGCGCCCTGCCCGAGAACCGTGTCGACCACGGCCGCCGCCGAAGCGGAGTCGATGGTGATGTTGATGAAGCCTGGCCCTGCCACTTCGACCGAGGCGATGCCCTCGGCATCGGACAGCTTGACCGCGAAGAGCTGTGCGAGGTCACGTGGCCTCATGCCGGCCTTCTTGGCCAGTTGCATGGCGATATTCGATGACCAGTCGCCGTGTGAACGATCTTTGGGCCGCATCACGGCCAGCCTCTCGACCGGCGGGATCATCGCGTCATCCAACGCGCCAGCATCAGGGCCCTCGGCCAGTTCATGGGCAATATCGCAAATCAACGCACTCAATGCTTCAGGATTCATTCTTATCAGTGTAGCTAATACGGTGACAGCGGTGTTCACTCACGTTTTCGGCTCACACGTTTTTGTATCTGCAGAAACAGTGCGGGCCGCGTTGCGGAACGCGTCAAACTTCAATGCTCCCACACCACAGTGCTCAACGAGCGGGGCGGCAGCTCGATCGGCCGCAACTCGCATCCGTCCTGTATGGCGATCCGCTGCGCAGCCGCATCCTCATTATTGGCCACGAGCACCAGATGATCGTCAGACGTGAGAAAAGCCACATGATGCACTCCGGGAATATCGTGCGAGGCAACGCTGCCCACGCATCGCGAACCGACCGGCACAAAGCGGCTGAAATGGCCGATCACATAGTAGTCCGCATTCTTGGTGATCACGCCGCTCGCTCGGTCAATCGTGAGCAGCCCACGATTGCGCGAATGCTGACGATCATGGCGAAGGTAGTAGTAATCCGGGCCGCCGTCCGTGTCCAGCGCGATGTTCCAGAGCACCACGCACTGCGCCCAGTTGCGCAGCATCGCGATGACGCGACCGCTCATGCCCAGCAATGCAGCCTCCCAGTTGCGCGGCCCCCAGTCGCCGCCCGAGGCCTCCGTCATCCAGATCCCCTTATTCGGCCAGCGCTCGTGGATCCTGCTCATCACTGACGCGGAGCCGCCGTAATAGTGCCATGCCGAACCTGCTGTGGCCTGCAGAGCGCCACCATGTGCATAGAATTGTTTGACGAAATCGCCCTCTGGATACCGTTCAGTCGAGTAATTGTGATCCCAGCACATGATATTGACCTCGCCCAAGCCCTCGGTCTGCAGCCGAGGCGCCAGATATTCAGCGATGAACGCAGCCTGTTCCTCGGGATTCATCGCCATCGATGGCCAGACCGCCTGCGCATTGTCCGGCTCATTGACCGGCGTAAGGCCGAATACGTCGAATCCATGGTCGCGATACAGCCGCACGAACGCCGCCAGATAGCGAGCATAGGCATCATAATACGACCGGCGCAAGCGTCCGACGCAGTGCGGCCAGGCCCGTCGCCGTCCCAAGACGCTGAGATTCGTTTTCATCCACCACGGGGCGCTCCATGGCGAGGCGATGATGCGCAATCCTTGCCGCTGCTGCCCTGCGTTTTGCGTTGCAGCCCGTGCTGCAGCCCGTATTGCTGTCCGGCTGGCGTATCGCCGCGCATCCAGTCGTCCATCATCCCGTTCCACGTCTCGTAACGACGCAGCCTGTGCTGCCTCAAGCATTGGCAGAATCCGTTGTTCCTCCACTGTGAAGCGCAGCGAGCGCAGCCGTTTGTCCGGCCATCGGCGCACAAACGAGTATGGCCGTGTCACATGGTCGGAAGGCCCGATTGGCTGGCGCAGCATTGACAGTCCGATACCATCGATCGGATCGAACAAGTCGCGAATCATCTGGTCCGGGTCGTTGACCGCATGAGCCCACAGATCGCCAGTCGCCTCGGTGATCGACGCGCCGAAGCCGTCGATCCGCTGCCGGTGTTTTGCCGCATCCACCTCGATTCGGGGCAATGTGTCCGTCGATGCCGCATATGCAGACGATGGGTTTTCCGCCGCCCACGGCGTCATGCCAGCCGCCGAACCACCTGCGCCCAGTACTTCGATTCCCTCCATACGCCGCAGCAATCCGGAGTCATCGTCCCTAGCCTGGGTGACAAACATACGCATGCCATTCATAGCCCAAGCATACGGACGCATGCCTACCGTGCGAATACGCTCGCACTGCGCGCAGCCCTTACTCTAGTTTCATGTACTAAGCAGATTGCGATACGAAGCTGCCTTTGCATGGTTTCGCCAAGCGCTGTCACACTCCGGAAACTGGCGGAATTCCAGGAATCTTGCAGGGGGCAAAGTCGCCACGGAGAGGAAGCATACTTTCACAAGTGCCTAATAGGCGAAAAAAGTGCTGAATAAACGCAACAAGACGGTTCTTCACATCTTGGCGGGAAGAACCGGGCGACGCCAAACGGAAACGCCTAAGCGCCCCGCGCCGAATCAGGCGAGCGCGATGGCGTCGATCTCGACCAGCGCGCCCTTGGGAATGGCGTTGCCGCCGAAGGCGACGCGGGCCGGCTTGACGGCACCGGTGAAACATTGCGCGTACTGCCTATCGACCGCAGAAAAGTCCTCGACATGCGCGAGGTACACGGTAGCGCGCACCACCCGGCTGACATCCGAGCCGGCAGCCTCCAGGATGGCCGCAATGTTCTTCAGCGACTGCGTGGCCTGTTCGGCGGCGCCCGGCCCGGCCAGCTCGCCCGTAGTCGGATAATGCCAAGCTGGCCCGAAACGAATACGAATCCGTTCGCCTTCACGGCTTGGCTGTATGCTCCCAAGGCAGCTGGTGCGGATGCGGATACTACTGCTTCGATGGCGTTACTCATGGCTCCTCGTTTCCTTCGGTGAATCGTCAGTGCTATGGACATGCTACGTGCTCGAATGGATGGTGCGGCGACCCGCATGGCACGACCGACGCCATCCATCACCGAGCGCCTTATCGCACGATGCCCAATATAGCCGCCCAATGTCACCGGTTGCGCAACGCCATCCGCATTGACATGGCAGCCGCGAAGATATGTGAAGGTCCGTCTGACCTCATTGGCCAGACGGACCTTCACGAGGATCGGCAGGGTGTGGGGAGCGGGCGCGAGAGCGGTTAGCGGGCGCTCACTGAGCCTACGGGCAGCGCACTGAGCTGCCCGTAGGCTCAGCCCTTTACCGCTCCAGACGTTACGCCAGCTACCACGTAACGCTGCAGGAACATGTAGAGGATCAGGATCGGCAGCATGGCAAGCAGCAGGGCCGCCATGACCAGGCCGATGTCTGTGGAGTAGGTGCCATAGAACACCTTTGTGGCGATCGGGATGGTGTAAAGCTCCTTGGGTCCCAGCACCAGCGAAGGCAGGAGATAGTCGTTCCAGAACGCCATCGCGTCGATGATAGTCACCGTGGCCACAGTCGGCTTGAGCAGCGGGAAGACAACGCTCCAGAAGGTCTTCCACTTGGTGGCGCCGTCGATTTCGGCGGCCTCCTCCAGCTCGGCGGGGATGTTCGTGCGGATCGCGCCGTGGAACATGAAGACCGCCAAGGAGACCGAGAATCCCACATGCATGAGGATCAGGGTGAGCCGGTGGTTGAGCACGCCGAAAATGCCACCGTACACGGACACCAACGGCACCATGATGACCTGGAAGGGGATCACCATCGAGGCGACCAGCGCCGCGAAGAAGATGCTGCTGGCCTTCCATGTCGGGTTGCGTACAATGACGTATGCCGCCATCGCGGAGAGCAGCACGGTGAGCACGGTGGCGCTGATGGTAACGATGAGCGAATTGCCGAACACCGTCCAGAAGTCCATTTTCTCCATTGCGTTGGGGAAATTGTCCAGCGTGAAGCCATGCCTGCCAATCAACGACAGCGGACTTGAGGTGATATCGGCTTTCGTCTTGAAGACGTTGATGACTACCAAGATGAAGGGCGCGACGAACAGGACGAACAGGACGGTCAGGACGAATATGGTCGCCGCATGGATGACCCGCTCATGCATGGTCAGTTTCGCGTGCGACTTGGATGTGACTACGGCTGCGCCTGCTGCGTGGCTCATTGTTGTGTGGCTCATTATGCCTCCACCTCGCCCTTCTTGCCGAAGTAGACCTGCGCCATGCCGATGGCCGCGCAGATGACGAAGAGCACCAGCGCCTCGGCTTGGCCGGTGCCGTACTGCTTATAAACGAACGCTTGGTTGTAGACGTGCATGGCTGCCAAAACGGATGAGTTGAAGGGGTCGCCATTGGTCAGCGAGAGGTTGACGTCGTAGACCATGAAGCAGCGCGTGGTGCTCAGGAAGATGCACTGTACGAAGGACGAGCGCATCAGCGGGATCGTCACATGCAGGATGGCCTGGGACTTCGAGCAGCCATCGATCAGCGCAGCTTCCTTGAGGCTCTGGTCGACGCCCATGAACCCGGCGACGTAGATCAACATCATGTAGCCCGCATACTGCCAGACCGATACGAGAATCAGGCAGAACAGCGCGCCGTTCGGCGTGGAGAGCAACGATGGCACAGTGTTCTCCGCCTTGGTCAGCGCGGTGCCGATGACCACGAAGGCACGGTTGAACACGAACTGCCACACATAGCCCAAGACAATGCCGCCGATGAGATTCGGGATGAAAAAGCCTGCGCGGAAGAAATTTTGACCTTTGATACCGCTGGTGACCAAATACGCCAAGAAGAAAGCAAGGATGTTGATCAGGACAACGGAGACCACCGAATAGATGATGGTCAGAATCAGCGAGTGCCAGTATGCGGAGTCTGCGAAGGTCGCTTTGTAATTATCAAGGCCGACGAAAGGCTTCTGCGGCGAGATGCCGTCCCATTTTGTGAAGGTCAGATACAGGCCGTAGACGAACGGGACGACGACTACCAGCGCGAAGAGAACCGCTGCAGGGCCAGCAAACATGAAGAACTGGCCCACTTTATAGGATAGCTTGTTGCGTTTCATACGTTCATTCCCCTCTATGCCTTATGCGCAGGCCGCGGAGCGCTTCCGGAAGCGTGATCATATGTCATCGCATGCCCGGAAGCGGCCGTTGCCTGCACCATCAGGCGCTGGAATCAGATGGTTCACTCGCCGGATCCAGAAAGCTTCGCGGTCTTCCAGTAGGTCTCGATCGCCTTGGCGAACTGGCCGCGATCCTCCTGGTTGGCGAGATATTTCTGGAAGTCGGCGCCGAGCTTCGTGTAGTGGTCGTCGGGCAGGAAGTTGAAGTTCGGGATCAGCTTGTCTGCGTCGGCGTACTTCTTCACCGAGACGCCCAACGGGTCGGCGACGGGCTGCGTGTTGTTGGTGAACGCGGGGACGAGCGAGGCGTCCTTGGTGATGAAGGTCTGCCCCTCTTTGCTGTCGGCCAGCCACGTGAGGAATGCCTTGGCTTCCTTGCGCTGCTTGTCGGAGGTGTTCTTCGAGGAGTCGATGAAGAAGAACTTGGAGCCTCCGCCCACGAGCTTGTCGTTGCTGCCGTCGTCGGTGTTCTGCGGCACCGGCATGATGCCCATGTTTTTGGAGTAGTCGTACTGGTTGAGCACGGACCAGTCCCAGTTGCCGCCGAACATGAAGGCGATCTTGCCTTCGGCCAGGTTCTGCTCGGTGACCTCTCGCTCCGCGGAGATGGCGCTGCCGGCCGCGTAGTTGTTCTTCTTGAGCACGTCGAAGGTGTCCATGAGGGCGTTGAATTTGGCATCGCTCGTCAGATCGACTTTGCCGGCCTGCAAATCCTTGATGAAAGCTTCGGGGTCCTTCTGCTCCTCGTATACCTGGGGCAGGAAGTGGGCGGCGAGCGACCAATCCTCCTTCATGACGCCGGTGGGCGATTTCATGCCGCCGTCCTTGAGTTCTTGGATCAGGCTCTTGAACTCGTCGAGGGTCTTGTAATCATCCGGGTTGAAGTCCTTGCCGGTGACCTTCTTAATGGCATCGGCGTTGTAGATCAGGCCGCGCGCTTCGACGCAGACAGGGAACCCGTAGGTCTTGCCGTCGATCGAGAGGGCGTATTTGGTGTCTTTGACCCACGGCTGGTCGCTCAGGTCGATCGCATGATCCTTGGCGAGCGTATAGACGTCCTTGGCGTCCACCATGGAGATAGTGTATGGGTCGTTGGAAGCGTATTTCGTCGACAGATGGGTCGTGACCGGATCGGCGGACATGTAGACTTCGACGTCTACGCCCTTCTCCTTGGAATACTGCTTGGCCATATCTTCCATCTGGCTTTGGATCTCGGACTTCGAATTGAAGATGGTGATCTTGTCTCCGGAGGAGCCTGAGCCGGAACCGCATGCCGAAAGCATGCCTACGGCCATCACCGCCGAGAGGATGGCACCTCCCCAGCGCTTCCACGATGTCGGGTTGCCCAAAGAATTGCTAGCGTTCATGAGTTCACTGATTCCTTTCTCTCTTCGCCCCGATCAACACAACGCTGTATGGCGAAATCGCCAAGCCGGGGAAAAGACCTCATATGCTTTGGCTAAACAATGAAGCCGAACTACATCGAACCGGTTCGTTGCCTAACGAAATTGACTATAGCGGTGTGTCCAATCGTTTGTCAACTTGCACGTCGCGCCGCTAAAAGAAAAGCCCATTGGGCTTTCCGCAGGCTCGATCGAACGCCCATCAAGGGCATGAATATGGCGCGCGGAACCGCTGGAGCATCATCGCAAGCTGTGCAGCCCAGCCACATGCCGATCATGTGGATACACAGCTATGCGCCAGGATCCTCACCTATCCTGCTGCTGGTCGATACGGCGAAAAATCGGCTCGTACAGCCATGCGCAGCAATACTGCGGCAGCGAAACGCCGAACATGATCAACAGCGGGATGGCGTAGAGGAAGTATCTGACAGACAGCAACGCGAAGACAACCAGAATGGCCAGCATGCCCACCGTGCGCGGGAAGAAACCAATAGCCAGCAACGCTGCGTTCTTCAGCTGGATTCCAAGCGGATTGCGGTAGCGCGAAATGAGCGCGAACAGGTACTGCGCACAGGCTGCGACGAGCAAACCGACCACAGTCAAGACCACGACCATGATTGTATGCAGGCTTGCGGGCAGGGAGCCGAGCATCAAGATGTCAACCGCCATGACGAGTCCGATGGCCAGCATGGGCAGCCAAGCTGCCATGGACTGTTTGAAATTGCGTCTGAACGCGTCAAAGAACTGCCGGGCGATATATGTTTCCTCGTTCCTGACCATGCGCCACAGCACGGCGTGCATCGCCGTGATCGAGGCGCCGGCGCTCACAACCGGCAGGCAGCAGACCAGCGTCAGGACGTTGAGCTCGATGAGGTCGAAGCCGACACCCATAAAACGGAAGAAGGCATTGTCCTGATTGAAGAACCGCTGGTTGAATGATTTCGCCACCGCCGCACCTCCTTGTAGTTCGACTTGCGTTGGGACGAATAGCGCTGTCTGCCATCGGCCTGGCCGCCCGGCCGATGGCACATGGCCCGAAATCATCGTAGCGCCTAGGGCGTCCCTGGCCGGCCACATATCTGAAAGCCCGCCTGACCAGACGTCAGGCGGGCTTTCAGAATGCTATCTACATTCTATTGTTCAAACGTATTCTTTATGCCACCGTATGCGGACCATCCGCATACGGTTACCGGGCTACTTGCTGCCGACCCTGCTCACGACGAACGAGACGATCAGCACCACGATCACTGCGCCGATGATGGATGGGATAATTGCCATCCCAGCCAGCTGTGGGCCCCAGTCACCAAGCACAGCCTCGCCGACTGCGGAACCGACAAGTCCGGCGACGATATTCGCGATCCAGCCCATCGACTTACCCTTGCTGGTCAGGGCTCCGGCGATAACGCCGATGATGGCTCCTACGATAAGCACCCATATCCAATGCAACATGATCGGACCTTCTTTCCAATATTGCGAAACCACCTGTGACTTTTAAAATTTTACCTGAGAGCCGAGGGCCGCGTCCCAATCTGTTCTTAGCGGAAATAGGGAATAACCTGAATGGTCGTGAGATACATTCAAAAACGAATGTGGTTCCTTCGCATTCTTCAGCGCCTCGCCATACTGGTCTGCGAGCTCTGGACCAGCCTGAATTGGGTCGATGACGTAGTGGCCGATCGGTTTGCGCTCGATGCGGCCGACCGGTTCGCCGGAGCCGGCAGAGCCTTTGATAGTGATGCCCCAGTTGCCGTCGTGCGCGAGCAGGTTCGCGATGTCATCCATATTTTCTGCCACGCTCGCGTGCGGCCACCACCCGCAGCGCTAAACGATCTCGACATCGCTGGCATAGTGGAATAGCGATAGTGGAATAGCGACTCGGCTTCGGTCTGGTCATTGACTTTCCAAGAGCGCGGCGCTAAACGCCCGGTTTCAATCGTGGCTCTTATGGCCATATCCTCACGCTGAGATAGGGCAGACGCCTCGGCGGGCGGTGGGCACTCTCGGACTGCCTTGACGCTCAGGCCGTCTTGGCGTTCAGGCCGTCTCGCGCACCTTCTCACTAAACCGGCGAGCAATCGTTTTCGCGAAATCGGTGATGGCGGGTCGCTCGGAGCGCACTTCTTCAATGAGTCTCGTCCGCGTCTCGGAAGTCAAGGACTGGTTATGCCCGACCCAATGCGCGAATGATCCAACACTCACTTCCGGGTGGAACTGGATACCCCACGCCGATTCTCTCATCCGGAAGGCGGCGTTCGGGCAGAGCGCTGTCGCTGCGAGCCGCACCGCCCCATCGGGCAGAGTGCTCAGCACATCGCTAAGCATCATTGTGATGGCAAACGACCAAGCAGATGGCCGGAGCTGGGCGTCGCTACGCGCATCGTCGGCCGCGTCGCTCCTGTTCTTGGACCCCGAGGAGCTCATCTTCGACTCCGGCATCAGTCAACCTCTTGACGCAAAGACGCTGGGCTATTCCTCGTGGGCCGCCTTTGCGGAGGATGTGAAACGGGAAACATCGATAACCGATGTTAATGGTGCGTTTGCGTTCGTAGGCAAGCACGCTTCGACCGTTCCACAAGTATTCCGTGCCCTTATTCGCGTCCTTGGCGACGGTAAAAAGTGGGTTTCGATGGGTCAAGTGGCCCAGCAAGTCGATTGCAAAGGCTCAGGCTATAAGAAGTTCAAGGATCTGGCGCTCGATGCCGAAAAACGCGGGTACGTGGCTACGATGCATTCCGGACCGAACTGGTCACTCAAAAAAGCGTAAGCCTGTACCTTGGACGTTCAAGGGCACCTGCAGCTATCTGCACCTACCGACACGCCTAAAACGAGCGTGCAGATCGCCCGACTCTGATACCAACGAAAATGGCCGCCCCTTATTATAAAGGGGCGGCCATGTGAACCAAGTGGTCCTCTGTAGGAGCTTCTCAAACCAGTCGGTGGCGTTGAAGTCGTTGATCTCCCGGACTTTGCGCGGCAAACGGGCCATCGCGACTCGTTCGTCGAAGTCTCCACGGAACGATG
>NZ_JALCCV010000007.1 GCF_022640935.1 Bifidobacterium sp.
CAGGGACCTGCCGCTTGGCGATGCCGCAAACAGACTCGTCGAGAACGCCTACACCCGTGCCGATCTGGTGATGGACCGCGGCGAATTCGCGGTGCGCGGCGGCATTCTTGACGTGTTCCCTCCCACTGCGCCGCACCCCGTGCGCATTGAGTTTTTCGGCGACGAAATCGATTCCATCCGGGAATTCCACGCTTCCGATCAACGTACTTACGGCGATGATTTACATAGGATATGGGCCACGCCGTGCCGCGAGCTGCAGCTCAACGACGCAGTGCGCGAACGGGCGAAGTCGCTCATCGGCCGGATTCCCAACGCCGACGACATGCTCGAATCGATCGCCAACGCGATACCGGTCGAAGGTATGGAATCCCTGATGCCGGCCTTGATCGACGATATGGAGCCGGTCGCGGGGCTGCTGCCCGACGATGCGTTCATGCTGTTTTCCGACCCGGAGAAGCTGCGCCGCGCCGCCGAGGACCTGACGAAAACAGCGAACGAATTCCTCGCCGCCAGCTGGCATGTGGCAGCGGCCGGGCATGGCGCGGGCGCGCCGATCAGCTTCGAACAGGCCAGTTTCCTCGACTACGACGAGACCGTCAGCGCGCTGAAATTCTCTCGTCATGAGGTCGTTCAGCTCACCTCGTTCGGCGTGGATTCGAACCGACCGGGGCATGTACAGCTTGACGCCCAAGACCCCGCTCAGTTCCGCGGCGACGAGGCCAAAGCCTCGCATGGCATCGAATCGCTGATCAACGCCGGCTATGCGGTGACGGTCACCTCGCCGGCGCAAGGCACGCTGTCGCGACTCAAACGCGTGATCAACGAAACCGGCATCACGAAATTCGCGTGCATCCGCTCGCATGCCATTGATGGCTTTGTGGACAACGCCGCCAAAGTCGCTTTGCTCACCGAGCGCGATATCACCGGTCGCACGAGCGTGGGCGTCCAGGCGAAAACGCCCAAACGCCGACGCAAGGCCATCGACTTGGTTGAGCTCAAAACCGGCGATTACATCGTGCACGAGCAGCACGGCATCGGGCGTTTTATTGAAATGAAGCAGCGCACGATCGGCGTCGGCACGAACAAGACCACGCGCGAATATCTCGTCATCGAATATGCTCCCTCGAAGCGCAACGCTCCGCCAGACAAGCTGTTCATCCCCACCGACCAGCTCGACCAGGTCAGCAAATACATCGGCGCCGAAGCCCCGAAGCTCAACAAGCTGGGCGGCTCGGACTGGGCGGCAACCAAAGCCAAAGCGCGCAAGCATGTGCATGAGATCGCCGAGGACTTGGTCAAGCTCTACTCGGCGCGGCAAAGCACGGCCGGATTCGCCTTCAGCCCCGACACTCCGTGGCAGAGGGAGCTTGAGGATGCTTTCCCCTATCAGGAGACCGCCGACCAGCTCACGACCATTGACGAAGTCAAGACCGATATGGAGAAACCCGTGCCGATGGACCGGCTCATCTGCGGCGACGTAGGTTTTGGCAAAACCGAAATCGCGGTGCGGGCGGCCTTCAAGGCGATCCAGGACGGCAAACAGGTCGCCGTGCTCGCGCCGACGACTTTGTTGGTTCAGCAGCATTATGAGACCTTCACTGAACGCTACGATGGTTTTCCGGTCAAAGTGGCGGCGCTGAGCCGTTTCCAGAGCGCCAAGGAGGTCAACGAGACGCTGAAAGACCTCGCTGACGGCACGGTCGATCTGGTGATCGGCACGCATAAGCTGCTCAACCCGAAAATCAAGTTCAAGGATCTCGGGCTGCTCGTCATCGACGAGGAGCAGCGCTTCGGCGTCGAGCACAAGGAGACGCTCAAAGCGTTGCGCACCAACGTCGATGTACTCTCGCTGTCGGCCACGCCTATTCCACGCACTTTGGAGATGGCCGTCACTGGTATCCGCGAGATGTCGACGCTGGCCACCCCGCCCGAAGACCGGCTTCCGGTGCTTACCTACGTCGGGCCATACGAGGACGCGCAAGTGAAGGCGTCCATAAACCGCGAGCTGCTGCGCGGCGGGCAGGTGTTCTACGTGCACAACCGCGTGGAAGACATTGGCCGTGTCGCTGCGAAGCTTCACGAACTGGTGCCCGAGGCGCGCATCGGCGTCGCGCACGGCAAAATGGGCGAGAAACAGCTCGACGGGGTTATCCGCGACTTCTGGCATCGCGATGTCGACGTGTTGCTGTGCACCACCATCATCGAAACCGGCCTCGATATCTCGAACGCCAACACGCTGATCGTCGACCACGCCGACCGCTTTGGATTGAGTCAGCTGCATCAGCTGCGTGGGCGCGTCGGACGTGGCCGCGAACGCGCATATGCCTATTTCCTCTACGATCCGGCCAAACCCATGACCCAGCAGTCGCATGACCGACTGGAGACCATCGCGCAGAATACTGCGCTGGGCTCGGGCTTCGATGTGGCGATGAAGGACTTGGAGCTGCGCGGCACCGGCAATCTGCTCGGCGGCGAACAGAGCGGGCATATCGAGGGCGTCGGCTTCGACCTGTACGTGCGCATGGTTTCCGAAGCCGTGGAGCAGTACAAGGAGCCGGAACGCCATGAGCCGGTGGCGGTCACCATCGACCTGCCTATCGAGGCGTCGATTCCGGTGGATTACATCGACTCCGATAAATTACGTCTTGAGGCCTACCGCAAGCTGGCTGCCGCGCGAACCGAACAGGATCTCGCCGATCTGCGCGAGGAACTGGCCGACCGCTACGGCGTGCTGCCACCGGAGTTCGAGACGCTCTTCGACGTGGCACGGCTGCGGGCCAAGGCGCGCATGCTGGGCATCAGCGAAATCGTGACGCAAGGCAGCCGGGTGCGCGTGGGCAAGGTCGACCCGCCCGAGTCGCTGCAAATGCGCATGTCGCGTATCTACCGCGGCATGCAATACCGCCCCGTCACCCACACCATGCTCATCCCCGCGCCCTTCGCCGGCTCGCTCGGCTCCTCACCGATGGGCAGCGAACAGATCATGCAGTGGGCCGGGCAATTGCTCGAGGATCTGGCATGGAACGGGAAGCCGCGGGCGTAGGATCGGCTGGACTGGATCGCACCTGTTCAAGCCGAAGCAAAACGTGCGAGGCCTGCGCTGTCGAGCATTCGCATTCACCCATGTTGAAACCGGCTGAGGAGATTTCTGGGGCTGCAGGTAACTGCAGCTAACGCTGAGAAGCTTCGTTTTTCAGTGCTGACGATCGGAAAAAACCGGAATGGCTGGCAAACAGGTGCGCCGCCAGATCGTGCCCGCTGCTGCGCTGGCGTGCACCGAGTTGATCGGGGAATGCAGGGCTATCTCAACCCGCTCATTCTGCCGCTTATCGGTTATGATCTGCGTCATTGGGATGTCAGGGATATCGGTTTTGTCATCCTGCGCGGCTGGCTCGCTTGGGCCCTGGCGGGCATGGTGTGCGGCGCGAAATCCGCGAAGCACCCGTCTCGAGACTGCCTGAGGACGGCTCCGGCCTGACGTTGCTGTGCGTATCGCCGCTGTGCCTCGGCGCGGAAATGCTGACGGTTGGGGTCGGCGTCGTGGCATCCGGCATGCCGCGGCTGCTTCCGATCATGCCGTGAACTGCGGCCAGCCTGGGCAGAGGCCTGATCCGCGTCGACACGCTCAATGTCCTGTTCGCCGATACGCCATACGGCGACGACTTGAGCCTGGAAAACGATGTTCGTCGCCTCGTCGATGGCGGAATCGCAATAGCCTCCACCACACTCATGGTGTGGGTCTCGAACGGATTCGGATTCGCCGTCGGGCCTGCCATAGAACATGCGAGCGCATGGATCGGCATCGCGATCCTCGCCATGATATGCATGGCTGATCGTCGTCGCCATGAGGGTGAAACAAGATTCGCGAGCGCCTGTCGATGCTCGTTGATCCCGCGCCGCAGTCTCTCCGGTCCATCGCCTCACCATCTATCGTTGTAAGGTGAATCCGCCGAATGTGCCCTTGGCGCTGTGCCGATTAGTGTCATGAAAATTCATCAGAACGATACATGCAATCTCATCAGTAGGGATCCAGACGAGGATGTCCTTTCTCTTATCGCATTGTGGCGCAATAAATCGTGATGCAACAGGCACAGCGCATCGATCTTCTTGGATTGCCCAGGCAGCAGTCCAATGCAGGCTCCATCCGTCCGCCGCAGGATGTGAGCGCTCCCAGTGAACAGTGCTGTCAAGGCGCGCTGTCGTCCAACAAGCACACTATTCTTGGGTGTGTCAAACAACCAACGCTTGAAGGAGTAGTTGTGGCAGCAATTGAAAGCGTATATGCACGCGAAATTCTTGATTCCCGTGGCAATCCGACAGTCGAAGTAGTCCTCGACACCGATGATGGTGCACAGGGCCTCGGCCTTGTTCCCTCCGGTGCTTCCACTGGCGAGGCGGAAGCTTGGGAACGTCGTGATGGCGACAAGTCCCGTTATCAGGGCAAAGGCGTCCTCGATGCGGTCAAGGCCGTCAACGAGGTCATCGCGCCGAAGGTCATCGGCATGGATGCCAGCGACCAGCGCGCGCTCGACGAGACGATGATCGAGCTCGACGGCACCCCGAACAAGGGCAAGCTGGGCGCCAACGCCATCCTCGGCGTCTCCCTGGCCGCGCTCTATGCTTCGGCCGAGTCTGCAGGCCTACCGCTGTACCGCTATATTGGCGGCACCAACGGCCATATCCTGCCAGTTCCGAACATGAACATCATGAATGGCGGCGCCCATGCTGATTTCGCGACCGACATCCAGGAATACATGATCTCCCCCTATGGCTTCGACACCTATCATGAGGCGCTGCGCGCCGGCGTCGAGGTCTACCACACCCTCAAAGGCATCCTGAAGAAGGATGGCCACGACACGGGCCTCGGCGACGAGGGCGGCTTCGCCCCGAAGATGGAATCCAACGAGGATTCCCTGAAGTACATCGTCAAGGCGATCGAGGCCGCCGGCTACGAGCCCGGCAGGCAGATCGGCCTGTGCCTGGACGTTGCGTCCTCCGAGTTCTTCAACAAAGAAACCAGCACCTACCACTTCGACGGTGCCGACCGCGATGCGGCCTACATGCTGGACTACTACAAGGAGCTCGTCTCCAAGTACCCGCTGGTCTCCATCGAGGATCCCTACGCCGAAGAGGATTGGGATGCCTGGCAGATGATCACCGCCGAACTGGGCGATCAGCTGCAGTTCGTCGGCGACGATCTGCTCGTGACCAACCCCAAGCGCCTGCAGAAGGGCATCGACCTCAAGGCCGCCAACTCTCTGCTCGTCAAGCTCAACCAGATCGGCACCGTGACCGAGACCCTCGACGCAATCGAGCTGGCCACCGAGAACGGCTTCACCTCCATGGTCTCCCACCGCTCGGGCGAGACCCCGGACACCACGATCTCCGACCTTGCAGTCGCGAAGAACACTCGCCAGATCAAGACCGGCGCGCCGGCCCGCGGCGAGCGCATCGCCAAGTACAACCGCCTGCTCGAGATCGAGGAGGAGCTCGGCTCCACCGCGACCTACGCCGGCTACAGCGCCTTCAAGGCCTGCAAGCAGTACACCAAATAGTGTGGATTCGCCTGATGCCATGCAGCATGTGATGGCGCACGGCACTGCGTAGGCACCGCATGCATGCGGAAGGCCCGTCGCGTTCGATCAAGTCGAATGCGACGGGTATTTTCGTAGTTATGAACAAACCGACCCGCGTCCCCAGACCTTCGTCGCCCAAACGCGGCAGCGGCCCGTTGGCGTTCTTTGTTGCGTTGTTCATTGTTGCGCTGGGGTCGATCCAGCTGGTATCCAGTTTTCACTCCTATGCGCTGAACCTGTCCGAGCTCAACGGCCTCAAACGTCAGGAATCGGCGCTGATCGCCAAGAAACAGGACTTGGAAAACGACATCGCCCGGTGGAATGACAAGGCCTATGTCACCGCCCAGGCGCGTGAGCGTCTGGGATTCGTCTTCCCAGGCGAGCAGGCGATCCGGGTCGAACATCCTGAGGCGGTCACCGGCGACTCCAAGGATGGCGGGTCGGGCGAATCCACTTCGTCAGACGGGCAGAAGGCGTTGCCGTGGTATGCCGAATTATCCTACGCCTTCAAACAGGCCGATGTGCTGCTTCCCAAGACGACGACCAAGGGCCAGGGGGCCGGTTCCTCGGGCAACGCGGCATCAGGCAGCGGCGCAGGAGATGCGTCGGGGAACGCTGCGCCAGCTGGTGGTTCGTCGGGCGAATAACGTTCCGGAATCGAACAGTTGCCATCGGGGTGGCGGCGGCGGGCAGAGACGATGATCATGGCGGGAACGACGATAACTACGGCGATGAGAACAACGGCAGCAACGTAATCAGCAACGACATCAACGATAACTACAACGGACAACGATAGTGGAGGGCCGATGACCCAGATCCAGCCACAGGGTATGGCCGATGCCGACCGGGGTCCTGCTATGTGCGGTCCTGCTATGTGCGGCCATGCGATTTCTCTGGTCGATCGCTGCATGGCCGACCCTGCCACCGAGCACGATATCGCGCTCGTGACCAAGCAGCTGGGACGATTCCCCCGGGGCATGGTGGCCGTGGGCGCCCGGTGCGTCTGCGGCAGGCCGCTGGCGGTTGTCACCCGGCCGCAGTTGGACGACGGCACGCCATTCCCTACGACGTGCTACCTCACCAGTCCGGAGGCGGTCAAGGCGGTTTCGCACCTGGAGGCGAACGGCGTGATGCGTGAATACAATCAGCTGCTCAACGATAATGGTACAACGCGCAGGGCATACGAACATGCGCATAGGCTCTATCTGGCATTCCGGCGCGAACTGGCGATTCGACTAGGAGACGGCGAGGAGCATATCGCGGGCACGAGCGCCGGCGGCATGCCCACGCGCGTCAAATGCCTGCATGCGCTGCTGGCGCAGACGCTGGTCATGGGATCCGGCGTCAATCCCATAGGCGACCTGACGTTGGAACGGATACAGGGCGAGTTCAGCCCGACCGTGTGCCGGTGCACGACGCAGATCGAAGACTGAACAGAAGGTTGGGCAATGAGGCAGCGTATACTCGTGCCGATCGGAACATGTGTTCGCCAACTCGTCGGAGCGCCCATATGAGAAGGAGCAGCATTAAGCTATGGAAAGTTCACCAAGGGATTCGGTGACGATCGCGGGCATCGACTGCGGCACGAATTCGATCCGGCTCAAGATCGCGCGCGTCGATGCTGATGGCACGCAGGACATCGTGCCACGCATACTGCGCGTGATACGGCTCGGGCAGGATGTCGACAAGACCCGCCGTTTCGCTGACGAGGCGCTGGAACGGGCCAATGCCGCCGCGCAGGAATTTGCCGACGTGCTGGCTGAGCATCCGGTCGACGGCCTCCGTTTCGTGGCCACGTCGGCCACGCGAGACGCCGAAAACCGCGAGGTGTTCGAATCTTCGATGGAGCGCATTCTCGGCGTGCGCCCGGAGGTCATACCCGGCAGCGAAGAGGCCGCGCTGAGCTTCCTAGGTGCCACCAGCGTCGTGCCGAGGCATGATCTTGCGGCTCCGTACCTCGTTGTGGACCTCGGCGGCGGTTCGACGGAACTGGTGCTCGGCGGCGACGGGGTCAACGTCCCGGATACGCAGGTGCAAGCGGCTTTTTCGATGAACATCGGCTCGGTGCGCATGACCGAGCGGCATCTGCGCTCCGACCCGCCAATGACGGGGGAGATCCGAGAGGCTTCCACAGATATCGACGAACATATCGACGAGGCCTTCGCCCATGTCCCTGCGGGCAAGACGCGCACCATCATCGGCGTGTCGGGCACGGTGACGACGATGGCCGCGCTGGCGCTGGGATTGAACGAATACGATCACAAAGCTGTGGATGGAGTGCGCATCCCATTCCAGCAGGCTTTCGACGTCGACAACCGCTTCCTGAGCATGTCCCGCGCCGAGCGTGGCGAATACAAGGCCATCCACCCCGGCCGCATCGACGTGGTCGGCGGGGGAGCGCTGATCTGGAACCGTGTGCTCGCCAAGGTCGCCGAGGCCGCCGCCCACGACCACGTCGAGCCGCTCGATTCCTTCGTCGCCAGCGAGCATGGCCTGCTCGACGGCATCGTACTCGACTACGGCCGCCGGCTGCTGAAACGCTAGAGCGTCGGTTAACGCCTGTGCATTGACCTATGTGGCGATTGACCAATGCATATGGTCAGCGTGGAAACGTGGCATAATAGCTACGGTCGGCCTGCCTAAGGCAGAGCGGACTATGCCCCCGTGGCGGAATCGGTAGACGCAACCGACTTAAAATCGGTCGCTACGGCGTGCGGGTTCGAGTCCCGCCGGGGGCACCATATCAATAGGCAGAACGGTTCACGGCATTGACCAGCGATCCGGGAGACCATGACAGCCACGAAATGCATACTATATGCATACTATATTGCACGGGATAATCCGGGCAGTATGTGTATTGGCATAAGAAAAGCCCTGCCGAAGTGGGGCTGGGTTGGGAGCTGTACTACTTTTGCGCTCGAGTGTGAGGTGCAGGCCCGAGTCGCCGTTGTGCGACCATGTTGCTTGGCGGCAGCCGTCGCATGGTCGTGCCAGGCAAAAAGCGGAGCCATGCGACGGCATCACGACATGGCTGTGGTCGACACCGGTCATAAAGCATTCCCGGGCATTGGCGGGCAAATTTCCAAAGGCGCTTGAAAAAGCCCTGCCGGAGCAGGGCTTTGAAGTTCACTGATTGGCATGCTCTCTATTTGCCGAGCACTTCGCTGATCTGTCCTGCCGTATCCACCAGTTTCGCCTTCGCGTCCTTTGACAGGTCCTTGGTCGATTCCTGAAGGATTCTTGACAGTTCCTTCATTTCATTGCGCTTGTTCATCACAGCCCATGCGGTCACTCCTGCGAGGCTGAGCATGAGCATGCAGCATGACGAGGCCAGTATCTTCAGGCCTGTGTGGTTTGAGGTTTTTTCTTCCATGATCGGTTCCTTTTCATCGCGTTCTTTCAGCTTCTTGTTCTTCTTTGACATCCGTGGCTCCTAACATTTCAATGGTTCTTCGTTGAACATGACACGGGAGCAGAGTGCGTGAGTCGAAGCGCTTTCTTATTCCACCTGGCTGGAGCCCCGCTGACCTATGCTGCGGCCGTGTACATGAGATATATGGTTGGGGCGGACATGACGACGCCAATGATGAATATGGCAATTCCCCATACGAGAAGGGTACGAGTGTGACCGTCCCAAGCGGGCTTGTTGCGTATCGCGCGAACCTGGAACGAAACGCCGCCGGACACGAGCAGTATGAATCCGAGCGCGAGAACAACCGTCCCCGCCCAGAAGAGAATCAAAATAGTGTCCATTACACAAGTCTACACGGCGGAAGGCGTCTCCAGCGGCACCGAGCAATATAGTCTGACAGCATAGCCAATACAGTCCAAGTCCCCGTTCCAATTACCGTTCCAAGAATATAACCAATATATGGTATTCCCTTGTCTTCATTAAGCAGATGCAAGAACAGCGCTCGCGGATATGAGATAGCCCCGCCGAAGCGAGGCTGGGAGGATAAGCAAGCGGAATCAGTCACTGTCGCTGCCGGCATCATAAATGGACAAGCTCAGCATGTAACCGTCCAAGTCGCCGCCCGGAACATAACCCTAGTCGTAGACGCGCCCTCTTGCAGTGACCTTGCCTTCAACATCCTTATTTTTCTCGATAGCGGCATTGATGCCGCTCTTCACCGAATCGGGCACCCGCGCCGCCTTCAACAGGCAATTGAGATCCTTCGTATCATCGCCTAGTGCCGTATCGGCCTGCGCGAATATCCCGCCCTCTGGGTATCTGCGCACTCCGGGGCATTCCCTCATAATCGTCCCATACGACGGCAGCGGCTCCGCCGCGACATGCTTCGGTCTCGATAGGAACCACCATGTGGCGGCGCCGACGAACACCAAAACAGTGATCGCCGCACTGGCCTATAAGACCAATCAACTTCTTCCGACGTCTGCCAGTCTCCGTGACGCGTGCTGGCTCTGGATTCAATCCGGGCAATCTCATCCCTTCTCCCTCAGGCGTTGTTGTCTGAAGAAAACTATAACGCCGGGTGAACGTCTTCTGTTAACGACGTCGCATGCCGTATGGAAACTGCCGGTGCGATAATCTGCATCAACGGCACGGGTCCATACCACGCCGCGAGTGTAAAGGAGCAGGCATGAAAGCAAGACCAGGATTCGGGCCAAGCGTATTCGCAGACACCGGCGACTATGTCGCGTTGGATATCAAAACCACCGGGCTGGACCCCGGCGTGGACGACATCATCGAGATCGGAGCCATCAAAGTCAAGGGCGGCAAGTCGATGGAAAGCTTCGAGTCGCTGTTCAACCCGGGCCGCCATATACCGGAAGGCGAGGCGGGCAGGACAGGGATCTGCGACGCCGATGTCGCGAATGCCCCGAGAATCGATGCCGGCGCCGACAACAGGCTTAAAGAGTTCCTCGACTGGCTGGGGAATTCGCTCGTCGTCGCGCACGCCGCGAGATTCCCTCTGCGCTTCCTTTACGACAATGCGGAAGACTTGGGATTCGGCCTCGTGCGCAATAGTTTCGTCGACACGATGAGGCTCGCCCGCTATCTGTACCCGACAGCTCCGGGCTATGCGCTGCAGGATCTTCTCGCTCATCTCGGCATCGCCGAATCGCAGGAGAACCGTGCGCTTCCCGACGCTTGCATGGCGCACATGCTGTACGAGCGTATGCGCGCAGATGCCGCGGATCGCGGTATCGAACTCAAAGATCGTGCGTCCCGGTACGAGCCGGTGAAGGAAGTCTGCCGGCCAAAGGGGAATCTGCTGGTGTTCGAGGCATGGGAGAAGCCGGTTCCCGACGAATTGTTCGCAGGAAAGACATTCGTGTTCACCGGCACCTTGATGAAAATGGGCAAGGAAAGCGCCGAGCAGGCCGTCGTCAATCTTGGCGGGCGCACATCGTCGAGCGTGTCGAAGAAGACCGATTGCCTCGTTGTGGGCGATGCGGATTTGAACGCTCCGGCGCTGCGCAAAGGCGGCGCGACCAGCAAACTGAAACGCGCGTCGGAGCTTAAAGACGGCGGGCGGGATATTTCGATCATCTCACAGAACGGGTTCTACGACATGCTCGGGTGGGCTCTGGCCACGGCGGTCCCCGCGTACCACGTGACGGAGGGGATGATGCGCGTCGAGGACAAGACGGCGCGTCCGGCGAACGACAGGCCTGAAGGCGAGGAGACCGGGCATCTTCGCGAGATGCGGATCACGGTTGCGCCTGATAGCCATGAACAGATCGGAAAATACCGGGGCGAAACATGGGTCTGGGTGTCTGCCGTGCATGGCGCCATTCCCGAAGGCCCCGGGACGGGCAAGCCGACCATCCTGATAAGGCTCGACGGTTCCCTCGTCGGCTGGCTTCCGGCAGCGACGGCTAAAAAACTTGACGGCCAGATAGACGAATCCGCTTCGGTAGGCAGGGCGTTCATCGGCAAGGACGGCAAGGTGAAGCTGTTCTTGTGACCCCGGACGGCCTGCGGACGCAACATGCGCGCGCAGTTTGGAGGCCACGTCACCAAAGCGTAAGACAACACGAGCAGCACGGGCAAGGCAACCGCAGCACGGTCCGGCATCCGCGAATCATGTAATCCATGTATCCAGCGGATGCCGGACTGTCATTATGCCAGGGTGCACCTGAACGGGCATGGATCGTGCGTCATCTGCAGCCATAACGGTTGTCGATTCGGTACTACACTTTCACGCTGCGGCGCACCGTGAAACACACTCTTATCGTGCTTCGGTTATCCTACGTCGCGTAGGTGATTACGGGAGGTCTGGCGGATTCGCGCGGCGAATCTACAACCGGCGGAACACACCGGACAATCGTGCACAGGCCGCCTGGTGCTGGGGCATTTAGGCAGCTAATCGTATAGCATGTAATGAGCGGTAGTCACTTCATCGTAGGCAATGGACATAGGCAAAGGAACGTCATGGCTGCACAATGGATCCGCGTCACGCGCGACGAGGAATCGGGCATGCCGACCATGCTTGTGAGGGCCGTCGTCATCGCCGGAGTGTTGTGTGCGGGCGAGCTGATATGCGCTCCGATTTACGTGAATCTGACGCATGGCAGAATCGCGTTGCTTCCGTGGGCGATGGTGGCGTGCCTGCTTGCCGTGGCGTTCACCTATACCGTCGGGTTCGCTTTGTTGTGGTGCGTCGAGTCGCTGTGCGGCAGATTGCGGCCTTCCCTTATGCCGGTCGCGTATGGGATCGCTGGCTTGATCGGGTTCGCAGCATGGGGGTACGCGGTTTATCCGGCATTTCTTGACTCTATTCTGAGGCCGTTGGGCCTCTCGGGTCTCAGTGGCTCAGCGCTTGTTGCTGTTGGTTTCAATTGCGCGGTCTTGGGCTTCGCCTCGTTCTTCCTCGGCTCCATGGCGCCCAGATTCCTTTCTCGCCGCAAGGGCGTGGTCATTGGAATCGGTGTGCTGACCTTGCTGTTCGCGGCGTTTGGCGCATACACGGTCGCCAGCGTGTACGCGGTACTGTATTGATCTGAGGAAAGGTCGCGAAATGTTCAGCGTGCTTGACATGTTTACCATTGGCGTGGGGCCGAGTTCCTCACATACCGTCGGGCCGATGCGCGCGGCCAACGCGTTCGTGTCGTCCTTGCGCGATTCAGGCGTGCTCACGCAGGTTGCCCGCGTGCGCACGGTGCTCTATGGCTCGCTGGCGATGACCGGCATGGGGCACGGCACGGATCGTGCCGCCGTGGCCGGTCTGGAGGGCAGTTTGCCGTCCACGGTCGACACTGAGCACTTGCTCACCATCAAGCGGGAATGCAAACAGCGTGGGACGCTTGCGCTCGCCGGTGAACACAGCATTGCGTTTGATTATGACCGCGATGTCGTCTTCGAATTGTGGCAGCGGCTCGCCGCGCATCCCAATGGCATGCGCTTCCAGGCTTTCGATGACGCAGGCGACATCGTCGACGAGCAGGTGTGGTATTCCATCGGCGGCGGTTTCATACGCCCCGGGGGCAGGAACGATCTGATGATCGGCATCCATGAGCAGTCTCCGAAAGGCAGCACGTTCGCCGAACGCGACGACGACACGCAGCGGGTCGATTTCGGGCCTCGGGCGCCGTATCACTTCGCTTCGTGCTCCGAGTTGATCGCTATGTGCGAGCGTACCGGGCTGTCGATATGCGAAATCGTCTGGGCCAACGAGAGTGCGATGCGGCCCGCCGACGAAGTACGTGGGCAATTGTTACGCGTCTGGGAGCTTATGCGCAACTGCATCATGGCGGGCTGCACCAGCGGGCAGGCGACATTGCCCGGTGGCCTTGAGGTCAGGCGACGCGCGCCCAAGATGTACCGCACGCTATCGTCGAACAGCGATGTGCTGTGCCGCGATCAGCACCGCGCCGATGCGGTGCTCGAATCCTCCGACGCCGCGTGGGTGAACCTGTTCGCGCTGGCCGTGTGCGAGGAGAACGCCGGTGGAGGACGCATCGTCACGGCGCCGACCAATGGAGCCGCAGGCATCATACCCGCCGTGCTGCAGTATTACTGGACGTTTGTCGACGGCGCGGGCGAGGACGGCATCGTGCGCTTCCTGCTCACGGCCGGAGCCATCGGCTACTTGTTCAAACGCAATGGTTCGATCTCGGGTGCCGAGGTCGGTTGCCAGGGCGAGGTCGGCTCGGCCTGCTCGATGGCCGCCGCCGGATTGTGCGAAGTGATGGGCGGCACGCCTCGTCAGGTCGAGAATGCGGCGGAAATCGGCATCGAACACCACTTGGGTCTCACTTGCGACCCGGTGGGCGGTCTGGTTCAGATCCCATGCATCGAGCGCAACGCGATGGCGGCGAACACCGCGATCAACGCGGTGCGCATGGCCATGTTCGGCGACGGCTCGCACCTGGTCAGCCTCGATCAGGCGATCAAGACGATGATGGACACCGGAGCGGACATGATGTCGAAATACAAGGAGACGTCGCAAGGCGGTCTCGCCGTCAACGTCGTGGAATGCTGAATACGCGCTGTCGATGGTCCAATGTCATGGGTCGGGCTTCGCCGAGGGGTATCTGCGTGCCCGTTGTGCCGCGCCCTGCGGCACGCTGTCGGCGTGAGGACGCGACTAGTGCTAGGCTAAGTCACATTGTGTTTCAGGGAACACTGGTTAGGTAACATTGAGCGTAAGGAGGCCAATATGACAGCAGGCATGCCGCAGGTCAACGCCGAGTTCGGCGCGGCGCCGGTGATCGCTTTCCCCGCGCCCGAACCGCCCGCCGGACTCAAAGTCGAGGAGATCGTCGAAGGCGAAGGCCCGATGGTGCGCCGCGGCGACACCGTCACCGTGAATTATCATGGCGTGGTCTGGGGCGGCGACGCCCCCTTCGACTCCAGCTTCGACCGCCATCAGCCGGCTAGCTTCGGCATTGGCGTCGGCCAAGTCATCCAAGGATGGGACAGGACTGTGCCCGGGCACAACATCGGCTCGCGCCTAGTTGTGTCGATTCCGCCGGAGTACGGATATGGTTCCCAGGGCATGCCCCAGGCCGGCATTGGCGGCACGGACACTTTGGTGTTCGTCATCGATATCATATCGACGCGCTGAGGGCAGTGTGTGCAATAACCGCGCCGGCTATGAATATGCCGGCGCTTCGTCATAAATACGAGTGGCGCGGCGCAATCGCAGATGAATGCGCACCGCGCACCCGCACGATATCAACAAAGGTCAGGAGGCAACATGGCCGAGGAAAAGACGATTCTGCTGACGCAGGAGGCCTATGACAAGCTCAAGCAAGAGCTCGCCCATCGCGAGGGCGAATACCGCGACGAGATCACCGAGCGCATAGCCACGGCGCGCGCCGAAGGCGATCTGTCGGAAAATGGGGGATATCAGGCCGCCCGCGAGGAGCAGGGCAAAAACGAAGGACGCGTCAACGAGCTCATCGTCAAGCTGCGCAACGCCAAGATACTCGAGGCGCCCCAAGCGGGCATCGTGGGCAACGGCTCCGTGGTGACTTTGGAGCTGGCGGGCAAGGAGATGGTCTACGTGCTGGGTTCACGCGATATCGCCGTAGCCACCGAATACGACGTCATCAGCCCTGAGTCGCCGATCGGCACCGCCATCATGGGCGCGAAGAAGGGCGATGCGGTAAGCTACAAGACGCCCAGCGGTCGGGAGATTTCAGTCACGGTCAAGGATTCCCAGCCACTGTCCTGACGCTGCGAAGTCGGCGACGATGTGATTTCCCTATGCCAATTGCTTGGCATAGGGAAACTTTTATATGGCATGGCGGCGTTTCGCGTTTTGCTGTGGGTGCGTCCGCGGATTTTGCAGCTCTCCCAGATTCCTGACTTTGTTGTTCGCGTCTGCATAGGTACGGCTTGGCTTGCGGGATGCGCAGAGGGACAGATGAATTGGTTGGGTGGCGTTCACCACATGTTGACGATGACCATATAGATGGCCACCATATGACAGGCGTATCCGGCTACGGTGCCGAGATGGAATATCTCATGGAAACCGAAGATGTGCGGCCACGGGTCGGGCTTGCGCAGCCCATAGACGACAGCGCCTGTGATGTAGCATGCGCCGCCAGCGGCAATCAGGACCACGGCAGCTGGGCCTGCCGCCGGGGAGATCCAGAACAGGCGCATGAACGCCAATCCTGACACGCCGAATACGATGTAGACGATGACATAGAGCCAGCGCGGAGCGTTGATCCAGATCACATGGATGACCAGCGCCACAAGCGTGCAGCTCCACATGCCCACGATGATGGAGGTGCGCCAGAAGGCGTCGAGCGCAAAGGAGACCGGCGTGTAGGTGCC
Source organism: Bifidobacterium sp. (assembly GCF_022640935.1). Taxonomy (GTDB): domain Bacteria; phylum Actinomycetota; class Actinomycetes; order Actinomycetales; family Bifidobacteriaceae; genus Bifidobacterium. The sequence continues at coordinate 15,832 of NZ_JALCCV010000007.1, forward strand.
GGCGATCAGCAGAAAGATGTTGACGTGGTCGATGCGTCTCAGCACGTCGGTGACCCGCGGCGACCAGTCGCCCAGATGATAGGCGGCGGAGTTGATGAAGAGGAACGCCGAGCATGCCATGAACACGGCGCACGCCCATTTGAGCCCTGTCCCGTGCGCCAGACAGATCAGCACGATGCCGGCAGCCAACGCCAGAGGAGCGGCGAGCGCATGAATCCAGCCGCGCATGAGCGGCTTGGGCCTGCCATGCACGTCGAGCCGAATCCTGTGCTCTTTTTCGCTCGTCGGCACGCCCTCGATGCGCACGGCGCGGGTGTCGCCTCGCGCAATGATGGCTGCAGCCCGCTGTTCGGCTGAGCGGCGCACGCAATCGGCTCTATGATGCGCCTTGACGCGGGCTGCCTCGGCCTTGGCATGTATCGCCTGCCTGCGCGCCATTATGGCAGTGCGCTGCCTGTCGTCGGATTCAGGATGGTTCGCTGTGTTCATTGCTCCTCCACTGTCCTATGTTACGCAAGCGTAACCTACGTTATCGTAACCGTAGGCGTTGTCAAGCGCGGCGACGCGTCCGAGGTCGTCAGAAACCCGTACGGAGCCCTGCAACCGCAACCGCGCGCATAAAATCCACGCCCATCTGGCCAGTCCGAGGCTTTGCTGCGTATGATGGATTCCATGGCTGATTTCACTCACATTCTTGCAACACGCCCTGATTTCGATGACAGCGATCGTGAATGGCTCCACCATCTCGTCGCCGACTGGCAGGTCATCGCCGATCTGAGTTTCGCCGACCTGCTGCTCATCCTACAGAAAGGCGATGGAAGTTATGTCGTCGCCGAGCAGTGCCGCCCGTCCACGGTGATGACGCTGCGCATTGATGACGTCGTAGGCAATGAGCTCAAAGACGACCTGATCGGCGAGGTGGATACGGCGATGCGTTCGAACAGCACCGTGCGTTCGAGCGTGCTGCGCGATGTGGGCCGTTCGACGGTATGCAATGTCTACGCTCCCGTGCATCACAATGGCAAAACGCTCGGCGTCGTCATCCGTGAAACGAATATGTCCACGCGCGAATCCAACGGTCGATACGAATCCGAAAGCATCAACGCAGGTAAGCAGCTGTTCGAAATGATTCCGCGCGAGCAGTTCCCGTACCATGATCCGGTGATGAATCAGCGCCACAACGCCCGCGTCTCCGATGGCTTCATCCTGCTGACTGTCGACGGCGTGGTACGCTACTCTTCGCCCAATGCCATCAGCTGCTTCAGGCGTCTCGGCGCAGTGACCACAATGCAGGGGCAGTATCTGAGCGAAATCGGCACGCAACTGCTGCACACGAAGGATCCGGTCCCCGAAACGCTGCCGTTGGTGCTCTCCGGCAAGGCCGCCGTCGATTCCGAGCTGAATGCAAACCGCTCCGTGGTTTCGATCCGCTCGTTGCCGCTGGTCGACGCCAATGGCCGCTCCGGCGCCTTGGTGCTGTGCCGTGACGTGACTGAGCTGCGCAGACGCGACCAGGAGCTGCAGACCAAGGATGCCACGATCTCCGAAATCCACCACCGGGTCAAGAACAACCTGCAAGCCGTGTCTGCCTTGCTGCGGCTGCAGGCGCGCAAGACCAAATCGCAGGAGGTCAAGAACGAGCTTGCCGAGGCCCAGCGGCGCGTACAGACGATCGCCATGGTGCACGAGGGCCTGAGCCAGACCGCCGATGAGATGGTGGATTATGACAAGGTGATCTCGAACCTGCTCAAGATGACTGTGGACCTCGCCACTATGCGCGATCAGCACATCCATATCGACTACATCGGGTCCTTCGGTATGATGCCGGCCCAAGATGCTACGCCGCTGTCTCTGGTGCTTACCGAGTTGATCACCAACGCCGTCGAACATGGCTTCGAAGGGCGCAAAGAAGGGCGCATCACCATTTCGGTGGGTCGTGGCGGCAACAACCTCAATGTCGTCGTCGAAGACGACGGATCAGGCTTGGACACTGAGGAGGACAACGGCATGGCGCGTTCCTCCGGGTCGGGCCTAGGCACGCAGATCATCAACACTTTCGTCACGAACGATTTCGGCGGCACCGTGCATTGGGAGCCCCGGCGTGAAGGCGGCACCAGAGTGATCCTCGACATGCGACTGCGCGCGGCCCAGGATCCGCAGGATGACAGCACGACGTTCTGACGCCTATGTCAGGTTGATTCCAGATCGGTATTATCCCGGGCGTTCCATCGCATGCCCATAACGTGCACGAGTGGATTATCATATCGAAAATACGGTTGGGGCTTCCGGAAAATCCCGGAAGCCCCAACCGTTACCAACATGTAGTCAGCTGCCTAATGGCGATCGCAAATCGGCCAACAAATCGAAACCGTCGATATCAGATTTGCATCTGCATGTTCTGCGATCGGCGCGCGCGCATGGCGCGACGTTTCAGGGCGCGGCGCTCGTCTTCGCTCAACCCGCCCCACACACCATAGTCTTGGTTGGTGTCGAGCGCGCACTTCAGGCAGGCATCGATTACCTTGCAAGTGCGGCATACGGCCTTGGCCTCTTCGATCTGCTGGTACGCCGCGCCGGTGTTGCCCACGGGGAAGAACAGCTCCGGATCCTTGTCGCGGCATGCCGCCTTCGCGCGCCAGTCAAAAGCACTGCTCATCACATTCGCCTTCCTGTTGAAACCATGATTACGCATGAATGTGATCCACGGCAAACACGCAAAACATGACCTTCGCGATCATATCCCATGTATCCGCGATGCGAATCGGCCGCTCTCATGGCATCATCTGCTGTACATTCCCTACTAGATAAGCACGAACGCGTCGACTTTTCAAGACCTTTCATGCACAAGAAGATCTCACTCCACCCGAGTTGACCGAAAGAGGGCGGCAGACAGGGGCAGCCGTGGCCTGGTAGATCGGGAAGGGTGTGGCATGGACGCGGAGTCATGCGGTCTAGGGCCATACCTGGCGACGAAAACAGCGAGGGGGGAGCGGCTGAGGCCAGGGGCAGCTATGCGGCAAGATGCCTATGCCACATATGAGTGTGTCGCAGGGCTTCGAGATGCAGCTGAGACAGGCTGAGCGCATTGCACGAGCATGGCATTCGCGTCGCGCAGCAGCACTGCACGGCCTGCGATTGAGTACGTCTCTTGGTCAAACGTGGACAGGATGCCCGCAGGGATGCCGTTCATGAGATCAACGGCGCGCTCCCCTGTCGGCAGCACAATACGAATGGTGCAATGCTCGGGGAAACGCAGATGCCGTGTGCTGTGCAAGGCGAATACCACGGTGACGGCGGGATCTTTCAGCGCCCGACGCAATTCGCCGGCCTTTGGGTCGGTGGACAGCGGATCCATCCATTCGTCGGCGTCGTCGATCAACCACATCGTATGCCGCACGTTTGGCCGATGGCAGCCACGTGCGGCACCCTCATCCGATGCGTCGCCAAGCTGCATGGGGAACGATCTGGCATTTTCCGCCATCCGGAGAATCTGCCCGGCATGCGTACTCCCGTCGGCTCGCAAGTCAGCAATCCGCTGTGACGATTCAGCCCAAATATTCGGCGGCATGCCGTCGTGCTTGCGGTCAGTCCACCGCACCTGCAGCCCGGCCGCTGCATGTGCGAGAGCGCATATCTGCCCGCCAAGCGCGTGCAGCAGCGTCGTTTTGCCGCGGCCTTGAGAACCGATGATCGCGATGTTGCCACGCCCGACGGGCACGCTTGCCACAATCATATCCACGCCGGTGTCGCCAAGGGCGAACGGCACTGCATCACGGGAAACCGTGGGTTCATAACCGAGATGATCGGAGAGTCTGTGCACGCTGCGTGGCAGTGGCGCGCTGAACAGTGCTGGAGAGCTATGCCCGCCTCGGAAGCGTTGGGCCGACTGCGTCGCGAGCACAAGCCGATCGATGTCGTTGGCCGCGGCGCAGCGGATCGCCTGCGCCTGAGCACCGTCATTGCAGTAGGCGATTCCGGGAAGTTCCGGACTGATAGCAGCCGCTTTCGCGCTGCCGAGCAGCTCGTGGGATTGCAGGCCATCGCGCACACGCAGGCATATGTTCAGGCTCATATTGGCCTTCATGTCGGCGCTCACCTGACCTAGCGGATTCTGCGTGCAGGCGATGACATGCATGCCCAAGGACCTGCCGAGCGAGGCAATGCGCGAAAGCCGGCCCACATAATCGGGCAGCTGGCCGCTCAATGCATGGAATTCGTCGACGACGATCACTAGGGATGCCGGGCGTTCGCGCAGGCCAGTGATGTCTCCGGCCCGATGCGAGGCGACGAGTCGTTCACGCCGGGAGAGTTCGTTCTCGACCGCCAGCAGCGCGCGCACGGCATGGTTCAGATCGAGGTCGCACACGCTGCCCACGACATGCGGCAGCGCTTCAAGACGGGCGAATGCCGATCCTCCTTTGAAGTCCAAGAACACGAATTGCACGCGATCAGGCGGATTGGCGAGAGCCAAGGCCAAGCACCAGCTTTGCAGCAGCACCGATTTTCCGGAGCCGGTTGTACCAGCGACTAGCGCATGGGGGCCTTGCCGCTCCAAATCGATGGCAAAGGGCCCGGTTCGGGCCATAGCCATGACTGCGCGCAGTCCAGAAGAACTCAGCCATCCGCGCGATATGGAACGCCAGAGCAGCGGCTCCTCGTCCAAGCCCAGCAGCGTTTCCAAGGACGGGCAGCGAAGGTCTCGCATATCGTCATCGCGCTGGCTCGAATTGGTGGCAGTCGCGCCAGTTGAAGCCACATTGCTTTGCTGCTTGCGAGCCGCACGTTCGGACTTTGCCGTAAGTAGGGATGCCAGAGGAATCATGAGGCCCGGAGTGAACATCAGTGCAAAGAGCCAACGGCGCTCAGCCACGAGCAGGACGAGCATCATGAGCTGGGCGAGCGCCGGCGTACCATATCGCAATAACGACAGTCTTCTATTCGCCTTGGAATCAGTGACTCTGGAATCAGTGGCTGCAGAATCATCGGCATTCGTTGCTCGGCTCGGTTGCGCGTGGCGTTGCCGCACGGAAGCGTTTGCGGCGTGCCGGTGCCGCAGGCCAAAGTCAAATTGCCGTAATGTCATGCCTTTAAGTGTGACGGTGGCGGTCGGGGACATGCAAGCCCGACTTGGTCATGTGGTCGAAGGCTTGCCGGTGGGCGTGTCATGGCGTGTCGAGGAGGCGTATTGCGATCCGTCGTTTGGCTCCCTAGCGGAGCCTTGCTTCGCCTATGTAACACACCGGTGAGATTTACGTTTACCGGCCCAGCACGATGATCTCTGCGTTGCAACGGCGGATCAGTACGTCACGCGACGACCGAATACATCACACCATGCCGTTGGTTGTGAGGCGGTTGCTCGAGAGGCGGTTCGCCGTCTCTCGAGCAACCGCCTCAGCGTCAATTGGCTGAGTCTGCCCGCTGACTCACTTGGCGGTATCGGCCAGCGTGCCGACTGCACCTGGCTCATGCGTGCCGTTGGCGAGCTGGTCGAAGAGGGCGAGGTTCTTGGGTTCGTCGAGCAACACGGAAGAGCCCACGCCGGAGACGTAGTAGCCGGGATTGGTCCAGTACACGCTGCCGGTCACGCCTTCGCTGCCGGTCGCCGCGCGGAATGCCTGGGCCATGGAAATGAGCGTGCCCGGGTTGGTGCCGTCATCTACGCTGATTGAGTCGAGAGCCGCGGAAGCGACCTTTTTGACCGTCCCCGGGCTGGTGAGTATGGCGCGCGAAGAGGCTTTTCCCATGATCGCGCCGATGACCTGGCGCTGCCGCGTGGCGCGTCCGAAATCGCCCTGCGGATCGGAGTATCGCATCCGGGAGAAAGCCAAGGCGGTGTTTCCATCCGCGAGATGGCAGCCGGCCTTCCAGTTGAGCCCGGATTTCTCATCGTTGACCGTCCGATCGTAGCATAGCTGCACGCCGCCGACGGCATCCACCAAGCCCTTGAGACCGCCGAATTGTATCTCCGCCACATGGTCGATGTTGTGCCCGGTAATGGTTTCCACCTGGGTGACGAGCTGTTTCTCGCCTGCCAGTTGGGCGACGGCGTTGATCTTCATAAAGGTGCCGTTGACCTTGACCAGCGAATCGCGGGGAATGGAAATGAGCGAGCTTGGCCCCTTGTTGGGCTTGGTGAGCACTAGGATCGTGTCGGTTCTGAACCCTACCGTGCCATCGTTCGACGTGGTGCCATCGCGTTCGTCCGAACCTAGGATCAGCCACGCGGTGCCGGTGGTATCGTGATGGGCTGTAATCCAGTCCGATTTGTCGAGCTGACTGTCGACCCAGTGCCATGCGCCGAACAGCAATGCCGCCAACAGCGCGAGCAGCATGAGAAATGCGATCAGAACACGATGATGGCGGCGGGGCTCGGCAGCTTCAGCCGTGCCGTTGGAGCCGTTGCCACGTCGTGCTGTGGCGCGGCGCAGAGCCTGCGCTGACGGCTGCACCTGCCCTGCGGCGAAAGAGGGCGCCTTCCGCGGCGCAGAGCCGCCGGAGCGATTCGAGCCGTTCGCATGCCCGCCAGTATGGTTCGAAGAGCCGGAGGAGCGCCGTGCGGCATGCGGTGCCGCGGAGCCCGAGAAAGAGCCCGGGGAGCGTCTTTCCGGTTGGAAGCTCTGCGGGGTTTCCGGATCATTATGCGCGGTCTTGACCGGCTTCTGCCTGGAGTACTGCCGTTTGTCTGACGGCGCGAAATGCAGCGGCATGTCCTTCGACTGGAACGTCGACGACAGAGTCGAGTCGGAGGATGTGGAGAAAGTGTCCTGAGGGGAGCGTCGTTTGCGTGTGGAGGCAGGGACGAAGCTCGGCGGTGTCTTCGGTGTGTCCGCCTCTGCCGGTTCCTGGCCCATACCTGTACCTCATCTCCAACGCGCGAGTCGTATCTACTTCTACTCGGCCTGCCTGCGCCTGCCGATGCCCAGTCTCACTTCTGCGCAGGAACGGCACATACCGTGGCGTTGAGATAACGGTCCGCTATGCCAATGTATTCCATTGTGTGCGGATCGGTGATCGAACCGTCCTTCGGGTTGACGATGCCGCCCGTATTCGGATCGATCAGCGTGCCGTCGGCTTCGGTGATGAGCCCGGTCACGGGATCGGGCGTAGCAGCAGGCGTGGCGCTGGCGGACGAGCTCGATGACGCGGAATCGGATGCCGAAGCGCTTGGTGACGACGAAGAGCCGCCGGTTGCCTTCACCAGCGTCAAGGGCTGCTGATTGCGCAGCTTGGCCCATACCGCGTCGGCCTCAGGTGCCCATACTCTGCGGTTGTGGTCGCTGGGCGCTGGCGTCACAGGGAGGGTCTGGGCATACAGGTGGGTGGGATCCATGTTTTTCAGGCTTATGGCCAGACCGACCAGCGTGGCGATATTGCCCAGACCGTTGCTGAAGTCCAGCGAATGCAGCGCCGCCTTGGCCAACTGGTAGAGCTGGCTGGTCTGCGTGAATAGGTTCTTGCTCATGGACTCATTGAGCAGCTGTTTGATCAGATACTGCTGGCGCGTCGTGCGCATGATATCCGTGCCGTCGGTGCCGGTGCCATGCCGCATGCGGGCATATCTTGTGGCGTTCAAGCCATTGAGATGCTGCATGCCCTTCTTCAGATCCAAGTCGGTGTACTTGTCTTTCGTATCGATGGGCACGCACACGTCGACGCCGCCGACCGCGTCGATCATCCCCTTCAGCCCTTCAAAATCGACGACGATGAATTGCTGCAGATCCAGACCGGTCAGCGCGTTGACAGCGTTGAGCGTGCAGCTCGCCGCCGATGAAAGCCCGTCGCCCCGGTTCCAAGCCGAGGAGAAGATCGAGTTGAACATCGTGTTGTATTGCGCGGGGATCGTACCTTTCGGCGTCGTGCAGCTGGGGATGTCCACCAGCGAATCGCGCGGGATCGAAACCAGATTGATATAGGAGCGATCGGCGCTGATCTGTACCACCATGGTGGTGTCGGCGTTGTGATATCCCTGATCTGCCTTGCCGCCGCCCCCGATGGCTTCGTTGCCCGCGCCGTCGCGCGTATCCTGGCCGAGCAACAGGAAGGATATCGGTTTGCCGGCGTTAGGGTCGACTGGGTCGACGGGCTTTGCATTGGGCTGTGTGACGACCTGTACCACGCGGTATTCGTTGCCCAGATCGATGACCGCCGGAGCGATGGCCGCCGTGAGGAACACCAGCGCCGCCACAAGCACGGTGGCGAGCGTGCCCAGCGCCGTGCGCCGCATGCGATAGTTGCCGCTGTGCCGTGGATGCGTGCCGCGCCAGTTGCTCAGGTCGGGGACCACATGCTTCACATCGCGATGAGAGGTCACGCTGTTGCCTTCCTGCTGGCCGGCGGAAGCTGTGCGCGCATTCCGTCCGGGTGAATACCATTGAACCTCTAGATTGTAAGCCACAAGCTTGGGGAATACTGGGAAACGATGCTGCTGATGCCGAATTGTTTACGAAATCCGCCCGTGGGCATCGATGCCAGTTCCTCGCCGACCTGTGGACGCATCCCGCGTTTGCGTACACTGGACGGTATGAATGCACTGGACGGTACGAACGCAGCAGGCACGGACGAGGCGGATGGCCAGCAGAATCAGGACATCCAGCAGCTGGTGGCGGGGCTCATCGCCAGCCGCCCGTACTCGCATCGGCAGGAGGTCGAACCGACGCTGGCTGCGGTCATCACCGTGGAGGAGGACATGCGCTTTTTCGCGGCGACGCTGCGTGCCGTGCTGGAGCAAAGCATTCTGCCGGGCGTCATTGTCATCGCCGACTGCGCGGGGGGCGTGAGCGCGCCGTTGCAATCGCAATTCGAAGTCATCCCTTCGCCCGCCGGGCTGGTGATGAGCATGCCTGAGGCGAAGACGGTCAGCGTCCGGCTGGTCGGCGTTAGGGATGCCGTCTCGTTCGGCGATGCCGTCTCCATGGCGCTGACTCAAGCCCTACTGGGCAATGATCTTCGTGCAGTGTGGATGCTCCACGATGATGCTCGCCCGGCTGATGCTCGCTGCCTCGAGCAGCTGCTCGAAACATGGCGCAACGCGCCGACCGCGGCGCTGCTCGGGGCCAAGCAACTGGGCTGGGACGGCGTGTCGTTGCACGACGTGGGCGCATATGCCGGTCGGCATCGTATCGAAAGCCTCGTCGTAGACGGCGAACCGGACCAAGAGCAATACGACGGTCGACAGGATGTCTTCGCCGTGTCCTTGGCCGGGGCGCTTGTGCCGATACGAACCTTGCGGGCGTTGGGCGGCATGGATCCTTGGTTCGACAGCTATGGGGAATCCGCCGACTTCTCGCGGCGGGTGTGTCTGAGCGGATCACGCGTGGTCGTGGTTCCCAAGGCGCGCATCGCGCACCGCCGGGCGCGTTTCGAAGGCATACGGTCGAAAGACGGCGTCCCTTTGGACGAGCAATACCCGCAGGACAATGCGCTGTCCGTGATGCTCGCCCGGCAGCGTTACCGTTACACGGACATGAGGCGGGCATGGTGGCTGCCCGCTTGGCTCTGGAGCCTCGTGGCAGTCCTCGGGCAGGCGATACGCCACCTGTTCGCCAAACAGCCGTACGAGGCGTGGTGCGTCTTGCAGCTTCCCTGGCATGCGCTCGCGGACATGCCGGCCATGTGGCGGGCAAGACATCGGGTGCGTTCGCAAAGTGTTATTTCGCTGTCGAAACTGCCGACATTGGCCGCCGATCGCCGCCAACTCGCGCTGTGGCGCGAACGCCGGCAGGCGTTGCAAAGCCAGCGGCGCACCGTACTACTTGATCCGCTCGCTCGGGCGCATTTGCGCCGCCGTGTGATCCGGCGTTTCGGAGCAGCCGCGGCGATGAGCATAGCGGCCTTCGCCGTGCTCGCGGCGCTGCACGGCGACGTGCTCGGGCAGGCGCTTTCGGGCGGCTCCCTGTTCTCCTCGCGTCTTGTCGCCACGCAGGCCGGGTTCGCGCAGCTTGCGCAGGCGGCAACCACACCTTGGCTGTTTGGCGCTTCGACCGGTATTCCGGCCCCGCCGACCCCATGGCTGCTGGTCTGGCTGCTGGCATCCGTTGTCACGCTAGGCCATACGGCGGCGGCTTTGACGTTGCTGTACATGATATCCGCCCCGGCGAGCGCGCTGTCATTCTGGGCGCTGGCCGGCGTCTTCACGCGTTCCGATTCGGTGCGTGTGGTGTGCGGATTGCTGTGGTTCTCGGTTGGTGTGGCGCTGGGTCTATATGGCGATGCTGACCTCGCCATGCTCACGGTGATGATAGCGTTGCCGGCCGCTTTCGCCTTCGTGTTCCGCGCTGTGGGCATGTATCACACAGAGGAGCCGAAACGGCCTCATTCCTCGGTGCAGGCCGCAGCCTGCGCAGCACTGTGCTTCGTCGCAGTCGTCGCCGCGCAACCGCAGCTGCTACTGCCGCTGATCGCCGCATTCCTTGTGTTCCTGCTGCTCATCCCTCGCCATCGCGCCAGGCTGCTGCTGATCCCGTTCCCCGCGGCCTTCGCAGTGGCCCCTACGGTCGTCAATTCGCTGCGCTACGCGCATGAAGGTTTTTGGCGGCAGCTGTTCGGCGATATCATGATTCCTCCGACGGACGCGAATGGCGTGGCCCGCGCGCCGCGCGCGATGAGATTCATTGATATCGCCGCTTCCGCTTTCGGTGTGCGCATGCCGGCGGATCTGCGCGGCTTGGGCATGCTGAATTGGCTTGACGCCGCCGCTTTGATCATGCTGTCAGTGGTCGCTCTGCTGGCGATCGCTTCGTTGCTGCTGCCTTTTGCGCTGCGCGTTTCACGTATGATGTGGGTGGTCGCGGTGCTGGGCATGCTGCTTTCGATGGTTTCGGTCCGTGTCGTCGTCGCGCTGGGCCCGGACGGGCCTGTAGCCGGTTCGCCGATCCCTGGATTCGTGCTGACGCTGTTCGCTTTGCTGTGCTGCGTATGCCAGCTCGCGGGAGGTGCAGTCGCACGCTATCGTCCTTTGCTGCCGACTCGTGGTACAGCTGCTGGGCGCGCTGCGAATGCAGCGGATGGCGTGTGGTCCGGGCACCGCCATGCTGCGGCGATTGCCGCGCGATTCGCCCGATCTGCGCTGGTCACGTTGCTGGCTGCTGGGGCCGTAGCTTGGCTCGCGACCGGGGCATTGCGCGCCGACGCCCATGATGTGCAGGTGAGCGAAGGAGGCTTGCCTATGGTCGCAATAGACTATCTGGACAAGGAACCGGGCCGCCGCATTCTTGCCTTGTATGTCGATGCGGCTGGCAGCGTGTCCTACAATGTGTTGAGAACAGGCCGGGGAGATCTTGTAGATTCCTCGCCCGCGCAGCGCGCGCAGGAGGTTTCGGGCAAAGACGATCCCCATGATGCGACGCTGGCGGAGATGAGCGCGCGACTGCTGGTCGATACCGATGCCGGCGCCATCGCCGAACTCGGCCAGCTGGGCTTCGGCGGTATCTATGTGTCGACTGGTTCCAGCGCGCATCAGCGCGATCTTTCCCAGACATTGATCTCGAACATCACGGCGTCGGACGGAGTGCAGCCGGTCGTCTCCAACGATGCGGGAGCCTATTACCGTTTCACGGCGCTCGGCCCCGATTCGCGTGGCATCGACACTGCGCGGCAGCAGGCCATCCAGCATGGCGCGTGGCGGCATGCTTGGCTTTGGAGCGCTGCGGTGCTGCTTGGGCTTTACTGTTTGGTGGCCGTGCCGCGCGCCGGGCGAGAACTGGGGGATGAGGTATGAACGATATGAACGAGGAAGGCGCCACCAGCACCCGGCGTTCACAGCGCTTGAGGGCCGAGCGCATTCGCCGCATCCTCGCCGGTCTTGTCACCATGGCTCTGCTCGTCGCCGCGTTCTTGGCGCTGAGCGTGCTGCGGCTCGCCCCATGGCTGGAGGACAGCGCTGAAGCGGCAGCCGGTGCGCGCGAATATGCCGTCTCGCAGACGCAGACCACCGCATACTGTCCGGCGCGCATGACCCTGCCGGATGCCGGCTCCTACGGCGACAGCGCATACCAGTCTTCGCAGGGCGATATCGCTTCGGCCGCGCGCTATGCCGCTTTCGGATCGGTGCTGCAGGCGCAGGTCTCCTCCTTGGACGGCAATGCGGATAATGATCAGATCCTGGAGGATGCCGATCTGCAGGACCAGGCGAATGTGAAAGTGGCTTCGGGGAATGCGGATCATGGCGCCCGGCTGTTCGACGAACACTTGTTGAAAGCGGCGACCGGCTCAGGCTCTGCCGGGTCCGTCGCCTCGTGGGCGACGACCGGGGACCTCAAAGGGCTGTCCGCTGCATCCTGCGTGCGAACCGGGCTGTCGCACTCCTTCCTGCTGCCGGCGACGCACACGGGGATCACTCAGCAGCTGGTTGTGGCCAATCCCTCGGCCAAGGCCACCTCGCTGCAGCTTGATGTGCGGGGCACGGAGCACGCCGGCACGCTGACGCTTTCGACCGGCCGGACGCTCAGCGTCGCTGCACATGGGCAGGTCACGCTTGATCTTTCCGCTGCTGCCCCCCGGCAAGATGGACTGTTCGTCACCGTTTCGAGCAAAGAGACGCCCATTGCCGCCGTGGTGCGTGTGGTGAGCATGGAAGGCCTGACATCGAAAGGCTCGGATTTCGCCGTGCCGGTCGTCGCATCGCGTTCGACCGTGCTGGACGGGCTGGAATCGGGCGACAAAGTTACTGTGTTCGCCTACAGCCGCAAGGCCACTGCGCTGAAGTTGCAGTGGCTGAGTCCTGCGGGCGTCACGGCTGCGGGCTCATGGAAGCTGGATGGTGGCAAGGTCGCGGTCATCACGCCTTCCGATATGCCGTCGAATGCCACATCGCTCGTGGCTGCAGCCAACGGCGCGACGGCGGTTCAGGCGATGGCCGCGAATACCGTGCGGGGCGGTTCGGCCGATTTCGCCTTCCTCGGGTCCCAGCCTGGCGCAACATCTTCGGCGGTTGCGATGCCGGACAAGGTCCAGGGCCGGATCACGCTGAGCAATCCGGATACCCGTGTGCACACGGCCACGATGATCTCCTATGATGGCTCAGGCCGGCAGCTGGACAGCAGGAAGCTCGAGCTCGGTGCCGAGACGGCATTGAATCTCGATGCCAGCGATCTCGGCGGGGATGCTCGTCTACTGGTCCTGAATGATGCTCAAGGGCTGCATTGGGGCGTGCGACTCTCGCAGCGCGATGTGGACGACGCCAAGCTGGCTGGGGTGGCCACACTTTCGCCGCAGCCGCTCGAGCCGCAGCATGCGCGCGTGCGTGTCATCCGCGACCCGCGCATCGTGCGCTGATGACTGTGTTCCCATGACTATGCGCTGCAATGGGGGCGCCACGATTACATTCCGCAGTTACATTCCCCAGTCGGGATCGATTTCCTCGGGCCTGCGGCCGTAGAGCTCTGCCAAACGCGAGACGAGTTCGTCGCGGATGGCCCATTGCAGCTCCATGCGGTCATCCGCCTGCATCTGCAGCGCCATGCGATACAGCACGATCCGCGCAGGAGTGCCGTGGCCGGCCGCGAAGCTTTGCGAAGTCGTGTCCGAACCGCTCTGCCAGTCGACCGGTTGAGGCGGGGGAACGTCTTCGACGGCGAACTGCACTGTCTGGACCAGCTGCGGCCACGCCGCGGCGAGCCGTTTGATTTGCGCGGCCACCATATCGTCGAATTGGCCGCTGCTGGTACGATACTGCGGCAACCGCACGCCGAACATGGGAGTGCGGACGCCCCGGCCATGGCGGTTTCGATAGACACGGGATTTCCAAGGTGCGCGCGACATGTCATTCACGATAGGCCAAGGCGGGGGCAATGCGCTAGGATACTGGGGAGTCGGAACGCTGATTGAATCGGCTGGGAATATCGGAGGTATGCCATGGATGTCTGCCACGTGCCTGTATGGACCGAACTCGATATGGACGCGGTGGGGGCCAAGGCGGGAATCATCGCCTTCGATCTTGACAACACGCTCGCGCGTTCGAAGCAGCCTATGAAGGCGGACATGGCGCGTTGCATCTCGATGCTGACCCGCTTGCGGCCTTTGGCCATCATTACCGGTGGGCGCTTTGAACTGGTGAAAAGCCAAGTGCTCAACGAACTGGATGATACGGCGTGCCGTGAAAACATGCATCTCATGCCCACCAGCGGCACCCGGTACTATCGCTGGAACGGCGCTGCATGGCATTGCGAATACGCCCATGACCTCGATCCTGCGGAGCGGCGTGCCGTCGTCGCCTCGTTCGAACGGCATGCCCGGGAACAGGGGCTGTGGTTCGAACATCCATGGGGACGGCGCGTCGAGGACCGCGGCAGCCAGATAACTTTTTCCGCGCTTGGGCAGGAGGCGCCGATCGAGCAGAAGGAAACCTGGGATCCCGACAACTCGAAGAAAAATTGTCTCGCCGCCGCCGTCGGGGCCGACTTCCCACATCTCGCAGTGCATTCGGGCGGCTCGACCAGCGTCGACGTGTCGCGACGCGGCGTGGACAAAGCTTATGCGGTCCGCGAGCTGAGCGCGATGACGAGCGTGCCCGTCGGCCGCGTCGTCTACGTCGGCGATCGCATGGATCCCGACGGCAACGATTACCCGGCCGCCCTTGCGGGCACGATCGCCATTCGCGTTTCCGGCCCGCATGACACGCTCGAGGTCTGCAAGGAGTTGATCGCACGGCTGTCCTGAATTATGCGACCGATCGGATGACGAGACCCGACCGGATTGCATCTCTGCGCCGAGCGATGACCACGCCGCAATGCGCATTCGTCATTGACTGGCTGCTCCCCGCATCGTTCGGCGTGTCGCAGGGCCGGGCCTTCGACCACATGACCCTGACCGCGATGCGGCGCGGATGCTGGCGAACGTAGAATCGCGCCATGAACGCTACACGCTCCATGGAGAACCCCGGAACGACTGCAGGACTGGATTCGCCATCGGTATTCCCGATGCCTGCCGTTGCAGCCATCGCCGGGAACTTCTGCCGAAGTCTGCTTGATGCCGTGCTGCCGCGCGGCTGCGCCGGCTGCGAGAGGCCAGACGCCGTGCTGTGTCCCGAATGCCGAAAACTGCTGTCACGGCCTTGCCGATGCGAGCTGCGTGGCTCGTCGACGGGGTTCTCCTATGCCTGTGGCGCATACAGCGATGCGCTCCGGCAGGCGATCTTGGCATGGAAGGACCACGGGGATGAGGAATGCACAGGGCCTTTCGCCCAGGCGCTCGCTGGGCTGGCTCTGCTCATCGGTGTACGGCAGGCTGCGGGCGGCGGCGCTGTCCTCATCGTGCCCGTGCCTTCCTCGCCGCGTTCGGTATTTCAGCGCGGACGATGGCATATGCTGCAGCTTGTCAAGCGGATGTCGCGGCTGCTGCGCGGCTACGACATCGACTCGAGCGCCGCGCCGGTCCTGACGATGCGCGGCGTGAAAGGCAAATCAGTGGAAATGCGAGGTCTGTCGCAGCGAGCGGGCAGGGTCGGCGGGCATATGGCATTGCGGCGGGGCTCCGACATAGCGGGAGCGTTGGTGATTCTGGTCGACGACATCGTCACCACTGGCTCCACGATGCGCCAATGCGTCGGCGCGTTGCGAGCCGGCGGGGCGACAGTGCTTACTGCACTCGCCTTGGCCCAAGCGGGCGATATGTGGCTGCCGACACGTCTGCTGGATTCGCCTGAGGCATTCATCTGAGGCATTCACTTGAGTTCGTATGCGCACCGTGCACGCACCCGACAATTTCCCTGAGGCGGGTTTCAGAGGACCAGCCCGCAATCCATCTGGCGCGCGCGTATCGCCCGGCGAATCTCCACCCTGCGAGCAGCCGTGTGGCTCATATTCGCTGGTGCCTCACCTACCGGCGTCCCGATCAGGCAAGTCGGCGGCCTTTCTGCGGATGGAAGCTGCCGGTAACCACGCCCCAGATTGCCAGATCCTCGTCGGGCGCAGGATGGAAGTCGGGATACTCCGGATTCTCAGCGTGCAGCACCGGGCTGGCATCATGCAGCCACAGCCGTTTCACAGTGAGTTCGCCGCCGAGCAAGGCGACTACCACATCGCCGTGCCGTGCTTCGAGTGCGCGATCGACCACCAGCAGGTCACCGTCCCAAATGCCTGCGTTCTGCATCGAATCGCCCGCCACCGTGACAATGTAAGTTGCGGCCGGGTGCGCGGTCACCTGCTCGTCGAAGCTGAAACCATCGATGAAATCATCTTGGGCGGGGGATGGAAACCCTGCATGTATCGATTCCAAAGCCATCGGCAGCGGTGCCGGACGACGATGCATGCGGCGTACGGATATCGCAGTGCAGCGCCCACGCCAGTGCTGCAGTGCGGCGCTGCGTCCGGGTGATGCGAACGCGGCGCCTGTGGGCTTCGCGCTGCGGGCAAACGTCGTCGGGGCGTCCATCTTCCCTCCTTCGTTGTCGAACATATGTTCGAATCAGTATGGGACACGACCCCGACAACGCAGCATCCGTCTGATCACCCTGTGCAGCGCGGTGAAGCCGCGAGAAGGCACGGGCACGGGCCGAAGCGCCATGCGAAATTATCCGGTTTCGTGACGCCTCTGCCAAGAGTGAGGCGCAGGGGGATCGAATGCAAACTGGCCGCACCTTCAACGGACGATTGATCTATTGGGCGACGTGGTACTTGGGCAGGACGATCTCGAAATTGGCTCCGCGCATGTCATTGACGACTTTGACGGTGCCGCCGTGCAATTGGGCCGCCCAGCGGGCGATGGAAAGCCCTAGGCCGGTGCCTCCCGATTCGGTGCCAGGCCCGGTTTTGCCTTTGACGAAGCGGCGGAAGATGTCGGAGCGCGCTTCGTCGGGGATCTGGGAGCCGAAGTTCACCACATTCGTCACGACAGTGCCCTGTTCCTTGTCGTCGCGCGCCTCGATCAGCACCGAGGTATCGTCGGCGGAATGCTTGAGCGCATTGGAGATGATATTGGTGAACAGCTGGCGCAGCCGATCCTGATCGCCTTCGAGCATGATTCCCGGTTCAATATGCACCTCGATGTCGTGGGCATGCCCGGCGTCCGCGATCTCGAGCGGCTCGAGCGTCTCGTCGATGAACTCGGCGAAATCGAAACGTTCGACCTGCAGGCTTGCCGCCCCTGCTTCCATGCGCGAAAGGTCGAGCAGGAAGGCGATGAGGTCTGATAGCCGATGCGTCTGGTCGAGGATACGTTCGAGATTCGCCGGCGTCGGCTCGACTACGTTGTCTGCGAGGTTCTCGAGCATCGCCTGCAAAGCGGAGACCGGCGTGCGCAGCTCGTGGCTGACGTTGGCGATCATGTCGGAGCGCATCTGGTCGGCGTGCTGGAGTTCTTCGGCCATTTCGTTGAACGAACGGGCCAGCTGCCCGATCTCGTCGTTGCTGTCGGTGCCGATGCTCACGCGCACTGAATAATCGCCGTCCGCCATGCCTTCGGCTGCATCGCGCATCTGGCGCAGGGGCGCGATCATGCCGCGCGAGAAGAAATAGGTGATGCCTAGCGCCACGACGAGCGTCAGCGGCATCGCGATCCAGCCGCTCCAGCCGAATTTGAGCAGAAACCATGCCATCACGAAGGCGATGGCGGTCGAGATGACGATGAGAACGCTGAGCTCGGTTTTCAGCGAGGCAAAGAAGCCTATCGGACGTTGGGAAGAGAGCTTGGCGCTCCGGCGCCTCGAAGATGGCACGGAATCATGCTGATTTCCCGGCATGGCCTACCGTTCGTCCGCATCGTCGTCTTGCGGCGGCTCGAAGGCGTATCCAACGCCGTGAGCGGTGCGAATCATGGCGGAGCCGAGCTTGTGACGCAACGCCTTGACATGCGAGTCGACGGTGCGTGTACCCGAAGCGTCAGGCCAATCCCACACCTCTTCAAGCAGCTTCTCGCGTTTGAAGACCGATTTGGGTTTACGGGCCAGGGTGGCGAGCAAGTCGAATTCGGTGGGCGTCAGATGCACCTGTTCGCCTTCGAAGGTGACGATGCGCTGGCGCGGGTCGATGACGAGCGAGCCGAAGTCGAGCACCTTCTCGTTCTCGAGGTTCTTGGCGATGATCGTGGCGCGCTCCACGCGCCGCAACAGCGCCTCGCACCGGGCGATCAGTTCGCGCGGAGAGAACGGCTTGGTCATGTAGTCGTCCGCGCCGGCGCCAAGGCCCATGACCTTGTCGGATTCGGCGTCGCGGGCGGTGAGCATGAGCACCGGCACTGGCCGTTCGGCCACGATGCGTTTGGTTGCCTCGATGCCATCCATCACCGGCAGCATGATGTCCATGATGACCAGATCGGGCTTCAGCTGGCCTGCTGCGCGCACTGCACTGGCGCCATCGGAGGCTACTCGTGCGGTCCATCCTTTCGCCGTTATGCGCTGCGCTATCGCAGTGGCCAGATCCGGCTCGTCCTCGACGACTAGGATCGTGCGGGGAGTTGTCTGATGTGCCGACGTGTTGAGCATGCGGGACCGCCTTTCAGTATTCTGGTTCCAAGAATACCGCGCCCAGCGCCGGAACGGTGAGTTTCGCCGACCAACCGCGCGAATGGTATTCGCCGGGCTGCGCTTCGAAGCTGTCGTTGTGGATGCCTGATCCGCCGTATTCCTCGGCGTCGGTGGTGAGCACCTCATGCCAGCGCCCGCCTTGCGGCAGCGGCACCTGATAGTCCTGCCATGCCTGCCCGGAGAAGTTGACGACGACCACCAGCTGCTCGCCCTTCGAGCCCACGCGCATGAAGCTGAGCGCATTGTGGTCGGCATCGTCGCTGGTGAGCCATTGGAAGCCGTCCGGTGTGAAGTCCTGGCTCCACAGCGCGGGGGAGCGCTTGTACAGCGCGTTCAGATCGGCGACCAGCCGCTGCACGCCGCGATGCTCCTGCCAGTCGAGCGAGCTCCAATCGAGAGAGCCTTCCTGGCTCCATTCGCCGACCTGCGCGATCTCGTTGCCCATGAACGTCAGGTTCTTGCCGGGGTGCGCCCACTGGTAGGCGAAGAGCGCGCGCACGCCCGCGTAACGCTGCCATTCGTCACCCGGCATCTTGCCATAGACCGAGCCCTTGCCATAGACGACTTCGTCATGGCTGATCGGCAGCACATAATGCTCCGAATAGGCATAAACAAGCGAGAATGTGATTTCACCGTGATGCCAGCGGCGGTTGATCGGCTCCTCGTGCAGGTACTGCAGCGTGTCGTGCATCCAGCCCATATTCCATTTGAGGCCGAATCCCAGCCCGCCCGCATCGGTCGGCGCGGTGATGCCGGGGTAGGCGGTGGATTCCTCGGCGATCATCATGATGCCGGGATTGTTCTTGTACGCCGTTGCATTGGCCTCTTTGAGGAAGTCGATGGCCTCGAGGTTCTCGCGCCCGCCGTAGATGTTCGGCCGCCACTGGCCGTCCTTGCGGCTGTAGTCGAGGTAGAGCATCGAGGAGACGGCGTCTACGCGCAGCGCGTCGATATGGTATTCGTCCAGCCAGAAGCAGGCGTTGGCCACCAGGAAGTTGCGCACTTCGCGCCGGCCGAAGTTGAACACGTAGGTACCCCAGTCGGGGTGATCGCCGCGCAGCGGATCCGGATCTTCATACAGCGGTGTGCCGTCGAAGCGTCCCAGCGCGAAGCTGTCTTTGGGGAAATGGGCCGGGACCCAGTCCATGATGACTCCGATGCCGGCCTCATGCAGCTTTTCGACGAGGTATTTGAAGTCGTCGGGCCCGCCCATGCGTGAATCGACAGCGTAATAACCGGTGACCTGGTAGCCCCACGAGCCGGCGAAGGGATGCTCGGCCAACGGCATGAACTCCACATGCGTGAAGCCCTCCTGGCGCGCGTAGTCGGCCAGGCGGTCGGCCAGTTCGCGATAGGTTTTCAGCCCTCGGTCCCAGCTCATCGCATGCACTTCGTAGATGCTGACCGGTCCCTCGTGCGGGTTGGAGGTGCGACGGCGCCCCATCCATTCCTCGTCGTGCCAGTCATGGGTCGATTCGACGACGACCGAGGCCGTACTGGGAGGAAGCTCGTGGGAGCGCTCCATCGGATCGGCCTTCATGATCCACTCGCCATTGCCGGTGAGGATCTCGTATTTGTAGATGTCGCCGGCCTGCACCCCGGGCACGAATAGCTCCCAGATGCCTGAGGAGCCCAGTTCGCGCATGGCGTGGCGCCGGCCGTCCCAGGAGTTGAAGTTGCCGACGACGCGCACCGCCTGGGCGTTGGGCGCCCAGACGCTGAAGGCGGTGCCGACGAGCGGCTCGCCCGGTGTTCCGTCGGCCGCGCCCATCGGATCGTCGAAGCGGTGCACATGTGCGCCCAGCGCCTCCCACAGGCGTTCGTGGCGGCCCTCGCCGAACAGGTAGATGTCCGTTTCTCCGATCATCGGCAGATAGCGGTACGGGTCGTCCTCGACGACCGTCGAGCCGTCGGGCCATGTGGTGCGGATGCGGTAGTCGGGCACCGACCACGCGCCGTCGGCGCCGCCCAGCGCCGGGGCTACGGCCACGAACACGCCATTGTGCTCGTGGCGCGCCTCGACTTCACCGTGCTGCGTCAGTATCGTCACGGATTTCGCCAACGGCCGAAAGACGCGGAACGTGACCGTACCTGTCTGCACCCCGGAGCCCAAGTGCCCGCCGAGCAAGGCATGGGGATCGTAGTAGTGCGCGTTGCTTACGCTGTCGAGCACGTTTGGGTCAGCGGGCAGCGCCGCAAGATCATCATTGATAATCGGTTCTGTAGCCATGCTCAAAGCATAGCCGCGGTTTGCACTCAATGCAGTGTCGTGTCGCGCGGATGCCCCGCAGAACTGTGCAAATTCCCTGCAGAGCAATGGCCATTTCCGCCACGTCCGGCCCATATGGCATTCTTGACTGAGGTTTATTGCTGTTTTCACGGAGGATTCATGGGGTATAAGGTCGGCGATATGGTCGTCTATCCACGTCACGGCGCTGCAAAGGTCGAAGCCATCAGCGAACGCACGGTGAAAGGCGTAACTCGCGAGTACCTGCAGCTGTCTGTGCTCTCGTCCGACGGGCTGGTCATCAATGTGCCGGTGGAGAACGCCAAGAAGGTCGGCGTGCGCGACATCGTCGACGCGAACGAGGTCGCCAAGGTCTTCGAGATCCTGCGCACGCCGATCGTCGAGAAGGAAATGAACTGGTCGCGCCGCTACAAGCTCAATGTTGAAAAGATCGCGACCGGCGAGGTCAACAAGATCGCCGAAGTAGTGCGCGACTTGGCGCAGCGCGACGTGGACGAGCACGGCCTGTCCGCCGGCGAGAAGCGCATGCTGACCCGGGCCCGCAACATCCTGACCTCCGAGATCGCGCTGTCCGAGAAGATCGACGAAGACGAGGCGCAACGCCTGCTCGACGTGAACCTGGGCTGCGCTGATCCGGAGCCGGGCGACGAGAAGCATCACACTAAGTCTCCTGAAGAGCCGGCGGCCGAGACGCTGATCCGCTTGGAGCGCGAAAGCAAGAAGACGAAGAAGAAGTAGCCGCGACGCATAGGGGACATGCCGGGTCGGCGGTTCACCTTTTTTCGGTGTTGTCCGCGGGCACGCGAAAGGACGCGAGCCGCTGACTGCGATTCGGTACGCCTGGTGTGACGGACTGCTCAGGCTCGGCGGTTAAGCGAATCAGCCAGTTTGACCCCGGCCCACAGCAAGGTCGAAATCGTTACGATGATGAAGCTCGGGGGAGCGGGAAACATCGCCGAAATCACCAGTCCGCCCCAGATCGCGAACAGGCACAGCAGCCCGGAGACCACCATGGCGCGCAGCGGCGATGCAACGAGGATGTTGGCCGTGGCGGCCGGAGTGATGACCAGCGCGAAGATCAGCAGAGTGCCGACCGCAGGGACCGCAATGGTGATGACGCCGGCCATGATCGCCATAAACGCGAGATTCATTATGCCGATCGGCACGCCTTTGGCTTGGGCCACCTGTTCGTCCAAGGCGCTGAACAGCAGCGGGCGATAAATGACTGAGAGCACCGAGAGCAGCAGCAGATCGAACAGCGCGAAGCCGATGATCTGATCGGTAGTGATCGTCAGGATCGAGCCGAAGAGGATGGACTGCATCTGCTGTGAGGCCGAAGTGGAAAGTCTGGCGAAGAACAGGCCCAGACCGGTCGCGAAGGCGAGCACGGTCCCGGTGGCGATTTCGCGCTGGGATGCGCGTTTGCCCAACGCGCCGATCACGATGGCCCCACCCAGCGCGAACACGCCAAGCCCGAGCGACACCGGCAGGCCGAGCAGCACGGCTCCGGTGGCGCCAGGCAGACCGATATGGGCCAGGGCGTGCGCTGCGAACGTGGAATGCCGTGCGATGGTGAAATAGCCCATGACCCCCGCGGCTAGCGCGATGCACAGCCCGGCGAGGAACGCATTCTTCATGAATGGAGTGGCGAGCGTCTCCAGCCAAGTCGGATCGAAGGAAAATCCTGCCGATGTCATGATGCCTGTGCCTCCTTGTTCCCGTTGTCTTTGGCGCCTCCGCTTGACTGGGTATCGCGGTGGTGCTGATGGAAGCGCGCAACTTCCTGCGGCGCATGAGTGTCGGCCTCGACGTCTTGAGGCTCATCTGCGCTGGGGGTGACGAACATGTCACCCTGCGGTGTAGTGACGACCTGAACGCTGGTGCCGTACAGGTGCGTGAGCAGGTCCGCGTCGAGCACCTTGTTCATCGCGGCGTAATGGGGGTGCCCGTCCAGCAGGTAGACGGCCCCGGTGAGAATTGGCAGCAGCATGTTGAGGTCGTGCGCCACGACTTGGATGGTCATGCCCAGCTCCCGGTTGAGCTTGGCCAAGACGTGCACCGTCGCGCGTTGGCTGGCCAGATCGAGATTGGCCAGCGGCTCGTCGAGCATGAGCAGCTGCGGATCGCAGACCAGCGCCTGGGCGATCGCCACACGCTGGCGCAGCCCTCCGGAAAGCTGGGAAAGTCGATATTTCGCCTTGTCTGCGATGCCGGTGAACGTCATCGCCTCATGCGCTTTGGCCCGCTGCGCCCTGGTGACCGGATGAATGCCGAAGCAGGTACCTGTCAGTCCCAGCAGCACCGATTGCTCAGCGGTGAGGTTCGAATCGATGGCCGTGGTGTAGCTTTGCGGCACATAGCCGATGAGGTGGTTGAGCGAACCGGCCGGCTTGCCGAGTACACTGAGCGAACCGGCCGCCAGCGGGATGAGCCCGAGTTCCGTTCCCATCATCGTGGTCTTGCCGGTGCCATTCGTGCCGACGATTGCCGTGACCGTGCCGCGAGGTATCGAGAAATCACCGTGCTGCCAGATGATGCGGTCGCCCCGTTTGACCGCAGCGTTGCGAAAAACGATCGCCCCGGCGTCGTCCGGGTCTGTTGCACCGATGCCTGCCTGCATGCCATCCTCGTTCCCTGCGCTCTCTACGGCCGATATGGCCATGCGCATCATCCAGCCATATGAGAGTTGGATTATCGCAAAGGAGGCTGACAATCATTCTCAAATGGAACGACCCAGACAGGTCAGCGCTTGGAAGAATTCGTGGACGCTGGCTGTTGCGCCGGCGAAGGCGATGAGGTGCCCTGTGTCGGAGAGCCCGGGTTGCCGGAAGTCTCGGGGGCGGTGGCATCCAACGCAGTCTCGATTGATTCGATCAGCGAGCCGATCCAATCGTCGAGCGTGGCCGTCTTGGCAGGCATTTGCGTGGCGACATCGACGATGGGGACAGCGCCGTCTTTGGCTGCCGCACGCAACAGCGTCACGGCATCCGCAGTCTCTCCTGGCGCCGAGTTCGTGGCATCCCCAGTACCGCTGCCGTTGTTGGTTTTCGTATCCTTTTTCGCGTTCCCGGATTCGCCGCTGGTGTCGACGAACAGCGCGACCGACCCGCCTTCCAACAGTTCCCGGAAGCCTTTGAGATCGGCCGGAGCGGGCTCCTGCCCTGCAAGCAGAGCCTGGGAGTAGCCTCGGGGTGTGGCATCCTTGAATCCCATGTCGTCCATGAGATAGAACGCCGCTGTTCCAGTGGCGGCGTAGCTTGCATTGCCGTGTGCGTTCGCGAAAGAGGCGATTTCGTCATCGAGCGTTTTCTCCTTCGCCTGCCACGTTTGTAGCCTGGCGGCGAAAGATTTCTTCTTCGTTGGCAGTGCCTTGCTGAAAGCCTCGGCCAGCTCTGAGGCCATGCCTGCGCGCACGTCTTTGGAAAGCCACAGATGCGGATTGTCGCCCTCCAAGGCGCCGATGGTTTCGGCGGCGGACACGGTGACTGTGCCTTTGACGAGGTTCTTCGTGGCCCAGGCATCATAGCCTGCGCCGTTGGTCACGACGATCGAAGCATGCTGCAGTTTGGCGGTGTCGGCCGACTTCGGCTCGAAATCCTGGGCTTCCTCATCCGAAGCCGGTGAAACGATGGTGTCAAGCGCAATATCGCTTCCGCCGATCTCTTCGGCCAGCGAGCCCCACTGCCTGATCGAAGCCACGACAGCAATCGGGCCGCTGGACGAGGGGGAGGCGCTGGAATGCTTCGGATCAGGCGAGGACATGTCGCAGGCCGCCAAGGACGCCGTCAAGACGATCGCGGTCGCAAGCGCGGTGAATTCGCGCAGCGCCTTTTTCCGCACAGCCTTCCATGTCATAGCAGCCTTCCTTGCCTTGCACAATAGCGTACCTGGCTACCGCGATGTGTCCTGGCGCACATCCCAGATGTGCCGTCCCTAATGCCTCACGCCGGCAACCGACAATACCTAACGATAATCTACGTTACGGAGCTTGCAATCCCAGCGGGAAGTGCCAGTGGCAAAACCGGTGACGGCGGCAGGCGGCGGCGATGTACGCGGGAGGAAAGGATGTCTATGGCCATACGACTTGACGGGAAGGCGGCGGCGGCCGATATCAAGGCCGATCTGGCGCGTAGGGTGCAGCGTTTGCTCGCCCGTGGAATCGAACCGGGGCTGGGAACGCTGCTGGTGGGCAGCGACCCGGCTTCCGCCAAATACGTATCCGGCAAACACGTCGATTGCGCCGAAGTGGGTATCCGCTCGATCCGGCGCGAACTGCCTGCCGATGCCAGCCAGACGCAAATCCTCGAGGCTGTGCGCGCGCTCAACGACGATCCGCGGTGCACCGGGTTCATCGTGCAGCTGCCGTTGCCGCGCGGCGTGAACCAGAACGAGGTCATCGACGCCATCGACCCGGGCAAGGATGTCGATGGGATGCACCCGTACAATCTCGGCCAGCTGGTCCTGCGCATCGGCGGCGGGATCGCCACGCCATTGCCCTGCACGCCGCGCGGCATACTCACGTTGCTGTCGCGCTACGGCATCGGTCTGGCGGGCAAGGATGTCTGCGTGCTCGGCCGCGGCATCACCATCGGGCGCACGATCCCCCTGCTGCTGACGCGTCGGGGGGTCGACGCGACCGTCACGGCGTGCCATACGGGCACGCGGGATGTGCACAGTCACCTGCGCCGGGCCGACGTCATCATCTCGGCGACCGGTCACCCGGGCTTTGTGCGCCCCGAGGACGTCAAGCCCGGTGCGGTGCTTGTCGATGTGGGTGTTTCGCGGGTGCTCGACGAGGATACCGGCCGTTACCGAGTCAGAGGCGACATCGACAAGGCCTGCTACGACCGCGCCGGCGCTTATACGCCGAACCCCGGCGGAGTAGGGCCGATGACCCGCGCGATGCTGCTGAGCAACGTCGTGGAGATGGCCGAACGGCGGGCTTCATAAGGTCGCATGCGGCATTCCGCGGCGCAATGCATGACACGACCGGAATATGACCGCTGCTTTGGACATGGCTTCCTGTATCTTAAAATATGTATGTGCCCGCAAGGGCACTGATAATTGAACATCGGCAATATCCATCCACTAGCAAACAGAAACCACTTATTTTAATGGCAGAGAACAATACGGAAGTCACCAAGGTCGCGATCAACGACATCGGCACTGAAGAGGACTTCATCAAGGCAGTCGATTCGACCATCAAGAACTTCGATGATGGCGATCTGGTCGAGGGAACCGTCGTCAAGGTCGATCATGACGAGGTGCTGCTCGACATCGGCTACAAAACCGAGGGTGTGATCCCCTCCCGCGAGCTTTCCATCAAGAAAGACGTCAAGCCTGAGGAAGTCGTTGCGGTCGGCGACTCGATCGAGGCGCTCGTCGTCACCAAAGAGGACAAAGAGGGTCGTCTGATCCTGTCCAAGAAGCGTGCCCAATACGAGCGTGCATGGGGCGACATCGAGACCATCAAGGATGCTGATGGCGTCGTCGAGGGCACGGTCATCGAGGCCGTCAAGGGCGGCTTGATCGTCGACATCGGCCTACGTGGCTTCCTGCCCGCGTCGCTGGTCGAAATGCGTCGCGTACGCGATCTGACCCCGTACATCGGCCAGAAGATCAAGGCCAAGATCCTCGAGCTCGACAAGAACCGCAACAACGTGGTCCTCTCCCGTCGCCAGTACCTCGAGGAGACCCAGTCCGAGGTGCGTGAGACCTTCCTTTCGCAGCTTAAGAAGGGCCAGATTCGTGAGGGCGTCGTGTCCTCCATTGTCAACTTCGGCGCGTTCGTCGACCTCGGCGGCGTCGATGGCCTGATCCACGTCTCCGAGCTGTCCTGGAAGCACATCGACCATCCGTCCGAGGTCGTCAAGGTCGGCGACAAAGTCACCGTCGAGGTGCTTGACGTCGATCTCGATCGCGAACGCATCTCGTTGAGCCTCAAGGCGACCCAGGAAGATCCGTGGCAGCGCTTCGCGCGCACCCACGTTCCCGGGCAGATCGTCAAAGGCAAGGTCACCAAGATTGTGCAGTTCGGCGTGTTCGTTTCCGTTGAAGACGGCATTGAGGGCCTGGTGCACATCTCCGAGCTGGCCAACCGCCACGTGGACAACCCCGAGACGGTCGTCAAGCCGAACGAAGAGGTATTCGTCAAGGTGATCGACGTCGATCTCGATCGTCGCCGCATCTCCCTGTCTCTCAAGCAGGCCAACGATTCCGTCGACGCCAGCTCCGAGGACTTCGATCCCGCGCTCTACGGCATGCCCGCCGAGTACGACGAGGAAGGCAACTACAAGTACCCCGAAGGCTTCGATCCGACGACCAACGAGTGGATCGCCGGCTACGAGAAGCAGCGCGAGGAATGGGAGTCGCAGTATGCGGCCGCCCACGACCTGTGGGAGCAGCACAAGGAGTTCGTCACCAAGGAGAGCGAGAACGCCGCTACTTCGGCCGCCGAAGACGGTCAGGGCGCACGGCAGGAACACGCCAACTCCGCCGGTTCGGAAGCCTCGAATTACTCGTCCAACGATGCGAACGAAGGCACTCTCGCCGGCTCCGATCAGCTTGCCGCGCTTCGCGAGCAGCTGCTGAGCGAGAAGAAGTGAGTCGTTAGGCTCGCGTATAACGTCACGAAGCCCGGTTTCCCCTTGAGGGGCCGGGCTTCGCCCGTATCCGGGCAGCGGCAAGCGCGCACTGCGCGCTTGCCGCTTTGCCGTTCCTGCCGTCTCCTGCTGACGCGCATCGAATCAGCCCACGCTACGATGGAATGCATGATGAGGATCGGACTGACTGGCGGCATTGCGGCCGGCAAGAGCACGGTGGCTGGGCATCTCAAGGATTTGGGGCTGCTCGTCATCGATTATGATGACTTGGCTCGGCAGGTCGTCGCCCCCGGCGGCGAAGGACTGAAACGGATTGCCCTGGAGTTCGGGAACGGGTCGATCACTGCCGAGGGGCAGTTGGATCGGGCGTGGATGGCCGATCATGTGTTCGGCGAGCAGGCTGCGCCCGGTGCTCGCGAGCGGCTCGATGCCATCGAACATCCGCTGATCTATGAGGCGGCGCGGCGCATCGAGCAGTCGTTGGAGTGCGGCGAGCGTGAAGCCGGGGACGAAAGCGAACGGGAGGCCAGCCACATGGGCATCCATGAGACCGGCGCAATCGGTGAGGGCGTCAAAGTCGGCGGCGACGGCTTTGACGATGAAGACCAGGGGGTGCACGAGCCAAAGATGCAGTCCATCGTCGTGCATGACGTGCCGCTGCTCTCCGAGGTGATCGATGCCATGCCGTTCTCCTTCGCGCATATCGTCTCGGTCGAGGCGCCAGCGGAAACGCGCATCGCGCGGATGGTGGGCGCGCGGGACATGACCCGCGTGCAGGCGCTGGCGCGCATCCGGCACCAGTCCAGCGAGGCGGAGCGCAGGGCGCTGGCGGATGCGGTCATCGACGCCAGCCAGCCAATCGAACGAATGTTCGAACATGTTGATATGCTGGTTGCGCAATGGCGGCAGGAGCTTCGCGCCGCGCCGTACTCTTGATGGCGGCGGCCATCGCACGGGAAGACGGTTGCACGGAGACGATGATTCTCATGGCCGCGCGAAAATATGGCAGTGCGCAGACGGCTGTGCAGATCCGGCTGTCTGGATCCGGCTGTCTGGATCCGACCGTTTGGATCCGATTGCGCAGACCTGACGCGGCGCCCGTCGATGCTGTGTTATCGGCACGGCGTTGCTGGGCGCCGCGCTGATCACATACGGTAATGACTAGCAGGCGACCAAAGGATCGGATGGACATGGGATTTAATATCGAGCGTGCGAACAAGCCTTTCGTCGTCAAATCGCCCTACCATCCCTCCGGTGACCAGCCGCAGGCCATCGACGAGCTGGCTACTCGCATCGAAAACGGTGAGAACGATGTGGTGCTGATGGGCGCCACCGGAACCGGCAAGACAGCGACCACTGCCTGGCTTATCGAGCGACTGCAGAGGCCCACGCTGATCCTGGAGCCGAACAAGACCCTCGCCGCGCAGCTGTGCGCCGAATTCCGCGAGCTCATGCCCGACAACGCCGTGAGCTACTTCGTGTCGTACTATGACTACTACCAGCCTGAAGCTTACATTCCGCAGACGGATACCTACATCGAGAAGGACTCGAACATCAACGACGACGTGGAGCGGCTGCGGCATGCGGCCACCGCCAATCTGCTCACCCGGCGCGACTGCGTCGTCGTGGCCACGGTCTCGTGCATCTACGGCTTGGGCACGCCTGAGGAGTATGCCGGCCGCATGCTGTTCTTGGAGGAAGGACAGCAGATAGACCGCGATACGCTGCTGCGCAAATTCGTCGACATGCAGTACAAACGCAACGACATCGCCTTCACCCGCGGCACGTTCCGTGTGCGCGGCGACACGGTCGAGATCATCCCAGTCTATGAGGAGCTCGCCGTGCGCATCGAGTTCTTCGGCGACGAGATAGACCGCATCTCGACTTTGCACCCGCTCACCGGCGATGTGATCGCCCACGAACAATCCGTCCATATCTTCCCCGCCTCGCACTATGTCGCTGGCCCCGAACGCATGGAACGCGCGCTGAAGGACATCAAAACCGAACTCGATGGGCGCGTCGCCGAGCTGCGCAACCAGGGCAAGGAGCTGGAGGCCCAGCGGCTGACGATGCGCACGACCTATGACCTGGAAATGCTCACGCAGGTGGGCGTATGCTCCGGCATCGAGAATTACTCGCGGCATTTCGACGGCCGCGCCCCCGGCACCGCGCCGCACACCTTGCTCGATTTCTTCCCCGATGATTTCCTGCTGGTCATCGATGAATCGCATGTCACCGTGCCGCAGATCGGCGCGATGTACGAAGGCGACGCCAGCCGCAAGCGCACGCTTGTCGAGCACGGCTTCCGCCTGCCGTCGGCGATGGACAACCGGCCGCTCAAATGGCCGGAGTTCCTGCAGCGCGTCGGCCAGACGGTCTACCTGTCCGCGACGCCCGGCGATTATGAGATGGGGCTTTCGGACGGCGTCGTCGAGCAGATCATCCGCCCGACCGGGCTGCTTGATCCGAAGGTCGAGGTGCGTCCAGTCACCGGGCAGATCGACGACTTGCTCGCCGAGATCAAGGACCGCGTCGCCAGGAACGAGCGCGCCTTGGTGACCACACTGACCAAGAAAATGGCCGAGGACCTCACGGATTACCTGTTGGAACGCGGCATCAAGGTCGAATACCTGCATTCCGACGTAGACACGCTGCGCCGCGTGGAGCTGCTGCGCGAACTGCGCGAGGGCAAAATCGACGTCATCGTCGGCATCAATCTGCTGCGCGAAGGCCTGGACCTGCCGGAAGTCTCCTTGGTCGCGATTCTCGATGCCGACAAAGAAGGCTTCCTGCGCTCCTATCGTTCGCTCATCCAGACGATTGGCCGAGCGGCCCGCAACGTATCGGGCACCGTGCTTATGTACGCCGACGAGATGACCGACGCGATGCACAAGGCCATCGACGAGACGAACCGCCGCCGCGCCAAGCAGATCGCCTACAATACCGAACACGGTATCGACCCGCAGCCGCTCATCAAGAAGATCAGCGACGTCAACGACATGCTCGCCAAGGAGGACGTAGACACTCAGACCCTGCTCGAAGGCGGCTATCGCAATGCCGGCAAGGCGGGCAACACGCATCTGGGCCTGCCAAACTTCGACCAGGACGAGGCCGATAAACGGCATCAGGAGATTCTCAAGGCCGGGTTGCCGGCGCAGGATCTCGCCGATCTGATCCGGCAGATGAGCGAGCAGATGCACACCGCCGCCGAACAGCTGCAATTCGAGCTCGCAGCGCGCCTGCGCGACGAGATCCGAGACCTGAAGAAGGAGCTGCGCCAGATCACCGAGGCGCAGAAGTAGCATCGCCATTCGGCCGATTGGCTAGGTGGACAAGCACAGGGTGCCGTCCGCAGGCGAGGTGGGCGAACTACCAGCGCAAGCTGCGCAAAACGCAACACGAAGTGCCGTCCGCAGGCGAGGTGGGCGAACGCCAAAGTCGCGAAGGGACGCGCCACAGGCAACTGCTGTCCACCGTCACCGGCCGTCCGTATGCTGGGAGCCATGGCCGAAACCCCCCTTGCCTTCATGATCATCACATTCGTCGTGCTCGCGGCGTTCTTCGTCGTCGACCTGTTTGTCATCGGGCGCAACCCGCATGTGCCGAGCACCAAGGAATGCCTGCGGCGCATCGTCTTCTTCGTCGCCATGGCACTGGTCTTCGGCGCGGTCTTATGGTTTGTGGTCGGGGCGAAGCCCGCCGTTGAATTCTATTCCGGCTGGCTCACCGAATACTCGCTGAGCATCGACAACCTATTCGTCTTCGTCATCATCATGGCGAATTTCGCAGTGCCGCGCAATCTGCAGAAGTACGTGCTCAGCATCGGCATCACCGTGGCGCTGATTTTGCGAGGCCTGTTCATCTTGGTCGGCGCCGCCATCATCGAGCGTTTCACATGGGTGTTCTTTCTGTTCGGCGCGTTCCTTATCGTCACGGCGGTCAGAACGGCGATGGGCGGCGACGAAGACGAGGAATACCACGAGAATGCCATCATCCGAGGCTTGCGCAAGGTTGTGAAGATCACCAACGAATATGATGGCGAGAAGTTGCGGACCGAGAAGAACGGCGTGCGTTTCTGGACTCCGATGCTCATCGTGTTCCTCACCATCGGCACCACGGACGTGATGTTCGCCTTCGACTCCATACCGGCGATCTTCGGGCTGACCAAGGATCCCTTCATCGTCTTCACTTCGAATGTCTTCGCGCTGCTTGGCCTGCAGCAGCTTTACTTTCTGCTGGGGGCTTTGCTCGACAAACTCGTCTATCTGCCGGCCGGGCTTGCAGTGGTGCTTGGCTTCATCGGCGTCAAGCTCATCATGGAGGCACTGAGCGGCAATTCGCTGCCGTTCATCAACGGCGGCCGGCCCATCGAGCAGGTGCCGGAATTGCCGACCTGGCTTTCGCTCGCGGTCATTGTGGCGGCGATCGGCGGCTCTGCCTTGGCCAGCGTCATTAAGATGCGCCGGGAGCAGTCGGCGGGCCAGACGTTGGGACAATGATGGCCCGGCTGCGGGGATTCTGGATTGTGAGCGCTCACAACACGCCAGTGCCTGCGCATGGATTCCTTCGTCGTCTCCTAGTAGACTGAACATCGACAGAGGGGTCGAAAGATCCTTGCTCATCAAAAAAGAAGAGGCAGGCATTCATGCGAAAAGCCAAAATCGTAGACACCATCGGTCCGGCTACTGAGTCATTGGAGGATCTCACCAAGCTCGTTGAAGCTGGCATGGACGTGGCGCGGCTCAATCGCTCGCACGGCACGCCCGAGGATCATCTCAAGGTGTACAACAACGTGCGCCAGGCATCCCGGGCAACTGGCCGCAATGTGGCGGCGCTGGTCGATCTGCAGGGACCGAAGATCCGCTGCGGATGGATCAAGAAGAACGCTCAGGGCGAGGACAAGGTCCAGCTGCAGGAGGGCCAGGAGTTCGTCATCACCACCGATGACCTCGAAGGCGACGAACATATTACGTCTACCACGTTCAAAGGCCTTCCCGGCGATTGCCATGCCGGCGACCCGATTCTGATCGACGATGGCAAGGTGCGTCTTGAAGTCACCAAGGTCGAGGGCAGCAACGTGCACACCAAGGTGATCGTTGCAGGCCCGGTCTCCAGCCATAAGGGCATCAATCTGCCCGGCGTGGCCGTGAGCCTCCCGGCCCTCACCGAAAAAGACGAGGCGGATCTGCGCTGGGCCATCCGGACAGGCGCCGACATCATCGCCATGTCCTTCGTGCGCTTCGCGACCGACATCGACCGCGCCCACGAGATCATGGACGAGGAAGGCCGCCGCATCCCGATCGTCGCCAAGATCGAGAAGCCGCAGGCTGTGGAGAACCTCGAGGAGATCGTCAAGACGTTCGACGGCATCATGGTGGCGCGTGGCGATATGGCGGTGGAAATGCCTTTCGAAGAGGTGCCGCTGGTCACCAAGCGTTGTATCGAGCTGGCGCGCCAATATGCCAAGCCGGTCATCGTCGCGACCGAAGTCTTGGGTTCGATGGTCCATTCGCCGATTCCGTCGCGCGCCGAGGCCTCTGACTGCGCCAATGCGATCCTTGACGGCGCCGATGCCACGATGACTTCGAACGAGACGGCGGTCGGCGACTATCCGGTCGAGACCGTGCGCACGATGAACCGCATCTCGAGCTATGCGACCGAGCACGGCTACGACCGCATTCCGGAGCTCAAGACGCTTGATATGTCGAGCACTGGCGCCGTTTCCTCGGCTGCCGTCGACCTGTCGGACAAGCTCAATGCCAAGGCCATCGTGGCCTACACGCAGACCGGGCACACTGTGCAGCGCGTCTCGCGCGAACGCCCGGCAGCCCCGATCTACGGCCTGACCAGCAACGAACACACCTATCATTGGCTTGCGCTGAGCTGGGGCACTGAGGCATTCCTGCTTCCCGGCGACTACCATGACATGAGCCGCAAGGATCTCATGATCTTCACCGACAAAGTGCTGCGTGACGCAGGCAAGGCCGGCGACGGTGACAAGATCGTCATCCTGAGCTCCGCCCAAGGTGTGCATCAGTCGGGGCGCACTGATTCGATCTACGTTCATACGGTCGGTGCCTGCGACTGATTCGGTGCAGGTTTCGGCCTGCAATGAAGGATCCGCGGCGAAACGGTGAGGGCAAGGCTGTGGCCCTGTGCGCCATTCATGAATTCATGAATGGCGCACAGGGCCACAGCCTATTCGCATGGTTTTGTCTATTCGATGGACAGACCGCAATGCAACCGCAACACCGCAATCACCGTTTTCGCATCGACGATGGTCCCATTGACGACCATGTGGTACGCCTCGTCGGGCGTATAGAAGCGGACATGCGCGCGCGGCGTCTCCGGACCGAGCTGCGAGTCGGTCGGCGCCGGAGTCAGTCCGGTGGCATAGAAGAGCACGGTGTGCTGCGCGGAGAAGCTCGGAGTGTTGATGAAACGTGTGAACTGCGTGAGATGCTGCGCTGCGTAGCCCGCTTCGTCGCGCAGCTTGCGCACCGCGATGTCGCGTGGCTGTTCGCCCGGCGTCTTGGCGTGCCCGCAAGGTATTTCAAGTGTCCAGCGATGTGTGGGGAGCCGATATTGCTCGATGAAGGGAACGCGTCCCTTGGACGTGAGCGCGAGCACGCCAATGGTGTCGCCGATGTTCTCATGGAGCAGATCCCGTTCGAAAGGCCCGGATTCAGGCGAGGAGAAGGTCACGTGGTCCACGCCGAAATAATGGCTGTCAAGGGTGGTGCGACGCGATTTCTCCTCGACAGGCGCGGGACGCCACGGGTCGAATCGCCGATAAGTTTCATTGCTCATACTGTCCTCCTTGAAGATGCCTTGCGCCACAGCCATTCTAAGCCTTCGACCCCGTGCGCAGCAGGCGGAACGCCGGTCGCGAACATGCGTTTTCGGCGCATAGCGAAGGCGAAGGCCGCCGCTGCGCTGGTTCCGGGCGACACACGGCTTGCACAGTCCGAAGAATATGGTAGATTGCCATGAGGCGGGCAGGCGCGTCAGGCGCCGAGTCCCGCGGTGCACGCCCTTGTATCCCAATTGGTAGAGGAAACAGCCTCAAAATCTGTGCAGTGTGGGTTCGAGTCCCACCAAGGGCACGTCAGGTCGGCGAAGACGAATTCCCACCTGCTTGATGGATGGATTCTGAGCGATTAGGTATTGAAAGAGGCTTCAGATGGCTACAACGAAGAAGGCGGAAGCGCAGGATACGGCGGATTCCGTGCTTACTGAAGAAGAACTCGCGGCGGTTGCGCGCGAGGATGGGCGGGCGGTGCAGGAAAAGCCGGCCGAAGGGGAACGTAAGCCAGGCAAGCCCACGGTTGTGGTGGCCGAAGACGAATCCGTCAACCGCATGGACCTGGTCGCAATGCTTGAAGACAACGGCTACCAGGTAATTGGCGAGGCAGCGAACGGGGAAGAGGCCATCGAGCTCACCCGCAAATTACATCCCGATGTGGTGTGCATGGACGTCAAGATGCCGCGCATGGACGGCATCGCCGCCGCCGGCACCATCTGCGACGAGAACATCGCTCCCGTGGTGATGCTGACGGCATACTCGCAGCCCGATCTGGTCAAGCAAGCCACTGGTGCCGGCGCAATGGCGTACGTCACCAAACCGTATGAGGAATCGAAGCTGCTGCCGGCGCTCGAGGTCGCGATGGGCCGCTTCGCCGAGATCAACGATCTGCTCGACAGCGTGGAACGCAGCGAGGGACGGCTCCAAGAGGCGCAGGACGAGCTGAAAAAAACCGAGGAAAAGCTTAAGAAGGCGGAAGACACGCTCGAAGAGCGTAAATTCGTCGACCGGGCCAAGGGCCTGCTGATGGATAAGGCTGATTTCTCGGAGCAAGGCGCTTTCCGCTGGATTCAGAAAGCCTCGATGGATCAGCGCATTCCGAAGAAGCGGCTGGCCATGGCGATCATCGCCAAGTACGGCGACGAAAAACCGGAGGATGACGAGTAACGAGGCGGAATAACACGATAGGCCGGGGCGCGGTACGCACAGCGTGATGGGTACAATCTGGCAGGCAGGTCGATAGGCGGGACATGAGCGAAGAAAACAACCCAGAGGAGACATTGCTGGTCGTCGATGGGCATTCGCTCGCGTTCCGCGCCTATTTCGCGCTGCCAGTCGATAATTTCACGACGTCTGCAGGCCAGCCCACGAACGCGGTCTGGGGTTTCGTCACCATGCTCGCGCAGGTGATCGATGCGGAGAAGCCCAATCATCTCGCGGTCGCCTTCGATGTCAAGGGCGGGACATTCCGCAATACGATGCTGCCGCAGTACAAAGGCACGCGCGATGCCGCGCCGGAGGATCTGCTCACCCAGCTGCCGCTGATCCAGCAGCTACTGGGTGCGCTGGGCGTCACCTACATCGAAAAGCCAGGGTATGAAGGCGACGATGTGATCGGCACGCTGGCGAGCATGGGGGAGGCGTGCGGCTATCGCACGCTGGTGCTCTCCGGCGACCGCGACGCCTTCCAGCTGGTTGACGATGCGATCACGGTGCTGTATCCGGGCCATCATTTCAAAGACCTGAAACATATGACACCGGATGAGATCGTGGACAAATACCATGTCACGCCCGGCCAATATCCGGATCTCGCTGCGTTGCGCGGCGAAACCGCCGACAATATCCCCGGGGTCCCCGGCGTGGGAGACGGTTATGCCGCCAAATGGATCAACCAGTTCGGCTCGCTCGAACAGATTCTTGATCATGCCGATGAGATCACCGGCAAAAAAGGAGAATCGCTGCGCGAGAACGCCGATCAGGTCCGGCTCAATCGCAAGGTCAACGCACTGGTACGTGATCTAGACTTGGGGGTGCGCATCGCTGATTGCACCTTCGGACAGATCAATCTCGACAAGATCGACCAGCTTTTCACGCAGCTCGAATTCGGCACGCGCACCAAGCGGCGCATCATAAAGTCCTTTGCCGCGGCGCCGGGCAGCGAAGTGCTCGCGTCTGAGGCGGCCGACGATTCAGAACCGGCCGAACATGGGCGGGAGCCCATAGAAACACAGGTCATCGGCGATGCGGCGGCGCTGAGGGCCTGGGTGAAAGCGTATTGCCCGCAACCGCAGATCGATGGCGAGGATGGCGCTGAGAACAACAGCGCCGAGCACTCCGCCGGGGCAATGCAACCAAAGCCGGTCCAATCCGAGGCCACGCATACCCGGACGGCGCGTTTCGCCGATACGCAGGCTGACCCGCGCAACTATGTAGATGCAACGCTGCGAAGCGCTCCCGGCATGGGCTCGACTTGGGTGCTGCATGCGCAAGGGTCGGCCAAGCCCGGGCGTGCCTCGCTGAGCTGTTTGGTGTTGTTCGCTTCAGACCATGCCGCAGTAGTGCGGGCCGGGTTCGACGATGAGCTGCGCGAGACGCTGCAACAGCTGTGCGACAGCCGGCACGGCAATCTCGTGATGCATGGCTACAAGGAGCACAAGCACATCCTGGAGACGGCTGGGCTGCGGCTGTCGCTTCCCTTTTTCGACACGAAGCTCGCCGGATATCTGGTGCATCCTGATTTTCACGCCGATACGCTGGAGCAGTCTGCCGCGCATTTCCTCGAGATCCATCTCGAGGAAACGGATGCAGTGACGCAGGGTCAGCTCGATCTGGACGAGAACCAGCCCGACGCCGGGGAATTCGAGTATGCGGTCAAGCAGGCGGCGATCGTACGCCAGCTCGCTGATGCACTGGCGTCGAGACTCGATAAGGGACGGCAGTTCGGCCTCCTGCGCGCGATTGAAATGCCGGTCTCCGACGTGCTCTACGGCATGGAGCACACTGGAGCCAGCGTGAATATCGAACGTCTGAACGGCATGCTCGAGCAGTTCGCCGCCGATGCGAACCAGGCGCAGGACATCGCATGGCAGGCTGCGGGCAGCCAGATCAATCTGCAGAGCCCTAAGCAGCTGCAGAAGGTGCTGTTCGAAGATATGGGCCTGAAGCCCACTCGGCGGACCAAATCCGGTTCCTACACCACGAATGCGGCATCCTTGCAGAATCTCTACATCAAATCCGCCGACAACGAGCGGGCGAATACTTTTCTTGGCGCGCTGCTGCGGCACCGCGAGACCAACAAGCTCAAACAGATCGTGCAAACGCTGCTCGATGCGGCGAATCGTCATGACATGCGCATTCATACGACGTATGAGCAAACGGTCGCCGCGACCGGCAGGCTGAGCTCAGTCGATCCGAATCTGCAGAACATTCCCAACCGCAACGCCACAGGACGCGAAATACGCTCGGCCTTCGTGCCGGGGGAGGGATTCGAATCGCTGCTGAGCTGCGATTATTCGCAGGTCGAGCTGCGCATCATGGCTGATCTGTCCGGAGACGAGACGCTGATCGAGGCGTTCCGCTCGGGTACGGATTTCCATAAATACGTGGCCAGCCTAGTCTACGACGTGCCGGTGAAGCAAATCACCTCCGACCAGCGCAGCCATGTGAAGGCGATGAGCTACGGCCTGGCCTACGGACTGAGCACCTACGGTCTCGCCCAGCAGCTCAAGATCAGCCCGGCTGCAGCTGACGTCTTGCGCGACCAGTATTTCTCCACCTTCGGCAAGGTACATACGTACCTCGAATCGCTGGTCTCCACGGCACGGCGCAAAGGCTACACCGAGACGATGTTCGGGCGCCGGCGTTACTTCCCCGCGCTCGCATCGAGTAATCGGGTCGCGCGGGACGCAGCCGAACGCGGGGCGCTCAACGCGCCAATCCAAGGTTCGGCCGCAGACATCATGAAGCTGGCGATGATTCGCGCCGAACGTCTGCTCCGGGAAGCGGGAGTCGTCAGCCGCATCATTCTGCAGATCCATGATGAACTCGTCGTCGAGGTGGCCCCGGGGGAGGCCGAACAGGTCAGCGGCATCGTCAAGGATGCCATGGAGCATGCCGTCGATATCGCCGTGCCTTTGGACGTTTCCACAGGCATCGGGGCCGATTGGCAGCTCGCCGCACACTGAGGGTTCAACGCGGGGCATCATCCATCCAGCAGCATGGCGGGCATCCGGCGCAGGCCATTGCAGAGACGGCGTGCCCGTTGGATGGGCGCCCGGTGTGGGTTTCCAGCTATGCGCACAGGGCATATAACAAAAGCGAACAACAGAAAGGTCATTCGTCATGCCTACGCTCAACCAGATCGTCGAAGTGCTGGAAACGCTGTACCCGCTGCGCTACGCGGAGGAATGGGACGCGCCCGGGCTCATCGTGGGCGACTTGCATGCGCCGGTGCGGCGCGTCGCTTTCGCTGTCGACCCGACGATGGATGTGATCGACGATGCGCTGGCGATGTCCGCCGATCTGCTGATATGCCATCATCCGCTGTTCTTCCGGCCGGTGCATGCCGTCTCGGGGTTGGATTTTCGCGGCGCGATCGTCGGCAAACTCTATGCCGGGCATTGCGCGCTATGGGTTGGTCATACCAACGCCGACAGCGCCTATCGCGGGGTCGCGCAGGCTGCCGCGGACGCCTTCGGGCTGGTTGAGCAGCGCCCGCTGGAGCCGATTGAGGATCCCCAGGCGCAGCATGCTGTCGGTCTAGGCCGCATAGGGCGCTTGGAACGCCCGATGAGCTTGGAGGCATTCGCACGTCGGGCCGCTGCCGCGCTGCCGCCGACGAAGCTCGGCGTGCAGGTCGGCGGCGACTTGTCGGCGCCAATCAGCACTGTTGCCGTACTGCCCGGTTCCGGCGATTCCGAATTCGATGTGGTGCGTGACTGTGGCGCCGACGTCTACGTGACCAGCGATTTGCGCCACCATCCGGCGACCGATGCGCTCCAGCAGATGCGCTATGAGGCATCGCTGTGCGCTGAAGGAACCGAGACGGGCAAAGGGAGCGGATCCGGCAGACCGGCGCTCATCAACACCCCGCATAGTGCCATCGAATCGCTCTGGCTGCGCTACGCCGTGGAAGACGTTCCCGCGGCTGTGGAACAGGCGACCGGAGGCAGACTCGACGAGGTGCGGCATCTCGTTCGCAACACCGATCCGTGGACGCTGTCAATACCGTGCGAATAACGCGCTGTTGATTGCGTGCGAGTGCCATGCCGAGCTGACGAAGACGCCCAATAGCACGAGAAGAACGGTGGTACAAAGCTTGCCTGGACGGCGGCGAACAGACAGACGGGCAAAGGGGAGAGGCAATGAACATGCAGGATAACCGCATCGCGAAACAGCAGCATACAATGGCAGAGCGCACCCATGATGCCGACGCTGAGACCTCAGATGGACAAGCGGGCAACGGCGCGGCAGAATTCGCCGGCCAGCCGATGCAGGGCACTCGCATCGACATGGGTCGGCCGGCGCGCATCACGCGTTCGGACACTGTTTATCAAGGCGCTATCTTCTCCGTGGAAGACCGCACGGTGTCCGTGAGCTCTCGTGGCGGCGAGCGGCTCGACATCCGAAGACAAGTCGTTCTGCATGCGCCGAGCGTCGTGATGCTCGTGCACGACTTGCAGCGCGACCTTTATCTCGCCGAACGCGAATACCGGGCCGGCTCGAACATCTTCGCATACGGCATCCCTGCAGGGCTTATGAACGAGGACGAGGACCCCGAGCGGGCGGCTCTGCGCGAACTGCGCGAGGAGACCGGGGTCGAGGCCGATGCCGCGGATCTGCAGATCGATCGCGTGGGCGACTTCTATTCCTCGGAAGGCATGACCGACGAACTCGTGCACGTCATGGTGCTGCATCTGAAGGCTTGGCGCGCCACCTCGCGGCATTTCGACGAGGACGAATACGTGGAATCGGCTTGGGTAAGCTGGAGCGAACTCACCATCCTGCCCATCGCCTCATCGAATTCCGTCATTGCCATCCAGCACGAAACGCTGCGCCGCGTACGTGCCCGGACATGCTAGATGGCGGGCTCGACTTTCCAAGGGTGCACGCATGCATCCGGTAACGTGCCATACTAGTGTCTATGCAAATCAGACCAGGTTCCATGTATCCGCTGGGCGCGAGCTATGACGGCGCCGGCGTCAACTTCGCCTTGTTCTCCCAAGTCGCCGAAAAGGTCGAGTTGTGTCTGTTGGACGAGAACAACATTGAAACCCGCGTTGAGATGACCGAGCAGAACTCCTACATCTGGCACAATTACATCCCCGGCATTCAGCCCGGTCAGCGCTACGGCTACCGCGTCTACGGTCCGTACGACCCGGCCAACGGGCTGCGCTGCAACCCGCACAAGCTCCTGATCGACCCCTATGCCAAAGCGATCGAAGGCAACATCGACGGCGACGAGAGCCTATACTCCTACTCCTTCAGCAATCCCGACGACGTGAAAACGATGAATACGCTCGACTCTGCCGACCACACGATGAAAGCGGTCGTCGTCAATCCGTATTTCGACTGGGGCAGCGACCAGCCTCCGGCCATCTCATACCACGATTCCGTGATCTACGAGGCGCATGTACGCGGCATGACCAACCTCAACCCCATGGTTCCACCCGATTTGCGTGGCACTTACGCCGGGCTGGCATATCCCAGCGTCGTGGAGTATCTCAAAAAGCTCGGTGTCACTGCAATCGAACTCATGCCGATCCATCAGTTCATCAACGATCCCTCCCTGCAGCAGAAGGGTCTGAGCAACTACTGGGGCTACAACACCATCGGCTTCTTCGCGCCGCAGAACTCCTATTCCAGCTCCGGCCAGTGCGGCGAGCAGGTCAACGAATTCAAATCCATGGTCAAGGCCTATCATCGCGCCGGCATGGAGGTCATTCTCGATGTCGTATACAATCACACCGCTGAGGGCAATGACAAAGGCCCCACGCTCAGCTTCCGCGGCATCGACAACGAGTCCTATTACCGTCTGGTAGACAACGACAAACGGCATTACTTCGACACGACAGGCACCGGCAACTCGCTCCTCATGCGTTCGCCGCACGCATTGCAGCTCATCACCGATTCTTTGCGCTATTGGGCTAGCGAGATGCATGTAGACGGCTTCCGTTTCGATTTGGCCGCCACGCTTGCCCGCCAGTTCCAAGAGGTAGACAAGCTTTCGGCGTTTTTCGACATCGTCGAACAGGATCCGGTCATTTCGCGCGTCAAACTGATCGCCGAGCCTTGGGACCTGGGTTCGGGAGGCTATCAGATCGGCGGATTCCCCTCCAGCTGGTCCGAATGGAATGGGCGCTACCGCGACTGCGTGCGTGATTTCTGGCGTTCGCAGCCATCCACACTGCCCGAATTCACCAGCAGGCTGATGGGCAGCTCTGATCTTTACCAAGTAAACGGGCGCCGCCCGGTGGCGTCGGTGAACTTCATCACCGCGCACGACGGGTTCACCATGAACGATCTGGTCAGTTACAACGACAAGCACAATGAGGCCAACGGCGAGGACAACCGCGACGGCGAAAGCAACAACCGCTCGTGGAATTGCGGTGTCGAGGGCCCGACGACCATTCATGACGTGAACGAGCTACGCCAGCGTCAGATGCGCAACATGTTCGCTACGCTTCTGGTCAGCCAGGGCATTCCGATGATCAGCGGCGGCGACGAAGTGGCGCGTACCCAACAGGGCAACAACAACGCCTACTGTCAAGACAACGAGATCTCGTGGACGAACTGGGACTTGGACGAATCGCACAAAGACCTGCTCGAATTCGTCTCCAAACTCATCCATCTGCGCCTCGAGCATCCGGTGCTGCATCGCCGGCGCTTCTTCACCGGACGCAATCCAGGCGATGATGGCTCGGCGATCCCGCAGGCGGAATGGTTCGATCACACCGGCTCGATCATGGATTTTGACGATTGGTCGAATACACATGCCTTCTCGGTGATGCTCTTCCTCAACGGTTCGGACATCCCCGAAACCGACTGGTACGGCAACCGGATGATCGACAACGATTTCATCCTCATCTTCAACGCGCACTACGAGCCGATCATGTTCACACTGCCCGATGAGCAGTATGGCAGCAAATGGCAGCTGATCGTCGATACGCACAACCCCAAGGGGCCGGAGCTCAGTTATGAGGCGGGGTTCTCCATCACTGCGCAGTCGCGCAGCTTCCTGCTGCTCATGAGCGCCAAAAAACCGGATCCGCCGATCAACTTCTGAGGTATTGCGATGCTGCTGCGACTGAGTTGCTGAGGCTCATGCGCCATAAATTTCGACGCATGAGAGTTTCGTGCCGTCAAATTCAGTCATGTTCAGTGTCTCCGGTCCAGTTGTGTGATGTTTCCAGTCGTCGGGTGACGTATTTTTCGTCGAGTGCGATTTAAAAAATACAAAATGTTGAAAATTTGCCATTCCTGTTCCTGCGAAACCGTCACACAACGTATTCTGGCGCCTATTGATTCGCCGAAAGCCTCGACTCGAATTCGTCGGGCCGTTCCAAGGCGCCGCTGCCAGGTGATTGCGCAGCGGTCGACTCCGTCTGCGATGCCGGCAGCTGCATGCGCGAGGTAATGCCCGGGAGCGCGTTGTCCGTTTGATGATGCAGCGTCTGCGTCTGGACGCGGTCGGCCTCGATGGCGGCGATCTGGCGCGAGAATACAATAAACCAACCGAGGAAGAGTAGCCCGGCCAAGGCTTCGACATTAGTCAGCGTGTTCGCCCCGCGCAGCCACGCGATGAATTCGATGATGCAGGCGGTGATGGCCAGATCCGATACCGCGTATATCGCACGCGAGAGCTGCGGCGCGATCCATGGCAGACCGACGAGCAACGCGGCCATGATGCCGGGCAGTCCGCGCGCGAACACGTTGTGCACGATCGGATGCGGAGTGTAGCGGAAGAGCCCGATCCCTACGAAAGCGATACCCGAGAGCGTCAGCAGTACGGCGAGGCATGCGATGCGCGTCTTGAAATGCGTGATTGCCTCCGCGCGACTTGGACCGTGCCCGTCCGGCCACAAGCTTCTCATACGATACGTGGTCACCAGCTCGGAGATCGAGAAGTAGCTGATAATGACGATGCAAACGCCCGCCAGAATCAGCGTGGAGTTGAACATGCGCGCGGCGAAAGTCGTACGGTCGCCCAGCTGCGAGAAATTGTTGTTGTACCAATACGGGTCGTCGCTGGTCAATCCTGCGGCGCTCACACCCGATACCACGAAGAAGGGCAGGAGCGAGGCGAGGGTCTTCGAATCCATCAGCGAGGCCTGCACGAAGGTCACATAGCCGGAGAGCCCTGCGGATCCGGCGCACAGCGCGGCGATATAACCGATGAACGCGCGGCCGGCCATCTGATTGATGATGCCGAGCGCGGCGAACGACACCAGAAACAGCGTGGCGGCGTAGACGGTGGAGAGGGCGAGGATCTCGACGATCCTGCGCACGACGATGAACCATCCACCTCGGCCTTTGAGCGAACGCGATTTGCCGGCGTATGCCACGATGAACGACACGACGCCGCATGCGGCTACGATGCCCGAGAACACGCTGAACAACCTGCGGCTCACCTGCCAGATCGCCGGTGCCAGCTGCAGATACAAGGCCATGGCGGTGCCGCCGATCAGGGCGCAACACAGGAAGGACACGAGTCCTGCCGATTCTGCGTGCTGATGCCGTCCCATAGCCGCTTGTTTCCTGTCTTTCGGTGTCTTTGCAGTCGTGTTCCTGCCACTGTTGCAAATTCGTGTTGCCGTGTTGCCATACGTCGCAGCGTGGCCCAAGCAGCCTTCCGTATATCGCGTTGTGCCGTCCGTGCCGCGAGCCTATTGTATCCGTGCGGTATGTACGGGCGTGTCCGCGCGCTGTATGCCGGTTTCGGCAGGTTGATGCGCGCAGACTTTATTGTGCTCTGACACGCGCGTGATCAGTCCAAGGTTGCTATACAATGGATAGCTGTGCCCTTCGAGGC
The DNA here is from genome assembly GCF_022640935.1 of Bifidobacterium sp. Classification (GTDB taxonomy): domain Bacteria; phylum Actinomycetota; class Actinomycetes; order Actinomycetales; family Bifidobacteriaceae; genus Bifidobacterium. The sequence continues at coordinate 59,974 of NZ_JALCCV010000007.1, forward strand.
ATTCGGGCTGTAGCGCAGTTTGGTAGCGCGCCTGCTTTGGGAGCAGGATGTCGCAGGTTCAAATCCTGTCAGCCCGACCATAGCGGTCGTATTACAACCCGAGGCATGAAATTGCTCTCAGGATGCTGCGAGAGGGAACCAGCTAATCCGTCTTTATCGGATTGGCTGCTTCTTCTTGCCGTGCTTTCTTGCATTTCCTTTTCACCTTGCCTGTTGTGGTGGCACCAAGAGGCGCCCAGGATGGTGCGGTGCAGTGGCCTTGCACGTGGATGCCGTGGATGCTGTCATCCGGGAATACCAGGATGCGCTCGAAGAAGAGCTGGTTGAACATGCGGCGGCTCTCATCGGGAGCTGAGGCGTAGGCCTCACCGCAATGCTCAGCTAGGTCGAGTCCCTGCTTGACGATGTCCTGGTAGGAACCGATGTCCTGGTTCATGGCATCGAGCCGGCGTGTGACCGTGAGCAGTTCTTGGGGCAGACGGTCTTTTTCCCGGCGCAGCATATCGAGCGGAATAGCGTCGGCGTAATGGTCCTGGAGTAGTTTCTTGCGTTGCTGTTCGAGTTTTTTCCGGGATTCATCAAGCTGCCTGATCGAGTCGTCGACGAGGCGAGAACATATGGCCGCGGAACTGTGCAGATCACCGCGTCCGATATGGGCGTCCTGCTCTACGGCGACTAGGGGTTTGAGGAAAGCCGTGATTGTATGCAGTACACCCTGAGCCGAACGTTCTCCCTGAGCCGAACGTTCTCCCTGAGCTACAGTCGATCCGCGATCATCGCGCAATGCTCCCGGATGATGCGGGCGGAATCGTGGAATTTGGCCAATTCGTCATCAGTCAGGTGCAGGTCGACGAAATCGCCAACGCCGTTGGCGTCCAAGGTGACGGGCAGGCTGAGGAACACGTCGTGCTCGTCGTATTCGTATTGGCCGTCGACGAGCGTGGATACGGAGATCACGCGGCGCTCGTTCCACAGGATCGTCTTGGCCAAGCCGGCCACGGTGACGGCGATGCCTTCGCTGGTGCCGCCGCGCAGCCGTTTGATGACCATCGCACGTTTGCGTGTCTGCTCTTCGATGCCTTGCAGCGTGACGTTTGCATAGCGCGGACGGTTATCGGCGAGATACTGGGTGAAGCTTTTGCCGATGAATGAGATCGTGGACCATGGCACGAATTGGGAATCCCCGTGCTCGCCGATCACGTATCCGGAGACCATGCGGGGGTCCAGTCTTGTCATTTCGCCGATGATCGCTTTCATACGTGACGTGTCGAGCGCAGTGCCTGACCCGATCACCTGCGTGCGTGGCAGGCCGGTGCGTTTCCATGCGAACCAGCTGAGCACGTCGACCGGGTTGGTGACCATGATGAGGATGCCGTCGAACCCGGATCGGGCGATATGCGACAGGATAGGGTCCACGATGCTGATGGCGGCGTCCATCTCCTGGAAACGCGTTTCGCCGGGCTTCGGTTTCGGGCCTGCGGTGACGATCACGATGTCGGCGCTCTGGCAGTCCGACCAGTCGCCTTCGCGAATCGCGACGAAACGGCTGATGAATTCGGATCCGTCCATCAGGTCCATGGCCAGGCCAGTGGCCTTGTTGGGCTTATGATCGATGAGTATGAGTTCATTGCACAGGCCTTGCAGCACGATGGCGCCGGCCACCGCCGCACCGACGCTGCCGGTGCCGATGATTACTACGCGACTCTTATGCAATGTGACCATGCTGATGACCTTCTCCTGTTTCGGTTGCGCCGATAGCCTCACAAAGTATGCACCAACCCAAGGAAGACGCGTGTCATAAGACGATGATGTGTCCCAGTTAGGCCAGCTTCGCTGCGATTCGTCCGGGGAAGAAGACCGCGCTGAGGCCGCCGGCAGGCTGCGTCAGCCAGCGCGCGGCAAGCCACAAGGCTCCGCAATCCAATGCGAACCAGAGCAGCATCCACAGCACGGCCGGGATCCCGGTGCCTTGTGCGAGCAGATCGGCATCCGAATCGCGGGCGTGATGGGCTGCGCGCTGGCGGCACAGTTCGAAAAGTGGCCGGATCGCGCCGAAGCCCAAGAACCAAGCCAGCGCATAACCAGAGCATGCGCGCAAGGGCGCTGGCCCCCACCACGATATGCTGATGGTCAGCGCCAGCGCGGCCGCTATCGCAACAACGCCGTAGCCGTTGCGGATGCGCATGAACATCAGCGCCAGCAGCGCCACAAGCAGCCATAGCGCCGCGGTCGCGTATCCGTGCGCAGCCAGCGCTGCACATCCCAGACCCCAGAGCGCGGGTGCGGCATACCCCGCAAAGGTCGTCAGCATCAGGCCGAAGCCACGATTTCTGCCTGCGCTGACGGTGACGCCCGAAGTGTCGGCATGCAGACGGATCGATCCGAGTCTGCGGCCAGCCAGCACGGCGATGATCGCGTGCCCGCCTTCATGCGCGATGGTGATGGCGTTCCTGGCGACGCGCCACACCGGGCCGATCAGCACCGCCGCAAGCGCGATAGACGCGCACAGTGCTGTTCCGGCAGAGTCGAGCGGCGGCAACCGGGTCGTCGAAGCTATCCATATCGTGTGCAGCCACGAATTTGCAACGTGAAGAAAGCTGGTGATCATACGCCCATGCTGTCATGCGAAGCTGTGCGCAAGCTGTCCGGCTTCGGGAAGGGCAGCGCCCATGACGTGGATGGGGCGTCGATGGCGCCATAATCCTCGGATTTGACGTCAATGGCGTCAGGAGACACGTTGACGATGCGAACCGGAATCCAATTGCCCGTCTCGGTCAGCATTTCATACGGCTCGAACAGATACGACAAGCCCAACTCGTCAAGGCAATGCTCGGCGGCCATCCAGTCCACGGGTCCAGTTCGGCGTTCGCCCAGCGCATCGATGGCGACGAAGCCATCGCCTTCGGGCACGAACCAGCCCAAACGCTCATGATCGCCGTCTCGGCGGTATTCGATCCAATCGTCAGATATGCCCTTGCCCATGGTCGACAACGTATCATGCGCGCGCGAACGAGCGATCCGGCTACAGCCTGACCGCGGTTTCCAGCGCGACGTCGAGCAGCCGCTCGATCATGTCGGCAGGCATCTTCCCCAAGATGCGCTCATCCCAGACTGCGCCGTCAAGGCAGTCGGCGGCATAGAGGAACTGGTGCACCGCGACATCGCGGAACTGGCCGACTGCCATGATCGAAGCGCATTCCATCTCTACCGCCGCGCAGCCCGCACGTCTGCGGGCCTCGACGTGATTGCGCGTCTCGCGGTAGAATCCGTCGGTCGTCCACGTTTTCGTGCAGGTATACGGCACATGCAATTCGTCGAGGATGCGCGCGGTCGCGTCGGCTGTCTCGACTTGGATGAAATCGCTGGCGGGCAGGTAATGGTAGCTGGTTCCCTCGTCGCGGTACGCCGCCGTGGGAACGATAAGATGGCCTGAGGAGATTGCAGTGTCGAGCGAGCCGCACGAGCCGAAAAACAGCATCTTCCGGCCGCCGTATGCGATGATCTCCTCCAGCAATGCGCTCGCAGCAGGCCCTCCCAACGGCGTGAGATAGAAGGCGACCGGCATGCCGCGATACATGAGCCGCAATATCGGCACCGTGCTGCCGGCCACCATTGCGCCGATCTGCTCGGTGGCGAACCGCGCCGTTACGAGATCCTGGAATTTCGAGCTGAAGGTTGCGATAACCGTCTGCGGAAAATCCTCGATAGGGCGGATATTGCGCTGCGGCGTGACAATCGCCTCGCTGGAGTCGTCGAAGGCGTTGATGATGGTCATACGCAGCAAGGTTAACGGCGCACGGTGACAGGGCGAACAGGCGCAGGCGCTGTGTCCCGAAGTTGTATCAGTAGACTGACAGAACTATTGCGGCACTGAGGCAGTGCCGGCTCGTCGGCTGCTTGCCTGCATCGATTGCCCGTATCCGATCTAGGTGCCGTCCCCACAAGGGAGTGCTGTTTTATCCGCGAAGCTGCTTGCCCGAGCGCGCCTGCATTTTGCTGAACGGGTATCCGATCATTTCGCACAAGTTGACCCGCTAAGCCATGTAGCGTTCTATCGATACGATGGCTGACATGACACGTTTTGCAACGCTTCCTGATCCGTGGCCGGCTCCCCGAGCAGCGCATCCGCTCGATGCCGTCGTCGAGGTGCCGGGCAGCAAATCGCTTTCGAACCGATATCTGGTGCTTGCAGCGTTAGGAACCCGGCAGGTCATGCTGAAAGGCCTGCTGCGCTCGCGTGACACGGAGTTGATGATGACAGCGTTGGAAGGGCTTGGCGCGCGGTGCGAACCGCTGGATGCCGACGGCACAACGGTTCGCGTCATACCGCCGGCGAGCGGTGTCTTTCACGGCGACATCACGATAAATTGCGGACTCGCCGGCACCGTGATGCGCTTCGTGCCATGTCTGGCGCTGTTCGCGGACGGACCGGTTCGCTTTGATGGCGATGGGCAGGCATATGCGCGGCCCATGCAGCCGGTGCTCGACGGGCTCGAGCAGTTGGGCGCGCACATCGAATACCACGGCGAACGGGGGTTTCTGCCGTTCACTATCACTCCGCCACGGCACAGCGCGAGCGATTGCATGCCCCATATCGCCATTGATTCTTCATCTTCCTCGCAATTCATTTCGGGCCTGCTGCTGGTTGCTTCACGACTACCATTTGGTTGTGAACTTGTTCATACCGGTGAGAAACTGCCGAGCATGCCGCATATCCGCATGACGATGGAAGATGTCAATCACGCAGGCGGGCATATCGATATGCCCCAGCCGGGTCATTGGATCGTCGCATCCGCGGATCTTGCGCTGCCCCCTGAAATCGTGGTAGAGCCGGATCTTTCGAATGCGGCCCCATTCCTCGGCGCGGCGATGATCGCGGGCGGCTCGGTCAGCGTGCCGCGCTGGCCGAAAGATACCGCGCAGCCCGGCGGCTTGCTGCCGGCATTCCTGCAGCGCATGGGCGCATCGGTGAGCTGGGGTGGCAAGATGTTGCCAGCTGCTGGTGCAGCTGACAACGACAGTGAAGCTGTCGGCTATATCAACAGTGGCGATGACGCTGATTCCTTTGAAGGCACAGATTTTCTTGACAACACGGATTCCGCTGATGATGCTCCGGCTGCGGCGATGCTGCAGGTCACGGGCACTGGCGTGATCCATGGGCTCGGCCGCTATGATCTGAGCGCGGCGGGGGAGATCGCCCCGAGCATCGCTGCGCTATGCGTACTGGCCGATGCGCCGACTGAGCTGGTGGGCATCGGCCATCTGCGCGGCCATGAGACGAACCGGCTGCGGGCATTGGTGACCGAGATCGGGCGCATCGGCGGCGAGGCGCAGGAACTGGACGATGGCATCGCGGTCACGCCAGTGGTGAGGGATAGGCTGCACGGCGCAACTATGCAAACATATGCCGACCATCGCATGGCGACGTTCGCGGCCATGCTCGGGCTTGCGATCGGGGGCATTGGCATCGTGAACATCGCCACCACGCGCAAGACCCTTCCTGATTTCACCGGCATGTGGACAGCTATGGTGGAGGCCGACAAGATAATGAGCTGACACGGCGCGCCGTGCAATCACGGGCAATGCATTACGC
>NZ_JALCCV010000008.1 GCF_022640935.1 Bifidobacterium sp.
GATACATGTCAATCAGGGCTTCCTCGACCGACTCCTCCCGCCTCCGGTAGCGTTCGATGACCGCCGACTCGAAAACCGCCCCCTTGAGCTTGGGTGCCCTCACCGTCATTTTCCCGGCCTTGACGGTCAGATCTCGCCCGTAATGACCGGCCCGATACGCCTTCCCGCCACCGGAACGCTCATATCGGGCGGCACCCGTGATCTCGTCGGCCTGAAGCGTCCGGCATCCGGCCCACGGATCTCGGTGACCTTCTGGGTGACCATGCGATCCAATTGGGTCTCGAACATGGGTTGGTTCACCTGTAAAATATGCTTGGGCATAGCCCGTACCTGCTTTCCAATCGGTTTTCTCTTTCAGCGATTGAAAATCGTACACATGGGACGGGCTGTGTTCCCACCACTTCAAAACTGCGCAAAAATCCGGGCGTCATCGAGTTGCCTCACGATGACGATCATCCGCCGCCATCGCATGATAGTCATCGGTACCGGGCCGGATCTCGAGATGTCCGAGATCGACTCCCCCAAGCGCCAAACCGCAGCCGGTTTGGCCGACTTCAGCCTCAATCACCTGTCGGTGTACTTCGATGACAGCGAAACCGAGGCGTGGCCCCGCCCAAGCCCAACCAGTCAGACTGACTGCCAATCCTGTCTCGCGAAGTCATGTTGTCACGGCCAAACCGTCAAGGCAGAAATGTCGAAACCGGAAAAACCGCCGCTATTTTTTGACGGAGCCGGATCCGCTGCCGCCGGAGCTGCTGCCCGATCCCGAGCCGGCGCCGCCGGCGTTCGCGGTGCCGTCACTTGAACCGCTGCCGGAGCCGGAACCAGATCCCGAGCTACCCTGCGAACCCTTGCCGGAACCGCTGGCCCCGGACCCCGAGGATCCGCTGCCGGAACTGGGTGTTCCTGTGCTGCCGGAGCCATCCGAGCCACTGGTGGCCGGCGAGCTGCTGGGCGAGGGACTGCCGCTGCCCGTCGAAGTGCCAGTGCCGTTATCGCTTCCGGTTGGGGATGGCGTAGCGGATGCCGTAGGGCTAGAGGATTGGCTGGGCGCCTCGCTCGAAGATTCGCTGGGCGTTGGCGAACTCGAACCGTCCCAGCTTCCGCCTTGATCGGCAGTGACGCTTGGCACAGGTTCTGGCGTCTGCTGATTCTGGGACTTATTTACTAAATCGCGTACGACGCTGTCGGTGCCCTTCCCCTCGGTCACCAGCATGATGATGGCTGCAGTCAGCGCCACAGCGAGCAACGCGCTGACCACGGCGACGATAGCGGCCACTTTGCGACGATGCCGCGCGTCCGTCCCCGTTTGCGCAGCGTGTTCACGCGCATTGCGTAGTGCGGAAACAGCTTTCGCCTCGCGGCCCGGATGCTGTTTCCCGGAGTTCGCTGTCGTAGCGGCTGCGGCATCAGCGCTAGCCGTCGATGCCCTGTTTGAGGTTACGACCCTGGGCGCAGGCGTTTCAGCAGATTCCAGACCCTGGCCATGCTGATCGTCTTCGGAAGACAAGACGCGGGTGATGTCGGCGTCGTTTGCGATCACGGCGGTATTGGTGGTTTGTGCGCCGGAGGTAACCGCGTCGGCGCCTTGGTTTGCAGACTCGCGCCCAGAACCGTTACCCGATCCGATGAATGGCGTGACGTCCTGGATCTTCTTCGAGGATGCTTTCAACACGTTCTGGTAGATCTGCGAAGCCACCGCCGACACCATCGAACCGATCGCCACGCCGATGACCGAGCCGGCGATGCCGATTTTGGCCGACAGCAGGAACGAGGTCACCGCAGCGAGCGCCCCCGCGCCGATCTGCGACCATGAAATGCCCTTGAAAAAATTCCTCACGACTCATGAGGGTAACGGAAACGGCTGCGAATGCGCTCAGCGTTTGGTGAACAACGTCGAAATCGTTACGCTTCCGGCCACAGGACGTCCACTCGAATTCAATTCCAATTGCCAGCCGCACGGCCCTTTTCAAGGGTGCTCGACAATGGCCATGGGATCATCTCCCGCACGCCTTCCACTGACTTTGCGAAGAAACAAGGCAACATAGCGGCCGGAGGATCATTCCGTCGCGCTGCGCCTTGTCACAGGAATAAGCTGATGCCTTATGCACAGCAATGCAGGTCAAGGCAATCAGGACATGCAAGGGCCGCGCCCTGACCAAGACGGTAAGGGCGTGCGCGCCAAACGCGGCGGACTGGCCGTGCGGCTCGCGGCGCTGGCTCTGGTCGTGCGCTGATTGCCGCCGGATTCATTGCGTGGAATCGACTGTTCCGTCACGGGGACGCACGTATGGGCGCAATCGACGCAACTGGTGCGCCAGCAGGCGCAGCGCAGACCTATACCGGCCCGGCGATCGCGAAACTGACCAGCCCGGCCGACTCCGATCACGATGGTATCGACGACTGCACGGATATTCTGCAAGGCGCAAAACTGGATGCCAAGGTCCACCCAGCTTACGACGCGGGCTGCTATCGCGGCGGCTATCCGCCTGCCAACCGCGGCGCCTGCATCGACGTGGTCTGGCGGGCGTTCAAAAACGCCGGTTACGACCTGAAGGACATGGTCGACGCCAACCAAGAGAACGACTATCTTGCCTTCCGCAGCCGCATGGCGGTCACCGCGCACTGCCGATTCGACGTCTCACGCGTCCCGTCTGGCGTGCTCAAGCCTTGGCGTTTCTGAATTTCATTACGGACATCAGCATGGCCGCAAAGATCATCGCGAAACCGGCTATCGAGTTCCACCCGATGCGATCTCCCCAAAACAGCGCTGAAAATCCCACGGAAAACAGGCTTTCCGTGCACATGATGATCGAGGCTGACGTGGCCGGGACATGCGCCAAGCCAATATTCTGCATGATCTGCGCGATCGTTGTCGAACCAATAGCCAAATAGAAAAAACTGAGCACGACGGCGGGCTGGGTCCACGATGCATCAGGAGCCGGCTCGGTGATCAACGCGCCGATAAGAAACAGCACACCGGCGACTCCGAACTGGACAAATGTCACGGCTATCGGGTTGAACTGCCTGGAATACTGCCCTAGGGCGATGAGATTGAACGTGAATACGAGCGAGCACAGCAATGTCAGCACGTCGCCCTGAGACAAGGCCAGCGTGTTGGCACCCGGCTTGAGCGCGATGAATCCCACACCGATCAGACAGATGATACCGGCGAGAACATTGACCATCTGTGGCTTGCTGCGGTAGACCAGCCACATCGCGAAAGGCGTGAGCACGCAATATGCGGCCGTCAGGAATGCGCTGCGCCCCGGGTCGATCGTGCGCAGGCCGGTCGTCTGCAGAATCATCGTGCCGTAGTAGGTCACGCCCACGATGAGGCCTGGGACGACGATCTCCCGGCGCAGGGCCGGCAGGATGCTGCGATGGAACAGCGCCAGCATAAGCACTCCGGCGGCGAGCATGCGCATGGCCATCAGCCATTGCGGCGGCATGGTCGTCATGGCAATTTTGGCGACCAAGTAGCTGCCGCCCCACAGCGCGGCACAGCACAGCAGCATGAGCCGGGCGAGATTAGGCGGGAAGGTGCGTGACATGCGGCTTCGCCAACCGCGCCAGCCGCTAGTCAAGTGAGGCAGGTTGCGCCTCCAGGGGACATTCAACGCGCCAGACGCGGACGCTGAGCGTGGATGCGCTGCCTTGAGCTTGCCTGAGTCCTGGGACCTATTCACTTTGGCGCGCCTCCGCGCTGTTCCGGGATCCGACAGTCTCCCGCTCTCCCCCAATTCACCCGGATCCCGTGGCCCTACGATCTCCTGTGCCGCAGATTCCTCTGCCGCTGGACTTTCTACCACCAGATCACCTGTCGCAGAGGTTTCTATCACTAGCTCCTCTACTACTGACTGCGAAACGGGCGTCGGCATCGACGTGGACGAGAAGCCCTGCGTTGCACCACTCAACGTGTCTTGCGAACCGTGGCGATGCGGATCCGCCGGATCGGTGCGAATGCCCATGGCCCTGCTCTTCTTCGTGTCGTAAGAAAAACTCAAAACACCTCACGATATCCCAGCAACAGGGCAAAACACGCCCATGCTTCATAGAGAATTCGCGCAAGGCAAGCCTCACAGCATCCAGCGGACAGCAACGTTTGCAGAAGCGTGTGATTCACCTATGTGAGGAGCCATTGACAGATCTGGAAGTCTATCTGCAAGGGGTGAGTCATACTACACATAACGCAGATAGGTACTACATCGAATGCATGTAGCATCTGCAACGATAAGCATCCATCGCAACCGTCGGCTGACGGCCCTCGACTGACCACCAACCAACCACCAACCAATCGCCAACCAATTGCCGGATGACTCGGTTCCCGCGACATGCTATTTCGTAAGCCATTGTGCCAGATCCTTGCGCCCAGCGTATGAGCGATGCGACTGTGCCTGTATCAGATTGATTTGCCGCCGCGCTTGCATGTCTGCATGAGCTATGCGCAAGTGTTATTCTCCTTACTTTTGCGGCAAATATCCTTGCCGGTCTGAAAGCAGCGGCGGTATGCTGGGTGCCGATAAAACACTAAGCCGAAAGGAAGCTTATTATGGCTACGCTAACCCCCGAGATCAAGGAATTCCTCGCCAACAACCTGTGCTGGATTGCCACCGTCAGCAAGGACGGACAGCCCGATCTCGGTCCGAAGATGTCGATGTTCGTGCTCGACGACAACCATCTCGCCTACCATGAGCGCACCGCCGGCCAGCATTTCCAGAATCTCAAGGACGGCAGCCAGCTGGTCATCGCCTCGGTGAACTTCGGAGAAAAGAAAGGCTACCGCTTCCGTGGCACCGTGACCCTGCACACCGACGATGACATTTACAAGGCACGCGTCAAGGTCGCCGAAGAGGAAGGCACCAAGAAGCCCGCTGCCGTGCCGGTGCTCGAGATCACCGAGATTCAGGACCTCTCCGCTGGCGCCAAGGCCGGCACCACGATCTCGAAAGACTGATTGATCAGTTCCGATCGATGCCATTTGCCCGGAACCGGACGAATGCATATGGCAAGAGGTCCTGCGGCGCATGCGCCGCAGGACCTCTTGCCATACGTTGATGCGTGAACGCAACTTTTGAGAATGCTGGAATTCTGGACAACCTGATTCAACCATGGGCCGGCTCTAAGCGACATACTCAGACATGCAGCATGGGCGTAGTGTGATATGGCACGCCCCGAGCTGAATGATGACGTGGCGCAAGCGGGAGAACAAGACAAAAGGAGCAAGGGCATGTGTAGGGCATTTGCCGCCGACCTCGACTGGGACGACGTTGCCGAGCATTTCGGGGTCTGCGCCATTGACGCTGATGATGCCGATACCGGCAACACCGTTCATCATTGCGCAGCGGCACTCCCCTCGCCCACATTCCACACAGCTCCCAAAACCGATATCGCCATCGTGGCCGGTGATTCGCAAGGTCGCCGGCACCTGCGTGCAGCCTACTGGTCACTGATTCCGAAGTCATCGAAGACCATCGATTTGAGCTACCCCACCTACAACGCGCGCATCGAGACCGCAGCGAGCAGACCGACATATGCTCCCTCAGCCGCCTCGATGCGCGCGATCATACCGGCCAGCGGCTATTACGAGTTCAAAGGCGAACATCCATACTATTTCCATGCGTCCGATGACGTCCCACTCTTCATGGCAGGTCTGTACTCCTGGTGGCGCACGAGCGCTCACGTTCCATGGCGTCTGACTGCCACAATCCTCACCCGCGAGGCAATAGGGGCGCCGGCCAGCGTCCACAGCCGCATGCCCGTTCTGCTTCCTGACGATATGATTGACGATTGGTTCGCGCCGCTTGCCAACGGCGGCAACGCCGGCGCCAACGCCAACGCGGCCTCGTTGCCTGCCACGGCGAATGCCGCTATCGCGTCGCTGCTCGCCGAGGCGAACGACGCCGGCGGCAAACTCTCCCAACGACTCGTCTTCCACGAGATCGCTCCGCTGCATGACGATGGCCCACAGCTCGTCGAACCGGTACCTCGCTGGCATCAAGGTTCTGGCCTGTTCGCCTGATGAGAACGATTGTGCGGACAGATATTCGATTCGGTTGTTCGCATCGCGAAGTGACACGTGTCGAAACGCTGCTCCACGACTACCCGATCAGACTTCTTGATCCATTCCTTTTATAATCCAGAGCCGGGCAACTAATGCGAAAGCCGCTCGCGTCACGCGATAGAACGCTGCACTTGCGCGGGAGGATGCTTATGCATGAGTCCGTCGCATATACCGCGCCATGGGTTCGACATCGACGGCATTCTGTTCTCCTTCTGTCTGGTTCTGCAGAGTTGCAGCGAGATCACAGGCAAACAGATGATCTTTTCCACGATGACCGCCTGCTCGGTTGCTGCCAACTTCGGGCCGAGCAAGCAGAAGGAGCGCGGCATCTTCTCTCGCATCAAAATCGACATGAACCTGCACAGCAAGCTTTTGCAGCGCACGGTATCGCTAGCCAAAGCATATAGGGGGCAGGGCTGCGGGGTCGGCATCATCACCGCGCACCGGTAGTCCGCCCTGCGCGACACACAGGACGCGCAGGGCATGCAGGCATCTACGACCACCGGCTCATAGACATGCACGGCAGGAGCGGGTGATCTGTTTGCGCCGCTCGGACCGGTACTTCGACGATCAGGGTTCGCTCATCGAGTCGCTGATGGACTCAGGCGCCTCGTCCCGCTGCGAGCTGAACCCCAGTCGACGCACCCATGCAGCCGCGGCTGCCGCTGCCACGGCAAGCTCTGGGTTTGAGATTCACCGTTTCAGTACTGGCGCCGAGCCGCTTATTCGCACTGTTTATTCGCTGCCACGCGCCGTGTCTGTCTCTTAGCGAAATCTATGAAGCACTTTCCCCCGCATGGCCATCCACATGAACTCTTCGAAAACATTGCCACACCGCTAGGATTAGCGGAATTGCAACAATCTTCCGAAGGACATGATGCCCACATACTTTCATTGAGTGCCTAATAGACGAAGAAAGTGCTGAATAAACGATGCCGCAGCGACAACCAAGCAAATGCCACGCCAGTGCCGCTCAAGTTATTGCGTCTTGCGCAATTTGCTTCCGCAAATCATCTATTCAGCACTTTTTTCGCCTATTGAGCACTTGCCAAAATAGACAGCAAATCCGGCATAAAGAATTTTCGCAGAATATCAACGTTTCTATAGCCCTATGCACAGTCGTCCTAACGCATTCGAGCGCATATTTCGCACAATGTGCTTAATAGATTTCATTACATTGCATTAAGGTGGAATTCGCGGGCATATCCGGAAAACGGCAGCGGACAACGGCGTCCAACGATGAAGCAGGCCAGCGATAGGTCGGCAACGCCCCATGAGGGATTGATTCCATCAGTCCGCATAAGGCAGGGCGACAGATCTCGCACGACGCGAATTGTGAGGCAATTGTTTTCTGCAACGCATAGGATGGCGCTCGATCTGGATTAACCGAGATGGCCCGCGGCCGTTGCCGGGCATCCGTACGGCCTATGCGCTGCCGAATCTGATGAATCCGCTGCCCATAGTGCAGCGTATGGCGGCTTAGGTTTTCGGGCCAAGCCTGCCCTGCACCACCTATAACCGACGTTTATCCGGCCACAGCACATATCGACACAACACCAGGCTGCATCGCACGACAGCCCTACCGCATCAGTGGAGCCGAAGCCTCGTCGAGTGCAGCCACGTCTTCGTCGCCTAGGCTCAGCCTGGTCGCGGCGATCAGCGCCGGCAGTTGCTCGGGGGTACGGGCCGAAGCGATCGGCGCGGTGACCTGCGGGCGCCTGAGCAGCCAAGCCAGCGACACGGATGCGATCGCGACGTCATGCGCCTTGGCGACTTTGGCGAGGGCGTCGATCAGCGCGAAGCCGTTCTCGTTCAGGTAGTCGCTAACGCCGCCTTGCCGTTCCTTGCCCTGCGCATCGGCCGCCGAACGATATTTGCCGGTCAGGAAGCCGGAGGCCAGTGAATAGTATGGGAAGACGGACATGTCCTCGAGCTCGGCCACCGGCTGCAGCGTGCGCTCATAATCGGCGCGGTGGACGAGGTTGTAATGCGGCTCCAATGCGACCGGCAATGCGAAGCCGTTCTCGCGGGCGATGCCGAACCATTCCTCGATGCGCTCGGCCGAATAGTTCGACAATCCGATCGCACGCACCTTACCGGCCTTGACCAGTGCGTCGAAGGCCTCGGCGGTCTCTTCAAGCGGCGTGTCCCTGTCGTCGAAATGCGCATAGTACAGGTCAATGTGGTCCGTGCCCAATCGCAGCAGCGATTCGTCGGCAGCCGCAGCCACGTTCGCAGCAGAAAGCCCGGGGTACTGCGGGTGCTGGCTGACTTTGGTCGCGATCACCATGCCGTCGCGGTTGCCGCGCACAGCCAGCCACCGGCCCAGGATCGTCTCCGATTCGCCGCCGGCATTGCCCGGCACCCATGCCGAATACACATCGGCGGTATCGATGAAGTTGCCGCCCGCAGCAGCGTACTCGTCCAACACCGATCGGCTCGTGGCCTCGTCGCTGGTCCAGCCGAAGGTATTGCCGCCCAGAACCAGCGGAAAGACCTCCAGATCGCTGTTGCCTACTTTCACTCGTTGCGTGCCCATATCACAGCCCTTTCCTTGTATTTCGCCTTCGCCCGCACCCGCAGCTCGGCTAGCTCATGCATACCGCCTCATCGTCATGCCTGACGCTTTGCAATCCGACGCGAAGAGGTCCTGTACAGTGCGGGAGCTCCGCGCACTACAGCGATCCTGCGCATCGCTTCCTCCATTGTGTCGCCGATACGCCGGCAATGCCACAGTTCGGCTTAGCGAGAACTGCACAGCTGCGCATGCAGCGTAACGACAAAGCCCTTTCCGCTCCATGCCCTACAATGTCCCTGTGATTCGCGCACGGCATCAGCTCACCTTCCAAGGCTTCATGGTCATAGCCATGGTGACGGGTGCTGTCATCATCTCGGCGCCGCTCATCGATTCAGCGGGCTTCCCATTGACCGCCATTCTCAAAGGCGCCATCGGACTGCTGGCACAGGCCTTCCCGTTTCTGCTGATCGGCGTGCTCGTCTCCGGCGCGATAGCCGCATTCCTGACCCGTGATTTCATCGAACGCCGCTTCCCGAAATCCTTTGGCGCGGGCATGGCCGTATCGCTAACCGCGGGATTCGCCATGCCGGTGTGCGATTGCGCGACGGTGCCGGTCTTCGCCCGTATGGTGCGCAAGGGCATACCGCTGCCCAGCGCCGTGGTGTTTCTGTGCGCAGCCCCGATCATTAATCCGGTGGTGATCTGGTCCACTTGGTTCGCATTCCCCGATCGTCCGCTGCTGACCATATCGCGCGTCGGATTGGGCATTCTCGTCTCGCTGGCGATCGGGGCGAGTTTCGCCTTAATTCCCGTGCGTAGCAACGTGTTGCGCACGGGAATTAACGATGAGGCTGACGGATTTGGCGATGGCGCTGATACCGCCGAAGTCCGTTTGCATGATGCCGCTTGTGACTCCCGCGCTTGCGAAGACGCAATGGGCAGCGGCGCTCCCGATCCCGCAGAAACACCCGGCGTCGGCGTCGGCGTCATGGACCGGGTCGTCGCCATGATGCGCCACGCGCACGATGATCTCTTCCGTGTCGTGCCCTATATGCTCGTCGGCATCTTCCTCGCCTCGTCGCTGCGCGTGCTGTGGGGTTCGAAATCGCCTGCGTGGCTCACCCATCACAGCGTGGTCATCTCCATTGCGCTCATGATGGCGTTGGCATTCCTCAGCTCGCTGTGCTCGTCGTCGGACGCGGTGATCGCGCGCGGCTTCGCCACTATGTTCCCGACTCCTGCGTTGCTCGGCTTCCTCGTGTTCGGCCCGATCATGGATGTCAAGAACGTGCTCATGCTTTCCTCGATGTTCTCCCGGCGCTTCGTCGTGCGTCTCGCGGTGACCTCGGCCATAATCGTTTTCGCCGTCACCGCGCTGATCGCTGGGGTTGTTCGATGATGGCGTCTTCTGCAACTGGCACGGCTGCGGGCCAGCATACGAAACCCAATGCCATCGATCGGGTCGAAGGCTTCGTTCTCTTCGCCTTCGCCGTTTCCATCGCGGCATTCGTGATGACCGGGCGCTTCATCGCTTTCGTGACGCCGCGCACTGTGCCGTATCTGTGGTTTGCCGCGGCCGTGCTGCTGATTTTCGCAGTGACGGCCTGGCTGGGCGTGTTCCGATGCACCGGAGCCTCGTTGGCCAATGTTCTGGTCGTGGGGCTGTTGCCAACGCTGCTGCTGTCGCTGCCCTTCGATTCGGGCGGCGCGGCATTGACCGGCACGAATCGCGCCATCGCCATCAACTCGTCCGCCTCCGCCAAGCTGCCGGGGCTGAACGTCGCAGCGAAAACCATCACGATACGCGACGACGATTTCGGCTCATGGTTCGACCGCATCGACCGCAACGCCGACCAGTACGTCGGCTACACGATCATCGTCGAAGGCTCCGTGTCTCACGATTCATCGTTGAATGCTTCGCAATTCAGCGTTTCACGCATGCTCATGACCTGCTGCGTGCTCGATATGACGCCTTTCGGATTCGTCGTGGACACGTCGTCGAATAGCACTTCGTCGCCCACGACAATGCCAAAAGACAATACGTGGGTGCGCGTGACCGGCACGCTCGCCAAAGGCCGCGTCGGCACCGCCTCGCACGGCTACAATGGCCTGATTCTCCAGGCGAAGTCCATCCAAACCAAAGACGAATCCCCCAACGGCTACTTCTATCGCTGACATGCCTCGGCAGCGGGCGCAAAATCGCCAGGCACGTCGACGCCCTGTATGCGGTTTCACCTCACCGTGTGACGTTTTGTAGCGTCACGCTGAGCCGTTAGCGTACAGCCCCGCGGGGCTTGACGTAGGCGAAGTGAGGTTCCGCTAAGGCGCCGAAAGACAATATCGTAGACACCGTCAATTAAGAATGTACAAAACTGCAGAATTCCGACGTCTCTCATTTTCCACAAACGTCACACCACGACAAATACGTCACACAACATCGATCCGACGGGTTTCATATGCTCTATCATGCCTTGCAGGCAACCATGCAGCAGCACGCGGGCATACCACACCTCGCCACACACAGTGCAAGATGATTCCTCAATAGGCGGCGTCGCAAGTGGGAGCCACAGGCATTTTGGTTGGGCCAGCGTTCCTTATCTTTTTTGAAATCAGGCGAGCTCAGCGCAGACCCTGTGGCCCGCCTCCTCCCCGCGTTCTATCTGCTGTTCGCTTTGGCGGGCATGGGAACGGACACATGGATGTTCAGCTTCACCCGGCAGGATTATTATGCGGTGACCCTCATGCGCATGAATGCCCTGGAACGTGGGCCCAGCGGATTCATCTATGCACCGTTCAAATCGGTGGCGAGGCTCACGACGGCGCCCACTGGCGCTGCACGGTTTCATCGCGGTGCCTTGGTGGCTGGCGGCTGCGATGGCCCTGGCCCCGGCAGACGGCAAGACGGCCATGAATCGCGCCGACGATGCGCCGATACGAGCGAACCGGGCAATTCGCGGCGAACAAACCCTTTGGTTTCACGATGCGGCCGGCGGCCATAGCTGACGCCTGCGGGATTCGCCCTGTTCGCTGCCGGCGCTGCTGCGGCCCAACCGGCACCCTGAACTATGCAAGATCGGCATCCTCAACGCCATCGCCGTCGCTGCACTTCTCATCTTCCGTGGCAAGGCTCCCGATCCGGTGGCTTTCCTGGCCCGGACGCTCCTCATCCTGTATTTCGTCAACCTCGGCCGCGAATTCACCAAGGCGCTGTACATCAACCGCGATCACAGCATGCTCACCTATCCGCTCTACAAGCGACCCGGCAGGATCCTTGAGATGTTTCGGCTGCGGTTGTGGGAGATCGCCAAAATCAATCTCCTGCCCTCGAGCGTGCCGGGCCTGGGAACGCTGGCGCTGATGGCAGTGTACGATCCGCAACGCGCACTGGGCGACTATGCGCCGGCCTTCGCCTCCATCATGATGATGGGCATGCTCTTCTCGGTGCAACCTGGCGCTGTATTACGTGCTCCAGCCGTACACCCTGGAAGCTGAGGTGAAAAGCCTGCCGTATCAGGCTGCCATCGGGCTGACCTACATGGCCTGCTGGTTGTTCGCCAAGGACCATCAGAATTCGTCGCTGCTGTTGTTCTCTGGCCTCGTCATCAGTTTCTGCGCGGCGTATTCGGTGCTGGCCTGCGCGCCCGTCTACGCCGTGGCGTCGCACACCTTCCGGCTCAAGGCTTGAAACGGTAAACTAGCGCCTGGAGCGATTGACCTGGCCCTCGCGCTGGGACGTCGAGCCGGCTGCGACGCCGTTCGCCGGATTCGTCGAAGCAAGCGTGGAAACCGCCGCGGACAAGTTGGCGGACGACGACGTCGAAGACGCCGATGCGTCTGCGGCCGCGCCTGTCATGGCGCCGCCGCCTGGCATTGTCATGAAATCGGTGGTTTCGAGATAGTGCTTGCCCGCAGTGATGTCATATTGGATGAGTTTGTAGTCGTTGACCAGCTGCCTGGTGGCGGCGTCGAAATCGACCGCACTCATCGGATTGCCCTTGTTGTCCAAATATATCGTTTGCCCGGCCGGAATACGCGTCCACCCTTGGATCTGATTGATCACCGGAGGCTCCATGGCGCTGATCTTGCCATGCAGCTGCGTCAGGAAGGCAAGGTACGGCGAGACCTTGGCATTCATATGTTCGGCGGTCTGGGCCATGAAGAAGTTCGGCGAGGAATACGCGCTATCGTCAAGTTTGGCGCCGGCGGATGCGGAGGCCTTGTTCGACCAGATGAAATAATCGGTCTCGTGCAACGCGATGGAATTGGCGTTGTCCGCCCCGGCGGTCGAGTAGATGCCGGGCAGATGGTCGCCGTAGAACATGACCGTGATCGGCCTGTTCTCTTTGTCGAGCGACGCGAGGAAATCACGGGTGGCATTATCAGTGTGGCTCACGCCCTTGGCATAGGTCTGGATCGCCATGGTTTCGTCACTGCCCAAAGCGGCAGAACCTTGCGGAGCAGTGGCGGCGAACTCGTTGTCGTCGTACCAGTTGTTGAACGGCATGTGGTTTTGCATGGTGACCAGCTGCACGAAGCGATTGCCCGGCGTGCCCTGCAGCCATTCGGTGACGTTCTTGTAGGCCTGCTCGTCACTGGCGTATGGGCTGCGGTCGATCGGCTCGGAATACTTGATGACGTCGGGCTTGTCAAGCGTGTAGAAATGCGGGAACTTGAATTTCTTATAGTCCGAAGAGCGCGAATACATCGACGACACGAAGGGGTGGAAGGCCACGGAATTCTTGCCGCCGTTCCAGAGCTGATTGATGCTCGGCGTCCATTGCAGCGCCGGCACGAGCTGCTGGTACGGGCTGGTGAGCGAAGGATCGAAATTGGCCATGCTCAGGCCAGTGAGCGCTTGGAACTCAAGATTCGCAGTGCCGCCGCCATATCCCGAAGAGAGCATGAGCCCGCTGGTGGTCGAGTCTTTGACCGAACGGATGTACGGCATCGGATCCTTGTTCAGATTCACGCCCGGCACACGGGTGGGATCGGAGAACGATTCGGACAGGACGAAGATCACGCTGCCATCGTTGAGATTCGCGGTTCGTGTGGTGTTGATGGTGTTTGCGGCCTTTTCGTAGCGTTTGAGCACGGCCTTCATAGTGGCCTCGCTGTAATTCGCGGGCTCGTCCATGACTTTGGGATTGAGCTGGCGGGAGAAGGCGAGCAGCGTGCCGTTGCGTTGGGCGTCATAGACCGAATCCCACATCGAGGGGATATCACCCATGTTCAAGGCCAGGTTGTTCGCCCAGCTGTCGACCGTGCCAACCGCCGAGATGAACAGCGACACGGCGATTCCGGGAACGAGGGCGCCCACGATGCGGACCGAAGCCCCGATCGCCTTGCTGCGGCTGAGAATGATCCTGCCGTGGCGCAAATCGAAATGATTGGCCACCACGCACAGCACGATCAGCGCAAGCAGGCCGAGCAGACCACCGATGATCTTGCGCTGAGCACCGGCGGGCAGGAACGAAGCGATATTGCCAGCATCGGCATTCAGAAAATCGAAGTCGGAAGGCAGCACGGTCTCATAACGCGACTGCACCTTGAACCGTTCGATCAACGCGAAAACCATGCATACGCCCATGATGACGGGAGTGGTTATCCAGAAATGGTTGATCAGGAACAGCAGCGTCAGGTATATCAGCCCGAGCAATACAAGATTCAAATAGAAGACGTTGCGCTGCTGCTTCCATATCGTCTCGGCGAAGTTCCAGAGGCCGATCAGCGGCCCCGGCAGCGTGGACCCGGAGGAAGAGACGGTCACGCCCCACTGCATCATGCCCACGCCTGCGATATCGAAAAGCAGGAACAGCACGCCATACGCCCCCAGCGAGAACCGGGACGCCCCGGCTGGCGCCGCATGCGTCCCGCCATTGCCGCCGGGACTGCCTGCACGATCATCCGCCTTGCCACGTTCCGCATTTTTTGTATCGTCGCCCGCTATGCGCATATGCCTCGGCTGGGAACCGCCGTCATCTGCGCCGCCGTCGCCTGTGCGTTCATCGCCTGCGTCCGCCGACGCCTGATCAAGACCTGTGTTTGCAGTGAAACCCTCATCTCCGCCGTGTTCCCGAGCAGATCCTAGGTCCATGACATCATCCATCCGGCTGTCGTACCCTTTCCATGCAACCCTGCGTCGGCGGCATGCTGAAGGCATGTCGCGACGAGGCTGAAAAACGTTATATCGCACGATTGTCCCCGCCCTGCACGACATAGGACATGTTCCAAGTCTCGTCCACGTCGTCATCGCGACTGCATCCAGTCGATTGCAAATCGATGCGCGGGTGCGCAGGCACGCCTGCCTACGGCCATGCGACCGGCATACGGGCATAGCTGAGGCGCCCCGGGATGTCCCGGGGCGCCTCAGCTGCATGACTGCCGGGCAGCACCCGGATAGCCATTGTTGTTACTGAACTGTATGACCCTTACTTGTCGACTTTGCGCGCGGCGTCCTTGACGTCGTTCTTCGCTTCCGTCGCATTTTTCTTGGTCTCGGCGCCGAGAACTTCCGCATTCGCCTTCACCTCATCCGAGGTGTCCGAAACCCTGTCCTTCACGTCATCGAATATGTCCGATGCCTTGTCCTTGAGATCCTTGGCAGAGTCGGCAACCTTGTCGCCCGCATCCTTCACGAAATCCTTTGCGTTATCAAATACTCCCATGATTCCTCCTTAGGTCAGAACGATATCTGTCAATCGCCCGCGCGCCCGCGCCGCTCACCGTCTCATTGGTCACGACACCGGCGCCAAGCCACACTATCCGGCTTCGCGACATAGTCCACAATAGAGGCTTCCCAGCGCTCGCATCGCATGCAGCAACGCTTATGCGCTCCAAGCGTACAGTGGTGAAGACCTTGTGCAAACGGGAATAATCAGCCTGTTGCGCACGTTTCCCCGGTTCCGCCGGACGGTTTCGTCAGCGCCGCGCAAGGTCGGGATGCTCCCATTGGCCCGTATCGGCGAGCGCCGGGCCATGATTGTAATCGATCAATCGCCAGCGCAGGCCGCCTTCAGGCTGCTCGAATGGCACCAGCCGCGCCCAGTGGGCGTTGCGCATCGAAACCATGCCAATGAAATTCGCATCGATCCTGTCCAGGCCGAGCATGGTCTGCAGCGTCTGCGCGATCCACGCGCCGTGCGAGAAAACGAATAGGTCGGTGCCGTCGCCCGCTCTGCCTGACCAATCGCGCAACGCCGCAGCGCCGCGCGCGCCAACATGCTGCTTGCTTTCCGCGCCATGCTTGAGCTCGCCGCCCGTCATCTGCGCCCAGGAATGGTAGTCCTCGGGAAAATCCTGCTGCAGCTCCTGCGCCGACATGCCCTCCCATTCGCCGAAGTTGCGTTCGCGCATGCGATCGTCGGTATGCACGTCAAGTCCGAGCGAATCGGCAAAGGCATGCGCGGTCTGGCGCGCCCGCCCCAGGTCCGAGCTCACGACGAGCTGGCGCGCGGCGCCCGGGCGCCGCGCTGCATAGAGGTTTTGCAATGCCTGAGCGGTCTGGCGCACCTGCCACTCGCCGACGTCGTCAAGCGCGATGTCGATCCACCCTTGGATGCGGCTTGCCGCGTTGTATGCGGTGCGGCCATGGCGTACCAGCGTGATCGAGCGGGCATGCGGTGCGGTCGGCATCATTTCATCCTTCGTCCGGCGTGCGCCGCGGCAGTTTGAGATCGATCTGCCGGCAGTCCTTCCACAGCCGCTCGAGGCCGTAGTACCGGCGAGCGTCCTCATGCATGATATGCACGATGAAATCGCCGTAATCGAGCAGCACCCATTGCGCCTCGGTCAGCCCTTCGCGCTCGCGCGGCTGCATGTGGTTCGCGTGCAGATACAGATCCTTCTCGATCTCCTGACCCACCCCCAGCACCTGTCGTTCGTTCGAAGCAGTGGCGATGAGCATGATTTCGGTGATGCCCAGCAGGTCGCTCACGTCGAAGGCGACGATATCCGTGGCCTTGACGCGGTCTGCGGCGGCTGCGGCGATGCGCACCGCGTCGATGGTATTGGCTTGCGCGCTCATAATCCTCTGTTCTTGGTTGTTCCGCCCATTACGGTTGGTTCGTTCGCCGTGTTTGCGGCATTCGTTACGTTCGCTGTACGTGTCATGTTCGCCGCCGCCTTGCTCACTGCTGCGTGCGCTCCCAGCGCGGCTTCCAGTCCTCGACGATATGCTGCGTGTTCTCCGAGTAGACCATCGCGCCGTCCGGCGTCTCGTGGCGCACGACCGAGCCCGCGCCCGTGGTCACGTCGTCACCCACCTCGACCGGCGCGACGAAGAGATTTCCTGCGCCTACGTGCACATGCGAGCCAATATGCGTGTGGTTCTTGTGCACCCCGTCATAGTTGGCGGTGATCGTGCCGCCGCCGATGTTCGTATGCTCGCCCAGATCGGCGTCGCCGACATAGCTCAGATGCGGCACCTTGGTGCCTTTGCCAATGTGCGCCTTCTTCATCTCGACATAGGCGCCGGCCTTCGTTCCCTCACCCAAGTCGTTGCCCGGACGCAGATACGTCCACGGGCCGATGTTCGCGTGCGCGCCGATATGCGATTCCTGCACGCGCGCACGTTCCACGATGGCGCCTTCGTCCACGCTCGCGTCGATCAGCGTCGTATACGGGCCGATGACGGCGTCAGCCCGAACCGTGCTGTGTCCCTGCAGGAAGCAGCCGGGCAGAATGGTCGTATCATGCTCCAACTTCACCTCGTCTTCGATCCATGTCGTCTCCGGGTCGAGGATCGTGACGCCGCGGCGCATCCAGTCTTCGCATACGCGGATGTTGTGCTGCTTAGCCAGCCGCGCCAGCTGCACGCGGTCGTTGACGCCTTCGACGCTCAATGGGTCGGCCGCCGCGTAGGCCCCGACCCGGCCGTGTCCGCGCGCGCCTTCCAAAGCATCCGTCAGGTAGAACTCCCCTTGCGCGTTGCTGTCGTCAAGCCCGGCGATGGACTGCCGCAGCGTTTCGGCTTCGAAGACGTAAACGGAAGTATTCACCTCATGCACGGCCAGTTCGCTGCGGTTCGCGTCCCTTTGCTCGACGATGCGCAGCACGCCGCCGTCGCTGCCCCGGATGACGCGGCCGTAGCCGGTCGGATCTTCGAGCGTGGTGGTGAGTACCGTGGCGTCATCGCCAGCAGATATGTGATAGTCGAGCAGTTGACCCAGCGTGCCCTCGTCAAGCAGCGGCATATCGCACGCGGTGACGAGCACCGGTCCACGCAACGGGCCGTGGGATTCGAGCTGGGACATCGCGCACTGCACCGCGCGGCCGGTGCCGGGAACCTCGTCCTGCACCACAATCTCGACATGCTCATTGTAGCCGCGTGCCGCCTGGGCCACGCGTTCGGCCTGGTGGCGCACGACGAGCGCCATGGTGTCCGGTTCAAGGCCTGCCACGGCGCCCATGACACGCTCAAGGAATGTGCGCCCGGCGAACTCATGAAGCACCTTGGGCCTGCGCGAATGCATGCGCACCCCTTCGCCAGCGGCGAGAATGATTGCGGCGGACAACGCCATATGCTCAGCTCTCCAATTCTTCGGTTTGTCAGTGTGCGCCTGCGACGGACAGATTTTCGCCCGGGTGCCGGGCCGCCGCACAGAGATGCGGCCCGGCCGAACCGGGCGCTGTTGCTACCTGTTCCCCCACCTGGATTCGAACCAAGACTAAGGGTTCCAAAGACCCGTGTGCTGCCATTACACCATGGGGGATCGGCAAAGCGAACCTTGCCAAGTGATTATTATGCCATACCCCGCGACCTAGGGCGTGGCGCGCACCGTTTCAGCGGTTGCGCCGCCGGCCGCCCGGCCGCCCGCATCGCCCTCACGCGAACAGGAAGCCTTGGCCGTGATGCTCGGGATACGTATCGAAGAGCTCGGCGACCGAGCCGTCCTCGAATACGGCGCGGATCGCGCTGGCCAGCAGCGGCGCGATGGAGAGCACCGTTAGCCCATCCCAGCGCTTGGCCGCCTCGATCGGCACGGTGTCGGTGACAACGACCTCGCGTGCGCCGCAATCCTTAAGCCGCTGGATGGCCGGCCCGGAGAATACCCCGTGCGTGGCGACGACCGTGACCGAGTTCGCGCCGGCCTCCTTGAGCACCTTGCAGGCACCGGCGATAGTGCCGGCAGTGTCGATCAGATCATCGACCAGCACACAGTCCCTGCCGTCCACATCGCCCACGATGCGGTTGGCCACGGCCCGGTTGGGCCGCGTGACGTCGCGGGTCTTGTGCACGAAGGCGAGCGGGCCGCCGCCCAAGCGGGCCGCCCATTGCTCGGCGACGCGGATGCGCCCGGCATCGGGCGAGACCACGGCCACATTGCCCAGGCGGTCGGCGAAACGGTCGCGGATATAATCGACCAGCACCGGCATAGCGACCAAGTGGTCGACCGGCCCGTCGAAGAACCCTTGGGACTGCGCGGCATGCAGGTCCACGCTCATGATGCGGTCGGCGCCGGCCGTTTTGAGCAGATCGAAGATCAGCCGGCAGGAGATCGGCTCACGGCCCAGATGCTTCTTGTCCTGGCGCGAATAGCCCAGCAGCGGGCACACGGCGGTGATGGAGCGGGCGGAGGCGCGCTTGAGCGCGTCGATCATGATGAGCTGCTCCATGATCGCCTTGTTCACCGGGTTGGCATGGCTCTGCAGCACGAACACGTCGGCTCCGCGAACCGATTCGGTGTAGCGCACGTACATCTCCCCGTTGGCGAAGTCGTAGGCTGTGGTCTCCAGCACATCGATGCCCAGCTGCCCGGCCACATCGGCGGCAAGCTTGGGATGCGCCCTTCCGGTGACGAGTATGAGATTCTTATCGGGCTTACCTGAGAGGATGGCGCTCACCGTATCTCCAAACGTTGTTCGCTGAAGTGGACTCGACCCATACTAACCGCGTCCGGCGACCTGAACGCCGCAATCCGCAGGGCTTGCGGCGTGCCGTCGGTCGGCTGCTTATGCATCCTGCTCGGCGCCTTGCCCCGCCCGCGCACGACGCCTGCCCTGTTCGCTTCTACGACTGATACAAGCCATGCTTGCCGATATATTGCACCACGCCGTCAGGCACGAGGTACCACACAGGCTCGCCGCGCCGGGCACGCCGGCGCACATCGGTCGATGAGATGGCCAGCGCGGGGATCTCCAGCGCATCGACTTTGCCTGCCGAGGGGACCAAAATGGCCTTGGGATTGGAATATCCGGGCCTAGTGACCGCGACGAAGCGGGCCAAGTCCCACATGTTGTTCGCATCCTTCCATTGCAGGATCTCGGCGACGGCGTCCGCCCCGGTGATGAAGAAAAGCTCGGCGTCAGGGTGTTCGTGCTGGATGTCACGCAGCGTATCGATGGTGTATGTGATGCCAGGCCGGTCGATATCGACGCGGGACACGGTGAAGCGCGGGTTGGCGGCGGTAGCGATCACGGTCATCAGGTAGCGGTCCTCCGCGTTGGTGACATGCTTGTCGATCTTGAAGACCGGCCGGCCGGTGGGCACGAAGATGACCTCGTCCAAGTCGTAGACCCAGGCCACCTCGGAAGCCGCGACCAAATGGCCGTTGTGGATAGGGTCGAAAGTGCCGCCCATGATGCCGATACGAGGCCGTGCGTGCCGGTTGCCCCGTAACGAGCGTCGGGTGCGACATGCGTTGTCGCCGCTGTCGCCCGGCATGTCTCCCGGCAGCGAAAGCTCCGCCATCTTGCGTTCAGCGGGCTGCGCCTCGGCCTGTGCGCCGGCGCTCATGCCGTATGCCCGTCTGCCGGATCGGCTGGCGTCGCGGAGGCATTGGCAATCATCCCTGCGCGAGCGCCATCGCCGCCGAGCATCTCCCCGCGATGCTCATCGGCATGTTCGGTCTGCTTTTCGATCGTTTCCAAACTGGGCTCGCCGTCCTGCGAATCAATCCTGCCCATGTCCTCGTCCCATTCCTCCTGCACGACCTTGCTGATCTCATCGAAGGTCGGCAACGGGAAGTCGGGCTGGAACATGCGGCGCACCTGCGCGACGCAATCAGTGATGTGCACCAGCGTGCCGCCCATGGCATCGACCTCGCCCTCGCGTTCCCGAGCGGTGAATTCGGCGATATGCCGCTCCATGATCGCCATGAGGTTCCTGACCACACCGAACTCGTGCCCTTCCAGATCACGGACTTCGGGAGAATCGTTGTCGGGCCAACCGATGAGCACGGCGTCCGCATACTCGAGCGCGGCCCGCTGCGCCGCCGAGGCGATGCCGTCCTCCACTTGCACGAGGAACACGTACCGTACGATGCTCAGACGCTCCGAAGCGATTTTCAGCCACAGCCGCTGGTCGTTCAGGTCGATGCCGCGCCCGACGGCAAGCCGTTCGGAACCGGTCATATTCGCCGCGTTGGCTGCGTTTGCCACATCAGTTGCATCCGTCATATCCGTTTTGGCCGCCTCCTTGGGCTTCTCGGGCTTATCGTTCGTCATCTCGCTCATGGCCGCACCTGCCCATTGCCGTATCCGATCCATTTGGTGGTCGTCATCTCCTGTAAGCCCATGGGCCCGCGCGCGTGCATTTTCTGCGTGGAGATGCCCAGCTCGGCGCCGAAGCCGAACACGCCGCCGTCGGTGAACCTCGTGGAGGCGTTGACCATGACCACCGCCGAATCAATGCGCGCCGTGAACTCCTCGACCGCGCCGTAATCCTCGGTGAGGATGGATTCCGTGTGCCCGGTCGAATGCGCGTTGATGTGAGAGATCGCCTCATCCAAGGAGTCCACGACCTTGACGCCCATGATAAGCGCCAGGTATTCCGTGTCCCAATCCTCGGCGCTCGCATGTTCCACATGCAGCTCCTGTACACCGCTGCGCGAGAGAATCCCGTAGGACCGCTCATCGGCACGCAGCGTTACTCCGGCCCGGGCGAACGCCTGAGCGGCAACCGGCAGGAACGCCTCGGCGACATCGCGGTGCACCAGCAGCTTCTCCGCTGAATTGCACACGCCGACGCGCTGCGTTTTCGCGTTGATGATGATGGGCACGGCCTTGTCCAGGTCGGCCGCGCGATCGACGTAGATATGCACGTTGCCAGCGCCGGTTTCGATGACCGGGACCTTGGATTGCTCCACCACCGCACGAATGAGACCGGCCCCCCCGCGCGGCACCAGCACATCGATATGCCCGCGCGCCTGCATCATCGCCGTGACGCCCATTCTGCCGAACTCGTCGACCGAAGCGATAAGCGCCGGATCAAAACCTTGCGATTGCAGCACTTCGCTGATCAGGTGCAGCGTTGCGGCATTCGTGTTTCGGGCGGCATGACCGCCGTGCAGCAGCACCGCATTGCCTGATTTGAGACAGAGCGACGCCACGTCGACCGTGACATTCGGACGGGCTTCGTAGATCATGCCCATCACGCCCATCGGCACGCGGATCTGATCGAGCCGCAAGCCATTGGGAAGCGTATAGCCCCGTACCGTCTGGCCCAACGGGTCGGGCAGCGTCGCCACATGACGCACACCCAACGCCGCAGCGCGAATGCGACTCGCATCGAAACGCAGCCGGTCAAGTCTGCCCTTATCCATGCCCGAATCGAATGCGGCCTGCATATCGAGCTCATTCGCGGCCGCGATCTGATCCGCATGCTCGTCCAACGCGTCCGCGAGCGCGAGGAGCAGCTCGTTCCTCGTTTCCCCGTTCGCGCGGCCGAGCTCCGCCTGAGCTCGCGCCGCAGCATCCGCCATCGCACAGACCTGTCCGAAGACATGCCCGTCAGATTCCGGGGCAGATCGTGAAATCTCGCTTGTCATACCCCACAGCGTACCGCACCACCACCCGATTGGATATTGTCGACGCATGACATTTTGACTGTTATGCGGCGTATTAGCAACATGCAGAACCCCAGAAATCCGCCATCCCGGGTTTCTTGACAACCGATACGACGAAAAACACGTCACTCAATGACCGAAAACGGCACACAACGACCCACACAAGGAAGTCGCAGGGCGGCGAGTCGATCACCCGGACCAGCGGCTTCGCTAGACTAGTGGGCGAAAACCGATCCCCAGTTGCAAGGATGAGACGTGAACACTTTTCACAGCACCCGCAGAGCCGATGACGCCCCCAGTGGACATGGGACGAGCGCAAAACAGGCCATCCGGCGCGGCTTGGCCGAGGACGGAGGCCTGTTCGTCACCGATGCGCTGGGCGAGCGGACGGTTGATGTTGCAGCGCTGGTCGGCAAGTCCTATCAGGAGATCGCCGCTGCAGTGCTCGGCGCGTTGCTCGACGACTTCGCCGAAGACGAACTCGCGCGGTGCATTGCCGAGGCTTACGGCCCGCAGTGGTCCGATCCGGCGATTACGCCGTTGAAGCCGCTGGGCGACGACTACGTGCTGGAGCTGTTCAACGGCCCCACCTGCGCCTTCAAGGACGTGGCCTTGCAGATTCTGCCGCGCTTCATGGCGCGGACCCTTCCGGCCGGCGGCGACGCCCAGGAGAAGATCATGATCCTGACCGCCACTTCGGGCGACACAGGCAAGGCGGCGCTCGCCGGATTCGCCGACGCCCCGGGAACCGGCATCACCGTGTTCTATCCCGAAGGCAAGGTCAGCGAGGTCCAGCGGCTGCAGATGACCACGCAGGCTGGCTCCAACGTCAATGTCTGCGCGGTGCGCGGCAATTTCGACGACGCGCAGAGCGCAGTCAAGGAGCTGTTCTCCGATACGGATCTGGCGCGGGAACTTGCCCAGCAGTACCACGTCGTGCTCTCCTCGGCGAATTCCATCAACGTCGGCCGGCTCGTACCGCAGGTCGTGTACTATTTCTCGGCCTACGTGCAGCTGGTCGAACGTGGCGCGATCGCACTTGGCGACGAAGTGGAATTCTGCGTGCCGACCGGCAACTTCGGCGATGTGCTCGCCGGGTATTATGCGAAGCTGCTGGGGCTGCCGGTGAGGCACCTCATCGTCGCCAGCGACAAAAACAACGTTCTCTTCGACTTCCTGACATCCGGGACCTACAACCGCAGGCGCAGTTTCTATCAGACCATCTCTCCCTCGATGGATATCCTCGTCTCCTCGAATCTCGAACGTATGCTCTACTACATGTCCGGCAAGGACCCGCGGCTGATCCAGATGCTGATGACCGATCTCAGGGACTGGGGTGCGTTCGAGGTGCCGGAGACGCTGCTGGCCAAGATCCGCATGCTCTTCGGCACTGGCTGGGCCGACGAGGACCAGGTGCGCGATGCGATCCGCGACTGCTGGGAGCGCAACCGCTATGTTATCGACCCGCACACCGCCTGCGGCTACTTCGTCATGCAGCGCATACCGCGTGACCCAGCCGTTCCTCGCGTGCTGCTGAGCACCGCCAGCCCGTACAAGTTCCCCCGCGTGGTCGACGAATCGCTTGGGCTTGATGCCTCCGGCAGCGACTTCGATTGCATGGGCACGCTTGCAGCGTCCACCGGCACCGTTGCGCCGAAATCCCTGCGCGAGCTGGAGCACGCCCGGCCCCGCTTCGACGGTGTCATCGGCATCGACGCCATGCGCGACGCCGTCAAGGATGCCGCCGCCAGACTGTGACATGGCTGCCATGGTGCTACTACGGCAATCTGGTAGTGTATCGACTTATCTGTGGCACCTGTTGAAGGTCGCGGAGGTATATCCCGCTTATTTGCGTCATCACATTCTCCTGACTCGATGGTCGGGTCGCCCTATATGGCGATTGCTGAGCTTTTATACTCAACGGCTGCCCGAAACGATGCCGCAAAGTAGGCGAGATGTATCTCTGCAAAGGTCAGCATCTGCCACAAATAGCGGAGATACGCCGCAGTAGCGGTATTCACAATTGATCGATGGCGCTGCGCGGCTTATGATCTGCAGCGCCATGGCATCATCATCTGCTCCATGCGTCCGGACGGTCTCACGGCTCTTTGCGCCGATAGCTGCGAGGCGAGATCAAGAGCGACGCCGCGACCACGATCGCAACGAACGCCACGGCGATGAGCACAGTCAACGGCGTCGAAACAAATATATGCGCGCCCAGCCATGCCGCGATCGCCGTGACCTGCTTTTTGAAGAGCAGCGCAAGCGCACACAGGACGAACACCACCAGCGGCAGCCCGAAGGCCGGAATCAGCACAGCCATGAGCAGCATGGAGAGCATGCCGCCTGCAGTCATTCGCAATCCATCCAGCCGCACGGCTTTGGCAATAGCGTTCATCGCTCTTCCTCCTTCGTGTTGGTGAGCCTGACGATGTCATCGATCGACACCGGTTCGAGCGCCGGATTCGTGTCATCGGACTGCAGTTTCTTCGCGGCAGACGTGTGCATCAGCGCATCGAAGCCCGTCGTATAACGGTGGATACCCAATGCCCGGCCCGCGATGGCATCGAGTTGCTCCGGGCCGCCTTTGACCAGGCGGAAGGAGTCTTCGAACTCATCCTTGAGGCCGCTGTAGTGCAGCCGCCCGCCGGCGATATAGGTGATGAAATCGGCGGCGTGTTCGAGGTCGTCGGTAATATGCGTGCTGAAGAGCACGCTGCACGCCTCGTCCTCGATGTACTATCCATCAGCCCGTCCCATCCGAGCACATCCAAACCGCTCGTCGGCTCGTCGAGGATGAGCGATTTCGCGTCGCGGTGAATCATGTTGAGAATGAGTTTGATAAGCGTCGATTTGCCTGCGCCGTTCGGCCCTATCAGCCCCATAATGTATCCGGCGGGCAGGTCGAAGGTCACATCCTTCCAGTGTGAAGTCCGAGCCGTAGCGTTTCGTGGCGCCGTCGACGCTCAGAGCGAGCGGAACCGAACCCTGCAGCTTATCGACCGTCACGCGCGTTCCTTTTTTCTTCGCTTGCCTGGGTGTCAGCCGATGACGCCCCGCCGCCATATGGCGTTGGTTCGTCGCGGTAGGCCGCTTCAAGCATGTCGAGCAAGCCAAGCAGCGGCACGTCCGCGGCCTTGGCGGCCATGCTGACCTGCAGCAGGCTGTCGGCAATGCGCTGCGACAGCTGCTCGCGCATCACCTCGTTGCCTCGCTGCAGAACGAATGTGCCTTTGCCTTGGACATTGCGCACCACGCCCTCGTCCGCCAGCTCGTTGTATGCCCGGGTGACGGTGAGCACGGAGATGCGCAGCTCCTTGGCGAGCTTGCGCAGGGAAGGCAAAGTCTCCCCCGGCGCCAGTTCGCCCGAGAGAACGGCGGCCCGTATCTGCTGTTTGATCTGCTCGTAAATCGGTTTGCCGGACACGGATGAGATGATCAGTTTCATCATGCCTTTTCTGTCGTTCTGCTGGATGCAACAACTCTGCATTACTGTTATGCTGCTTTGTATAACAATATAACAGTTATCACAACTGTGCAAGTTAATAATATAACAGTTGCTGAAGGCTGGAGCGCGACCATAGCCACGCATATGCATCGCCGGCGCGCTCCATGCGCACCATGCCTTCCGGACTATTGCGTCGTGCGCGCCGATACCCGCGTCCACTGGCGTCGGCCTCCCTGCGATCCCTGCGTTTGCGCCGTTTGAATGCGATTGGCCTCAATATGCCGCGCCTCGTTGCGCGCACTACGCGAATTGCGGCAGCACAATGCGCGCGTACGCCTACAGCGCCGCCGGCGCGTTGGCGAAGTCGAAGAGCACGCCGTCGGCCTCCTCACAGATCGCGTCCCAATCTACATTCGATGAGTCGTCATGCATCGCCCATGCCTTCATGCCTGCGGATTTGGCCGAACGCACGCCGGCCAGCAGATCTTCGAACACCGTGCAATCGGCCGGCTCGACGCCGAGTTTGCGGGCGGCGAGCAGATACACGTCCGGGCTGTCTTTGCCCGCGCTTCCCGCCTCGTCGGTGCTGCAGACCACGTCGAAGTATTGCGCTATGCCCACATGCGCCATCGCCGGTTCGCGCAGCTGCGCGTTCAACGAGGTCGCCACGGCGAGCTTGGCCCCGGATTCCTTGAGCGCACGCAGATACTGCGCCGCGCATGGCTTGGCCTCCACGACGCTGGAATAGGCGCTCTGCGCCATTATATTCCATTCGTCCATGAGCGCCTGCGGGCTCTCATGCAGGCCGAACCGGGCGATCGTGTATTCGGCGATCTGCGTGATCTGCATCGCGGCCACTTTGCCCGCATAATCGGCTGGAACCGCGAACCCACGCCGGTTGAGGAAATCAGTGTCGATCTGATCCCACACGCCCATTGAATCAAGCAGCGTGCCGTCAAGATCGAAGATAGCGCCTTTGCCGGCATTGATCTTGATCTTCACATCGGATTGGGCAAGCTTGGACATGTTCTCTCCCTCATCCCCCTCATTAGCAGCACCTCGTCAATGCGCAGCGGCCTCGTTTTCGCCACACCAAGGGCACCCGCCGCCGCAGCCGTGTTGTGCGCATTACGCGTCACACTGCGCTTGCGGCGAGGAGTTCGCGGGCGTGGTCGAGGGAGGTGTGCGATTCGCTGCCAGAGAGCATGCGGGCGATCTCGCGGATGCGTTCCTCGCCACGCACCTCACGCACGCCGGTCGAAATAGTGGGTGTTGAATCGGCTGTCTTTTCAGCGGAATTAATGGCTGCGCCTTTGTCTGCCTCATCAATTGTGCTGGATTTGTTAGCAGCGTCGGTTCCGCCAATCTCGCCGTTCCTGCCGTCCCTGTCGGACGACTTGCTTACGACGAATTGCGCGTCGGCCCATGAGGCGACTTGCGCCAGATGGGTGACGACAATGACCTGCGCATGCCTGGCCAAGAGCGCCAGTCGACGGCCCAGTTCGACCGCGGCCTTACCGCCGACGCCCGCGTCCACTTCATCGAAGATGAAGGTCATATCAGCATTGGCGTCGGCACCGCTCTCATCGTCTCCGGCTCCGTCAATTCCATCCTCGACGCCCCCGCTTTTACCACTATGCCTGTCTGCTGCGGACAACTCAAGCGCCAGCATGAGCCGGCTCAATTCACCGCCCGACGCGCTAGTGCCCATCGGCAGCTGCGGGGAACCAGGGAACGGGGTGAACAGGAATTCGATGTCGTCGAAGCCATGGGCGTCCAGCGCCCCGGTATCGCCTGGGCAGGCCTCGTCGAAACCACGGTCATTCGAAGCGTTGCCAGCCGAACCGTTCCGCACTGTCGAACCGTTATTGCCGTTCGCACCGCCTTTTGTGGCTACGGTTTTCGCACGCTGCGTGACGCGAATGTCGAGTTTCGCGCCCGACATCGCCAGTGATGAGAGTTCGCCATTCACCGCCTTCGAAAGCTCCTTGGCCGCGGCGATCCGCGACCGGCTGAGTACACCGGCCGCCTGCAACGCCTGACTGTACGCCTCACGGCGCTGGGCACGGAGCTCTTCGAGCTTCTGCGGCGAATCGTCGAGATCCTCCATATCGCGCATCGCCTGATCGCGCCATGCGATGACGTCCTGCAAGCTCGGCCCCCAGCGCCGCGTCAGCTCGCCGAGCTCGTGAATCCTTGCGTTGAGCGAATCAAGGCTGTCCACGTTCTCTTCCGGGCCAAGCTGGCTGGACAGCGAGAAGACGATATCGGCCAGATCGGCGTTCAACGCCTCGAGCCGATCCGCAATCTGCGTGAACAGTCCCGGCACATGGATCGAACGCAGCGCCTGAGCCGACTGCGAAATCAGGGCGGCCGCGCCCGTCCCGTCAGCATCCACATCGATTTGCGAGGCATCCAAGGCCGCTAAGGCCTGGCTCACGCCGCGCGCGATATCGGCGGCGTGCTCGATGCGCGAACGCCGTTCCTTGAGCTCGTCGTCCTCGCCGGGATGCGGATCCACTTCGTTGATGCGGTCGACCGATTCGCGTAGATAGTCGGCGTGCTGGCGCATCGAAGCCTCCTGATTGCCCAGCGTACGCAAACGTTCATCCATGCTCTGCAACGACTCCCATGCCTTGCGATACATGCCGAACGCCGCATCATCAGCGGCGACCATGTCAAGGAATTCACGCTGGCGGGAGACGGAAGCCAGCCGAAGCTGGTCGGCCTGGCCGTGAATGGTGACCAGTTGGGCGGCGAGCTCGACGAGCACGGAACGCGGCACGCTATGGCCCGACAGCACGGCGCGCGACCTGCCCGAGCTGGGCACGGCGCGAGAGAGGAACAGTTCGTTGTCGTCCTGCGACGGCGTGATGCCTGCATCTTGGGCGACACGCGCAGCCGCGCCGGGTGGCAGCACTGCGAACACGCCTTGGACCCACACGCCGCCTGCCCCGCCCGAGACCTGCGCGGCATCGGCCTTGCCGCCCGATATCAGCCGTATGGCATTGAGCAGCATGGATTTGCCCGCACCGGTCTCGCCGGTAATCGCAGTCATGCCGGCGGAAAGGGAAAGACACGCATGACGAATGGGACCGAGATTATTAATCTCCAGCTCGCTGAGCATTACGACGCATCCCCCTCATGACGTTCGCCCGAAGCGTACCCAAGCGTTTCGCTGTGGTCTCGCTCGCGCCAGCCGACCACCGGAAGATCGAATTTCGAAACAAGCCGATTGGTGAATGGAACACCTGACAATCGCGCCAAGTGCAATGTGTCGCGCGACTCGCGCACCTCGATGCGAGTGCCGCGCGGCAGCTCGCGCTGGCGGCGCCCATCGCAGCAGATCCAGCCTGCCGACGAGGAATCCTCCATGATGTCCACGGTGAATGTGGATCCCGAGCCGATGATGAGCGGCCGTGCGAAGAGGGCATGCGCGGCGATCGGCACCAGCTGCAGCGCTTTGACGTTCGGCCATATCACCGGGCCTCCGGCCGAGAATGCGTAGGCCGTCGAACCGGTAGGCGTCGAGACGATGATGCCATCACAGCTGAAGGAGTTCATCGCCACGCCGTCCACTTGGATGGCCAAGCCGATCATCTTGCCACGGTCCGCCGTGCCCAGCGTGATGTCGTTGAGCGCCCAGTCGTGGATCGGCTCCTTTGCCCCCGGCAGCCACACGTCGGCGTGGGCGACCATGCGTTCGTCGATGGAATAATCATGATCGGCGACCCGCTGGATGGCTTCACTCATCTGGAAGCTCTCGAATTCGGCCAGAAAACCGACATGTCCCAGATTCACGCCGAGAATCGGCACATCGGTGCAGTAGATCAGTTCGGCGGCGCGCAGAATAGTGCCATCGCCCCCCAGCACCAGGACGATCTCCGTGTCCGGATCCACAGCCTTGGTCGGCGTGCCGAACACCGGCGCCTCGGCATTGTCCACGACGGTGACAGTGAAACCCGCATGATTGAGCTGCCCGATCGCGGCGGATACCACCCCGCGCCTTCGCAGGGCAGGATGGGTGACGATTACCGCATGCCGGCCTTCGACCATGGCTGAGCCTCATTTCTCATTCGACAACGTCCACCGTCTCCCTATCCTAACCGAACCAGCGCCCGTAGCTCTGCGAGGAAATCAACAATGAATCTCAGCACACGAAAACGTCATTTGCCCAAGCTGACAGGTAATAACGAGAGATGCGCGAATTGAATACCCGCACATGTTCTTGCAGTTTCCTGCATATAGCATCGTGCGGAGCGCGAAAAACCGCTATGCATGGAACATAGTAGCCTGCCGGGCTGATGCGACGCTGGCGCACGGGGAAGGAGGCGCTGATGAAAGCGATGAATCTCACTTCATTCGGCGGGTTCATCCGCGCCGGGAACTACGGCCATCTCGCGCTCAATGGTCCTCATACCTTGGAACGCGGCGTACGCTTCGAACAACTGACAATCAACGGCCGCGTGCGTGCATCCGGATACCGCGGCAGGCATGTCGTCGTCTCCTCGGGCCATCTCGTAAGCGATGGCGATATGACGGTGCAGCGCATTTCCGGACATGGTCGTATGCAGCTGCGCGGACGGCTGGAGTGCGCGGCGATGGAGTTCATCGGCGAACTCGAAATCTCCCGGCCTTTGATATGCACAGGACAGCTCAGCGTATATGGCTCGTTGACCAGCACCAGCCAGATCACGGCGCAATCGTTCACCATGTACGGCGTGTTGGAGGCTTTGGAACTGCATGCGCGCGAAGCGCTTATCGAGCCGTTCGAAACCAAGCTGGCAACCCGCTTGGGCATGACCGATTATCGCGCAAGAAGCCACGTGAAAACCATCCATGCCGGAACGCTGACCGCGCGGCGGCTCAATTGCGCGACGCTGAACGTCGACTCGGCCACGTTGCGCGACGGATGCGCAGTGGAACACGCCGAATTCATCGATGAGCTCGCCGTCGACCAATCCTCATCCGTGATGATGCTCGGCAAACCCGTTCAGGTCGTCAGCCGTGACGGTGCGTTCCGGCTGAGGCAGGCATAGAGCAGGTACTCGATATTGCCGGCCGACCCTTCGATCGGGCTGACGCAGTGTGACCGGATATCAAAACCCTGCATCCGCGCGCAATCCATCACTGTGTGCAGAGCCCGTTCGCGCAACACCGGATCTTCGACGACGCCGTTCTTTCCCAACCGTCCTTTGCCGACTTCGAACTGCGGCTTGACCAGCAGCACCACATGGGCGCCTGGCGCGGCCAGCTGGGCGATAACCGGTATGACATACGTCAAAGAGACGAACGACACGTCGGCGACGATCAGCTGTGGCGCGACCGGCAGATCATCGGGCAAGACATCGCGTATATTGACGCCGCTCATCTCGATGATGCGCGGATCGGCGGCGATGCGTGCATCGAGCTGGCCGTGGCCCACGTCAAGGGCGATGACTTTGTCTGCACCCCGGCGCAACAGCACATCGCAGAAGCCGCCTGTCGACGCGCCGATATCGAGGCAGTGCAAGCCGCGTGGGGACGGCAGACCGGACGAGGCGAAGGCATGGAAGGCACCGACCAGCTTGTAAGCGCCACGCGAGACATAGTCCTCACCCTTATCGACGCGCAATGCATCGCCGGCCCCCACTGGAGCGGATGCTTTGTGCGCCATCACGCCGTTGACGAGCACATGGCCCTCACGGATCAAAGCCTGCGCTTTGGTGCGGGTTCTGATCAGCCCGCGTGCCACGAGCGCGAGATCCAGCCGAAGCGGCTGCGCGGCCGCATTGCCTGCGCTGCCTGTCGCACCGTGATGACCGTCGGGATGCAGGACGAATCGGCTGCCCGTGCTCATATCGGAATGGCCATCCGGATGTATCTCGATGCTGCTGGCCTGCTGCGGACTGCGGCTAGCCACGGCTGCTGTCCAACTCACGTTGCAGCTGGGCGAGAATGCCGGAGTATGTGGCTATGCGGTCCTCGTCTGCAGCCCCGTCCTGTTCGGCTAGTTTCGGATAGCGTCGCAGGATGTCATCGCCGGATTCAGATCGAGGATCATGCGGCTCGCGGGAACTGTTGCTGTTCGCATCGCATGTGGCGTCACTCATTGTGGGTCGGCTCCCCCGACGGCACAATCAGGAAGCGTGATGTCTGCGATATCTTCGCCGCAGTCGGCGTATTCCCATGCCAGGCAGCAGGCGGCGCGCAACGCGTTGATATCGCTGCTGTCGCTGACGTGCAACGCACCGTCTTCGATCCATGCCCGCGCCGCGCCGACCGTCGCCTCGGCCGCACCACGATCGGTAGCACCACAGCTCCATGAGCCGTCGTCGTTTCTGAGCGGCTCGGGCTGGGCCTCATTCAGGCCACGCAGGTCCGGGACGATATACGTCGGCCGCAAATGCGCCGGGGCGCTCATCAGCTCATGCGGGTTGGTGACCCCGGTGAGCACGGCCAGCGAATCGTAGCCGCCGCGGTTTCCCGCTTCGATATCGGTATCAAGACGGTCGCCGATGGCCAGGCAGGCCCGCTTCGCCACAGGGTCGCTGCCGTCCCGGGCAGCCAGCAGCCTCGCCTCGTCATACATCGCCGATTCTGGCTTGCCCGCCGAAGCGACCGGCTCGACGCCGGTAGCGGCGATAACGGCCTGGATGAGTGACCCGCAGCCTGGGGCTATGCCCAATTCGCGCGGTATCGTCAGGTCACGATTCGTGACGAAATACGTCGCCCCGCGTTCGACGGCAAACGACGCCTCGGCCAGCTCATGCCACGCCAGATCGGGGTACCAGCCTTGGATCACCGCCTGCGGATCGTCCTGCGCTCCTTCGACTATGTGCAGGCCAGCTTTGCGGACTTCTTCGCGCAAATGCTCGGCACCCAGCACCAGAACATCTGAGCCCTCATCCACATGGCGGGCGACCATGCGAGCGGCCACGACGGCGGAGGTGATGATCTGCCACGGTTCGACGTCGAGCGCGAAGCCGCGCAGCTGTTCGGCGACGACATGCTGAAAACGCGAGGAATTGTTGGTCGTATATTCCACCGTCATCCCGATGCGCTCAGCTGCACGGATCGAATCGGCGGCGTGCTCGATAGGGTTCTTGCCCCGATACACCACGCCGTCCAGATCAAGCAATGCCAGCTGATACGCCCTGCTCAACGCCTGCTCTGACCCTTGTAGAAAACGCGTCATGACCTCGTCCTCTTCCTTCCCCCCTACCGCCAGTTTCCTGACCGCCTTATTCTTCGGACCCGCCGTCGGCCGTCTCCGGCGCGAGTCCGCTCTGGAGAGCCGCCGGGTCAACGGCCGCATCCACGCCTGCGCCAGCTTCCTGCGCGGGCAGTTCCTGCTCGTCGTCGCCTTCGGCATTGCCAGCCTCGCCGTCCACAGTCCCTGCAGCGGCCTTGGCGCGCACGTTCTCTTCCGTCGCATCCGCCGCAGTGCCCACTGGCACAGTATCGACATCCACCGCCGCATCGACGTGCGCAGCGGCATCGGCATCCTCGACAACGTCAGCCATGCTGGATTCTTCGACCGTGCGGGCAGCCTCAATCACGTCAGCATCTTCCGACGCATCGGCTTCTTCCTCTTCGTGGGCGATCTCTTGGGCAGCTCCTTCGGAGGAGTTCCCGATGGCCTCCTCCGCGTCCTCGGAATGCTCAGCATCACCAGCCGCACTGGCGCCATCGGAGCCGTCAGCACCGTCATCAGGCGCATACTGGGCGTCGTCCCAGGAGATGCCAAGCTGGTCCATCAGCTCGCCGGGAAGATCCTCGAGATCGTAGTCGATGACGATATCGTCCGATTCCTCGTCCTCATCCTCGTCGGCATACTGCAATTCGAGCCACTCGATCACCGGGTCAAGATCCGTTGCCTGGTCGCTATGGCCGGATTCCTCGAGGAAGTTCTGCTCGGCCTGCAGCGCACGCATGCGGTACGCGCCCGGAAGCCCTTTGGATGCGCCGAGCTTGTGCACGATCTCGATGGCCTGATCCCACAACTGCAAATCACCCAGAGCGCCCGCGTACACGAGGAACATCTCGACCTTCGACTCGCCCTGCAGGCTCTTGCCCTCGTCTGACAGCGCCAGCTCGATGGCCTTCTTCGGATTGCCTAGACCGCGTTCGCAGTCCGCCATGAACGGCAGGTAATCAGCGAAGCCATTCATGCGATGCGCAGTCTGGAATTCGCGCAACGCCAGCTTGTAATCGCCTTGGCGGTACGAGACGAATGCGAGCGTCTCGCGGCTGAAGTCGATGCGGGAAGCCTGCCGTGCCGCCCATTTGGCATGCTCCAACGCCGACTGCGGGTCGCTTTCCTCAAGTGTGTACGCGGCTAGGATATGCAAGCCGATATTTTCCGCATGCTCCTTGGCGAGCCCGCGCAAACGCTCCTTCTCGTCCTTGGAGAGCATCGACCATTCCATGCCTCGCGGCATACGCGGCTCATCGGGCCTACGATGCGTATACGGATTCTGCGAAGGGAAGGATATCGTGCCGTCCGAATTGCGGCGCGGGGCACTGAGATAGTCCTCCCGACGCTGCGAACGGTATCCATCGCGCTCGTTGCGGTCGAATTTGCGGTCTGAGCCGTCGCGTCGATCATCGTGACGGTAACCGCCGCCCTGATCATTTCTGCGGTAACCGCCGCCCTGGCCATCACGACGCGGCGCATACGGACGATGCTCGCCGCTGCGTTCGCCGCCACGCTCGCCATCGCGGTGAAAATCACGATGGAAGTCGCGGCGATCGCCGCCTCTGCGGTCATCACGCCGATCGTCACGGCGGAAATCCCGTCCATCGCGCTCACCACGGTCGCTGCGTCCTTGGTAGCCGCCTCTGTGGTCATCACGCCGGAAGTCGCGATGGTCGCCGTCACGATGAAAATCGCGGCGATCATTGTCATGACGATATCCGCCGCGCGAATTCCCACGCTGCTCGCCATCGCGGTGGAAATCGCGACGATCGTCACGACGATCATTCTTATGGAAGTCGCGACGCTCGCCGTCCTGGCGGTACCCTTCCCGGCGTTCCTCCGAGTTCTCGTCGCGGTGGAAATCCTTGCGATATCCCTTGCCATGGAAATCGCGGCTGTGGAAGTCGCGACGATCAGCGCTGCGGCCATCACGATGGAAGTCGCGACGCTGCCTTTCGCCGTCGCCATGCTCGCCGTCACGATGGAAATCATGATGGTCGCCACCATGCCCATAGCGCGGGTTCTCCCCATCGCGCCGCCCGCGATAACCGCCGTGTTCGCCGTCGCGGCGGGGTTTGTCGTATCGCCGATCGCCGCCATGGCCCTGGTTCGAGAAACGCCGTTCCTGCGCTTCGTGTTCGCCGTGCGCATCTTCGTGGTCGCGGGCGTGGTCATGATATCCACGATCCGGCCGCTCGCCATTCGAACGGTGGAAGCCGCCGTTGCGATCCCCGCCGTAGGAATGGCCCGAATGGCCACCGTGCGAGTTGTACGAACGCCCCGAATGCCCTTCGCCCGATCCATGATGGAACCCGCCGCCCGAGCGCGAGCCTGACTTGCGTGATCCGAATGATTTGCCGTCGCGCGATCCGCGCTGATCTTCTACCATAGTGTTTCCTTAGTTTCCGTACCGTACCTAGTGTGCCACAACGCTTCGCGATGCGGCCGTCCGCATTGCGAGACGCTACTCGCGCCACTTCACTGATTGCTGTTCGCCGATTGCTCGACCACGCCTAGAGCTTTTTTCCCGCGTCGGATCAAAGCGAAACGGCCATGCAGGAAGTCCTCGTCACCAAGTGTCTGTTCAGCGTCGGCAACCCTGGCGTTGTTGACGTAGACGCCTCCTGACGCGATGGTCTTGCGTGCTTCGGAAATCGATCTGAACAGCCCGGCGGCAGCCCCCGCTTCGGACACCCGCTCGCCAGGCTGCGCCTGTGCGAACTGCGCTGCGCCTGCGTCGCCGACCTGTGTCTTGAGCCCGTCCAACGCCGCTTCAAGGGTCTGCGCATCAATCGCGCGCAGGTCGCCGCCGCGCCCGAACAGCGCCGAAGAAGCGTCGATAGCCTGTTGCGTCGCCGCTTCGCCGTGCACGAGGCTCGTGACCTCCCATGCCAGAGCACGCTGCGCCTCACGCGCACCCGGATTCGTTGTGACGCAGCGTTCGAGCCGTCCGATCTCCTCCTTGGGAAGGAAGGTAAAGACCTTGAGCAGTTTGGCGGCTTCGGTGTCAGGCTGATTGAGCCAGAACTGGTAGAACTTGTAAGGGCTGAGCATTCCCGGATCAAGCCAGACCGCATTGCCTTCGGATTTGCCGAATTTCTTGCCCTGACTGTCGGAGATGATCGGGCTGGTGAACACGTTGACGTTCGCCTCGCGCACCTTGTGAATCAGCTCAAGGCCCGAGGTGAGATTGCCCCATTGGTCCGAGCCGCCAAGCTGCACCGTGCAGCCGTACTCGTCGTACAGATGCAGGAAGTCATTGCCCTGCAGCACCTGGTAGCTGAATTCAGTAAACGAAATGCCTTCTTCCGATTCGAGCCTGCGGGCGACGGTGTCCTTGGACAGCATGGTGCCAAGGCGGAAATTCTTGCCGATGTCGCGCAGGAAATCGATGACCGACATGCTTGCAGTCCAGTCGTAGTTGCTCACGAACCGCACGGGATTGCTGCCATCAACCTCCAGAATGCCGGAGATTTGCGATTTGAGGCGTTCGGACCAGCCCGCCACGACCTCTTTGGGGTTGAGCGTGCGCTCGCCGCTCTGCCTTGGGTCGCCGATCAACCCGGTCGCGCCGCCGACCAATGCGATGGGATGATGCCCCGCCGCCTGCAGATGACGCATGATGATGAGCTGCACGAGGTTGCCGGCATGCAGGGACGCCGCCGTCGGATCGAATCCGCAGTAATAGGTGATGGGGCCGCCGTTCAACGCCTGCGCGAGTTGGTCGCGATCCGTGGACTGAGTGATCAATCCACGCCAATTCAACTCCTCGAAGAGCGAGTTAAATCCCGCCTCCCTGAAATTGGTGACGTGAGCCATATCTAGTGCCTCTCCCCTGTCAAATTGTGGACAACAACGCACACGGCCCCAGGCCATGCAAACCTGTCCAGTTTCGCAGGAAGCGGCGACAGCTCTATCACTGGCAGCGCAACGGGCGCTACCGCGCAAACGCGATCGCCCTAGGTGCGCAGCCGCCTCCTCGCGCTGCACGTTGAGGCGTTTCTCGCTATTGCAGGGATTCGGGCGCCTTGTACGCGGTGCCGTCACTGCTGGAGCTCACGAAGACCGCAAGCGCATCGAGCGCCGCCTTCGCCTCGTCCAGCTGCTCGCGCACGCGGGCTGGCGCCGTGCCTCCCTTGCCGTTGCGCGCGGCGACCGAGCCTTCGACGGAAAGCACCTCGCGTACCGCCGATGCCTGCTCGGCAGGCAGGAAACCCGCGAAGATCTCGGAAAAATCGCTGTCGGTCAGATCCCACAGTTCGATGCCCTGCTGCTCGGCGCGTTTGACGCAGGCGCCGGACAGCTCGTGCGCATGGCGGAAGGGCACGCCGTGCTTTACCAGCCATTCCGCGATGTCGGTGGCCAGCGCAAAACCTGTAGGCGCCTGCTCGCGCAGCCGGTCATGGTCGAAACACATCGTCGCAACCATGCCGCCGAATGCCGGCAGCAGCACTTCGAGGGTGTCGACCTGGTCGAATACCGCCTCTTTGTCCTCCTGCAGATCACGGGCATATGCGGTCGGCAGGCCTTTGAGCGTGGCCAAAAGACCCGTAAGATCGCCTATGAGACGGCCGGCCTTGCCGCGCGCCAGCTCCGCGATATCCGGGTTCTTTTTCTGCGGCATGATTGAGGAGCCGGTCGAATAGGAGTCATCGAGCCTGACGAAGCCGAACTCCTGCGAGTTCCAAATGATGATTTCCTCGCTTAGCCGGCTCACATCCACGCCGATCATGGCGGCGATGAAGGAAAATTCGGCGACTGAATCACGGCTGGCGGTCCCGTCGATCGAATTGCTGGTGACCTTCGAAAATCCCAGTTCCCGGGCGACCATCACCGGGTCAAGGCCCAGCGTATTGCCCGCCAATGCGCCCGAGCCGTAGGGGCTGGCGTCGATGCGGGCGTCCCAGTCGGCCAGCCGCTGCACATCGCGCAGCAGCGGCCAAGCGTGGGCCAGCAGCTGATGCGCCAGCAGCACCGGCTGCGCATGCTGCATATGGGTGCGGCCCGGCATCACGGCATCGCCCGCAGCCGTCGCCTGAAGGATAATCGCGTTGACGACGCCGAGCACGTTGCGCGCCACGACACGGGCGTGCCGGCGCAGCCACATGCGGATGAGCGCGGCGATCTGGTCGTTGCGCGAACGGCCGGCGCGCAGCTTGCCGCCGAGCTCGTCCCCGGCGATGTCGATCAGCCCGCGTTCCAGAGCCGTCGCCTCGTCCTCGTCGTCTTCAATCGGGGCGAACGCCCCCGAATCCACACGGCGCTGGAGCTCGTCGAGCGCCGTCTCCATGCGTCCCAGCTCGTCATTGTTCAACAGCCCGGCACGTCCCAGCGCCCGGGCGTGTGCTCGGGAGCCTGCGATGTCGTCGTCGGCGAGACGCCAATCGAACTGGGTCGATCTCGAGAGCCGAGCCAGCTCCGGTGACGGCCCGGATGAGAAACGGCCTCCCCATAACGCCAGATGCTCGCTGTTGTGCTGCGGTTGCGTGGTGTCCGCCATCGACTGCTCCTTGCCTATGTCGGAATTCGCGCGGTCCAAGCGCGATCCGGGCATTTCCAACGTATTGTCCGTGCTCTCCGCGCTATTCGACCGCTTCCTTCGGCACGGCGATGCCGTTGCCGAATTTGACGTCACGCGCGGCGGCGACCTTGCTCGGCAGGCCGTAGATCTCGATGAAGCCGTTCGAAGCGCCTTGATCGAAGCTGTCGCCCGAATCGTAGGTGGCCAGATTGTAGTCATACAGCGAGGACTCGGAGCGGCGGCCGGTCACGACGGCCCGCCCGCCATGCAGCACCATGCGGATCTCGCCGCTGACATACTGCTGGGTGTCTTCGATGAAGGCGTTCAGCGAGTGCACAGCCGGCGAGAACCACTGCGCGTCGTAGACCAGTTCGGCCCAGCGCTTGTCGATGTCGCGCTTGAT
The DNA here is from genome assembly GCF_022640935.1 of Bifidobacterium sp. GTDB lineage: Bacteria > Actinomycetota > Actinomycetes > Actinomycetales > Bifidobacteriaceae > Bifidobacterium. The sequence continues at coordinate 38,919 of NZ_JALCCV010000008.1, forward strand.
GCGGTGCTGCTCGCGCTCCAGGCAGCAGTTCTCCAGCTCCTCGTGTGCGGCGATCAGAGCCACAGCGCCCGGCGCCTCGTACAGCTCGCGGGATTTGATGCCCACGAGCCGGTCTTCGATGATGTCGATACGGCCGATGCCTTGCGCGCCGGCGCGACGGTTCATCTCCTCGATGGCCTGCAGCGGCGTGACCTTGCGCCCGTCAATCGCCACGGGGACGCCCTGCCTGAACTCGATGACGACCTCATCCTCGACCGGCGGGAACGCGGGGTCGTCCGTATAGCTATAGCAGTCCTTGGTAGGCCCGTTCCATGGATCCTCGAGGAAACCGGTTTCAATGGCCCTGCCCCATACGTTCTGATCGATGGAGTACGGGCTTTTCTCGGTCTGCGTGATCGGCAGCTCATGCTCTTTGGCGAAGCGGATCTCGACGTCGCGGGTGAGCGAGAGGTCACGGATCGGGCTGATGGCCTTCAGCGTCGGGTCAATGGACTGGATCGAGACCTCGAAGCGTACTTGGTCGTTCCCTTTGCCAGTGCAGCCGTGCGAAATGGTGTCGGCGCCGAACTGATGCGCCGCCTGGACCAGATGCTTGCTGATCAGCGGCCTCGAAATCGCGGAAACCAGCGGATAGACGCCCTCGTACTTGGCATTGGCCTTGAGGGCCTTCATGCAGTACTCCTCGGCGAACTCCTCACGGGCGTCCACTACATAGGCCTCTACGGCCCCACAGTCCAGCGCGCGCTGCCTGACTGCGTCCAAGCTCTCGCCGCCCTGCCCGACATCGAGGGACACGGCCACCACATCCTTGCCGGTGCGTTCCTTGAGGAAGGCGATGGCCACGGACGTGTCCAAGCCGCCGGAATAGGCCAATACGATTCGGTTCTTGTCGCCATGATTGTTATCGCTCATTGCAACCCTTTCTCTAACGTCGTTCATCAGTATATACGAAGTATTGCATATTTATGCAGTCGGTGAGTCGCCATGTTGCCGCAGGCGATTTCAGCCGCGGCTGGGCCACAGCGAGCGAGCATCGGTGTCATGCCGTTCTAGAGGCGACATCCAACAGCCAAGATCCATACTCGCGCGCCAGCCTGTCGGTGGCGCAGATCAGCAGCACCGTATCGTCTCCGGCGATAGTGCCGAGAATACCCTCGAGAGGCTGCTTGTCGATCACGCTCGCCACGTATTGCGCCGCGCCGGACGGCGTGTGGACCACCACCAGGTTTCTGGCATCCGCCACTGAAACCACAAGCCCGTAGAGCACCCGCTCCAGCTGCTGTTCGATGCGTTTCATCGCCTTCGCCGAGTTTTCACCGACCGGCTGAGCGCCGAGCGAATACGCCACCGTGCCATCTTTGAGACGCGTCTTCGTGGCGTTCAGCTCGTCGAGATCGCGGCTCAGCGTGGCTTGGGTCACGTCGATGCCTTCATCGGCCAGAATGGTGCAGAGCTGGGATTGCGAGGTGATGATGTGGGTCAGCACAGCATGCTCTATGGCGCTCAGACGGGCCGCCCTCGTAGCCGGGCGGTGCAACTCGGCGCGCGCATGCGCCTCCATACGGCTCACGACAACATGCTTTCGTCGTCGCGTTGGATGCCGATGAGCCACGTAAGCAGCGCCTTCTGGGCGTGCAAACGGTTCTCCGCCTCCTCCCAGACCACTGATTGCGGTCCGTCGATCACGCCAGCGGTGACCTCCTTGCCGCGGTATGCGGGCAGGCAATGCTGGAACAGTGCGTCGGGCTTGGCCAGCGCCATAAGCCCGTCATTGACTTGGTACTTCCAGAACGGCTTGGAACGAATCGCATATTCGCCCTCTTCGCCCATCGACACCCACGTGTCCGTGAACACGCAGTCCACGCCACGGACGGCTTCAGCCGGATCAGTCGTCACGAGTATCGAGCCGCCGGTGGTTTCGGCGATGGCTTGGGCGTCTTTGACGATCCGTTCATCGGGCAGGTACCCGTTGGGCCCGCTCACGCGCACATCCATGCCTGCCGTCGCGCCGGCCAAGAGGTAGGAGTTGGCCATGTTGTTGGCCGCATCGCCAAGATAGGCGATGCTTTTGCCGGCAAGGGCGTCGACGCCGCCGCGCAATTGCGCGATGGTGAGGAAATCGGCCAGTACCTGGCAGGGATGGAATTGGTCGGTCAGCGCGTTGACGACCGGGACCGTGGCGTATTGCGCCATTTCCTCGACCCGTTCCTGGCCGAACGTGCGCCAGACGATGGCCGAGGTCATGCGGGTGAGCACCCGCGCGGTGTCGGCGACCGGCTCGCCGCGCCCCAGCTGCGAACCCGACTTGTCAATGACCAGCGGATAGCCGCCCAATTCGGCCACGCCGACCGAGAAGCTCGAGCGCGTACGCGTGCTCGGCTTGTCGAAGAGCACAGCCACGGCCTGCGGCCCTTCAAAAGGCCGGTGGTAGAAACGGTCCTCGCGGAAATGCATCGCAAGCCTGAGAATCTGCAGCTGCTCGTCATGCGTGATATCGTCATCGCGCAGCATGTGGCGTAATTGGCCGGTCATGGGCGTCCTCCTTGGTTGTTGTCCTGCAGTTGTTGTGCATTCGTATCAAATGATGGTTTCAATCGTTCGCCAGATCCTTCGGTATTCGTCCGAGGATCGAAACGCCTTCGCGCACATCCGCTTCGCTCACGATCAGCGCCGGCGCGATCCTGAGCGCGTCCGGCGCCACGGCATTGACGATCAGGCCATGTTCCAGCGCCCAGTTCATCGCGGCATGCGCGCATGGGTGCGTGAGCTGCACGCCCAGGAGCAGACCCCGCCCGCGCACGTATTCGAAAAGCGCATTGCCGCTCGCCATGATGCCCTCGCGCAGCTGTTCGCCGCGTTCGCGAGCATTGGCGAGCAGCCCGTCGCGCTCGATCACGCCAAGCGTGGTCAGCGCCGCGCTGGCGCCGAGCGGATTGCCTGCGAATGTAGAACCGTGGATGCCCGGGGTGAACAAGTCGCTCAACTGCTGTCCGAAAGCGATCATGCCGCCCATCGGGAAACCGCCGGCCACGCCCTTGGCGAACGTGACGATATCAGGAACCGCGCCGCCAGAGAGATCGTCACGCTGGAAGGCGAACCACTGGCCGGTGCGGCCGATGCCGGTCTGTACCTCGTCGATGATCATCAGCGCGCCGTTCGCATCGCAGATGCTCCGGACGTCTGCCACATATTCAGGATCGAGCGGGCGCACGCCCGCCTCGCCCTGAATGAGCTCCAAGATGACTGCGGCGACCGGACCCTCGCCGTATTTTCCTTTGCCGGTGCGCGCGAAAGCCTCAAGCAGCGAGACGCGGTCACCCGCTTCGATGAACTGCATCGAGGGCACGAGCGGTTCAAAGGGCTTGCGAATCGCGGGCTTCCATGTCGCGCTCAGCGCGCCCATGGTGCGCCCGTGGAACCCGTTCGTCAATGCCAGGATCCGCACAGGCTTGCCGCCTGCGGCCGGAATGGCGCCGGGCAGCGTCCGGCCGTAGAGCTTGGCGAGCTTAAGCGCCGCCTCATTGCCCTCCGCGCCGGAATTGCCGAAGTATACGTGGGAGCCGGCTGGAGCTCCGGCCAGCTCGATGAGCTTGGCGGCGAGCTCGATCTGCGGCTTCGTGGCGAAATAGTTGCTGGTGTGGGCGACCCGGCCCGCCTGTTCGCTGATGGTCCGCACCCAGTCGGGGTGTGCGTAGCCCAGCGAATTGACGGCGATGCCCGCGAGAAAATCGAGGTATTCGTTGCCGTCGACGTCCCAGATGCGTGTGCCCATGCCGTGATCCATTACCCGCAGCGGCGGGCCGAAGACGCCCACGTGCACATGCTCGTAACGCCCGAGCCAGGCTTTGTCCTGCGCGCCTTCGACGTCCAAATGCTCCAGCGCCGTCCGGGCATCGATCGACGCAGCCCTGCCGGATTTGGCGCGACTGATATCAACGGTCATATGCGTCCCTCATTTCTATGCCGTCCTGCGGAACGACCATGGTTCCTATGCCTGCGGATGTGAAAATCTCGTTCAGGATCGAATGCGGCTTGCGTCCGTCGATGATATGGGCCTGATTCACGCCGCCGTCGATGGCGCGCATGCACGCCTCCATTTTGGGGCGCATGCCGGTCTGCAGCCCGCCGATCATGTCACGCAGCTCCTCTACGCCGATCCGGCCAATCAATGTGCTGCGATCCGGCCAACGGGCGTACAGCCCTTCGATGTCGGTAAGAATGACCAGCTTGCGAGCTCCCAGCGCGGTGGCCAACGCGGCCGCGGCCGAATCAGCGTTCACGTTGAGCACTTCGGTCGCGTCGTCCTCGTTCGGCGCCACCGAGGACACCACCGGGATGCGCCCTGCGGTGATGAGGTCCTCGACCGCCGAGGCATCGACGCTCACCACATCGCCCACCAAGCCGATATCGGTCGGCGTGCCGTCGATGACGGGCTTGCGCTGCATGGCGGAGAACAAGGCGCCATCCTCGCCGGACAGTCCCACAGCGAAAGGCCCGTGGGCGTTGATCAGGCCGACGAGTTCGCGAGACACTTTGCCGGTGAGCACCATGCGCACCACATCCATGGCTTCGGGCGAAGTGACGCGCAAACCGCCTTTGAATTCGGAATGGATGCCAAGCGCCTTGAGCATCTGCGAGATCTGCGGGCCGCCCCCGTGCACGACCACGGGATGCATGCCCACTTGGCGCAGAAACACCATATCCTGGGCGAAGCATTCTTTGAGATGCTCGTCGACCATCGCGTTGCCGCCGTATTTGATCACGATGCGCTGCCCGGCGAATTCCTCCAGCCACGGCAACGCTTCGATGAGCACTTCGGCTTTCTGATCCGCGCGCAGATCCGTATGCACGTCAAAATGAAAGCCCGGACCTTTGAGCACCTTGTCCATCGCGCCTTTCCCCTCAGTCATTGCGCCGCAGCCTGCCGTTTCCCAATTCCATCTTCAGGATTCATAGTCGGCGTTGATATGCACGTAGTCGTTCGTCAGGTCGTCGGTCCATACCGTGGCCTGCTCGCCACCGGCATGCAGGTCGACGTCGATATGCACTTCCCGTGGCGTCATGTCGACTTCGGAACGGTCCCGACCTGGTTTGCCGCCATCGCATACCTTGATTCCGTTGATCGCGACATCGACTTCATCGGCATCGTAGACCGCACGTTCTGGCGGCACAGTGCCCAGCGAGCTGACGACGCGGCCCCAATTCGGGTCGTTGCCGTAGATCGCGCATTTGAGCAGGTTCGACGCGGCGATCGCCCGTGCGCACGTCAGCGCCTCGTCTTCGCTTTTCGCGCCGAACACGGTGATCCTCACATCATGGCTCGCGCCCTCGGCGTCGCCGATGATCTGCCGGGCCAAACTTGCGCAGGCTTGGGCGACCAGATCGTTGAACTCTTTCGGATCGGGCTCGACCTGCGAGGCGCCAGAAGCCATGAGCAGCACGGTGTCGTTGGTGGACATGCAGCCGTCGACGTCGATGCGATTGAAAGAGCGGTCCGCCGCAACGCCAAGCGCCGCCTGCAGCTGCCCGGGCGAGACGACTGCGTCCGTGGTGATGACGCACAACATCGTCGCCAGCTGCGGAGCGATCATCCCCGAGCCTTTGACCATGCCGCCGATGCGGTATCCGGTTCCCTGCGCGGTGAAGGTCTTCGGCGTCGTATCAGTGGTCATAATAGCCAACGAGGCGTCAACACCAGCCTGATCTTCTGCGGCAAGCGTACCGTAGGCCGCCTGCACTCCGGCGAGGATCTGCTTCAGCGGAAGCAGCTCGCCGATCAAGCCGGTGGAGCATACCGCGATATCATTCGCGTCCGCGCCAAGCAGCTGCGCAGCAGCCTTTGCCGTGGCGCTTGACTGCTCGTACCCGGCCTGGCCGGTGCAGGCGTTCGCGCCGCCGGAGTTGAGCACGACCGCCTTGGCGTGGCCGTCGGCCACGCTCGCACTGGTCCAACGCACAGGCGCGGCGCGGAATCGGTTCGGAGTGAACACGCCGGCCACCGCATCGAGCGGCCCGTCGTTGACCACGAGGGCCAGGTCTTTCTTGTCCGGTTTCGCGGATATGCCCGCATTTACCCCGGCCGCGCTGAATCCTTGTGCATAGGTCACGCTCATGGCGCCACTCCGATCTTCCTCAGCCCTGCATCTTCGGGCAACCCCAGGGCGATATTGAGGGATTGCACCGCCTGCCCCGCCGTCCCACGATTCAGATTGTCGATCGCCGCGATGGCGAGCAGACGACCTGCCGCATGGTCGACGACGACCTGAAGCTGCACGGCGTTGGAGCCGAGCACGTTCTGGGTCGCCGGAAGCTCGCCGGCCGGCAGCACGGTGACGAACTCCTGTCCTTGATACGCCCCTGTCCACACAGCGCGGATCTCGTCGTCGTTCAGATCATGGCCCTTCGCGCTCAACGGCGCCGAAACGCAAGCCAAGATCCCGCGGGCCATGGGCACAAGCATCGGCGTGAACCCGATGGCGAAGTCCTCGGCATTGCGTGCCTCCAGCCCGGCGGCGTGCGCGAGATTCTGCAGGATCTCGGGGATATGCCGATGACCGCCGCCGACGCCGTACGCACGCGCGGAACCGAAGGCTTCAGCGGCCAACAGATCGGTGCGCCTGAGGTTCTTGCCGGCGCCCGAATAGCCCACAGCCAAGTCCGCCACAATGCCTTGGGGCTCGATCAGCCCTTGCGCCACGCCTGGCTGCATGGCCATGGTGACGGCAGTGACATTGCAGCCCGGCCCTGCTATCCGTTTGACCCCGGGCAGCTGGCTGCGCTGGCGACGGTAGCCGCCATCTGCATCGGCACCTACTTCCGTGCCGATGATGAGCTCAGGCATGCCATAGGTCCAATGCGCGTAAAAATCACCGCCATAGAACTTGTCCCAGGCCGCACGCTCCTCCAGCCGGTGGTCGGCGCCGAGATCGACGACGATCATATCCGGATCGAGCTTGGCTGCCAGCGCCCCCGAAGCGCCATGCGGCAATGCCAGGATCGCTACGTCATGGCCGTTGAGCGTCTCGGGCGTGGTCGCCTCGATGGTCAGGTCAGCAAGCTGCGGAATATGCGGCATATGGCGGGCGAACGGCTCGGAAACCGAGGAGCGGCCAGCTACCGCGGCGACATCGAAATCAGGATGTTCTGCGAGGATGCGCACCGCCTCCCCACCGGCATACCCGGTCGCACCTGCCACAACCACCGAATATTTGGCCATATCCGCCCCTTCTTCCTTGGCTTTTTGCCCATGTGCGCCGTTTCACGAACAACAGGGGCCACTATACACGTTATGCGCTACTTTGCATAACTATGCATGCCGAGCCGTGTTTTGCACTGGCAGCGGATTGCCGGAACGATCTCCATTGATGCGGTATTTGCGCCGGCTAGACGGATACGGAGCCGCTGCCGCCCTGCCCGGAGCCGCCGGAAAGCTGTTGCATCATCCATTGATAGAGTTCCTCGGTGGAGACGCCTTTGGACAGCATCCAGATATCAAGCAGCGTCATGAGCACGTTGATGAGCACAGCGGCCAACGCCAGCCCGAAACCCTTCATGCGGAAGGTCCTGGTGCGCCACATCGCCACGCCACCCATAAGCGCTGGAAGAACGGGCACGTTGAACAGCGAAAGCACGAAAGCGACGACCGCATAGGAATCCCAGTGACCGTACAGCGGGTTTTGGCCCGGATCGTCAAGGTTGACGCCATTGAGCATCTGCGGTCTGCGACCAGACTGATTGCGTGGTTTGCCGGACCAGTCGGCCGGTTGCCTTGGCCCATGTCCGCCAGAGTTATCACCATACGGGGCCGAAGACCCGGATGAGCCAAGCGTCGCCTGGGCGTTGGGCTGCACGGGCCGCCGCCCATACCCGCCGTTTTGCCGGCCGTCGCCTTGCGCAGAAGCGGCGGAAGCAGCAGCGCCGGCGGCAGGATCGGGACGGCCGAAGATATAGGGGTCATAACCCTCGGGCAACTGGCTGGCGAGGGCGCCGTATTCGGGCTGCGCACGTTGCCCGTACCGGGGCTCGTTTGGCGTGCTCTGCCGCTGATGCGAGGCGTCGCCGCCGAGCTGCGGCCGGTGTTCCGATTCGCTCATAGATCTTCCTGCAATGGCTTCACCCAACGGCTTCCTAAGCAAGCTTTCCTGCAACGGCTTCCTTGATTGATAGCGTATGCCGCTAGGCGCGCAGCTGCGCCCCCAACGGTGTGGTGCTCTCGATGATAGCCTTGCGCAGCGCCTCACTGTCAGCGGAATCCAAAGTCTTATTCGGCGAGCGGAATACCACGGAGAACGCCAGCGATTTCTTGCCTTCGCCGAGCTGATCCCCGGTGAATACATCGAACAGCGCGATGGATTCAAGATCGTCTCCAGCGGCTTGGACGATGGCATCCCGCAACTGCGCGGCGCCCAACCGTTCAGGCACGGTAAAAGCCAGATCCTGCTTCACCGGCGGGAAGGTCGAAATCGGCTTGGCCTGCACCGGTTTGGAATCCAGCGTGGCGAACAATGCGTCCAGATCCAGCTCGAAAGCCGCGCTCTGTCCCGGCAGCGCGAGATTCTCTATGACACGCGGATGCAGCTCGCCCGCGATGCCGACGTTCACACCGGCGGAAACCACATTCGTCACGCGCCCCGGATGCCATTGCGCAGGCGCGTCTTGCGCCGAGAATTGCCTGAACTCGATTGTAGCGCCAAGGCGATCCGCGATGCGATGCACCGCTTCCACGGCATCGCTCCAGTCCACCGCGCGGCCGGAGCCCATCCAGCTGGCCTGTTGCGCCATGCCGGTGAGCAATCCAGCGGCGTGCAGCGGCTGCTCGGGCAGTCCGGCGTCCAGCGCGGCGAGTTCGTCTTCGCTGGGGCGCCTGCCTCCGGGCAGGGCCGGTATGGCAGGAGCGTTGGGATCCCACAGATAGACGTGGCCGATCTCGTAGAGCGACACGTCGTCGATGCCGCGACGGCGGTTGCGCTGCACAGTCTGCGCCAAGGTCGGCAGCAAGGTGCGGCGCAGGTAAGGCCGGTCGCCGGCGAGCGGATTGGCGACTTCCACGCTGACCTTCGCGATCTCGTCGCGGTCATAAGCGAAGTTCTTGAAGTCCTCGTCACCCACGAATGGGTAGCTCAGCGTCTCTACGAGACCGTATTCAGCCAGTTCGTCGGCGACGCGGCGCTTACGGCGCTGGTCGAGCGACAACCCGACGGCACCTTCGACCGGCGCAGGCGGCACGATGACGGGAATCTCGTCGTAGCCCACCAGCCGCGCCACTTCCTCTACCAAATCGCAGGGCTCCGTGAGGTCCGGCCGCCAAGTCGGCGGAGTGACCGAAAAGACGCCGTTGCCGCCGCCCGCCACGCTGCAGCCGATATCGGTCAGAATATCGCTGATCGCGTTCGTCGCGGTGTCCAGCCCAGCCACACGAGACACCTCGCTCGCCTTAAAGGCAATGTCCTTGCTGCGTCCAGTATGGTTTACATCGACGGGATGCTGCGAAGCCTCGCCATCGCCGAAGCGTTCCAGCATCTCGGCGGCCATCTGAGCGGCGGCAGGCTGCAGCTTGCAGTCCACGCCGCGTTCGAAACGCCGTGAAGCCTCGGACGGGATTTTGTGGCGCCGCGCGCTGCGGGCGATGGAGATCGGGTCGAAATGCGCGGATTCCAACAGCACGTTCTTCGTGTCCGCCGTCACCTCGCCGTACAGGCCGCCCATCACGCCAGCCAGACCAAGGATGCGCGAGCCACGCTGGCCGTCGGGCGAATCGGTGATGAGCAGGTCCTCGGGGTCAAGCTTATGGTCGTTGCCGTCCAAGGTGACCAAGTGCTCGCCCTGCCGAGCACGCCGCACGACGATCGGCGCCTCGAGCTTGTCCAGATCGTAGGCATGCATCGGCTGGCCGAGATCGAGCATGACGTAGTTGGTAATGTCTACGGCGAGCGAGATCGGCCGCATGCCGGCGCGGATCAGCCTCCGCCGCATCGTGTTGGGCGTATGCGCCTGCGGATCGAACCCGGTGACGGCCCGGGCATAGTACCGATCGCAGCCGGGAACGCCATGGATCGGGTTGTCGTCTTCGATGCTCACTTCGAAATCAATGGCCACGTTCTCCAGGTCGATCCCCGCTGTCGCCGGCGCCGCAGCATTGAGCTTCTTGATCGGGTCGACGTAGCGTGCACCGGTGGAATGATGATATTCGCGCGCGATGCCGCGATACGAGAACGCATAACCGCGGTCAGGCGTGATGTTGATCTCGAGCAGCGGCTGGTCGAGATGCAGCAGGTGCATCGCGTCGTCCCCGGGCCGCAAAGCCTCGTATTCCTTGGTGCTGAAGCCATACTGTCGCAGCAGGATGATGCCGTTGTGATCGTCGCCCAAGCCCAGCTCGCGCTCCGAGGCGCACATGCCGTCGGAGATATGGCCGTAGGTCTTGCGTGGTTCGATATGGAAATCGCCCGGCAGCACGGCGCCAGGAAGCGTGACGACGACTTTCTCGCCGGCGGCCATGTTCGGCGCACCGCACACGATGCCGCGCGGCACCTTCTTGCCTTGCTCGTCGGTCGCATTGTACTGTTCGCCGACGTCCACATGGCACCAGTTGATGGTCTTGCCATTGCTCTGCGGCTCCGGGGTCGCGTCGACCACGTAGCCCACGACGATCGGGCCGGTCACCTGCGAGGCGTGGATCTCCTCTTCCTCGAGCCCGACGCGCACAAGATCCTTGGCGAGCTGCCCATAGGTCAGGCCGTCGGGAACTTCGACGTGGTCCTTAAGCCAGTCAATATCTACCATTGGCATGGTGGTTCACTCCCCCATCACAAACTGTTCGCTGAATCGCACGTCGCCTTCGACCAGATCGTGCATATCGTTGATGTCATGGCGCAGCAGCAGCGTGCGCTCGATGCCCACGCCGAAGGCGAAGCCGGTGTATACATCCGGATCGATGCCCGCGGAGCGCAGCACATTAGGGTTCACCATGCCGCAGCCGCCCCATTCGATCCAGCCCGGGCCGCCCTTCTTGTCGGGGAACCACAGATCGAGTTCGGCGCTGGGCTCGGTAAAGGGGAAATAGCTCGGGCGCAGACGGCTCTTGGCCTCCGGGCCGAACATGGCGACGGCGACCTTGTCGAGCACGCCTTTGAGATCGGCCATGGTCAGATGCCTGTCGACCGCCAGGGCCTCGCACTGGTGGAATACGGGCGTATGCGTCGCGTCGAGCTCGTCGGTGCGGAACACGCGGCCGGGCGAAACGATGTACAGCGGCACGCCGCGCGAAATCAGCGCCCGGACCTGATCGGACGAAGTCTGTGTGCGCAGCACCATGTTGGAGCCGACGAATCCGGCGGCATCCTTGGCCTGGTTGCCCTTGACGTAGAATGTGTCCTGCATCTGGCGGGCTGGGTGGTCCGGCCCGAAGTTCAACGCGTCGAAGTCATACCACTCGGTTTCCACTTCGGGGCCTTGGGACACCTGCCATCCCATCGAGATGAACAAGTCCTCGAAGTCCTCCATGATTTTGGCGATGGGATGGCGGGCCCCCAGCGGCTTGCGGTTCACCGGCAGGGTCATGTCGACCCGCTGGGCGGCCAGTGTCTCGGCTTCTTCTCTGGCGCGGATATCCGCTTCCCTAGCCCCGAATGCACGGCCGAAATCGGCGCGCAGCCTGCCCATGAGCTTGCCCGCGTTCTTTTTCTGATCCGCAGGCAACGAGCCAATGGCCTTGCTGGCTTGGGTCATCACCGACCCCGAACCGACGAACTGCGTCCTGATCGCCCTGAGGTCCTCCAGCGTGGAGGCCTTGCCGATCCGCGAAATGCCTTCGGCGGCCGCGTCGCTCACCGCTTGAGCGTCGAATGCCATACTCTGTGCCACGAGTGCCCTTTCTGTTTTCTCTCGCTCGAAAATGTTCGCCCAAACGCCCGAACCACGGCTCCAAGCACGCGTCGATCAGCGTTTTTCCGACTTCACATTGTCCCCATACGACTCGACATAGCCATGCTGAAGAGCATCACTGCAGCGCTTGTCGCCAGGTTGAGCGACTCTGCCCTGCCATAGATCGGTATCGAAACGACCCGCTGGGACTGCACCAGAATCGATTCCGGCAGCCCGCGAGCCTCGTTGCCGAAGAGCACGGCCTTGGCAGAACAATTCAATGTTCCTGCATGCAGCGCATCAGGCAGGCTTTGCGGCGGCCGGCCAGGAGTGCCGTATACATCAGCGGCAATCACCGAGCAGCCGTGGGAAGCGCACCATGCGAAGAACTCCCCGGTGCCCATGGTCAGCACCGGCACATGAAACAGCGATCCTGCAGTGGAACGCACGACCTTGGGGTTGGCCGCATCCACGCATTCGTCCACGAGCACGACCGCGGCACAGCCGGCGGCATCGGCAGCGCGAATTACGGCTCCGGCGTTGCCCGGATCGCGCACCTGCCAGAATGCGGCGACAGTAGGCGCGGAAAGCCATTCGATGGCATTCGGATCGCCCTGCAGCACCGCGAGCTCGGCCACAGCGGCGATGCCTTGCGCATTGGAGCTGATATGCCGCATCACGTCAGACGTCGCACGATGCACATAGATTCCTGCATGCACCGCCGACTCGACGATTTGCGAGCGCACGGTCGCGGCTGCATTCGCATGATGCCGTGTCGCTGCTGCGTCATCGCCATGGTCATCATCATCGACCTGCACATACAGATCGCGCACCGCGTCAGGATGACAAGTCACAAGCTCGCGCACCGCCTGCGGGCCTTCCACGAGAAAACGTCCTGCGCGTCTGCGCGCCTTCGCGTTGGCCAGCTCCGCGACGCGGCGGATGCGCTCGGCCTTGGGATTGCCGAGCAGTTCGGGATTCATGGGCATGGGCCTCAGCTTACGCGGCAAGCGCTACAGGTCACTCCTACGCTCGCGATCGACGTCGCATCCGAGTTCACAGCATCTTCTCAGAATGAGTGCCGAGACATTTCAGATAAAGCCGAGCGTTTTGCCAACAAGCCGTCCTTGTATGAATGGTGCGAGCTGCAGCGCTTGCGGCAGCCGCGTCATTCCAACAAGCAAGCATTTCAAAAACAGGCATTTCAAAAACAGAGGGTGCATATGTTCGTTATCGCCAACGCGTGGAAAAACGTGATCAGAAACAAAGGGCGCAATCTGCTTGTGCTGCTCATCGTCGCCTTGATCGCCGCAGCAGCCACCATCGGGCTCTCCATCAGGCAATCCGCGCAGAACGCCCGCTCGGCAGGACTGGCGAATACGACCGTGAGTGCGCAGATCTCGCTCAATCGCACCGCGCTGCTGGCAGCCGCCCAGAAGCAGAACAGCAGCACCAGCGGTAGCACCGGTTCGCGGCCTGACTTCCAAGCGCTGCGCAAAAGCCTGGCAGGCAAAGAACTGAGCTTGGCGGATTATCAAAAGTATGCGAAGGCATCTTCAGCGGTGAAGTCTACGTATTATTCGCAGATCGCTACATTGTCCGCCACCACTGGTTTCCAGCCGGTGTCCAGCACTTCGGATTCCGACACTTCGAATTCCGCGTCGGGATCCAACGGCTCAGGGCAATCCGACTCGCAAGGCGCGCAAAATTCACAAGGATTCGGCTCGGGCGAACCGATGGACGAAAACATGCAGTCAGGCGATTTCAAACTCACCGGATTCTCCTCCGATGCCGCCGTGGCGAATGCGGAGAACGGCAAATTCACCATGAGCTCAGGCAAGGTGTTCGGCTATGGCAAGGCCTCCACAGGCCAGATCATCATCTCGAAGGCACTGGCAAACTTCAACGATCTCAAGGTCGGTAGTACGGTGAGCGTGGCGAATGCCTCGGATTCCACGAAAACCTACACGCTGAAAATCGTCGGCATCTATGCGAACACGAGCTCCGAGGGCAGCGCATTCGGCGGCAGGGACAATGCCTCCGATCCTGACAACGCGATCTACACGTCAAGTGCGACGCTTGCGTCGCTGGACTTGGGCAGCGGCAGCGATACGCAGCTGAGCTTCACCTATGTCGTGGCGAACAAAGCAGGATACGACGCGTTCTCCAAGGATGCGAAACAGGCGGGACTGTCTTCCGACTACACGGTATCGTCCGCGGATGTGGAGAATTACGAGGCCAGCCTGGTGCCGCTCGACAATCTCGCGAAATTCGCATTGACCTTGTTGCTGGTCGTGCTCGGCGTCGGCGGCGCGGTGCTGATCGCGCTCAATGTGTTCAACATCCGCGAGCGCAAATATGAGGTGGGCGTGCTCACCGCCATCGGCGTGCGCAAGGCGAAGGTCGCCGCGCAGTTCGTGTTCGAGCTGCTCATCGTGACCATGGTCGGCCTGGCCATCGGTGCCCTTGCAGGCTCGGCGGCGTCCGTGCCGGTCTCCAACCATCTGCTCGCCAGTCAGGTGGCATCGCAGCAAAGCCAGCAGAGCAGCCAACTGGCGCAGTTCGGCCGCGGCATGCAGGGCGGCGAAGGCCAGTCCGGCTCGCAGGAGCAGCCCGGAGGCACAGCGAATGCGCAAGGAAACTCGGATTCCGGTTCAGCCACTGGAGCCGCGGGCGCTGCGAATGCGCAAGGACCGGCTGGATTCGGGTCGAGGAGCGGCTCGGCCTTCGCCAAGGCCACCAGCTATATCTCCACGATCAACTCCACAGTCAGTCTGCCGGTCGTCGGCAAGCTCATGCTGATCGGTCTGGCGCTGACCTTGGTCTCGTCGCTGGCCGCGATTGTGGCCATCATGCGATACGAGCCGTTGCAAATACTGGCGGATCGATCGTAGGCGCATCGCGAGGCTGCAATCAGCTTCACACACCCATACCGATTCCTACCTTATTCATCAAACCATTTCAAACGCAATTCTCATGTGCAATGCAAGGAGCATCATGACCACGAACAACAATGACATCAACGAGTCAGCCGAAGCTGCAGGCCCTGCCGAGACTCATGAATACGACAATCCCAAGCAGCCCGGCGAGACATCAAACGATCCGGTCCTCGAGCTGAAAGATGTGAGCTATGCCTACTCCAAAGGAGGCAAACGCGTGCTCGAACATATCAGCCATCGCTTCACGGCAGGAAATGTCTACGCGATCACCGGACCTTCGGGCGCCGGCAAAACCACCATGCTCTCGCTTATCTCCGGTCTGGCCAACCCTACGCATGGCGAAGTGCTGTATAAGGCCAAGAATCTGGCGAAGCTGGACCGCTATCGATATCGCAGCCATGATATCGGCGTGGTCTTCCAGAGTTTCAACCTGCTGCCCGCGCTGAGCGCCGCGGAGAATATCATGCTGTCGATCGACGCCTCGGGGAAACGCTTCGACATGCCCAAACGCGAGCGTGCGCTTGAGTTGCTCGATCAAGTCCATCTTCCCGAGGAGTATGCGAACGAGCGGGTGCTGCATCTGTCCGGCGGCGAGCAGCAGCGCGTCGCCATCGCACGGGCGTTCAGCTACGACCCACGGATCCTCGTCGCGGACGAACCCACCGGCAATCTCGACATGGCCACACAGGCGGACATCATGGATATCTTCCGCTCGCTGGCCCATGACGAGGGCCGTTGCGTCATCATCGTCACCCACAGCCCCGATGTGGCACGGGATTGCGATGAAGTTTTCGCCCTGGCACCATTGCGCCGCAGGTCGTCACAGCATAGATCGGCACAACGTCAATCAGCACGCCGCCAGCCCGCACAGCACTGACCGGGATTGCTCCATATCGATGCAGCGCCAGTCAGATCGCCTTCGCAACGCCATCGCGGCAGCTCAAAAACCCAAGTGGCCCCAAAAGCACGACGCACCTGCGCAGAAACTCCCACATCCGATTGAAAACCCACATTCCAATTCCCAACCGTCCGCTTCGGCCCCTCAGCGGGGCTTCACTTCGCCTACGCAGAGCCCGCTGGGTTCTGCGCTTAACGGTTCAGCCGCCAAAGAACGCGAACGAGCCGGCGAAACCGGCAGTCACCAAAGCAATGACCGGCACTGCCAAGCATGCGGCAAGGAACGCGTAGTCGCGTATGTGCACCACGGCGACGCGGGCGTGGCTGCGCGGCCCGGCGCCGCCGAAGCCACGGGCCTGCATGGCCGTGGCGAGCATCGTGGAGCGGCGGATCGAAAGTACCAGCAGTGCGAAAGCTTGGGGGAAGAAGGCCTTGAGCCTGTTTTCATCGCCCAATCCCCGGGATCGGCGTGACGCGCTGAGCGCTTCCCAATCGTCGCGCAGCACCGAGAAGAGGCGCATGCCTGCCAATCCCCCGTAGACGAAACGATCGGGCAGATGCAGGTTCTCGCTGAAGGAATCGGCCAGATCCGTCGCGTCGATGCCCAGCACCGCGATGATCGCCGGGATGCCCACGGCGAGGATGCGGATGCCGGTGGCGAGCGCTAGGTCGGCCGAACGATCAGTCACGCTGATCATGCCCCACTGCCACCACACTGCGCCGCCGCTTTTGCCATACAGCAGCACGGCCAAGGCCGATCCTGGCGCGCCGATAAAGATTGGCCAGGTCGAACGCACGATTCTCCATGGGGTGAAGCCGATGGCCATCAGCGCGACCAGTTCGAGACCCAACGCGGTCGTGGCCGAGACCCAATCGAGCGAGAGCATCATCGGCAAGGATGCCAAGAAGCCCCCGAACAGGCGGAATGAGGGATTCAGTGAGGCCAAGAACCGGGAACTGCTGGATGGTCGCGGCGCCTCGTCACGCGTATTCACCGGACTGACGGCGATGCGGGCGGCATCGCAATCGGAAGCATGCGCATCCAAGCCCTGTGCGGCCAAAAAGTCGTTCGGCAGCGGGCCGGTGGATGGCGGATTGGCCGACGCGAGCTCACGCCCACCAGACGATTGCGCATCAGACGGCGTCGTCTCTGCCGCATGATCCCACTCGCCGTAGGCTCCTTGCGGCGTCAATTCCACGATGCGCGCCCCGAGGGCCGTCACCAGCTCGCGGTCGTGCGTCACCACGATGATGCTGACGCCGTCGCCGCGCAGGCCGTGGATCAGGGTGACGATCTGCATCCACGTGCGCCGGTCCTGCCCGAAGGTCGGCTCATCGAGAATCAGCACGCGTGGAGCCGCCGCAAGCGACGCGGCGACGGTGAGACGGCGTTTCTCGCCGCCGGAAAGCGTATAGGGGTTCACGCCAGCGTATTGGCGCAGCCCGAAGCGCTCCAGCAGACTGATCGCGATCGCCTTCGCCGCCGTTTCGTCCGCGCCGGTACGCAGCGGGCCGAGCATGACTTCGTCGAGCACGCTCCCCCGAGCAAACTGATGCTCGGGATTCTGGAACACATATGAGATCCGTGAGGCGAGCTCAGTCGAATGCCAATCCTTCGGCGCGTCATCGCCGGCATCGCCCTGCAAGGCTGGCGACGCCACGACCCGACCGCCGACAGGAGCGAGCAGCCCCGCCAAGGTCAGGGACAATGTTGATTTGCCGGCACCGTTGGCACCGACAAGGGCGGTGATCTGGCCAGGGCGGAAAACAAGATCAATATCGCTGGCGATAGCCTTGCCCCCGCGCCCGATCGCAAGACTCGCCGTCGAAAGCAGCGGTTCTCCGATCCCTTTTTCAGGCGGATACGCAGGCTCGCCGACGCTATGAATCCGTGAAATCGCATCCTGCGCACGGCGGTATCGCTGCGGTACCCAGATGCCGAGCCCGGCGAAATCGATCGAATCGTTCTGGAACACCTCATCCGGCGTGCCATCGGCCACGATCATCGTTCGGCGGAATACCGGGCTGCTGCCGGGCTGCGAAACCGTGCTGGCATGGACTTCTTCGCCGGAATCCTCGTCTGTCCCTTCATCGGGCGTGCCGCCCTCCAGCCCGAGCACGATCACGCGGTCGATCAGATCGATCCACGGCTCGGCGCGATGCTCCACAAGCACCATCGTGCAGCGTTGCGCCTCCAGAACATCGCCGACAGCCCTTACGATCTGCTGCACTCCATCGGGGTCGAGATTGGCCGTAGGCTCGTCGAGCAGCAGAATTCCAGGTCGCATTGCCAAGGCGCCGGCCAGTGCGAGCCGTTGCATCTGACCGCCGCTCAGATGCAACGTGGACCGGTGCAACTGCAGGCCTTCAAGACCCACGGCGGCCAACGCGCGCTCGACGCGCCGCCAGATCTCGCCGCGCGCGACGTTCATGTTTTCCGGGCCGAAGGCGACATTGTCACCGAGCCGCTCGAAGATCGTCTGTGCATCGGGATCCTGCAGCACCAGGCCGACGCGCCCCCGCGCCTGCTGGGTGGGGACGCCGTCTACCAGAATGCGCCCTTCGCTCATGCCGCCGTCGGCATCGACGCGGGCCGGTGCCTGAACGCGCACAGGCAAGGACGCATTCCCGGCATTGGCGGCGCCGGCTTTCTCGTTGGCGCCGCCCCCAGCTTCGGCATCGTATTCGCCGTCTGCATATTCGTCGGCGCCGAGCAACCCGGCTGCACCGGCCAGAATCGTGGATTTGCCGATGCCTGAGGCTCCGAGCAGCAGCACCCGCTGACCGGGCGGGATATCCAGATTCAGGCCGCGCACGGCGAAATGACGGCGAGAAGCATGGCGATAGCCCCATTCCTCGAAGCTCAGACGGGCATTGCCGCCCTGGGAGGCTGCACCGCGCAAAGTTTCAGCCGGTGAAGCTGCCCCTCCGGCTGCTGCCGGAGCTGCTTCAAATTCCTCGGTCACTGTCACGGTCACGATCCTTCAGGGTTTTCGATCTGCATTCGGCTGCTTGCGCCGACGATATAGCGCCGATATATAGCTGTCTGCGAGCCTATAGCTGGCTTTCTGGCCGCGGTTCAGCGCCCCATGCCGCGCACCTGCCGCCCTGATGTGAACGCATTAAGCGCGCCGGTTTTCGCGATACCGATATACAGATACCACATCAGCGCTCCGGCAACAAGCGCGCCGGAGATGACGGTGGCAACGAGATACCACATCCCATACGCGCCGGTCATGTCGAAGCCCTGCAAATGCGTCACGAAAGTGTATCCCCAGCAGGCAATAGCCGAAACAACCCCCGACAATGTCAATGTGAGCGCATTCCATACGCGATACGCAACGAACAGGAACACAAGTTCGGCGCCAATGCCTTGTACCAAGCCGATCAGGAAGGTCTCTGCGCCGCCCCACTGATTGCCCACGAGGGCTTCCAAGACTGCAGCGACGACCTCGGCATAGATGGCGGCGCCGGGTTTGCGCACGATGACGGCCGCCAACGGACCCGCGAACAGCCACAGTCCGTTCATCAGGCCGGAAAGCCCGGGCAACAACACTTCAAGCGGTCCCCCGATTGGCGTGTAGAGCAGCGCCGCGACCCAATAGATGAATGCGCTGGCCACGCCGATCGCCGAGGCGACGGCGATATCGACGACGCGCCATTTCAGATTCGGTCGCGTTCTGACTGTTGATTCGGATGAACTCATGATGTGCCTTTCTCTCATGCGTGCCGACCTTCGGCATGCATTGCAAGGCACGGGTGAAGAGAGACGTCCGTGCGCCGGCATTGTCCGGACTCACGTTCAATCGGTCGAGGTTGCCCTCATCTCAGCCAAGGCCTTCTTCAAATCAATCAGGCCACAGCCCCCGTGTCAATTCCAGTAGCATACGGCATACGGACGTCATCCGCGCTGCATGCATCCGCAGCCGTCCGGTTCCGACGATCTCAGCAGCCGAGCTTATCGAGCAGCAGCGCCTCGGCGACGATGTTGTTGCGCAAGCCGGAGATGCTGATCGATTCGTTCGGGCTGTGCGCGTTCGACTTGGGGTCCTCCGGGCCGGTGACCAATACTTGGGCCTTGGGGAAGAGCCGTTGCAGTTCGGGAATGAAGGGGATCGAGCCGCCTTCGCCCTTGTTGATCGGGTCGACGCCGAAGGCCTGCTTCATCGCCTCGAGCGCGTCCCTAGTGGCTTCGGCGTCCGGATCCATGGCCCAACCCATCCCGTTCTCGAGCGGTGTGACCGTGACTTCGGCGCCGTGCGGCGCATGTGCGAGCAGGAAATCGCCCAGCGCCTGCTGCGCCTCTTCGGGCCGCTGGCCAGGCGCGGTGCGCAGGGAAAGCCGGATGCGGGTCGCGTCAGCGATCACGTTGAAGGATGTGTCCACCGGCTGCGCATCCCAGCCGATCACCGTCACGCTCGGTTTGCTCCACAGGCGCGACGCCAACGAGCCGGTGCCCGCGAAGATGTAGTCGTCGACCACCGACGTATCCTCTCGCACAGCGGCCTCGTCGAGGTCGCGCTGCAAGCCGCCTACCGGATCACCGGAGACCAGGCCCGGTACAATAAGGCTGCCTTGCCCGTCATACATCGAAGCCACCAGCATCGCCGCAAGCGTATTCGCGTCGAGGATCAGCCCGCCGTACTGTCCGGAATGCACCGGATGGCGCAGAACCCTGATCGTCGCATCCATGCTGGTGTTGCCGCGCAGGCTGGTCGTCAGGCTGGGGGTGCCAGCCGACCAGTTGCCAGAATCCGCCACGATGATCACGTCGGAATCGAATTCGTCGCGATGCGCCTCGATGAACGGGATGAAGCTCGGCGATCCCATCTCCTCTTCGCCTTCGATGAACACCTTGATGTTGACCTTGAGATCGCCGCCCAGAATGGCCAACGCGCCGGAATGGATCGCGATGCCGCCGCCATCGTCGCACGAGCCGCGGCCGTAGAGCCGCCCGTCCACTTCGGTGGCGGCGAAAGGCTCGGTGTTCCAAGCGGCAGGGTCCGGCACCGGCTGCACATCGTGGTGCGCATACAGCAATACGGTCGGGGCGCTCGAATCCACGATTTTCGAGCCAACGACCTCATAGGCGCCAGGCGTACCATCGGGATTGCTCGATTGCACGACGCGGGCGCCCACGCCGACCTTGCGCAGCTCGCGTGCGACGAATTCGGCGGAACGGCGCATATGCTCGCCCGTGATACCTTGGGAAGACACGGATTTCAACGCGATCTTCTGCGAGAGCACGTCCACGACGCGGGGGAAATCCGCCTCCGCACGCGATCGGATTTCGTCGATATGCAAAGCCGTCATAACACTCCTTATTCATAGGGCTTGCGCCAGAATTCGCTCATTGCGTCAGCGTCGCAGAATCCACAGGTTTCCATAGGTTTCTACAGGTTGCAAGCGTCTAGGCGTCACCGTAACCTGCAATCATGACATGGAACCCCTTCAGCAAACGCCCCAATGACGGGGAGGATCAGCAGCCTATCGAAACGACCGAGGAATCCGAAGGCAAAGGCCGACCCACGCCCAAGCGGAGGCAGGCCGAGGCGCGCAATTTAAGGCCTTTGGTGCCCAAGGACCGCCGTGCGCAATCCAAGGAGGCCAAGGCCCGGCTGCGTGCCAGAGAGAATGCTGAATACGAGGCGATGCGTTCGGGAGACACCGCGCACATGCCCAAGGCGGAGCGTCTGCCATGGCGCGTGTACATCCGCGATTATGTGGATGCGCGCTTCAACCTCGGCGAGTTCTTCATGCCGGTCGTCTTCGTCATCCTGATCATCTCGATGTTTGTTTCGGTGAAATGGCCGCAGCTGAGCATTCCTATGATGCTATTGATGTACGTCTATCTGGTTGTCGCCATCATCGACGTGGCCGTCATGTGGCGCAGGCTCAAGAAAAAGCTGAGCGAAAAGTTCGGCGAACGCGCAGTCGCCCGAGGCTCACGATCGGCGTCGTATGCTTGGAGCCGGGCTATACAGATGCGCCGCTGGCGGCTGCCCAAGCCGCACTATCCCAAGCGCGGGCATTGGCCCAAATGACAGGCAGGCCGTAGCCGGGCCATCGCGGCGCATACTGGGCTCCTTGTTGATTCAGGGGATTCCATCACAGCAGATTTCGCTGCAATGGTTCCTTTCAGCCGCAGCTCTCACTAGGAAAGGCGTGATATGGGCCAGCAATTCGATATTGCCGTCATCGGCTCGGGGCCAGGCGGATATTCCGCCGCGTTGCGCGCCGCGCAGCTAGGTAAATCCGTTGCGCTTATCGAACACGACAGCACGCTCGGCGGCACATGTCTGAACCGCGGGTGCATCCCGTCAAAGGCGCTCATCACCGCGGCCCGCACTATGGACACGATCCATGAGGCCAGCGAGGTCGGGATCAACGCGACCATCAATAGCGTCGATTTCGGCGCCATGAACGCATATAAGACACGCATCGTGGAAACGATGACCTCCGGTTTGGCGGGGCTTTTGGCCCATCGGGGCGTCATGGTGTTCCAAGGCGAGGCGCAAATAAGCAATGCTCGGGAGCATACGGTCACGGTGACGCCGCACCGATCCGATCAGCCGGGGGCATCCGTGAGGCGTTTCAACAGATCCGGCGTCGGCGATGACCTCGGGCCTTCATTCGAGATCGAAGCCGCAGACATCATTCTGGCCATCGGCTCGCAGCCGCAGCCGCTGCCGCAGCATGATTTCTCAGGCGCGTTGATCGACTCCACACAGGCATTGTCGCTGGGCAGGGTCCCCGCCAGCGCCGTCATCATCGGAGCCGGAGCCGTGGCGGTCGAGTTCGCCTCGATGTGGAAAACCAGCGGCTGCGATGTCACGCTGCTCATCCGCAAGGATCGCGTGCTCTCCACATGGGACCGGCGCGCCGGAGCGACATTGACCCGCGAACTCAAACGGCGCGGCATCAATGTCGTCACGCACGCCAATGTCACCTCGGTCGATGTCGGCGTGAACCTCGGCGCCACCGTGCACTACACACGCGAAGACCAGACAGCGGATTTCACGGCTTTCGGCGAAGTCGCGCTGGCCGCCATCGGCCGTTACCCAGCCACGGGCGCACCATGGGTCTCGGACAGCGGAATCGAGCTGACAGACGCCGGATTCGTGACAACCGACGGTTACGGACGCACCAATATCCCCGGCATTTGGGCGGTGGGCGACATCACCGAAGGTGAATCGCTGGCCAACCGCGCTTTCGAGCAGGGCATTGTCGTCGCGGAAAGCATCGCCGGGCTCGATCCTCGGCCGGTGAACGACGACACGGTCCCCAAGGTCGTTTTCTGCACTCCCGAGGCAGCAAGCGTCGGGTGCACAGCCGAGCAGGCACGCGCGCGCGGAGACCTGACGGATATCGAGGAGACCGTGTTCCCGATGATGTCGAATGCTCGCATGCTCATGAGCAGATCATCCGGGTCCCTCGCCATCGTCAGCGGCGAAATCCTGGCTTCTGCGGGCAGTTCGGACAACTCGAACGGCCCGGAGAACCGGGATGATTCGCAAGACGCGCCAGATCAGAGCGAATCGAGCAGCCCGAAAGAACCGGACAATGCGAATGGGCCGGACAGCTCCGCAGACGCCCAGGGCACCAAAGTTGTCCTCGGCGTCCATATCGTGGCTCCCGACGCCAGCGACCTCATCGCCGAGGCCGAGCAGCTCGTCGGCAATCGCGTGCCCTTAAGCGAGGCGGCCCGGCTCATTCACCCGCACCCTACATTCAGCGAGACGATCGGCGAGGCGCTGCTGAAAGCCGATGGACGACCGCTGCACACGCGTTGAGGCGTGCTTCGACGGGTCAGCTGGTAGACTTCTGCCGAGTATGGTCTTTTTTCGACAAGTAATCGAACAGGCAAGTGAGGAAGCAGATGGCGGCGAAGGACGCGAGCGCAGGCAAAAAGCAGAATCTTATCAGACAGATCATTCAGATCTACCGATACACCGCGCCTGAGGACAAGCCACTCCCCTGGCTTTTGATCGGGGCGTTCCTGCTTCCGGTGGCCGTATTCGTCGTGGCGGGCGTGCTCATGCACTGGTCCGTGTTCATATGGATTTTCCTCATGATCACCGCGGCGATGCTGGGCGTGCTCCTGTTCACGATCGTGCTGACCAGGCGGGCCGACAAGGTCGGTTACGCGCGCATCGAGGGCCGGCCGGGCGCTGCGGTCAGCGTGCTGGGCAATATCAACAAGGCCGGATTCAACTTCCCTGAAGAGCCAGTCTGGATGGATCCCAAAACCAAGGACGCCATCTGGCGCGGCACAGGCTACAACGGCGTCTATTTGCTCGGCGAGGGCGACTACGGGCGGTTGACGCACGCAATGGACCGTCAGGAGCGCAACATCAAGGGCGTGACCGCCGGCTCCTCGATCCCGGTGTACCGTATCGTCGTAGGCACCGGCGACAAGCAGGTCCGACTCAAGAATCTGCGCCGGACCATTCTCAAATGCAAAAGCTACGAGCCGACCGAATACAAGAACGGGCTCATGGCCAGAATCCGCCCGCGCCGGCGCTTCATCCTGACCAAGGAGGAACTGGCCATGCTCAACGATCGGCTGCGCACCTTGCAGCTCAAATCCGGTTTCGGCATTCCCAAGGGCATTGATCCCACCCGTCCCCAGCGCATCAGCCGTCGGGCTATGCGCGGGCGCTGAGGCTCCCGCATAGTATTATATTGGCCTCGTGCCCGTTTGCGCCCGATCCTTCGAGGGACCGGGCGCAAACGTATGACCTTGCTGTCGCCGTGCCTTGGGCATGCGGCAGGGGTTCATCATGTGGACGGCGCGTCGCCGCAACGGGAGACACGCCAATGTGGATGAGGCAGCGCTTCCAAGGCCGTCCATCCACTATCATCGGTTATGAAACATGTTCGTAACCTGACACGCGAGTGGGTGAAATCCGTCCTTTTACACTTGGGTTGCGTAAGTTCTCATGAAAGGAGCGGTCCATTGACTGCACTTGAAACCAAAGCCGATGCCGAGGCACTCATCAATCAGGAGGGCGTGGAGTATGTCTCCGTGCGCTTTACCGATCTGATCGGCGTACAGCAGCACTTCACGGTACCGGCCAGCGAATTCCTGAAGGATGCATTCACTGACGGCATGCCCTTCGATGGTTCCTCGATCAAGGGATTCCAGGCAATCAACGAATCCGATATGAAGCTGGTGCCCGACGTGAGCACCGCGTTCATCGATCCCTTCCGCAAGCACAAGACGCTTGATGTGGCGTTCTCCATCGTCGATCCGCTCACTGACGAGCCTTATTCGCGCGATCCGCGTCAGGTCGCGGCGAAGGCAGAGGCCTATCTCAAGTCCACGGGCATCGCCGACACCGCTTCCTTCGCTCCCGAGGCGGAATTCTTCATCTTCGATAAGGTGCGTTTCGAGAATTCGATGCAACGTTCCTTCTACGAGGTCGACTCCATCGAGGCCCCGTGGAACACCGGCGCCGAATACGAAGAGGACGGCACGCCGAACATCGGCTTCAAGAACCGCGTCAAAGGCGGCTACTTCCCCGTTCCGCCGCAGGACCATAACCAGGATCTGCGCGACGATATGGTCGCCAACCTGCAGAAGGTCGGTCTGATCCTCGAGCGTTCGCACCACGAGGTCGCCGGCGGCGGCCAGCAGGAGATCAACTATCGTTTCAACACGCTGCAACACGCTGGCGACGATCTCATGAAGTACAAGTACGTTGTGCACGAGACCGCTGCGGTGGCCGGCAAGGCTGTCACATTCATGCCGAAGCCGATGAACGGAGACAACGGCACCGGCATGCATTGCCATCAGTCGCTGTGGAAGGACGGCAAGCCGCTGTTCTACGATGAAATGGGCTACGGCGGACTCTCCGACATCGCCCGCTGGTACATCGGCGGGCTGATCAAGCATGCGTCTTCGGTGCTCGCTTTCACCAATCCCTCGCTCAATTCGTACCATCGTCTGGTTCCCGGCTTCGAAGCGCCGGTCAACTTGGTCTACTCCGCGAGGAACCGCTCCGCCGCCATCCGCATCCCGCTGGCCGGCACCGCTCCGGCCGCCAAGCGCATCGAATTCCGCGCGCCGGATCCCTCTTCGAACCCGTTCCTGGCTTTCTCCGCCCAGATGATGGCCGGTCTGGACGGCGTGCTCAATCACATCGAGCCGCCGGATCCGGTCGACAAGGACCTCTACGAGCTGCCGCCCGAAGAGCATGCCGGCATCAAGCAGGTGCCGGGATCGCTCGGCGAGGCGCTTGACGCCCTTGAGGCCGATCACGACTTCCTGACCGCCGGCGACGTGTTCACCGATGATCTGATCGACACTTGGCTCGAGCTCAAACGGGGCGAGATCGATCTGGCTCGTCTCGCCCCGACCCCGCTGGAGTACGAGCTGTACTTCCACATCTGAGTCGGCAGCTGCCGAAGAGCGGCCAGTTGACTTGAAAAGAACCCCGGCACGAACCGGGGTTCTTTTCATATTCTTCCCGATTTCCCTCCCGCGCACCTTTTCCTTCACGCTGTGCTCATTCGCTGAGCGGCGATCCTAGGTGTTTTCACGTTGAGCGATACGGCTCCATTGCGTAATGCATTGCCCGTGATTGCACGG
>NZ_JALCCV010000009.1 GCF_022640935.1 Bifidobacterium sp.
CTTGGAGGTGTTCCGCCCCTCGCTGCACCGTTGGATCATGGGGCACAAGGCGCTCCTATGTAGTCCTGTCACAGGCAGAACCTCTTATCCTGGACAGCATAATGGCGAGGAGCAGCGTGCTCAGTCCTTGGCCACAGAGTTGAAGGGTCTGCGGGAGGCTCCCGATCGTGAAGCCTTGAAATCACTCTTTCCATTTGCCAGAGCAGCTCTTGCAGGAAACTGGAGTAACGCGAACACTCGTGAAGACGATCCACGGAGGTCCATCTGCAGAGCCGAGCACTTCGATGCGTATTTCCGGCTTTCCACCGATCGTGATGTGTTACATGAAGCGGAATTCAAACAGTTCGTACTTGTTGACGACCTACTCGATCCCGGCTTCCCCAGGGATGATCAGCTTAAGATTTTCGGGGACAAATATTTCCCCGGCAAGGCGGCATCATATCTCAAAGACAGTGATACTGAACGAATACAGAAGGTTATTCTGGGATGTCTCAAGTGTGATCAGATGGCTTCCAAAGTGCTCTGGAATTGTATTTCGATCAACGTGGCGACGACGATATTGAACCGGAACAACGGTTCCCGACTTCATACCGACGTGTTGAAAACCATCGTTGGCGCTATCGCTCAGTCCGATTCCATAGCCGCGGTTCCCACCGCCCTGGCACTAGCCGTTCAGATGCAAAAGGAATTGCATGACAGCGGAACTGCCGAGGCTCCGGTTCTTCTGCCGCAGGGTTATGATCTTCTGCGCATACCAATGCATCGCGAGGACTCACAGCCATGGGAAGAAAGCCTGGCTGTGTTGAAGGGAAAGGTGTTGCCGCCGTTCTCTCCGCAGGGGGCAGAGCGCCCGATGCTTTTTGGCACTGATCTCCTTGAGTTCTGCACCCATGCCGTGCCTTACCTCTACGACCACGATGCCGAGTGTCGCAGTGGATAACGTCCGGATTCTTGCGCAGTTTTGAGGTGGTGGGAGCATAACCCGTCCTGTGTGTACGATTTTCAATCGCTGAAAGTGAAAACCGATTGGAAAGCAGGTACGGGCCATGCCCGAGAAAATCATACAGGTCAACCAGGCCATGTTCGAGACCCAACTCGACCGGATGGTCACGGAGAAGGTCACGCAGATCCTCAACCGGATGCTCGACGCCGAGGCGGACGAGCTGACGGGAACTGCGAGATACGGGCGTTCGGACGCGAGGAAGGCGTATCGGGCCGGTCATTACGAGCGAGCCTTGACGATCAAGGCCGGGAAAATGGCGGTAAAGGTGCCGAAACTCAAGGGCGCCCTGTTCGAGTCGGCGGTCATCGAACGGTACCGACGCCGGGAGGAATCGGTCGAGGAAGCGCTCATCGACATGTACCTGGCCGGCGTCTCCACGCGTCGCGTCGACGACATCAGCCAGGCCCTGTGGGGTGAGCGGATGCCGTCCCAGACCCTGTCCGACAAGCTCAAAAAGATCTACGAGGACATCGACGCATGGCGGCAGCGACCGTTGTCCCAACCGTATCCGTACGTGTTCATGGACGGCGTGTGGCACAAGCGCAGCTGGGGAGGTGCGATCGAGAACGTCTCCGTGCTCGTGGCGATCGGCGTCGGGTCGGACGGGCACCGGGAGGTCATCGGCGTGGCCGAGGGCATGAAGGAGGACGCCGCCAGCTGGAACTCGTTCGTCTCCTCGCTCATCTCACGGGGGCTTGCCGGCGTTCGGATGGTGACCGGCGACCGGTGCGCCGGGCTCGTCTCGACGGTCGGCGGACTGCTGCCCGGAGCACGCTATCAACGCTGCATGGTGCATTTCATGCGCAACGTACTCGCCAGGGTCTCCCCGCGGCACACGCGGTGGGCCGCCGACGCCCTCAAGGCCGTGTTCGCCATGGAATCACGCGAAGCGGCGTTGGCCAAGGCCGGGCAGGTCGCCGTCGAAATGGACTCCAGGAAACTCAAGGAAGCCGCCAAGTGCCTGCGGGAGGGCATCGGCGAGACCACCACGTACCTGCTCGAGGATTATCCGGTCGAGCATCGCCGGCGGATCCGGACCAACAACATGATAGAACGATTGAACCGGGAGATCCGGCGTCGGACCCGCGTCGTGGGCGCGTTCCCCGACGGCAGGAGCGCGCTGATGCTCATCACCGCACGGATTCGCTACGTGACGTCCAACGACTGGTCCACCCGGCGTTACCTGGACATGTCCCGGCTCGGCGACACCATGAACAAAGCGAACTGAAAACGCACGCGGAACGACAAAACCGAAAGTGCGCAAGACTCCGGGCACTACCTCGCAGTGCGTTCGAGTTACTGCGTTCGTTGGTGAGTCCCAACCAGTACCCGCTTTTCGTTGTGGACGCCCTTGCAGAAAAGACGGACACGGGCTATGTGTTTAACGGGCTGTTGTTGTCGAAGTTGGTGACAAGGGAACAATATCAGAGCGCCATCGATACGCTCATCGATTGGGGAACTCTGTGGGAGTACGCTCCGTCGGATCGTCAAGCAGTCGCCGCCTATCAAGTAGCTCTCGATAGTTCTAGTTCACCATCGAGTTCATCGCCGTCGCAACCGCCTGCCTCGCCCGAGGAGCCGGAAGCCTCATCCGAGGAGCCTGAACTCGGGGACCCGATTCCCGAAGCTCAGACCAAGCTCGTCGTGGACGGTTGGGAGAAGCGTATCAATGAGGCAGCCACACATTAATTTGGAAGCGTTCAATCAAATTTTCTTCTTGAAGAACTTGCTCATTAGCTCGGTTGTTTTTCTCCCTAATTCCGAGGAACTATTCTGATTTGTAGTATCTGTCGGAACATTGCTATCCGAGAATACGTCAATAGCTAGTTTTCCAACATATTTCCCAAGTGCATTTTCAAAGTCACGAGTGTTGTCGGCATAATCTGTGGTTGCATGAACAAGTTCGTGAATCAGTGTCTCATAAAAAACTTCTTTATTATTTAATACCGTCTTCTTTAGGACAATAAGACCAAGTTGAGAATCATAGACACCGTGAACGTCGCCGGAAGTGAACTCATTGATCGTATTGGAAATCCGAATTCGCTTTTCCCACTTTGATAGTTCAAAATATTTCAGTAATGAATTTCGTAAATCCCAAATGCTCTGTTGCTTTACTGAAAGTGCGCGTTCGTCGACCCAATCGTATTTAAAGTTGTCGTTATATTCTTGACGCACGATATCAAATGTCCCAATGGGGTTGCCATTTTCGTCCTCGTCGTCTTTCACACGATCAAAAACTGCTTCAGGTACGATGACCAGTTCACGTCCACTTTCTCGGATTTTCTCTTTGTCGTCTTCACTTAAATCAAAGGCGTCGAACGATGACATAAAGACACTCGGTTTTAGCGCATTATACTTCTTGATTGCATACGCTTGGACATCCACATAATTGATTTCATCGCCTTGAGTTCCTTTCGGAATTTTCTTAAGCTGAGAAAGAAGTTCGGAAATCACTTCAAGGGTTGATGAATTGAGCAACATATTTTTGACAATTCCGGAATAGGCGGTACGTCCCACCGCTGAACGCTCTCGATTAAGAGCTTTCTTCAACGCAGCATTCTTCCTCGTGATATTGTAATCAAAAGAGTAATTGTCCTCATCGGATACTTTGACTCCGTTTACATAGATATTGGCGCTATCTCCGCTTTTGCCATATATTTCACCAAAAGGAGTGATGTCCAACGGGCTTTTATCTTCAAAATAGAGGAATAACTTTTTTGCATCTTCGATCTCCTTATCTGAAACTTGAAGTATGAATTCCGTTCCTGTGAATTTGCAATCCAAGGGTTCTGAAAAAACAGCGTGCAACGTCTGCACGTCATCAAACCCTTCTTTTTTATGCATGGCTAACGAGATGTGACCAAACTTTGAATCGATAACAACACTTCGACCGGAACGGTTGAGAACAGCTAGAGCGTCTTTCAAGCCAACTCCAAATTTGCCAATCACATTGGTCGCTTTGATTTTTTCTATGTTCTGGTTCTGTGTGAAGTGTTCATAGTTCAGGCCACGACCGTAATCTCGGATATGCCATAATCCTTGCTTGTCTTTTGTAAAGGTTGGCTCTTGGCACCCCGTTAGAAGCGTTTCGTCTAATGCGTTCGAGATGATCTCTCGAACTGCATGAAAAATCTCCCAATTGTCCAGAACTTTTTCAATATTTAAATCAAAATATCGTTTACTCATCCAACCGACCTCTCCCTTGATCCAGATTCTACTTGGTTACAAAATGTACCATGCATAGAGTGAATGGATGTTGCGAGGGCCGTCGGATAGTCTCTCGCAGTGAGTATACGGACTAGAACAATGGATTGTTGTAGAGCGTAACAAACGAAGCAAATCGAACAATCGAAGGATAATCAACTTGTTTGACTTCAGCACTGATTAAGCAGTAAACAAAACAATGATTATTGAAAGTCGTTCTGATTTATCCGAGGCGCATACATAAAAGCTGACGAGCTTCATATTTTTCTATGGTGAATTACTATTCACTATCGGTGGATTAGGACTATCATATTACCTGTCTGATTATTTTATTGCCAACGAAGGAGTGCCTATTATGGGTGGACCTACTAGGATATATTATGAAGAGATAGCTCAGCTTACTAATGAGCGGGCGCTCAGCGTTTCATCCTCGGTAAGATTCAGTAATCAGAAAACGATTCTAATTTTGTTCGGTATCGAGAACTGGCATCCTTACAGTGGTTTCTTCTCGAATGGAACTGTGGCAGTGTGGTTCGCGAATGAGGGTGACGAAAGATATCATAATACCATAGGGGAATCGCAAGAACGCATTCTCGAGAAATACGACCATTTCGAAGAGTATAAAACCCGGACCAACACTAATCGTTTTGCTTTTCTTAAGGAAAAGGAAACTGGAATGTACCGGTTTATTGGGGAATACGAACTCGATGATATATTCACAAAGGAATCCGAAGAAAGCCTAGCCCTCTGGAAGAGAATAGGCACTATGGCCATCGTGACTTTACCAGAAAAGACTTTGTCTAGGTATTGATATGAACTGGATTTTAGGGCCTTGGAAAATCACGTCGTCCTTGCGTTGTGCTATTTCGAGGCCCATGGGCGGTATCAGGTCTTGCCCCTGTCAGAATAGTCACAATGTGATCTTCCGTGGATACAACATGACTTGCGACCGTGGGTGTGAGGGGGCATCTTGTCTTCTGTGTGCACGTGTTCTTTGAAATAGTAGCGGGACGATAACAACTTAAGAATTAAGCATCAGGAATTGCTAGGCCGCATAGTAGCATGCTGAGGCAACGCGGTTATCGGATAAATATACGGAAGTCCCAAGGCCGGATGCTATACAGATTCTGTGCGTCTGAGGAATTCGACAGTTGCACGCGTATCAGGCGATGGCGGATTCGTTTTTTTCTCAGACATCCAGAATTTCCGGCAATGGTATTCGAGGACTGGTTCAAAAGCTGGATTCAAGTATTGGAGTTCAGTCCACTTCAGACCGTGCAAGAAACAATGAACCACACAATATTAATACAAGGTTGTTTATATTCTGTATATAAATCATTTGTTAATATTACGCAAATGAAATAAATAATGCATTTATGTATGAAAGCCTAATAGGCGAAAGAATTCTATTGAAAGGGATTGCATTGACCAATGATATTAGACCAATTACCTTGTCGAGTGAGGAGCTTTTCGCAAAATATGGTAGGCGTGAGGAGGCAGAACATATCCTAGATTTTTGGTTACTTGGGCAGTGCCTCGCGGAGTGTGTGATAAAAGATACCTATAAAAGCAGTGCACTTGGGCAACTTTGTCAGAACCTGACGCCAGAAGGTGTCGCGGTGCGTAGAGAGTTTATGAAGAGGCTAGTGAAAGAATCGACTAGAAATATTCCGTTCACGCCAACTCCGAATGACGCAAACTTGTTGGCTCTGTTGACTCTATTCCATTGCGACATTCTTATTGACCTAAAAAAGACCTCTGCACTGGACATAGCTAAAGAAATTGGTGAGGAAATAAAATCGAAATCATTGCTATTCCCGTTTTCATTTGGTCGAGACCTGTACGATCGTTTGCAGAAGATCAAGAAAACGGAGGTCCGCAATCTTGGCTATACCGATACTATAAGATTATTTGATGGGGCTCAGACGGGAGTCTTTCATGTTGGACGTTATCTTTTTGGTCCATTTGGGCTAATACAGACATCATTTCGAAGAAGTATCCCGCCGAGACGTGACTTACGTCTTCAACACTCTTCGGACAGGACAAATCGCTCCGCACATACAATATGGTTGTCATCAAGTATGAGAGCTCCCATAAACGCATATCGCGCAATATTTGACGATGTGCTTAACGATACGAGTGGTGAATTATCTGATTGGGCTGGTTTTTTTAGACGAATTTCAATTACGAGGAAGCAAGATTATGATGCTGGCTCCGAAACATCAATTCCATATTTCGTTGGCGATGCATTCAGTGATATTGAATTAATTCTTATAGCGAAGAAATTATGTGAAGATTCTAGTGTCTATAATCTACTTCCGGAAGATTTTGTTGAAAGACTAACTTCGGATGTCGCGAATTTGAATAATTCCTTTGATCTCAAGTGTAATAGATCCGAGTTAATGCAGGCAATTATGTGTGCTCCTGATGCTGTAATTCGGAGCGCAATTGATGAGCTAGTCTTAAATATGACGATTACTGTTCCACCAGAAGAAATTAGAATTCCTGTATTGAACGGGAAGCATTACTTAGGGCAATGGGGTACATATTTTGAACTCGGGCATTTAGGTACCCGAGTAACTGGTATGTTTCCCAGTCTTCCTGAGCTTCGTTTAAGAAATTTGCTGCGCTCCTCCTATCAAGATCTTGGAGATGATTACAGGAAAAATTTAGATTGGATATTACGAAGTGTTGATGGTTCTAGTTTTGATGATAGGCTCATGAATTATATTTCATCCGCGGATCCAAGAGAGGTACTTAAACGTTCGATTCTTCCGTATAAAGCAGCTACCGATTTTGTATGCAAATTCGTTCACTTAGACACTGACAGATTAAATTCTTTAAATGCTGATTCCTTCGATTTGGAAGAGATTCTATCTTGGAGACTCGGTTTTACAGAGAGGTCGCACCATGGCGGGTATACCAAATTCATGAAGGCACATCATGACGCTACTGCAGCAATCCCCGGAAGTGAAGATGAAGTCGACTATCTGTTGAGTATGAGAGGTGGGGTAACGCATCTCTTTACTTCATTAGAGGCATATTTAAAGCAGTTATTGGCTTTTTTGACCTGGTCGCTTATGTCCGATCATTATAAGGATGAAAATCCATTTAGATATACAGTGGGGAAGGCCCTTAGCTTTGCTAATCACATGTTGTTATCTAGTGCTGGGGCAGATGGTGATATTGAATCATTAACTTTAAGACCACTCATTAATCAGTATCGTCATTTATATAATTTGCTCGATAGTAGTGATGTCGAGAACAATAGCAAACGACCAGAGGGCGATTATCCATCTTTTACAGGTAAAACCACACTCCAACTCTTTCCCTTCCGTCATACAATCCCATTTCTCGATTTACGTACGAGGGCAAAAAAAGAGATATTGGAACAGCTTAGACAATTTGCAGATTCGCTATCGACAGAGACCATTCTGGAAGTAAGGAATGGGTTTTCTCATGGCGGGTTGAAACAGCCACCTGATTTATATACTGTCCGATCGGTATTCACTACAATTCATAATTCAGTTCAACGTATTGAAGCTGCAGGGCTAGGGTTAGCTGTTAGTAATTATGAGCATTCGGAATCTGATCCTTGGGGAAGAGTTAAGCATAAGCTTGTGAGTGAAACAGGTATGGTTAGAATTCTCCAGGAACCTTCCGATCTCGAGTTTATTGGATTACCTGTTCCAGAGTCATCACAACTAATTCTCAGTACGGCGATCCTTCAAACGTCAAATGAGCCTCTCAGGTTTAGTATTGGGTCCGATTCTGATTATTCAAATTATTGGAAGGGCTTTCCAAATTACCCTGAGCCTTCTGAAATACTTGGAATTGAAAGTGATGTGCAGAGTAAGAGTGGCATTCGCAAGATGGACTGAATTGATTTCTGTTCTTGCTCGTTCAGCGAAGATGAATTCCAGAGGTTGCTCAGCGTTTCACTGAGTGCGATACGTCATATTTTGACACGATTTTGTGAACTCCCGACTCATTAGAATTGCGGGTATCACTAGAATCTGTTGCTGTCATGGCCCGATCGTCGGGAGGTGTCTTGGTGATATTTGCTGAATTTAATTACTGTCTATTGCTGTGAGTTTTCAGTAGCCATTGGAGGGAGGGGTAGGGGGAACTGCGAATGCTACCCTGCACATCCCCGCCATTGTCCCGCTACTTCTTCCTCGACAAGTAGTCCCGGCAGATGCTCACGATGCGCTCGGCGGCGTGGCCGTCGCCGTAGGGGTTGTGGGCCGTTGCCATGGCGTGGTATTCCTGCGGGTTGTTCAACAGGCTGAGCATGGCATCCTTGACTGCCTGGGTCGCTGTCCCCACTACTTTGAGGGTTCCGGCCGCGACGCCTTCGGGGCGTTCGGTGGAATCACGCAGCACCAGTACCGGCTTGTTCAGTGAGGGGGCCTCTTCCTGGACGCCGCCGGAATCGGTCATAATGAAAGAGCTACGCGCGGCGATTCCATGGAAATCAACCACGTCTAACGGGGCGATGAGATGGACGCGGTCCACGCCGTCAAATACCTCATGGGCGACGCTTTGCACACGCGGACTCAAATGCACGGGATATACGACATCAAGGTCGGGCGTATTCCTGACCACGTCCTTGATGGCCTTGAAGGTGTCGCGCATCGGTTGCCCCTGGTTCTCTCTTCGATGCATGGTGAGCAGGATGAACCTATGGTCCCGAGGTATTGCCGTGAGGACATCGTGGTGGTAATCGATGCGAATGGTGTACCGCAGCGCATCGATTGCCGTATTCCCGGTGATGAAAATCTGCGATTCGGGGTGATGCTCCTGCAGGAGATTGTCCTTGCTGAGTTGGGTCGGCGCGAAATACAGATCCGATATGTCGTCCGTCAGCATACGGTTCATCTCTTCGGGATACGGAGAATACTTATCCCAGGTTCGAAGACCTGCCTCAACGTGGCCGACGGGTATCTGGTGATAGAAAGCGCTCATACTCGCCGCCATGGTTGTCGTGGTGTCTCCATGCACCAGAACCAGATCTGGTTGTTCCTCCTGCAGAATCGTGTCGAGCCCGAGAATGACCTTGCTGGTGATTTCAGAGAGCGTTTGCTGCTGCGCCATGATCTTCAGATCGTAGTCAGGCTGAATGTTGAAAATCTCCAATACCTGCTGCAGCATTTCTCGATGTTGGCTGGTTGCCACGATGATGGGAGTTGTGCCGGGGTCGGCTTCAAGTTGCTTGATGACCGGAGCCATTTTGATTGCCTCGGGTCTGGTTCCGAAGATGGTCATGATCTTCAGCGTGTTCATTTATCCATTCCTTCCATCACCGCCATGGCGGTGAGCGTGGCGTCGTAGTAGCTGCTCTCGTGGAGCGCCTCCGTGAGCAGTCCTGGTTTCTTGGCCAGGATGCGATCATAGGTATGGTGTGAATCCCGGCTGGCCGCATACACCAGCGGCGCGGTGAAACTGTCTGATTGATAGGTGTTGAGTTGGTGCCCGGTAAGTGAATAGCCGGCGGTGATAACTTCCTGTTGATCAAAGAAACGCAATAACTTGCGTACCACCTTTTGCGCGCGCGGGTCGTTGCTTGCGGCGAGCATCATGGGCACACGGCAAGCGTTGGACGAATAATCGCCATCGTATCTGGTTGCAACCGTTTTCCCCTGTACCGCGCTGGCATTGGTGCTCGTTACCCATGCGAAATCGGGAACGAGTCCGGTGTCATGGTCGTCACTGAGATCCACCATGCGGTCGAGCATGGCGTGCTTTATGGTGAGCCACCGGCTATCATGGGTGAACTCATAAAAGGCCTGGAAGAAATTCGGAATGACGTCTGACGTTCGGAGCAGATTGTAATACGGTGATTTCTCGTTGGCCCAATTGCCGACGGTCAGCGTGTGCGTGGTGCTGTTGTATTCATATCGCAGGATGTCAGCCGTCAATCGGCGTTCGATCGCCCGGTAATAGGAAGATCGCTGTGGCCACACGGTGCTGGCCTGGTGAAGACTGAACGCGATATACAGGTCGCCATCGGTGGCGCTATTGCGTTCGCTGGACCACGTTTGGCCTCTTTTATATTGGCGCCACTGCATGAGATACGTCTCAGTGGTGTGTCGCTCTCCAACGGCATCGCGATTCTCCAAATAGTAGTTCAGCAAGCGGTCAAAATCCTGCTGTTCCGCCCAGCCGCGGGCACCCGCCACGGCGGTGAGGTACAACCCGTACCCCTGTCCCTCTGAAAGCGCAACGGGATTGTTGGGGTCATTGCTGGTGTTTACGAAAGACTGGTTCTTGGTTTTCGGCACCACATAATGTTCTTTCCAGTGTTCATACTGGGATTGTTGCACATTGGCCATGCTGCCCACACGCACGGAAAGCAAGGCAACGATATAGATAATGGCTACTACGACGGCGCTGATCCACATGAATCTTACATGTTTCATCACAGAGTATCCCTCTAATCGTTGAATCGTTTCGTTTTCACCCACACGCTGCCATTGCGGTGAAGCACAGCGTCGAGGAATACGGAAAGCACCGCGTGCAGGGAAACGAGGATGAAGAGTTGTGA
This sequence comes from Bifidobacterium sp., assembly GCF_022640935.1. Taxonomy (GTDB): domain Bacteria; phylum Actinomycetota; class Actinomycetes; order Actinomycetales; family Bifidobacteriaceae; genus Bifidobacterium. Next base: position 10,755 of record NZ_JALCCV010000009.1, read on the forward strand.
ATACGTAAAATACGAGGCGAGCGATATCCATATCTGGTCCGTGGTGGCCTGGCCGTATTGCGTGGACAGTGCAAAAGAGATTTGCAGCATATACAAGACGATCATCAACAGCCAGTTCAATAACAGTATTTGCATGAGGGAACTGTTGCTGTCACCGAAGGTAAACGGAATGGCCAGGTTGGGTTCGAATGCCCTTGCTATGAGGACACAGATATTCGCGAGGAATATAACATTCGATAGCACGATTGCTGCATTGAACCAGAAAAAAATCGCAGAATAATACACCACTTCGAGTTTTACCCGCCAGTTGCTGGGCTTGAACAGCACGGTGAAATTGCGAGTGACTACTTGGTAATTGCCCTTCGCCCACCGTAGACGCTGAAAATAATAATCGTGGACGCGTTCGGGTTCCTGCTGGAACGCCTCGGAATTATAAGCCAGAGCGATTAATTTGCCGCTTTGCATGATCTTGAAGGAGATATCGGTGTCTTCGGTGAGTGCGCCATCGCTCCACCCGCCTATCGACTTGGCGAAATCTCGATTGATAATGAAATTCGTGCCGGGTATGCGGCCGATCTTGAACATATGCCAAATGGCGCAATGCTGGACTCGCTGAGTGACGACGATCTCCTGATTGATGCACTTGGTCAAGAAATTTTGCTTGGCGTTCCGCGTTTTATTCCTACCGAACACTGCCATGTACCTGGCGGGATCTTCATTTAGTTTTTTGACTAAAAAGTACAGGGCGTTCGTTTCTGGCATCGCATCCGCGTCATACACACCTATGTATTCACCGTGAGCGATGTTCAGTGCGTCATTCAGGACACCTGCCTTGCCTCCGCTTCCGACTCTCTCGATGATCTTCACCTCCCGGCTGCGATATTGCGGCAGATCAGCGATTCTCCGCATTTCCTGCGCCGTGCGGTCATTGCAGTTGTCGGCAAACAACAGGACCTCGACGCGTTCTGCGGGATAGTGAAGGTCCAAGATAGCCCGCACCGTTTGGGCGATGACGATTTCCTCATTATGCGCAGGCACGACGATGGTTACCTTCGGATACGAGGGCAGAGGTGTAATGTATACCAACTCTTGGCTTTTTTGCAGCCAAAAATGAATGGCGCCGCCAAGGGTCGTCATGGACATAAGCAGTGATATCCAAATCGAGACCAACGTAAAAATCATCAGCGCTTCTGAAATCATGATTTCCTCACCTCCTTTTCCCCTCTTTTTCGTTGAGTTTCATTTGCGCTAATGCCGTTCGTTCGATGCGAAAATATACGATCCATTGGCACACAAAGATTACTGCTATCGAAATGAAAAACAACAACGTGATAATGATCGATACCCACCAGAAACTAGTAATCATCAGGATTCTTCGCCCTTCAGATATTCAACCACGAGGTTAGTTTCCATCTTCCGCTGCAGATAGTTGGTGGCATCTTCCAACGCCGGGAACCGATCTGCATTCGAGTGGTCGACTTTAAGACTTCCCCATTTGAATTGAGGAGTGGTTCCCAGAAGCGCGATCTCATTCAGATGCTCTTCGGTAAACCTATTGCGTTTCGCATAATCGTCCGCGGATAGGTGGTGAGAAATAATCAGAAACGTTCCGCGGCCCAGGTAATACAGCGATTCAGAGGGTAAGCGATAATCCTTCAGCACCTTGGCAATCTTGCGAAGTACCTCGTCATACTTGGCTGCGTGGAATTGTTTGAATTGCGTATTGTTGGCCCAGTGAATGGCGGTGATGTTGAACCACAGCGTTGCATCGGGATCGTTCTGGATGAAACGAACTGTCTTCTGATACATTTTTTCTGCATTGTGCGTTTGTTGCAATTTGGTCACAGGGTTATAGTGAAAAGCATAGCGTTCAATATCGCGCCTATTGGACTTTCCCCAACCGGACCTCAGCAAAACGTAGCGATTGATTGAGGTAAGACCGGCGCTGACTGGGAACACGGCCAGAAGCATCAATTTCGACGATAGGCTTATCGGGACAGTGCCCAGCAGCAAGATGGCAATGCCGAGCACGCTGAGTAAGACGATAAGCCAAGTCGTCAGAATGCTGGGAATCAAGGAACCCGCCGCCAAGCCGACGACAAGCAAGACGATGGAGACGGTGGAAATTTCCGCTGCGTGCAGATCCAAGTAATGCAAAAAAATCGTGATGGTCGCAATCGTGACGAACAACGACATGAGACCGGCTACAGTGATGTGGCGGTTATTCAATGACATTTCCTTTCCGCATATATACGGTACGGTGAGATAAAAGAATACGTATTGGAACAAACGAAAGTGATGAGATGCTGTGTTCGACGGCATCGAGTAGATCAGTCGCCTCGTGTTGGGGAACCGTCAAATCGTTGGTTATCCGAAGTGAAGTACCACACATTATTTTCAATATTGGTATAGCTGGTATTGGTATAGATCGTGATTGCATTTACCCGAAAGATTGCATTCATCATTCACAGTGGCGCCGTCACCGTGAATGGGGCAATGCGTTACCCTCGGTTCATGCCGCCCCTGATCGATTTGTCCGGGAATGGCCCATTGGCTTCCCGGGCATATTGAGCATGTATATGCAACCGGATTCCCGCTCGAATATTTACCCATGCTGCTCTATCTGACCATAGCGTTGCCCTACTAATTATTCTCATGTGTTGTTCAACGAGTTTGATTCCACCAAGCACAAAGGCTAGTACCGAGAGCGGACTGGGCCACAGGCGCATGGCGACCGGCAGCGCCTCTAGCTGGCAGTCGATCACTTTCGATGTTTCAGCAACGAGTCCAGGAGTCACTTTGTTGACGGTGTCAGTGGCTGAGTCGGCACTTGTCACTACCTGACCCAGTACGTGGAACCTTGTAGTTACCAGTGAAGATAATGTTTCGTACTTCATGGTGACGTTGGCACGTCGTCCAATCCTTCTCAATGAGTTAAAACAATTGCCGGCAGACGGTCCTTGAAAGTCACAGGGCGCACTTCTTGGCTGAACATGGAATACTCTCGTTCAATCTCCAAGAAAACGTCTGCAGCCCTTAGCTATATTGCCGTAGATAAAAATGATTTTAGATATACTGATGAACTGTTAATATATTGCAGTGTGGTGCTAATAAATAAATGAATCAGGCATAGGTAATTGCATAAATAATACCGACGGAAATAATTAACAATACTAATGAATGCATTGATAACGATAGATTAAGGAAAATCGGGAATGACTCTTCAAGGATTTGAGGAAGTGGCTATTGCGAAGCCGGCGGGCAAGCTGACGATGACGGTGATGGATTCCAAGGTCAGGTTCAACAAGGCGACTGCGGTCGGGCTGGGGTATCCGGCCTATGTGAAGGTGCTGGTCAACGAGAAGGCCAAGCAGGTCGCGCTTCAGGCGTGCACGGGGCGCGACCCCAATGCGGTCAAGTTCAGCAAGCCCGAGGGCAAGCAGACTTCGTCGGTGACGGTGGGCAATGACGTGCTCGTCGAGGCGATCGGCAGGTTCTTTACGCTCAAGCCGGCCCCGCAGGGCATGGTCTCCTACCAGACGGCGCCCGGCAAGCTCGATGAGGGCGCGAAGGCCGTCGTGTTCGATGCCGCGGATGCCGCCGCCGGCACCATGAAGCAGCGCGGGCGCAAGAAAGCGGCCGAAGGCAAGTAGCAGCCTGCGGGCGATCGCTTCGCGTGTGCGTCTGCGCGCGAGAAGCCTATGCAGTGCGGCGGAATGCATTAGGCTTAGGCGTATGAATATGGATAGCTCAATGATTATCGCCATCGTCGTGATCGCCATTGTCGTGATCGCGGCCTTGATCGCCGCTGTGCTTGTTGTGCGCTCGCGCAGGCATCGCGGAGAATCGAATACGGCGAGTGAAGCGGATGAGTCGAGCGGAGCGGGCGCGCCCGCTGCCCAAGTGCCTTCGGCTCCCGGTTCTGCTTCGCTGGAAGCAGCGACGTCTGGCGGCGCGCAGGCACAATCCGAACCTGCTTTCGCGCCCACGGCAACGGGCGATGTTGAATCCGCGGCATCGGCGGCGGCTTCCCCGGCTGCGGGGCACCCGATGGAGACGCCGGAATCGGCTGGTTCGCGGATCACGCGGCTGAGGGCGAGGCTGGCGAAGAGCTCTAACCCCTTCGGGCGCGCGCTGTTCAACATCCTTGCCAAAGACCATCTGGCGGAGTCTGATTGGGAAGATGTCGAGGACACGCTGTTGCTTGCGGATGTGGGCGCGGACGCCAGCGCGCAGCTGGTCGAGGAACTGCGCAACGACGCGCGGGTCACAAGCACCAGCGACCCGGTGCAGGTGCGTGATGCATTGCGTGCCAAACTGCTTGATCTCGTCGGCACCGACACGGATCGGCGGCTGAACGCCGATAAGCCGGTCACGGGCGAGCCGGCCGCCACTCAGCCCGGCACATCTGACGCTACCGTCGCTCAGCCCGGCGTCATCATCATGGTCGGCGTCAACGGCACCGGCAAAACCACTACTGCGGGCAAGCTCGCACGACTTTTCGTCGCCGAGCGCAAGAAGGTGATCATGGGCGCGGCCGACACCTTCCGCGCCGCTGCAGCAGACCAGCTCGAAACCTGGGGCGCGAAAGTCGGCGTGCGCGTCGTGCGCTCCGAAAAAGACGGGGCCGACCCGGCCTCGGTCGCTTTCGAGGCTGCGCAACAGGCCAAGGACGCCGACGCCGACGTGCTCATCATCGACACGGCAGGGCGGTTGCAGAACAAGGCCAATCTCATGGACGAACTGGGCAAGATCAGGCGCGTCACCGAAAAGATCCTGCCGGTCGACGAAGTGCTGCTCGTGCTCGACGCCACTACAGGCCAGAACGGCATGGCGCAGGCCAAGGTCTTCGCCGAAGCGATCGGCGTCACTGGCGTGGTGCTCTCCAAGCTCGACGGTTCGGCCAAAGGCGGCATCGTCATCGCCGTGCAGCAGGAGCTTGGCGTGCCGGTCAAGCTCGTAGGCCTGGGCGAAGGCCCGGACGATCTCGCGCCCTTCGACGCCCCGGCATTCGTCGATGGCATTCTGGCCTGAACAACCAGTGCGAGGGCTCCCGCACGCCGGGTCTGGAACACCCTCATCCGAATCCGTGTCCGAATCGCGGACGTGTGCGTCCATTTCGACACACCGGGCCGATGGTGTCATTTCGGCGAAACGCCAAGCAACCTCGGGTGTCACGCGGCGTTTGCGATTAGACTGAAACGCGAAACAACATGCGTTGCGGCAACGTTTTACACAGCCGTAACGTCCCGTAACTTGTCGAAAACCAGACTGGCGTTCGATAACAATGGTGGTTTCCGTCTCGGAGGCCGCGCAACGAGAAAAGAAATTTCGGCGGCTTCGTCCGACGGACGGGACGCTACAACCCTATGAGAGAGGGAGGTAGGCATGGGCACAGGAAATGCAGCATGGATGTTGACATCCGCGTCCTTGGTTCTCCTCATGACGCCAGGAGTGGCGTTTTTCTATGGCGGCATGGTTCGGGCCAAGGCCGTTTTGAATATGTTGATGCTGTCCGCAGGCGCAATGGCGGTCACATCAATCGTGTGGGTGTTCTGGGGGTGGTCGATAGCCTACGCGGGCAGTGATATCGGCGGCATCTTCGGGGACCCGGCCACGGGCTTCCTGCTCAAAGACACGATGGTGGCCGACCAAGGCACCTTCACTGCGGCGGCAGCGTCTGCGTCGGGCAACGGATACCCAGCCAGCATTGACGTCGCCTTCCAAACGACCTTCGCGATCATCACCGTGGCTCTGATCAGCGGCGCGCTGGCGGAACGCATCAAATACAGCACGTGGATGATCTTCGTGGCACTGTGGATCACCTTCGACTACGCGCCGATGGCGCACATGGTGTGGAACGGCGGCCTGCTGTCCGGCGACGGCGCGATCTCCCAGGCGATCGGCGCTGCAGCGCATGATTTCGCAGGTGGCACAGTCGTGCATATCAACGCCGCAGTGGCGGCGCTCGTGATCGTGCTGATCATCGGGAAACGCAAAGGCTTCAACAAGCAGCCGATCCGCCCGCACAATGTTCCCTTCGTGATGCTCGGCGCCTTCCTGCTGTGGTTCGGCTGGTTCGGCTTCAACGCCGGCTCGGCCTTCGGCGCGAACGGCACCGCCGGCTATGCGTGGGTGAGCACCACTGCCGCAACCGCTGCGGCCATGCTGTCTTGGGGCTTCACCGAAAAGATCCGCAACGGGCACTACACGGCCATGGGCGCCGCTTCCGGCATGGTCGCAGGCCTGGTCGCCATCACCCCGGCCGCGGATGTGGTTTCGCCGTTGTGGGCCATGGTCTTGGGCGCGATCGCAGGCGTGTTCACCTGCTTCGCGTGCGGCTGGAAGTTCAAGCTCGGGTATGATGATTCGCTCGATGTCGTCGGCGTGCACGGCGTCGGCGGCGTGACCGGCACGGTGCTTATCGGCCTCTTCGGCGAAGGAACCGGTCTGTTCGCGGGCGGCGACTGGAGGCAGCTCGTCGTCCAGATCTGCATCGCCTTGGTCGCCATCCTCTATTCCGGCGTCATCACCGCTATCATCGCCTTCGCGCTTGAAAAGACGATCGGCTGGCGCGTCACCGAGGCGCAGGAGGTCAGCGGCGTCGACTTGGTCGACCAAGGCGAGCGGGCATACGATTTCGCTGGCACTGCCAGCTCGGTTCTCAAGGAGTTGAAGTGAAATGAAGCTGATAACTGCTATTATCCAGCCGCATAAGCTCGACGACGTCAAAGAGGCGCTGGCAGCCGCCGGCGTCCACGGCTTGACGGTTTCGGAAGCCAACGGCTACGGCCGCCAGCGCGGCCACACCGAGGTCTACCGCGGCGCCGAATACACAGTCGACCTGATCCCGAAGATCCGCGTCGAAGTGCTTTCCGACGATGCCGATGCCGATACGCTAGTCTCGGTCATCATTAAAGCGGCCGCCTCCGGCACCATCGGCGACGGCAAAGTATGGGTCGCCCCGCTTGATTCGGTGTCGCGCGTGCGCACCGGAGAGACCGGGTCCGCAGCGATCTGATCCGGTGGCCTGATCGACGGCAGCTTCGGCAAGCCGCGATACCGCAATAGTGCGTGCCAAGGTCCGAGGCGCAGGCACGTGCACATAATTCGGGGGCGATCCATTGCCATGGTCGCCCCCGAATCCATATCGTGGTCGTTGCAGGCTTGGCCGCGGCAATACGAGAAGAGTCCTGAAACGAGAGAAGAGGGAGAAACCCGTGGCGTCGGCAGTTGAGGGTCTTGGCGAGCGGTTCATGGAGCTGAGCCGCCCGGATGACGACGGCGTGTATCGCGATGGTGCCCGCAAGCGCGCTGCGCGAACGGCGCTGGCGATCGGCGCCATCCGGCAGCTATGGGATGAGGAGACGGCCGCGCTTCCGTTCGCGCTTCCCAGGCATGGCGTCGGGCTGGCGGCAGTCGGTTCGCTGGCGCGCGGGCAGATCGGGCCAAGCTCGGACTTGGACTTGGTGCTGATCTACGAACCGCATACGTTGAACGACACCCAGCTCAATGCACTCGCAAACGCACTGTGGTATCCGCTATGGGACAGTGGCCTCGATCTGGACCATTCGGTGCGCACACGCCAGCAATGCGAAGGCGTGACCGACCACGATCTGCCGGCCGCCGTGGGTTGGCTCGATGTCAGGCCGATAGCGGGGGATAAGGCGCTAATCACGTCCACTGCCAGCTCGATCCTTGAACGATGGCGCAAGGCGGCCCGCAAACGGCTGCCGGAGCTGTTGAAATCCGCGCAGTCGAGGCTTGAGCGGTTCGGCCGTATGGCCTATCTCAACCAGCCAGATATCAAGGAGGCGCGTGGCGGTCTGCGCGATGCCGTGATCATCTCGGCGCTTGCGGCCTCCTGGCTGGCAGACCGGCCGCATGGCCATTACGATGACGCAGTGGAACGGCTGCTGGACATCCGCGATTGCATTCATCTTGCTGCCGCCAAGGATACGAACCTGCTGCTCACCCAATATCAGCCGGCGGTCGCGCAGACTCTGGGATTGGCTGATCCGACGCTGCCTCAGGACGAACGCGATGCGCGGTCCGTCGATGACATGCAGATGTTGCTGGCCCGCATCGGGCGCCGGATCGCGTTCTCCTGGGAGTTCACTTCATCGCGGGCCAAGCATTCGATCACCCATGATCGGCCTCGATTCGCCTTCTTCCAATTGCTTAACCCGCGTTCGGGCGGCAAACGCGAAGCGCCGGCCTTCCACGCGCTAGCACCTGGAGTGGTGGAACATGAGCATGAGGTGGCGCTCGCTCCCGGCATGAAACCTGCCAAGCATGCTGATCTGCCCCTGCAGGTCGCCGTGGCGGCCGCGCAGACAGGACTGCCGATCAACCCGGTGACGCTGCAGAACCTCGCGCATTGCCCGATGCGTGACCACGATTGGAGCGGTGGTGAGCGTGAGCTCCTCATCGCGCTGCTCGGGTCGGGCAGGGCGCTCCCACAGGTGTGGGAGGAGCTTGATTTCGTCGATATTCCGGGGCGTTGGATACCCGAATGGCTTGGTGTGCGCAATCGGCCCTCGACCTCCGCGGCGCATCGCTATACGATCGACCAGCATATGATCGAAACAGTTTCGCGGCTGGGACACAGTTGGCGAAATGGCGGTTCCGACGAATCCGGCGATGTGCAGCACACTGTGCCGGCCGACGATGTGCCGGCTGACGATGTGCCGGCTGTGCAAGCTGACGATGGGAGAATCCCAGCGCGTCGCGATGCGGGCGGCAACGACACGCATGATAACGGTGCCGCGTCGCACTACGACGGGACCCATTACGACGCAACTCGCTATGCTGCGCTGCTGCTGGCGGGTTTGCTTCATGATATCGGCAAGCGACCGGGCGTGGCGGATCACGCCGCCGAAGGCGCGCGTCACGTGCCCGTCATCGTGCGCCGGCTGGGCTTCGACGAGGAGATCGTGCGCATCGCGACGCTGCTGGTGCGCGAGCATTTGACGCTTTCCGAATATGCCACGGGCAAAGATCCCGAGGATCCGGCTGTGGCTGAAGAGCTGGCTGCGCGGCTCGATCATGATCCCATCACGCTCGCCATGCTCTTCGACCTGACGCGCGCCGACGGTTCATCGCTGGGGGCTACGGCCAACGAGTCAATCACCAAGAAGTACGGCTGGTCGCGTTGGCGCGAAAGCCTGGTGCGCACCATGGCCGATGCCGCGCGCACCCACATGGCGTGAGCCCGACGAATGTTTTGCTTCTGCACTTTGCGCTGTTGAAGTGGACTTGATTTTGTATGTGGTAGTTGATTCGGGCGGGAGCGGGCAGCGACGAGTTGTGCGAGGGTTTGTTGTTCCCAGTTGGTGGTGATCTGGCCTTCGACGAGGCGTTTGTCGGCTTTTCTGTCTTCGATGTCGCAGATCGCAAGGCATAGGAGTTCCACGACGGCCTAGCCGCTGTGGAACTGGAACCGGGTTCCAAGCGCTTTTCGGTTGGCGGGTTGTGCACGGCGCTGGTGTAGGGTTCCCAGTTATTTTCATCGTTATTTGGATCATCTTGACGGGTTTGGTGAATGGCGCTCGGCTATATCTGTGCCGGCGTGGTCAATATCATCAACATCATCGGCACCCCTTCGACATGCAGTCATTCAAAATGCCCAGATCGCGCTTATGCTCTTCGGTGCGCAGATAATCTAACGCTTGTTTATGCTCATGTGAGCTAAACTGCAAACATAACGAAAAGATAGGCCCGCGACTGTCCATTGCTCCAACATACATCGTTATACATTAATTCGTAGAATTCTACTTCCAGAATTGACAAAAATTCATGGAGCGAGATTCCATACGTGTAACAAAGAACGTCAAATATTGCTTTTTTGACACTCCCTGATCAACAATTTCAATCCGGTGAGCTGCCGACGCGATGTTTCGGATGATGGCACCGGGCAATATGATGGTTGATTTGCAGCCTCATAGAACGCTTGGGAATTTTGCTTCAACCACTGATCAGAAACATGTAGGACGAGTTTCGGGCCATCTCAGATTTCATGACGGATGTGCACGTAATCTTACAAAATACATTCAGCAACACCACAAGACGCGGCATAACTATGATATATGTGCACTTCACGCGAACATTAAGAGCTATAGATAGTGTGATTTCGGGAGGGCCACCAGCGCGCACACGAGTACGGCAAAAACGGCAACAGCGCCAGCTGCGTCTGATTTTACCTCGGCCAGCAAAAAATGGCTGCGCTCGTACTCGTCATCATCGTAATCGAACTGGTTAACGGATCCACCTAAGACTTGTATGAGCCGCTCATCGGCAACTCGACCGATTGCCCCCGCGGCTTTATGCTGTCCAATGCCCGCCCCAACCGTGGCTATGGCTCTATCGGTGCCATTTCTTACCAGACTGGGAGACATTCTCGCGTATCGATACATCCGGCGGATTCGTGATCAGCCTAGTGTTTTTTGGGCATCGTGGTGATCTTCTCCCAGTGTTGTTCGCTCGGGCGTGTGCGCTTTTTGGGCATGCAAGGTGTCAACGGCCTGATCGCCATCTGGCTGCCGTTATGCATAGCCCTTGTCCACGCGAAAATCACACCTACCTGCCCAACGGAAAACGGGAGTGCCACTGTGGTCACACTTTTCACCAGTGGGTGAGGCCTCATCAGGATTCCTCTGCTCTGTTCGAAGAGTTGTTAGTGCCACGGTTGCATTGATTCCTATCGGCACAGGCATCGCACTGCTGCTTGTCCTCAGCCGTCAATGTGCGTGTCGAGGCCCGCCACTCACATTGACGGCTGAGGACAAGACCGATATGCAATCTCGACGACGATTTCGATCTGGAAGTCACAGATGGTGATAGTCTCCGACTTCTTGTGGATCACAGTGCATACAGACTGTGCTGCTGATCCAATGCGGCGGCGAAATCAACCTCTCGATCGTCGAGTAAATACCGGTATCGTCCCAGTTGCCTGATTCGAGGGTCATATAAGAGGTATGAGCGCACCGCTGCAAGCTCGGAGGGGGAAAGCCAGCTTGGTGGATCTGAGATTCCCCTGACATCACAGAGTGTCGTGCAGTCGCGGAGCAGTTGCATTTGTGTGTCGTTGAGAAGATTGCGTTGATGACGGAAGTAGACGATATCGGGATCGAGGCCAATCAGCCCTTTCATCCACAGTCTGTTCACGCTGTTGCGCAGGGCGTTCTTGGCCAGCGCGTCAGACATGTCAGTGGTGGCATAGTTGTCCCACATCGGTGCTACGTCAGGGCCGATTCGCACGGCATCAAGAATGCCAAGTGAAGGGAAGATAAGTGCACCCGACCCTAGCAGGAAGGCATCTTCTCCGGCGGCCTGCCGGATGACCTGCAATGCATCTCTGTAGATGAATTCACGGTCCACGGCTTCACTGCGTTTGCCAGGTATTGCTCCGGCATTGAGAAAGTCAAGTTTGAGCATGTCGAATCCCCAATCGTGAACGACGGTCCCTATGAGATCTGCAAGCCACTGACGCGCATCGGCCCGCGAGAAGTCATAGGTGAAGTAGCGGGAGCCCCAATTGCTCCCAGCAGTCAGGAGCTCAGCGTCTCCGTCGCGCAGCAGCATTTGCCTGTTAGTCTGCATAGCTTGTGCTTCGGGCAGAACGATGAAAGGAGCGATCCAAATTCCTGCGCTCATGCCCTGATCGCGGATCTGAGCGGCTAGATCGGACATGTGTAAGGGGAACTTGCTGTTGGGTGTCCAATCCCCGACACGCAGCTCCCACCCGTCGTCGATCTGCAATGTATCGAATCCATATCGCGGCAACTGTGGTGCAATGGCTTGGATGTCGGCTTGGGAGACGTCCTCATACAGCGAATACCAGGAGGACCACACCCTTTTGATCTTGCCGGCACGCGGCGTGTGTAGCTTGGCAAGGAGTTGGCTGTACCTGCTGAACACATCCTTATCTCGGCCGGTCAGGATTACCCAAGTGGCCTGTGTCCCTGTTTCCGTCCAGCCGGCGATGAGATCCGCATCGGCATGTAATCTTGGAGTATCTCCCTGCAGACAACCCACCAAAAGGGTGTGTCCATGAGCGTCATGGCCATGAGAACTCACTGCTATCAACCATGAAGAATGATGTCGCACAGGATCATCCCAAGTGGGATCGTCGGCTGTCAAACGTCGTGAACTGCTGCGTATCCGGATGGGGGGCTCATGCAACCCCGTCCATCCGGTGGGTGACCAGGAATTCTGGCCGTTGCGATAGACCTCCCCATGCTCGATGCCGTGAAGCAGGGACAGACGGGAAGCTCGGATGAAGTATTCCCGTGTGCCGTCCTGCTGTTTTCCCGCCCAGTCTGGTCGGGAAAACAGCCCTTGTCCGGTCACCTGTAGCGAGGGGAGTACAGACATTTGTTCCGTATTGTGCTGAAGCATGGGGACGTTCTCCTTGTTGAGAAAGAACGGACTTGTGGTGGAAGCCGGGTATTATCTCGGCTACCACCTTCGGCCCGTGGACTTAGTTTTTCGTGGCCAGTTTTTCAACTGCCTCATTTGCCTTGGTCAACTCTTGGGTTGGATCTCCTCCCTGAGCGATAGCTTGAAGGGCATCCTGTACGATCGTTCCCGTTTCGGAGCTGTTCGGGAAAATGGGCAGGGTGAAGGTCTCCTCCTTTTCGACCGGGGTGGTGAAGGCCATGGAATTCCAACCCTTCTTGCTACGAGCATCGATGGCGATCTTCGTAGCGGATTTTTGCGCAGGGAAGATGATCCCGGACTCTGCCACTTTGTCCTGGCAGTCTGACGAGGCTAGATATGCAACCCACTTCCATGCCTCTTCCGGATGTTGGGTTCCGGACCAGATGGCGTCGGAAAGCCCGTTCATCGCCACTTTGCGTCCTTGAGGGCCTTCTGGCAGCATGGCATAGGCGAATCTTCCAGCAAGGCCTGAATCCAGATATGTGCTGGCTGTGGACGATCCCACAACAGTCGATGCACTGTTACCGTTTTTCATGATGGCATCGGTGCCGAGGGTCGACTGCTGATCGAATTTGGGGGCGAGTCCTTCGGCGATCAGATGCTGCAGCCATGCGGCGGTTTCCACCAACTTGGGAGAGTCGAAATGATAGGAATTCGCAACCCCTCTGCCGTCGGAATATGTGAAGCCGTTGGAGGCGGCGAAATTGCCCCACCCATTCTGTCCCACAGCCCCGTCCGCCCATTCGGGGTAGTAGCCATAGCGCTTCACATGGTTTTTGTCGAAACTCGGATCAAGAGCGTTCCTTCCCTGTTCATCTACGGTGACCTTTCGTATGAACTCTTCGAAAGTGCCGCCGTTTTGCGGATTCCAATTCAGCGTATTCATGGCGTTCGCGTCGTACCCAGCCTCTTGAGCGACCTTGGTGTCGTAGACAAGGGCAACGGTGTCCCAATCTTTGGGGAGACCATACCGCTTGCCATTCAGCTTCCATAGATCCGCGAGACCGGGCTGGAATGATTTGAGATCGATGTTGCTTTTCTCCAGATACGGTGTGATGTCTAATATCTGACTGTTGGCGACATATTGCTGAAAGTACGACACATGGTCAGTGAACACATCCGGGGCGGATGCGGCTGCGATCTGTGTAGTGAGATTCTGCCAATACTGATTCCATGCGGTTTGCGTGATATTGACCGATATGGTCGGGTTCTTGCTATGAAAGTCGTTGGCGCAGGCCTCATACAAAGGGGCCTGCGTGTTGTCCCAGAGCCAGTATTGGAGTGTGACGTTTGTTCCCGTGCTCGTGCTCGCACAAGCGCCGGCCCCGAGCAGCAGCGCTGCTGTCGAGACGGTGGCGATGAATCTGTTGCATTTCATTGGTGTTCTCTTTCTTAGATGGTTGTCTCTATTCATTGGTCAGTTACGTGTTTGATGGCGAAATGGGCCATCGGAATCAACCGCTGTGCTACTTCGATCCGGAAAAACTGAGCGACTCGACGAGCATACGGCCAAATATGATCAATATGATGATGACTGGGATTACCGATAATGTTGCGCCTGCCATCAGTCCAGTCCAGTCCGGTGAGCGATTGGGAGCCTGCTGCTGGAATACGCTAAGCGCAACGGTGAGCAGACGCGTCTGCTCACCACGCCCTGCCACCATTGGCCACATGTAGTCCTTCCACATCCCCACGAAGGTGATCAGCAGCATGGTTGAGATCGGTCCTCTGCTCATGGGGAGCACGATCCTCCAGAATCTGCCAATCGTGCCTAGACCGTCGAGCATGGCTGCTTCCTCCACGGACTGGGGTATAGAGAGGAAGAACTGGCGCAGGAAGAAGACGGCAAAGGGACTGGTTAGCAGTGCGGGTGCTATGATTCCGCTCATGGTATTGAGCAGTCCCGTCTGTCTTATGAACACGAAATTTGGCAGCAGGGTGAAAATGCCTGGGATCATCAGTCCCGCCAGCACTAAGCCGAAGAGTATATTTCTGCCTTTGAAATGTAGCCTTGCGAATGCATATGCCGCTGCGGCGGAGGAGAGCGTCTGCGCAATGGCGATTGAACCAGCATAAACGAATGAGTTGATCGTGTACCGGGCAAAGTTTATGGTGGCGCCGGTGCCGCCTGCGGCAATCGCCTGCTGAGTGCTGGTAAGGCCTAGTATGCGCTGGAAATTGATCAGAGTTGGATTGGACGGCCAGAATCTGTTCGCGTCTGTTACGAGATCGGCCGCGGGCGTCAGACTGCTGCGCACCATCCAGTAGAAGGGGAACATGGTTGCGATGATTGTCGCGGTGACAAGGATCCACGCGATGACTTTGTCGCCTTTAAGGTGGTGTGTGAGTTTCCGCTGTGCCGTCATGATAGCTCCGATTCGCCTGCATGCATCATGTGCATCTGCAGGAATGTCAATGCCCCGAGGATGAGAACCAGCAGGATGGATATCGCCGATGCATACCCCATGTGGAAGTATTCGAAGGCCTGCCTGTAGATGTAGTAGTAGATCACACGAACCTCGGGAAGAGGGTTGCCGCGATAACCAACCTGGACGAGATCGAAGACCTGGAAGGAGCCGATAAGCGTCACCACAACCACCATGGCGAGCACAGGCCGTATCAAGGGCAGCGTGATGCTGAAGAACATGCGGGTTTCGCCTGCCCCGTCAATAGATCCTGCCTCATACAGATCGGCTGGTATTTGAAGCATCCCCGCATACAGGAGCAGAGAGGTGTACCCTATGCCCGCCCAAGCGCTGATAGCCACGACGATCAGCAGGGCCAGTCTGCTATTGTAGAAGGTGACCCCTTGTAATCCCATTGATGCAAAAAGTTTTGTGAGGAAGCCGACGTTGGCGTCCAACAGCCATCCCCAGATGAGCGCTATTGCAACATTGGGTACCAACCATGGCAGGAGTAGCAATGACCTCACCCATGGCTTGGCGCGCAGCCGTTGCATAAGTGCCGCCAGCAGCAAGCCAAAAAAGAGCTGGACGATAAGGTTGAGTACGGCGAACAGGCAGGTATTGAGCAGTGAATTCCGCAGGTCTTCGTCGCTGAGCATATCGACGTAGTTTGACAAGCCGACATTCTCGCCCCGACTGAGCAGATTGTAATTGGTAAAGGAATACTGCAGCCCTCGAATTGTGGGGTACAGGTAGAAGAGGATGAATCCGATGAAGGTGGGGAGCAACAACAACGTGGCGGCCCAAGCCGAGTTGCCGATATGTAATGTGTGCTGCCTGTTTTCTCGTGCTGTGGTGCTGGCGCTCACCGGTGACGGTGTGATCTGGGTCATTTGGACTTCCCGAATGATGGATAGAATGCAACGATGCCGTGGATGCCTCGCCAGTAGCGGTGCCTCCGCATGAAATATGTGATATCTCTGCCCATTGCTCCTCCTTGAGCACTTCGTCTGATGTGGCGTCCATCGTCGCGCGGTAGCGCACTTATGAACGCCTTTATTATATATCAGATAATCTACACCAGTAGATTCATTTTTGTCAAATTAGACTTTACATGTTGAAAACAAAGGTTTTTATTTGATCATTTAGAATGTGTTACGAGTTGATAAAATGGTACGTGTACGCGACCGCGCGTACGCTGCCAGAATGCGAACGCTTGTATGACAGCATATGCCGAGTGTAAGGTTTTCGAGTATGCACAGGGATGAAACTAGACGCCGAGCCGCAACGAGAACCGATGTCGCCAAACTCGCAGGGGTTAGCTCGGCGGTGGTGAGTTATGTGGTGAATGGGGGACCCCGTCCAGTCGCTCGAGATACACAGCAACGCGTACTCGATGCGATACAGGTGTTGGGATACCGTCCCAATGCCAGCGCTCGGGCTCTCAAGCTTGGTTCTACTAATCTCATCGGCATTGTAGCCCCTATGCTGTCAAATCCCTTCTATGCGGAATTCATCGACCAGATAAATATCGCCGCGTCCAAGCGCGGGCATGCATTGTTGCTGACCACCACCCAAGGCGATCCAGAGAGTGAGCGACAGATTGTGACGGATCTCGTGAATCGCGGGGTTGACGGATTGCTTTTCCTCGTATTCCTCCACGACGAAAATCTCTATTCTCTGAGGTCACCCGAGATTCCAAGGGTGCTGCTTGACCGCTCGCAACCTATTCCGGGATTCCAGACCATAGGATCCGGCATCATTGACGGTTCTCGCATGGCAACACAGTATCTTCTGGACCACGGTGCAACAAGTGTCACTCTTATCGCCGGTGAACTTGACGCCCCGCGCATCGATCTGAGAAGGATCGGCTGGGAACAAGCCTTGCATGCCGCAGGGATCGTTGTTCCCGAGCCATACATCACCACGTGGGATCAGAAGGGCGGCTATCACGCCGCTGAGCATCTGCTGCGGCTGGCCGACCGCCACCACCCACTTGCCATTTTCGCGGGTTCTGATCTGATAGCGATGGGTGCAGTACAGGCGATACACGATATGGGTTTGAGCATTCCGGATGACGTGCAGATCATATCGTTTGACGGTACGAGTATTGCACGGTATTCTTGGCCGGCGTTGACCGCGGTGCGACACCCCTTCAGTGCGATGGCCGAGGCGGCTTTGAACACGGTGCTGGACACGAAGACGGACAATGGCAATCAGATCTTTCCAATGTCGTTGGTCACTGGATTCTCATGCGCATAGTGGCACAGCCCGCTAACGGGAATGTGACTTTCCCACACCTATTGTGGGTATTGTCTGCTTGCGGCATGGTGTTTGGACCCATTTCGTTTGTGGTGTCTTCTGGCCGGGACGTGTCCAGGTGGTGTCGGGTGGAGCATTATCAGCGTGACCTGTCCGACATGCCTTCCTGACATCCGATCCAACCGGGTCTCGAACATGGCGTGATCGTCTTGTAGAATCTGCCTAGACATGGCCTGTGCTTGCTTTCCTATCGCGATTTACCAGTCTGACGAATGAAAATCGCATGCAGCAGGACGGGTTGCGCATTCCCTTCACTTCAATGCTGCGCACAACTTTGGGCATTATTAGGGAATGTGGCGTTTCATCGCATTGCATGGTTTCATGACAATTGGGTTTGTGCTGGCTGCGCCGAGCCGTAGCCGGAAGATGCAGAAGAGGTCGGGCGGTCTGCCATCCAGACGCTGCTGCGGGTGCGAAGACCGTTGAACACGGCTCGCAACCCGATGAAAACCAGGTTGAGCACGCCCCAGAGGATGGCCATGCGCCATGAAGCGCTCGGCTGGGCCGCGTCGTCAAGCGCGTTGACGCCGACGAGGGACGCCAGATATGTCAGCGCTGTGATTGTGCAGGTCAGGGCGAGATAGCGATAATCCTCGGCGCCGATGAGAATGCCGTCAAGCGCCCACATCCAGCCGGCGAGCGGCAGAAAAACCCCTTGCACGAGCATGCCGACCATGATGAGATGCTGCACGTCGGGGGACGGGCTGAACAAGCCGGTCGCCACAAGCCCTGCGGCCGCCAGTCCAACGCCGATGACCGCGCCTGCGAACAGACCCGACTTGCCGGCGATCGACGTCATGACATGAGCGTTGCCGCGCCGTCCTGCGCCGATCTGCG
Source organism: Bifidobacterium sp. (assembly GCF_022640935.1). GTDB lineage: Bacteria > Actinomycetota > Actinomycetes > Actinomycetales > Bifidobacteriaceae > Bifidobacterium. The sequence continues at coordinate 28,760 of NZ_JALCCV010000009.1, forward strand.
TGGCGACCAAGGTCTGCCCCGCGATGCCGATCGCATCAAGCATGTTGAGCACGAAATTCCAGCTCGAATCGACGGCCTGATACGCCGCCAGTACCTGTGTGCCCATGCGGGCCGCCAGCATGACCGTGGCCACCAGCGAGACCCGCAGCGCCAGCGTGCGAATGAACAGCGGCGCGCCATTCGAAGCCGTGCCGAGGATGCCGGCGAGGCGCGGCCTCCAGCTTGCGCCGTCCGCGCGCGCCCACAGCAACGCCGGCACAACGAGGAACAGCCCCATGAACCATTGCGCCACCAGAGTCGCGGCGCCCGAACCGGCTACGCCCCAGTGCAATCCGAACACGAACAGCACATCGAGCGCGGTGTTGACCGCGGCGCCCGCCACGGCCGCGATGAAAGTGATATTGACCTTCGACAGCCCGCGGAAGATGCCATTGGCGGCGTAGACGAGCAGCATGCCGGGCAGGCCGAACACGAGGGCTCGCAGGTAAACGACCGCATTGACCAGCACGGCGCCGCGCGCGCCCATCGCCCAGCACAGCGGGCGTGCGGCGGCAAACAACGCTGCAGACACAAGGACGCCGATAGCCAAGGCGAGCCATAGCCCGTCGATACCGGTTTCAAGCCCTTTGCGGCGTTTCCCCGCGCCGATGAGCTGGGCCACGCTCGATGTGGTGCCGTAGGCCAGAAATACGCACAGCCCCACAGTCGTGAGGATAATGGTCGAACCGACCGACAGCCCGGCCAGCGCCGCATCGCCGATATGGCCTACAATCGCCGTGTCGATGAGCACGAAGGTCGGTTCGGCGATCAACTGACCGAAGGTCGGCAGCGCCAAGGCGAACAGCTGCCGCGTCGCCTGCCTGCGGTCGACATGGTCGGAATCACGAAGGTCCGGGGCGCGGGTGATGCCGTCTGGATCGGTTCCCGTGGCATTGTCCTGCCGCTGCGTCACATCGTGAGTCAATTCATCCATCACCATTCATCATGCATCCCGAGCCGGTTTCCCATAGGCCGTCAGTGTCGGCGGCGCCAAGGAGAGAAGCCTGCCCATTGTACTTCAGGCAAGGCGAAGACAGGCACGATGAACGCCGACATGTCGCGACAAGTGTCTTAAGGCCGACCGATAGCGCGGCTGCGTGCGAATCGCCAATCTTCCATGGGCCATGGGACCGAGCTGCGAAACGACGCAACTCATATGCCTCACGATGCGGAGGGTGTCCAGCCGCCCCCCCTTCGACTCGCATATCATCGACGCCGTTCATATGCAAATCGACATCGGGCAGCCGCTCGGCTATCCCCACATTATGCACTGACTTATCCCCATCATGTGGATAAGTCAGTGCATTATCCCCTGTGACACGCCTGTAATGTGGATAACTCGATATTATTATCCACTGCGGCTGGCCCGTGCGTGTCGTGAGAATATCACTGCGAAAGATACGGAGCGCTCCGCCGGTCTCCCTATACTCGTGCGTATGGCAGAGGGAAATTCGTGGGACGAATCGCGTTCCGGCAGCGGACAAGGCACATATTCCGGCGGTGCGTCGTACGTTTCGGGCGCGACCGGGACAGCGGTGCGCGACGGGCTGTTCGACCGTGTGCCGCCGCATGACGATGACGCCGAAATGGCGGTGCTCGGCGGCATGCTGATGAGCAAGGACGCCATCGGCGAGGTCTCGCAGATGATCGGCGTCACCGACTTCTACCAGCCCAAGCATCAGACGATCTACGAATCCATCATCACACTCTTCTCCACGTCCCAGCCGGTGGATGTGGTGCTGGTCGCCAACGAGCTGCTCAAGGCAGGGGACCTCGAAAAGGTAGGTGGGACCGACTATCTGCACAGCTTGGTCGCTTCGGTGCCTACCGCCGCGAACGCCACGTTCTACGCCGAAATCGTGCATCAGCGCGCGATCCTGCGCAACGTGATCGCCGCCGGCACGAAAATCGCGCAGCTCGGCTATTCCGCCGAAGGCTCGCAGGCCGAGGATGTCGTCAATCTGGCACAGTCCGAAGTCTACGAGATGAGCGTGGGCAAAGTGCGGCAGGACTACTCGCCGATCGAATCGGTGGTGCATGACGCGCTCGACCAGCTCGACAAGCTGCAGAACCACGAGCTGGAACGGGGCGTGCCGACCGGCTTCCGCGACATCGACGACGTGACCCAGGGTCTGCAGCCCGGGCAAATGGTAGTGGTGGCAGGCCGCCCGGCCATGGGCAAATCCACGTTGGGCGTCGATTTCGCGCGTTCCGCCGCGCTGCATCACAATATGACCTCGGTCATATTTTCGTTGGAAATGAGCAAGGTGGAGCTGGCGCAGCGCATCATCTCGGCCGAGACGAACATCCCGCTTAACGCTTTGCGCCGCGCCGACGAAATCACGCCTGAGCGCTGGAATACGCTCAATACGTTCTGGGGCACGCTGCAGGAGTCGCCACTGTTCATTGACGACAGCCCGAATATGAGCCTGATGGAGATCCGCGCGAAATGCCGACGCCTCAAGCAGACCAACGACTTGAAACTCGTTGTGATCGATTATCTGCAGCTCATGAGCTCAGGCAAGCGCGTCGAAAGTCGCCAGCAGGAGGTCTCGGAATTCTCGCGTGCGTTGAAGCTCCTCGCCAAGGAGCTCGAGGTGCCGGTCGTGGCGCTCTCCCAGCTCAATCGTGGCCCAGAGATGCGCAATGACCGCAAACCTCAGCTTTCCGATCTGCGCGAATCCGGCTCGATCGAACAGGACGCCGACGTGGTGCTGCTCGTGCATCGGCCCGATGCCTACGATAAGGAGGATCGGCCCGGCGAAGCGGATATCATCATGGCGAAGCACCGCAACGGGCCGACTGACACCTTCCACTTGGCGTTCCTGGGCGCGACGTCGAAATTCAAAGACATGCCGCAGGACTACCAGCAGGGGGTGTGAGAATCGATGGAGGATTTCGAAGCTAACGGCGAGGCTGCAGACGCTGAAACTCCCAGTACGCCAGGCGTTGTCCTCAACAATGTCGTTTTGGGAAATGTGGGTTTAGAGATCGCCGATCTAGAACCTGCCAGTTTTTTTGCAGCTCCGACTGTGCAGGGAGCGTCTACCGAGCCAGCGCAGAACGCCCCGCAGCCGCAGACAGAGCCGCAATCGGCAGTGCGGACTCAGCCAAAGCCTGAACCCCAACGCGACCGAAAGACTGTGCAATCCACGCTGGCGCCCGGCACCCCGTGGTACTCTTTCGTGACTCCGGCATTGGGTAAGCTCATGCGTTTGGCCTCGCGCCTGTTTCGCTACGCCGAAGGCGGGTTTGCGGGGCAGGTTATCGGGCGTTTCGATCAGGGATTTCTGACGCGTACATTGGCTGAACTGCCATACGGCGTTGTGCTGGTTGCCGGCGCGCACGACACGGCGACGACAAGGCGCATGATCGTCTCGATGTTTGAAAACCTCGGCGTGCGCGTTTTCACGTCTACGGTTTCCGAGGATACCGCCAATGACGGGTTCGGCGCAGATCTGATGTCCGCTCTCCTGGGCAAGGTGAATCTCAAGGGCGGCCTCGCCGCGGATATCGCCGTTCTCGAACTGAATGGAATCAGCTCGAACACGGCTGGGATGGGCGAGGCGGGCACGGGCGAGACCAGCACGGTCGTATCGGGTGCCGATGGGGACAGTTGCGACGCTGTCGACACGAGTGAGCACTACGAGAACAATGACGCCGCTGATAAGACGTATCTGACGCACTTCTTGGAGCAAACCGCTCCGCGATATGCGTTGTTGCTCAACGCATCGCGCGAACAGCTCAGGCGGGCTGATGAGATCAGCGAAGGCGTAGGCAACGACGGAAACGAGGGAATCGACGGCGTCGTACAGCTGCTTGGCCGAGTGGCGCAGACGACGGGCGGCACCGTGGTGCTCAACCGCGAAGATGCCCGCATCGCGCACTTGGCGGCTCAAGTTCCACAGGACACGAAAACCACCTATTTTGGCTTGGTGAACAGCCTGCGGGTATCTGATGCCGGTTCCCTGCGTCTGAATCTGAGCCGTGAGGCCTTCGAATCTACAGCTCAGCCCGCGGATGTGGTGCTCAAGAACGTGGACGAAGGCAGAGCCGAATTTCTCCTTGACGGCCGGGCGGTCAGGGCCCAATTGCAGCATGGCGATGTTCACGAGCTGTTCGATGCTGCGGCTGCGCTCGCCGTGGTTCGTGCAGTGGCTGCCGACCAGTCGCTTGACGTCTATGATGAACGGCTGATGCAGGCGCTCGCATAGTCGTTGTACGTCGTGAACGCCATGCTCCCGGTCGCGTACCCATAGTGTCTTGGGTTGCGTCAATGAACAATCGCAGCCGTCGCAGGCACGGCACGCTCGGCTCTGTCGTGCCTGCGACGGCTGCGACTGAGAACTGTCATAAAAAGGACAGGGCCAGAATAGAGCCGTACGATGCGCTATCTCTTTTCGCAATAGAACGAGGGGCTGCTCGCACGATCCAAGGGTGTGAATCGGGCGAGCAGCCCCTCGCGAGCGTTGTGGCTCAATTACGGGCAATCAGCCAGCGGCCGAAAGCCGTCTGAGCTGCGCTCTCAGTCCTTTTTGCTGTTGAGATAGACCGGGGCGAGCACGAAACGGTGCACGAGTGCGCCCAGCGCTGCGCCGACCATCGGGGCCACGATGAAGAGCCAGACCTGCGCGAGCGCTTCGCCACCGGTGAACAGCGCCGGGGCGAAGGATCGGGCGGGGTTCACGCCGACGCCGGTGAAGGGCAGGCCGATGAGGATGAGCCCGGAAAGCGTCAGGCCGATGACGACGCCGGCGATCGAGGAAAACTCAGGCTTCGCAGTGACGCCGAGCACGACAAGCATAAAGAAGAACGTCAAGACGGTTTCGATCAGGAAAGCCGCGCCCATGCCGGTATTCAATGCCGAAAGGTCGCCGTAGCCGTTGGCCCCGAGTGACTTGTTGGAGCCGGTGAAGGCGATCAACAGACCGGAGCCGGCCAACGCGCCGAGCACCTGGGCGATGATGTAGCCGACGAAATCGGTGACGCCCATGCGGCCGTCGATCAGCATACCGAGGGTGAGCGCGGGGTTGAGCACGGCGCCGGAGACGTTGCCGATCGAATAGGCGGCGATGATGATCGAGATGCCGAAGGCCAAGGCGATGACCAGAGTGCTCAGTGCCAGCGGCGAGCCCTTGAGCCCGGTCGCGCCGGTGAGAGTAGTGGAGCCGGCGACTGCGCCGGTGCCGATGAGTACAAGAATTGCCGTGCCGATGAATTCGGCCACATATTTGCGTAGATTCATGGAATATATCCTTCTTCTTTTTGGGCTTCGCGGGTTGCTTTGCCCGCGGATCACATTGCCAGTCTACGGCATTATCGGCGTGATGCTAAGGCTTGCACAGGATTGATATGCTTGGAAAACGGTGAATTGAGAGACATGTCACAATAGGACGCGTGCTGTAGAGTGAAGATACATTGACCTTGAAGGAGGTATATGATGGCTAACTTTGATTTCGGTGACGGCTTGCGTAAGGTGTTTCTCGCAGGCGTGGGCGCACTGGCGACCACGGTCGAAAAGAGCCAGGAGATCATCGATGATCTGGTCAAAAAGGGCGAGATCACGGTGGAGCAGGGCAAAGCGTTGAACACTGAGCTGAAGCACAAGGCCAGCGAGGCCAAGAAAGAGGCCGAGGCCAAGGCCGATGCCGAAGAGTCGGACAAGTAGCGGCAGGTTTTGCATAGGTGGCCGTGCTGCCACTGTGCGCTGCGAATCCCGTCGACGAAAGCTCCTCGGTGGACCACCGCTGACGGATATCCTACGGTTTGCCCGGCGCGCGATAGCAGTTTGGCCGAAAAACGGCCGGCGGCAGGACGTTGCAGCCGACGCGAAGGGCAGATGAGGCATTGACTCAGCAAGGCGGGGAGACCGCCGCCGACCATTCCGGAGGCGGCAGCGACAGCGGTGACGCACGGCCGCCGCAGGCTTTGCCTTCGCACGGCCTGGAGGCGGCTGACTACGGCAATGCCGCTGGCAATTCACCAGACGATGATGTGGACACCATAGGCCTGTTCGGCCGTCGCAAAAATACCTTCTCCCAGCGCTATCATCTCACGCGACGCGGCAAAGTGAAGCGGCTCGGGCAGATTGCCGCCATTGCGCGCCAATTCGACGTGATGCACGGGCTGACGCCAGTCCGTTTGCGGCTCATGCTGGAGGCGCTGGGCCCAACCTTCGTCAAGGTCGGGCAGATGCTTTCGATGCGCTCTGAAATCCTGCCTCAGCCGTTCTGCGACGAATTGGCGAAACTGCGCGCCGACGCCGATCCGATGCCGTACCTCACCGTTTTGGAGACGCTGACGCGAGAATATGGTCGGCCGGTCGAAGAGATATTCGAGCATATCGATACCACACCGCTGGGGTCTGCCTCACTGGCCCAGGTCCACCGCGCCACGCTGATCGGCGGCAAGGACGTTGCCGTGAAGGTGCAGCGGCCGGGCGTGCGAGAGACGATGGCGCAAGACGTCTCCATCATGCGATCGATCGCCCGGCTGGCGACGCGGGTGGTGCCCAACGCGCAGGTCGTCGATTTGCGCGGTGTCGTCGAGGAGCTGTGGGACACTTTCGAATCCGAAACCGATTTCCTGCTCGAGGCCAGGAATCTCAGCGAATTCAATCGTTTTTGCACCCCGTACCGCTACATGGACTGCCCTAAGCCCTATATGGAACTGTGCACCGAGCATGTGGTCGTCATGGATTATGTGGAGGGCATCGCGCTCTCCCATCCCGCCCGGCTTGCCGAAGCGGGTTATGAGCTCAAGGAGATCGGCACCAAGCTCGTCGATAATTTCGCCGCGCAGATGCTTGACGAAGGCTTCTTCCACGCGGATCCGCATCCGGGCAATATCATCATTTCCGGCGGCAGCATCGTGCTCATCGACTTGGGCATGGTAGGCCGGCTCAATCAGAAGACCCGCATGGTGCTGCGCGATATGATCTTCGCCGTTGGCTCCCAAGATTCGCCGGCATTGGCTGATGGCCTGCTGCGCTTCGCGGGGGCGCAGGCCGACCCTGAGGACTATGCGGCGCTGCTGACCGACCTCGATATGATCATCAAGGAGTTCGGCACCGTCGATCTTGCCGAACTCGATATTGCCGAGTTCCTCACTGCGCTCACGATGATGGCCCAGCGGCACGGCATCGAACTGCCCAGCTCGATCACTACCGTGGGCCGTGCATTGGTCACGCTTGAGGGCATGCTCGACGAATTTATTCCAGATGTCAATATGATCCAGATCATCTCGAATCACATCGCATCCAAGAAGACCCTGACGGCCGTCGGCAAGAACGAACTCAAAACCCTCGGCATGGAAGGGCACCAGGCCCTGCACGGCATGCTCGGCACGCTGGCTGAGAGCAAGGTCGCGATGCATATGCTCACACGCGGCCAGCTGCGGGTCAACATGCAGCTCGTTGGTTCTCAGGAGCCCTTCGCCATGCTCTCGGATATGGCGAACCGCCTGACGATGGCGCTGATCGTGGTCGGTCTGTTCGTCGGTTCCTCGATCGTCTATTTCGCCGGCATGAAACCCATCGTTTTCGGCATACCCTTGGTCGGCTTCATGGGCTACGTGGTCGCCTTCGTTCTCTCCGCCTGGATCGTTTTCGACATCTATTTCAAAGGCCGCAAGAAAAAGAAGCGGTAATGGATGCGGGATAGGGCCGATCTTTCAATCCTACTGATAAATAATCGGGCGACGGCACGCCTATGGCTCATGGTTGTGGAATGCTTGACTGTGAGAAGATAGTGGCGAACGGCAGTGGTGAGGTTTGTGAACGAGCGGTTGCGCGGTGTCTGGCGCAATGTGACGAAAGGAATGGCTATGGCTTTCAATGGATTCCTCAAACGTATGCTGGCGGGCGGCGCTATTGCTGCCGGAGCGGCGGGATGGGCTGTGGCTCCTCGCAGTTCAAGCGAACGCAGAAGCCTCGGGGTTCCAGCTGTTCCGGATGTGCTGTATGCCCATCGCGGGCTGCACGATGCGGGATCCGGGCTCACTGAGCAGTATGCGGCGCACAGCGGGGAGTATGTGGCGCTCGCTAGGCGCATGGCGCTCACATCGGGCTATGGCACCGCCGATTTCTCTGGCCCCATCGCGCCCGAGAACTCGATGGCCGCATTTGCCGCGGCGTGCGAGGCCGGGTACGGCATTGAGCTTGACATTCAGCTTACGGCGGATGATCAGGTCGTTGTCGTGCATGATCCGAACCTGAGACGTGTTGCAGGCGATCCTCGGCGCATCGCGGATCTGACCTACGCACAGCTCTCGCGCATTGCGCTCTTCCCTGCTCCCGCGAAGCCTGGGGATGCGGAGGCCATCGCGCCGCCGAACTTCGATCCGCAGACCGATGATGAGCTCGGCACGGGAGCAGACGAGACTTCCATGCAGGATGCGCCCGATGTTCAATCCGCGCCGCAGGGCTATTACCAGCATGTCCCGCTGTTCGCCGATGTGCTCGACCTCGTCGACGGCCGCGTGCCGCTGATCGTGGAGTTCAAATTCGACGACAAGCCATGGGACAAGCGCTGCGGGGAGCTCATGGAGAAGGGCGACGAGCTGCTTCGCGCCTATGACGGCCGATATGTGGTCGAGTCGTTCCAGCCGCAATCCATGGGCTGGTATAAGAAGAACCGGCCGGAAGTCTGCCGTGGGCAGCTCGCCTACCAAGCTGATTTCGACAGGTCCGCGCTGCGGCAATGGGCTGCGGGCAGGCTGCTGGGCGATTGGGTGTCGCGGCCCGACTTCATCGCCTACGACTGGGTGAACGGCGGCAGTCCCCAAGTTCGTGCCGCGCGTGCCCTGGGTGCGACCGCCGTGGCCTGGACCGTGCGCAGCCAGGTCGAACTCGGGCAGAGTGAGGCGTGGTTCAGCCGGTACATCTTCGAATCTTTCGTGCCTCGTCAGTGATCTCGCCCGGCGTTGCCGTGTTCTCCGGTACGCGCATGCGGCTCGTAGACGCGTGGAAGGCGTGGATGCGCGCTGAGATGCCACGGCAGCCGCTCATACGTCGGCGCTCCTGTCTGCACAGGCGCAGCTGTATGGAGCGCAGCGGATAATGGCATCATGGTAAGGAGCGTCAATGACTGATACGACAAGCGCTGTTGCAACGGGTGAAGGGCATAAGACGCCTGAAACCGTCGAGATTCTGCGCAATCGCAGAACCATTCGCAAATTCGTCGACAAACCGATCGATCCCGATGTCGTTGACGCCATCGAACAGGCGGCCAGGCAGACGGCGACCAGCGAATCATTGAGTGCCTGGTCGGTGTTGCGCATCAAAGACACATCGATTCGGGCGGGTATCGCGCGCATCTGCGGCTTCGAACGCATCGCCCACGCGCCGCTGCTGTATGTGTTCCTCATCGATCAACACCGCAATCTGCGCATCGCGCAGGAGTTGGGCGTGGATGTCGAAGGCGCGAGCTTGCGGTCGGCGAACCTCTTTTTCCAAGGTTATGCCGACGCCGTGCTGGCGGTGCATGCCACCGAGACGGCCGCAGAAGCATACGGCCTGGGAGCGGTGATCCTCGGATCCATTCATAACGACATCCCGCGCATTATCGAGCTGCTCCACTTGCCGAAGCACGTGTTCCCCGTGCTGGGCCTAGGGCTCGGCTATCCGGCGAAAACGCCCGAGCTCAAGCCGCGCCCGCCGAAGGAACGCCAGTATTTCGATGACGTATACCCCGGCGACGAGCAGACGCCGAGCATGGTTGAGGCGCTTTCGCAGTATGACAGGGAAGTCCACGACTACTACGAACGGCGCAACCCGAACAACCCTTTGCCGGGTTTCACCAGTTATGTCGCGGCGCTGGCGCAGTCCCCATTCGCCGATAAGGGCAATATCTTCCAGATGATCGAGGATCAGGGCTTCAAGGTCGGCTAACCGTCGGCTAACCGTGTACCGTTAGCCGAAACGGGCAGCTACGAAGGAGTGGCTCTGCCGAGGTTACGACAGATGTCGGCGCAGTATGTTTTGTTTCTGCCGCTACCGAACGCTCACTGTCATAAACCACGCACACTGCGCAATCCATCCCTGACGTTTATGCATTAAAAGCATGCTGCCCTTGAGATCTGGTCGGATTTCAAGGGCAGCATTGGATTCGGACGAATCCGGTTGACCGCTCGTCGTTCAGCGGTTCAGTCGATCAGGCCATACAGGCGGTCGCCCGCATCGCCCAAGCCCGGCACAATATAGGCCTGATCGTTGAGTTTCTCATCGACCGCGCAGACGACGACCTTGAAGTCGATGCTCGGGTCGAGCGTCTCCTCGAGCTTCTTGAGGCCTTCAGGCGCGGCGATGATGTTGATCGCGGTGATGTCCTTCGCGCCACGTTCGGCCAAGTATTGCGTGGCGGCGACGAGCGTGCCGCCGGTCGCGAGCATCGGGTCGAGCAGGAAGCACTGGCGGCCCGTGAGATCCTCGGGCAGGCGGTTCGCGTAGGTGATGATATCAAGCGTGCTCTCGTCGCGCTTCATGCCGAGGAAGCCTACTTCGGCGGTCGGCAGGAGCTTGGTCATGCCGTCGAGCATGCCCAAGCCTGCGCGCAGCACGGGCACCACCATCGGGCGCGGCGCAGCGAGATGCTTGCCGACCATCGAGGCGATCGGAGTTTCGATTTCGTGGTCGACGACGGCAAGATTGCGGGTGGCTTCATAGGCTTCGAGGGTGACGAGCTCGGAGATGAGCTCGCGGAAAGTATTGGAGGGAGTGTTCTTGTCCCGCAGCACGGTCATCTTGTGATCGACGAGGGGGTGATTCAAAACATGAAGTTGCATACCTCTAAGAATAGCCCTCCGAAAGCACGCTGACGACAAGCCCCGTGTTTCCGAGGTGTTGGCATAGGTGACGATTGCCCGGGATGAGGCAAGGGCGAAAGGCCCGGCTGTCGGCAAGGAAAGCAATGAAAACGCTGGACCGCGAAAGCGCCTGTCGGCGCAAACGCCGCTCTCGGCGGCAACAAATGGAGCCCGGGGCTTAAGCGCGATCCAGCGCGAGTACCCAGTATAACCCGCTCATTGCGACGTCGCAAAGATTACGCGGTAAAGGAATTGGTCTGCATGAGGCCGCTATTCCAACCTGCCTTGGCGCCACAGGCTCGCCCCGTGCAGGAAATCGCGCGACGTGACGGTGAGATTGCCGGCGGTGTGCATGAGCCGCGCGGCGGCGGTCTGCGGGTCGCGGGCCGACTGACGCCCTGAGGAAGCAGCGAGCTTCGCCGTATCGGAGTCTGCGGTCGGACTGGTTTCTGAAGGCATGACGGTCCCGGCTGTGGACGATGATGCCGTTGACGAGTCGTTGCGATGCGCGACGTGCTGCGCCTCAAGGCGCAAGCCCGTGGCGGCCACATCAGTGAAAGCGGCTGCGCGTTCGAGCGCTACGGCGAAATCGCCGGTGAAGGCGCCTGAAAGGATCGAGTCGGCGATGCGCGCGATGTCCTCGGCGTCCGGCGCCTGGTCTACACCAGCTACGGCTGAAGCCGATGTCGCCACCGGCTCGCCGATGCGCCACAGCTGCGAAACCGACTCCCGGTGACGGTTCATCCAAGTGCGCAGCAAATACAGCCGCCAGAGCATGCCCGGCAAGGAATCGGGCTGGGCATGGCTCCAGAGTCCTGCGATAATATCGACGCCTTCAGCGTCCACAAGACCGAGCACGCGTTGCACGATCTGCGGATCTTCGCTATGATGCACGCGGTCAAGGAGCGCCGCGGCCGAGACATGGCTCATTTCGTCGATTTCCTGCGGATCGGTGCCGCCGGAAAGCCCTTCGACGATCCCCGGGTCGATCTGGGCCGGGCGCGCCGGGCGTGCCGACCCGGTGCCGGAAGCGACGAAGCCTTCGCGGCTGGGGCGAATGGAATCGGAGCCGTAATGGGAATTAGTAGACAAGTGGTGCCATCCTCTGGATGTCGATGATGCGCGGCCCGTCGGCCGTCTCAACTATGAACAGTGCCACCGCATTGCCGGTCGGCATATATGGCGACGAGGCGATCAGCTGCTTGGACAGCGATTGCGAGGCGCACATGGCGCGCAAATGATCGAAAACGCCGCCGATGACTGGCCGGTGCATGCATATGGCCGTGGCCAGCTGGAGTGCTGCGTTGGGAGATGCTGCAGTAGAGGATATTGTAGCGCAGGACGTTGCGTCGCCTAGGCGGATGGCTGAATCTGCAGCAGTGATTTGGGACGTGATGAGTTGTTGTGCCGAAGCAGACGGCTGTGGTGGCTGTGGCCGCGGTGTTGCCTGTGGCTGTGCTGCACGATGCCGTGCCGTAACGAACTGCGCCCCGTATGCTCCCGAAAGCAGCCGGTTGATCTCTGCGTCAATGCGCTCGCAAGCGGCCTGCGGATTCTCGGCGAAAGCGTCTTCAGTCAGCTCGTCCGCTGTCATCATAGGCAGCCCTGTCTGCCAGGAGAAGACCTCGATGGTTTCCAAGCACCGCACCCACGGCGAGGTGACCAGCCGCATGGGCGCATAGCAGGCGAGCTCCCGGTTGAGCGCATATGCGGCGGCGGCCCCTTTCGGCGTGATCGGGCGTTCGGCGTCGCTGCCTTTCCACTGCTTGCGCGCTTCGGCCCTGCCATGGCGGACGATGAGCAGCGCCCGGCTTCGCAGCGCGCCCTCTTCGGCGCGATCGACGAACAGATCGAGCATATCGCGGTCCTGCGCATGCGAGAGCAGGCGGCGGGCGCGTTGCACGCCGACCCAGGCGGTGCTGTCTATCTCGCCCGCATCGGCCGGGGCCACAGGGCCGAGCGCCGCCGAGCGCATCATGGTCGTCTCTTCGCCGATCGGCTGGGCCATCCAGTAGACGACGTGTTTGGTGCTGCCGTTTTTCGCCTTGGCCCGCTTGCCTTTGTCTCCCTCGGCGTTGAGCGGGTACTCGATTTCGCCGAGCCGTGGCCCCAACGCCACGGCCACGCCTGTTTCTTCGCCCATTTCGCGCACGGCGGCATGACGATGCGATTCATTGGGCTCCAGTTTGCCCTTGGGCCAGCTCCAGTCATCGTATTTCGGCCGATGCACCACGCACAGCTCGATATCGTCAAGCGGCGATCGTGGCTTGCTGCCATGCCGAGACAGGATCTCCTCAGGGGATTGTGATGGCGGCTGCATCTTTGGGCCTTCGGATTTAGTGTTCCGAGCCTTGTCGTCGTAGGTTTCGGCGCTGGTTTCGGAACTGTGCCGCCGCCGGTAGATGATGCCGCCCGCGGCCTCTACGGTCTGTCTGGCCATGACCCATCCCTTCTGTATGCATGCGCTCGATTTCCCTGTGGCCGTCTCATAACGGCTGCATTCACAAACGACCACGGCATGAACAACTGTGCCTTGAACAACTGTGCCATACTACGACGTTTCTCGATGACTATGACCATCTTGCCTATGACGCCGATGCGCCGACACCCGAACGGTTTCGGATATCGGCGCATCAATGTCATACAAATCAGTGCATGCATAAGTGGCAATACAAGAGCAGCGAGCCCTCAGCTCACCGTGTGAGGGTGGCGCTGGTGGGTTCTGATCAGGTATTCCTGGCAGTCGACGAGCGGACGATTCTCCTCATCGTGCGCATGCCGGATGTACTTGCCGTCTGCCTGCATATGCCACGAAATCGTGGAATCGGCCATCTGCAGATCGATGTAGCGGATGAGCTCCTCGACCTGGTCAGGGTCGCTGATGCGCACCAGCGCCTCGACCCGGCGATCGAGATTGCGGTGCATGAGGTCAGCGGAGCCGATCCATACCTCTGGACCGGCCGCAGGGCCTTCGCCGATCTGTGGTCCGTCCGTGTTGGCGAAAGCATAGATGCGGCTGTGCTCGAGGAAACGGCCGAGGATGGAGCGCACCCGAATGGTATCGCTCAAACCCGGGACTCCGGGCTTCAACGCGCACATGCCGCGTTCGACGATATCGATGTTCACGCCCGCCTGACTCGCCCGGTAGAGCGCGTCGATGGTCTTCTCGTCCACGACGGAATTGACCTTGATCTTGATCCATGCCTCCTTGCCTGCGCGCGCGGCGTCCTCCTCGCGGCGAATGCGTTGGATCAGCCCGGTGCGCACGGTGCGCGGGGCGACGAGCAGCCGGTGGAAGCTCGATTTCGGCGCGTAGCCGGAAAGCTGGTTGAACAGGCGGGTGAGATCCTGCCCCACCACCGGATCGCAGGTCAGCAGGCCAAGATCTGTGTAAATGCGCGCGGTCTTGGGGTTGTAATTGCCGGTTCCTACGTGGCAATAGCGTTTGAGGCCGTCGGTCTCCTGACGCACCACGAGCGAGAGCTTGCAGTGGGTTTTGAGTCCTACGATGCCGTAAACCACATGCACGCCGGCGCGCTCGAGCTTGCGCGCCCATGCGATGTTGGCGTCTTCGTCGAAGCGGGCCTTGATCTCCACCAGCGCCAGCACCTGCTTGCCCGCATGGGCCGCATCGACCAGCGCGTCGATGATCGGCGAGTTGCTCGACGTGCGGTACAGCGTCTGTTTGATGGCCAGCACTTTCGGGTCGGCGGCCGCCTGAACGAGGAATGCCTGCACTGAGGTCGAGAAAGAATCGTAGGGATGATGCAGCAGAATGTCATGGCTGCGAATGGCTGCGAATATATCCGGCGCGCGGCTCGATTCGACCTCGGCGAGCTGCCGGTTGGTGATCGGGATGAAGGGACGGAACTTCAGATCAGGCCGGTCAAGGCTCTGCAATTCGAACAGCACCGTCATGTCGAGGGGCGCGGGCAGTCGGTATACTTCGTCATCGCTCACACGCAGCTGGCTGGCTAGCAGCTGGGACAGGAACGGGCTGGTCGTGTCGGAGATCTCAAGCCGGATCGGCGGGCCGAAGCGGCGGCGCAGCAGCTCTTTCTCCATTGCATTGAGCAGGTTTTCGGCATCGTCCTCCTCGACGTCGATATCCTCGTTGCGCGTGACGCGGAACGAGCGCGCCTCCTTGATGATCATGCCGGGGAACAGCGATTCGAGATGCGCGATGATGAGATTCTCCATCGTGATGAACCCGAAGCGTTCCTCGCGGCTTTCCTCGTCGGTCAAGTCGTCGACAGGCAGCAAACGGTTGAGGTTGCCGGGGATCTTGACGCGAGCGAAATGCGATTTGCCCGAGGAAGGATTTTCGACCAGGACAGCAAGGTTGAGCGAGCCGCCGGAGATGTAAGGGAAGGGGTGCGCAGGATCGACCGCCAGCGGCGTCAGTACCGGGAACACCTGTTGACGGTAATAGCGTGACAGCCGCTCCTGTTCGGCAGTGCTCAGCCTGTCCCAGCTGAGCAGCACGATATGCTCCCGCTCCAACGCCGGCAGGATCCCGTCGATCACCGTGCGGGCGTGTTCTTGCTGCAGTTGATGTGCCGCCTCGCTGATCGCGCGCAGTTGCTGGCGCGGACTCAGCCCCGACGCCGCGGTGACGGCGATGCCCGAATCGATGCGGCGCTTGAGACCGGCCACGCGCACCATGAAGAACTCGTCGAGGTTTGAAGCGAAAATGGCGGCGAAATTGGCGCGTTCGAGCACGGGCTGGTCTTCGTCCTGCGCCAGTTCGAGCACGCGCTTGTTGAACTTGAGCCAGCTCAGCTCCCTGTCGAAGAAGCGATCGGGGGGCAGCGGCTTATCGCCCGACTGCTCGTCGCGCTTGTCGATTTTGTCGGTTTCGGCGATATGCTCGGCGATCTGACTGCGCAGCAGTGCCTTGGAGGGTGCGTCAAAAATCTGTGCCATGCTCCTACTGTAGGCGGGGACACGGTCCTTGGCATAGAGACGCGCCAGAATTCGTGCCGTGTTCACAAAGAATTACGGTGCCGATCCGGTCTGAGCGTTTGATAAGGCCTGCGTGAGGCCTATGGCGGTGCCTGCGGCGGGATTTGCGGTGCGGCGGGGCCAGGTTGCGTCGCGGGTTTTGGCCCTGCCATGGCTGCAACCGGCCAATGAGGCATCGGCGGAAAGCACGCGCAAGATGCCAAGGATACGCCGACAGCGCACGGCGGCATGTCGCAAGCACACAGAAATGAACATTCCGAGTGGCGTTTGCTACAGTTTGCACCATGCGTCGTTCGTTCTTCGACGAGAACGAACACTTTGGAAAATAAGCGCACAAAGGCAGGATTCCGGCTTGCATTGCATGGGGAAACTGGCATAATAATAGGTACAAGGAAAACTGAAGAGCAGAAGCCCACAAAAAGTTTATGGCCACGATGGCTGTTACGTTGAACGGGCAATGGAAAGACTTACCGTTACGACGATGAAGTTGTGCAGAGATTCTGTTTTAGGTTCGACTTGTAGAGGAGACCCGCTTCGGCGGGTCTCCTTTTTTGCAAGTGTTTGGCGTGTGATCCTTCGCGACTCGGCCAAAATGTGGATAACTCGAAGCCTTCGACCACATAGGCCTGTACGGCTTGCGCGCAGAGCGGCGCAGACGATTCAATCGAATTATGGATACTACGAGGCAAATTACGAGGCAAGGCGCGGCAGCGCCACAGCGTTTTTACACGGCGCACGCGCAGAGCCCGCCGAACACGGCTTTCGGCACTGATTCCCAAGGCGCGGGGGCGAACTATAGGCCAGCTGGGCAACGGGGCAGACCGCGGCATCAGACGGTATTGCCTCCTGCTGGCAAGGCGCCCGAACAGCACAACCACAATGTGGTTGTGCTGACATCGCCGAGCGGGGGCATCGGGCTGAGTGTATTCGGCGCGATGTTGGCCTGGGAACTGCGGCTGCGTGGAATGGCCAGTGTTATGGTCGATGCCGATTTTCGCGCC
This sequence comes from Bifidobacterium sp., assembly GCF_022640935.1. Lineage (GTDB taxonomy): Bacteria > Actinomycetota > Actinomycetes > Actinomycetales > Bifidobacteriaceae > Bifidobacterium. Next base: position 45,568 of record NZ_JALCCV010000009.1, read on the forward strand.
GGCGGGCTGGATGTGCTGCTCGGCATCGAGGGCGAGGAAGGATCGCGCTTCGGAGCTGTAGATGCCCCTCTGGGCGTTGTCGACGGCGAATCGCTCAACCGCGACCTGCCTCGATGGGAGGATGTCGGCGTGCTGGCCTTCGATCCGTGGAACAGCAGTGCGCCTGAGTGGTGGGAGACGCAGGCGGCCATCCGAGCGCTCGCCGAAGTCAATGATGTGGTTGTGGTCGATGCCGCCGACGGGGCGGTTCTGGACGTGGTGCCCTCGTTGGCCCGGTCGCATCATGTTATGGCGATCGAGCTTTCGGTGCTGGGCTTGGCCCGGGCGAAGGCGCATATGGCGAGAATCGAAGCGCTCGACACCGGTGGCCGCAATGCTGTAGTTCGCAAAGATTCGCTGCTGGTCGTCGGCATGCAGCCGCATGATCTGCGCGGTGGCGTGGGGAGCCTGAGCGTGCACGAAGCCGCAGAGTATCTGTCGTGCGAGGTCATCGGCCCGATCCGCTCCTCCAAACGATTGCAACGCAGCCTGCTTGACGGAGCCGGCATCCGGCGCCTCGGGATGGGAAGCGCAGGCAGCGTGCGTCTTCTGGCGGAGCGGATCAAGGCCTCGTTGGCCAAAGGCGGTCAACTATGACTGACGAACTGATGCTCGGCCCGTTGCAAGACATGGCATGCGATCCAGCTCTCACCGACCTCGCAGTGACCGGCGACGGCCGGGTATGGGCTGATTACGGCGACGGCATGGTCGAGGCGCATCCCAGCATCCCGTTTCGTTCGCCCGACGTGATCCGCGAATACGCGGTCCGGCTGTGTGCGCAGCTCGGGTGCCGGCTTGATGACGCCTGTCCGATAGGCGATGCGTCGGGAGCCAGCGGGATTCGCGTCCACGCTGTAATAGCGCCCATCGTGACGGCAGGGGCAGCGATATCCATTCGTCTGCCCAAGCGCGGCCACGACGATTTGCGTGCATTGCGCAGCCAAGGTCTCTTTCCCAAACCATGGCTGGCAATGCTCCTTGCCTTGGTGCGCGCCCATGCCAGCATCCTCATCACCGGCGGCACTGGCGCGGGCAAAACCACACTGCTCAAGGCACTGTTGGAAACCTGCGATCCGGCCGAACGCATAGTCAGCGTCGAAGAGGTGCGTGAGCTCGGCAGCATACGGCGCGATAACCATGTCTCGCTGCTGAGCAGGGCGGCGAATGTCGAAGGTGCCGGCGCCATAGGGCTCGGTGAACTGGTCAAGGCCACGTTGCGCATGCGGCCGGATCGCGTGATCCTCGGGGAATGCCGAGGAGAGGAGATTGCCGATCTGCTGCGCGCCTTCAATTCGGGGCATCGCGGCGGCATGGCGACACTGCACGCCGACAGCGTTGAACGAGTGCCTGCGCGCTTGACCTCGTTGGGGCTGCTCGCCGGATTGAGTCCGCAGACCTTGGCTATGCTCGCCGAAAACGCTTTCGACGTCGTCGTGCATGTGCAGCGTGCACGACGGGGACGCTGCATCTCGCAAATCGGCGATTTTCGGGTCGAATTCGGGGTCTTGACCACACGTGAGCTCGCCCGGTGGGACGGCAGAGGGCCGCCGATCCACACGGAACAGTGGCGGGAATTCGCACGGCGATGGATGCAGGATTGACCGTGTCAATATCGTTGTGCCGGCGGTGCCGCGCCGGTTTCATGCGTTGTTTTGGCAGACAAAGGACTGGTGCGCGTATGCAATGGCTGACAGGAACGACGGCGCTATGCGCCGCGCTGGCCTCGTTCGCATGGGCGGCAACATGGCACGCGTGGCGTGCGCAGCGGCGTCTTCGAGCGATAGCCGCTGTGCGCGCAACGGCGTATGCCCGCATCGGCATCGCGGCGACGCTCGCCGCCCTGAAAGCTCGCGTGCGCTCGGGGGCTTCGCTGCGCCAGGCTTTCGCCGCAGCAATTCCCAGCGACCATGGTATGCGGATTTTTGGGCGGTCTGCAGGGGACTATGAACGATTGCGCATGATGCTGCGCGCGCGGGCTTTGGAGCAGGAGACGCAAGACCAGATCGACTGCGTCGCCGCCGAGCTGAATCTGGCGTATCGGCTGAGCGAACGCCTGGGGTGCGAAGCCCGGCGATGCCTTGACGCGGTCGTGGCGTCGCACCGCCGTTCGCAAATGCTGCACGGTCTCGCCCGCGGCGCCTTTGCCATGCCCGAGGCCACCATCAGGCTTCTCTCAGCGCTTCCGTTCGGCACGTTGATGCTCGGAGAGCTGCTGGGAGCCAGGCCCTTGGTCTTTCTGCTTGGATCGGCGACAGGATGGGCTTGTCTGTCGGCCGGCGCCGCAGCCTACGCCATAGGGATTGTCTGGGTGCATGCGATGCTGCGTTCCCTGCACCACGTTGCGCCGGAATAAGATCTTCTATCGCGCCGACTCGCAGCGGCATGCCCTGTGCTATGCGCGTCGATAGGCGCGTCGGGAACGGCTGATCGCATCAATCGATATACATTCAAGGAGACGCCATGGGTTATGCGTTCTTGGCTGGCATATGCGCCTTTCTGAGCTGTTTGCTGGCGTGCCGCCGGCCGAAGCGCGGCCTGCTTGATGCGCCTGTCGGCGGCAAAAGCATCCGGCGCCCCGTGCCTTCCAACACCTTGGTGCTGGCGATGCTCGCCGTGGCTGTGCGGCAGGGTTCCTCGCTCCCTCGGGCGCTTCAGGCAGTGGGGGATACCGTCAGCGGAGGTTTCGGCGTTGCGCTGCTGTCCGTCGCTGATGCGCTCAACGCCGGGCGTGGGTGGCGAGATGCCTGGAACAATGCGCTCCGGGCGCAGAAGCATACGCAGCATGCGCAAACGATGCAAACCCTGCATGATGCGTTGAGCGAGGCGTGGGTGCATGGCTCATCGCCTGTGGGGCCATTGGAAACCGCAATCGAACAGGAGGACGAAGCGCAACGTGCGGCCATCGAACAAGGTGCTTCCCGACTGTCGGTGCGTCTGCTCATCCCTACTGGCCTGTGCTTCCTCCCATCATTCATCCTCATAGGGGTGGTACCGGCCATCGCTTCTTTCGCGGCATAGGGTCAGGTGGTCTGTCGCTATGCGACGATGCGGTTGTCAAGAAGCCGAGCCGTCGACCGAAGCAGCGGTTCAGATGCGTGGTTCCAGATGGGCGTCGATGGGGGCCGGCTCATGGGGCTGCAACCCGGCACGGTGGATGACGCTTTTCGAATATGTGGATGCAGCGGCACCGACACGCCGAGGTTGTGGACAACCAGGACCCTTTGACCACATGACCCGGAATCGGGCGCATCCGCGACGCCTTTCAGCCACACTGGGAATGCCGGCGAAGCGACCGGACAATTCCGAGGAAAGGAACGATCATGAATACGGAAATTCCCATCACCAGTGATGGCCAGGCGGGTGTCTTCCAGTATGCCAGAGACCAGATGGCAGGTCTGCTGCGCCGCGCCAGGCGCGAAGCGGTGCTCTTCGACGCCAATGTCAGGACTCTGGCCGGCGAAGCGGACGAAGGCGCGGCGACAGCTGAGTATGCGGTCGTGCTGGTCGCCGCCACTGGCTTCGCGGCCGTGCTGGTGGCGCTGCTCAAATCGGATGCCATCAGGACTCTGCTCAGCAATCTGGTGAAAAAAGCGCTGAATGTGGGGTGATCGCCATGGCGAGCCGACTTGCTGTATGTCGATTCGTGGCGCAGCGGCGTGCGGCAGCATGGTGGCAAACGCTGGGCCGCAGACGGGATTCGGCCTTGCGGTCATTGCTCGAGCATGCGCCAGCCGGCGATGACCAAGGCGCTGTCACTGCTGAATTCGCGATGGTGCTCCCAGCGGTGATCGTCATGGCGGCGCTGCTGATGTCGCTCACCAGGGCCGTGACGGTGAGCATGGACTGCCAGGATGCGGCTGCGGCAGCAGCCAGGCAGCTCGTGATCACCGCGGGCGAGGCAGACGCGAATGCCGTCGCCAGGTCTGTGGCGGGCGCGGGCGCTGTAGCAAGAGTCTCGCACGGCGAAGGAGCGTTCACTGTGAACGTCCAATGCCCGGTTTTGCCGGGGCCATTGAACATATTGCCGACGCGGGTGCATGCGTCCGCAACTGGGATCGAACAGTGACTTAAGTTCGTCGGAATGCAAGGACGCCGCAGAGGCAAGGAGGTCATGGAACTATGAAAGCGACAGGAATGAAAGAAGCAAGGGAGGCGAAAGATGCTGAAGAGATGATTGAATCCGAGACACGAAAGAAAACGAATGTCGCTTCGCCGTGTGATGCGCGCGGCAGCGATCCGGGGACCGGGACGATAGCGGGTGCCATACTCATCATGCTGGCAGCCGTGATGCTGTCCGTCATCGCAGCTGCCGGAAGCTTGTTCATTGTCCAGGCCCGGGCGCGTTCCGCCGCCGACCTCGCGGCGCTCTCCTCCGCAACATCCTTATGGAATGGCAATGGGGAGCCCTGTGCCGAGGCGAAACGTATCGTTCTCGCGCACAAGGGCCGGCTCGAATCCTGCCGTATCGATGGCGAGGTCGTGGCCGTCAACGTCTCGGTGCGCACCCGGGTGCCGCTGATCTCCAGGATCTCCAGATCGGCCCGTGCCGGGCCTGTGGATTGTCTCTGATCGGATGGGTGACGCAGCGGGTGGCCGGGTTGAACAGCGGCGCCAGTGTGACCGTGCGCACATTATTGCTCTGGTGCTGCCGTTTCGGTGGTGCGGCGGCAGCCGTGCGGTTATCGTTGCCACTATGAGTACTGCGCATGCGACCGTGGCCCTGGTCGGCAATCCCTCCGCGAGCCGCGGCAGCGGGCCCAGGATCGGCGCACAAGTGTTGTCCCGCCTGAACGAGGAGGGCCTGCGGCATGATTTCGGCGTGCTTGATCTGACGGGTCGCAGCTATGAGGATTCGCTCGCGCAGGTTCGGGCTCGGAGAGATGATTTTGGCTTCCTCGTCGTGGCGGGCGGGGACGGCATGGTCTCCTTGGGACTCAACGCTGCTGCATCGGATGGTGTGCCGCTCGGCATCGTTCCTATGGGTTCGGGCAATGATTTCGCCCGCGGTCTGGGGATGCCCGTGAATCGCATGAATGACGCGGTTCATGACATCGTCGCGTCGATTGTCGCTGGAAGCCGACGTAAAGTCGACATGGGTGTTATCAGATTCGTGGCGGGAGGCGCGAGTGATTCGGACGGCGAGTTGTTGGAATCAACTAGGGATTCGAGTGCGCGGTATTTCGCGGGAATGCTGTCGTGCGGGCTGGATGCGAGCATCAACGACCGCGCGAATCATTCGAGGTTGCCCATCGGCCCGATGCGGTATTTCGCTGCAACGCTTAGGGAAGTCATCCATTTGCAACAGTATGGTTACCATATCCGGGCCGTGCTGCCAAACGGGAATACAGACGAGCGCACCATCGTGACACCGCTGTTGGCCGTCGCCAACTCGCGCCATGTCGGCGGCGGCATCGAGCTGTCGCCGAAGTCCGAGTTCGATGACGGGCTGCTCGATCTGGTATGGCTCAATCGCATGCCGTCGCCGGCGCAGATCGTGAATGCGCTGTCGAAAGCCTACAACGGAACATTGTTCACTACCGGATTATTCGGGTGGCAGCGCGTGCGCGCCATCCACATCGAGGGCTCGTCTCAAGGGGTCGAGCCGCCTGCCCTGATGGCGGATGGCGAATACGCAGGGCATTTGCCTGTAACGGTCACAGTGCGACCGCAAGGCCTGAACCTGCTTGTTCCTGCAAAGGCATAGCATGCGGTTTCCGGTCGGCGCGCCGACGCGGCAGACCGGCCTTGAGCGGTGATCGCGCTTGGGCAAGGGTCGCGCCTTGCGGGGAACATGGGTTCAAGGAAACGCAGCTTGTGGGAATATATAGCCTGCGGACGCATATACCGCGTGGATGCAGCGGGCGTGGACACACGAGCCGCGGGAATGCAGGCTGCAGCGGCTGCAGCGAATGAAATACGTGATGGGATCGCTTGAGGGAGCAAGATAATGGCATTGGCGTTATACCGCAGATACAGGCCCGACACGTTCGCCGGCGTGATCGGACAGGATCAGGTCACGGTGCCGCTCTCCCGCGCGCTCGACGAGGGCAAGCTCACCCATGCGTATCTTTTCTCGGGGCCGCGCGGATGCGGCAAAACCAGTTCCGCCCGCATTCTCGCCCGGTGCATCAACTGCGAGCAAGGGCCGACATCGCATCCATGCGGCGAATGCGAGAGCTGCCGCGATCTGGCGACCGGAGGGCCGGGATCGATCGATGTCGTCGAGATCGACGCGGCAAGCCACAACGGGGTCGATGATGCCCGCGAACTGCGCGAACGCGCTACATTTGCCCCTGCGCGTGATCGCTACAAGATTTTCATCCTCGACGAGGCCCATATGGTCACGCAGCAAGGTTTCAACGCGCTGCTGAAAATCGTCGAAGAACCACCCGAGCATGTGATGTTCATTTTTGCTACTACTGAGCCGGAGAAGGTCATCGGCACGATCCGATCGCGCACGCATCATTACCCCTTCCGACTTGTGCCGACGGAGGTTATGGGCCCGTATCTGCAAGGGATTTGCAGACAGGAGCATATCGAAACAGAGCCCGGCGTGCTCAAGATCGCCATGCGTGCCGGTGGCGGTTCAGTGCGGGACACGCTCTCCGTGCTTGACCAGCTGATGGTCGGTTCGGTGAATGGCACCATCACGCGTGATTCGGCCATTTCTCTGCTCGGGTTCACGCCGGATGCTCTGATCGGCGAAGCTATAGACGCTGTGATCGGCCGCGATGGCGGAAAATTGTACGGCGTCGTGCAGAAAGTCGTTGTCGGAGGATTTGATCCGCGCCGCTTCGTTGAAGACCTGCTCTCGCGAGTCCGCGATCTGCTCGTGCTGACTCTGGGCGGAGAACGCGCGGAAAGCATGCTCGGCGACGATTCCGCGGCCGAGGACATGAAGCATTTGCGCATGCAGGCTTCGGCGTTGGGCTTGACTGCCCTGAGCACCATGGCCGAAACGATCAATGCGGCGCTCGCCGCCATGACCGGGGCGGTGTCTCCGCGCATGCGGTTGGAGCTGCTGGCCGCACGCCTGCTGGCCGGTCGCGATCCTCAGACCACGCTCATTGTGGGCACCACGAATGCGCATGCGGATGCCGACGGCATCGCGTCTGCACCGGGCGCCGCCGGGCACTCAGGGCGGGATCGGCAGGGCTCGGCCCGCAGCGGTTTTGCCGGCTCGAACCGAAGAAATGCCCCCGGGCAGACCAATGCCACACCCAATGCTGTTGCGCAAAGGAATACGGAACCCATTTCCGCGTCCGTTGAACATGCCGGCGCAGTTCACGCCGCCGCGAATATGCCCGCTGCTGCCGAGGGCTTCGAATCGGCGTCGGTTGCCGCGTCTGCCGACGCTGGTGCATCGGTCTCGCCCGCATCGCAAACGGCGGCGCGCGGCGCAAGCCCTGCAACGAATGCTGCGCCGGCCGCCTCGCAGGGTGCCGGCGATGGTGCGGTGTCGGTGGCGGACGCCCGCAGCGTGGATGAACGGTGGGACGCCGTCGTCGCCGCGCTGCCTGACGATGTGCGCGAATACGTCACGCGCGACAAGGTCGTGCGCGTCGCCCTCGCTTCGAATTCGGCGGGCAAGCAACGGGTCGCGATGACCTTCGACCGGCCGTTGAGCCAGCATGCTTTCGCGCTCGCCGTCTCCTCAGATCAGGAGCATCAAGGGCGCAAGGCGGCGAAAGTCGTTCTCGCCGGCGTGCGCACGATTTTCGGAGAGAACACGATGATCGCGCCGACAACAGTCGCGGCCAATGGCGAGCGGGTGGAGCCGACCGCGCGCATGGACACGCAACAGCTTGCACAGGTCAAGAAGCAGATCGTCATGGAGAAGGCCGGTTTGGCTTCGGCCGGCCTCGCTGCGCACGTCGCGCCGCATGCCTCCGGCCATCCCAAAGAGGGCAAAACGCCCGCAGCCGACGGCTCGGACAACTCAGACGAACCCGTTCACCGGACGGCGCAAAACAACCAGGAGGGCGCAACCGCGCATGAACCGGCGGCTGGGCTTGATAATGAAGATCCTTGGCTGCATTCGTCGCCCACCGTACAGGTACAGGATGCCGGCCGAAACGAGCACGAAGAAGACGGCAGCGTTTCCGCTGTGGATGCGGGAGCGGCGGGCAAGGGCCCTGCAGAGCCGAATCCGCTAGAACAATCTCCAGCCGTATCGCAATTCTTGCCGCGCGAACAGCAGCAACAGCCGCTGGCAGGCTCCTCTCACGGGCCCCAACACGCTCAACCGCATCACAGGCATGTAGCCGTCCCAGATATGAGCAATGACGAGGACCCTTGGTCAATGCCCCCTGAACCGATGCCCGACGACGAGATCGAAGGCATTGCCCCGCCGGATCGCGGCGGCGGCTTCGCCGGGCATAACGGCGCACACGACCAGGACGAAGACCCTTGGGCGGTGCAGCCGCAGAATCTTGGCGTCGCCATGGAACCGGGCATGCAATCAGATGCTTGGCCTGGCGGGCGGCCACATGTGCAGGCAGACACGCAATCAGCGTCCGGATTCGCCGTTGCAGGGCGGCTCGGCCCTGATGCGTCGGCGGTGTCGGGCCAGTCGGCTGCAAGACATGATGCTGATAACGAGCCGCATAGCTCATCAGCGGCTGCGACTGCTGGGCCTGATACCGACGCAGCTGCCGTGAGCTCTGCCCCAAACGATCCGCAAGTCGCGTCCGAAGACGACGAGTACTCGTTGAACGACGAATCACTCGGCGCGGCGACAGCAATGGGCCTGGAAGAGATCGAGAAGTTGTTCGAGGTAAAAGGCGTCGAAGATTTCGCCGCCGACGATCCGCACAACCCGAGGAACATCCAACCGCCCAGCAAGGCCCGCAAACAGCAGGAAAACTGAGTGCAGAAGACTGAATAAAACAAGACTGGGCAGACGCGAGACTGGCAGCAGAGAAAACCGAGGAAAACCTATGGCATTGGCTTACGATGGCGCGATCCAGCGCCTGATCGACGCATTCGCGCGTTTGCCCGGCATCGGGCCGAAAGGCGCGCAGCGCATCGCCTTCTACCTGCTTTCCGCCAGCGGCGAGGAATCCCAGGATCTGGCCGAGGCTATCAGCGAGGTCAAGGAGAAGGTGCGCTTCTGCGACATCTGCGGCAACGTGTGTGAGAGCAGCCCTTGCCCGATCTGCGCCGACCCGCGGCGCGATCACAGCCTCATCTGCGTGGTCGAAGAGCCCAAGGACGTGATGAGCATCGAGCGCACGCGCGAGTATCACGGCACCTATCATGTGCTGGGCGGCGCCATCAACCCGATGGCCAACGTGGGGCCGAATGATCTCAATATCCCCAAGCTGCTGGACCGCCTCAAAACCGACGAGGTCAAGGAGATCATCCTTGCCCTGGACCCCAATATCGAAGGCGAGGCGACAACCACGTATCTCAGCCGGCTCCTGTCTCCGCTAGGCATCCTCGTCACCCGGCTGGCCAGCGGACTGCCCGTCGGCAGCGACTTGGAATACGCCGACGAAATCACGCTCGGACGCGCGCTCGCCGGACGCCGCGAGGCGTAGGGCGAGCGGCGGCAAATCGACCATCCGCATAATCGTGCCATTTGCGTACAATGATCGCAGCAAATCAGCGAAAACAAGGATTGGACAGTCGTGGCTCTTATCGTGCAGAAGTACGGCGGCTCATCGGTTGCTGACACGGATTCGATCAAGCGCGTCGCCAAGCGCATCGTCGAGACGAAGCGGGCGGGCAATGACGTGGCTGTCGTGGTCTCTGCCATGGGCGACACCACGGACGACCTCATCGACCAGGCGCTGAGCATTGATTCGAATCCGCCGGCGCGCGAGATGGACATGCTCATGACCGCGGGCGAACGCATCTCGATGAGTCTGCTGGCGATGGCCATCCACGCCGAAGGCGCGAAGGCGCGTTCCTTCACCGGTTCGCAGGCAGGCTTCATGACCGACGCGCAGTTCGGCACCGCGCACATCAAGGCTGTGCGGCCGGCGCGTGTGCGTCAGGCGATGGAAGAGGGCTGCGTGGCCATTGCTGCGGGATTCCAAGGAGTGAGCGAAATCGGTGACGCGACGACGCTGGGCCGGGGCGGCTCCGACACGTCGGCGGTGGCGCTCGCGGTGGCGCTCGGCGCCGACGTGTGCGAAATCTACACTGACGTCGATGGCATTTTCACGGCTGATCCGCGCATCGTTCCGACGGCCCGCCGCATCCCTGCGATCGACTACGACTCCATTCTGGAAATGGCTTCGTGCGGCTCAAAGGTGCTGGCGCTGCGTTGCGTCGAATACGCGCAGCGCTTCGGCATGCCGCTGCATGTGCGCAGCTCTTTTTCACACCGCATGGGAACCTTGATCGTGCCTGACGGCGTCGACCCCCGCACGCTGCCGAACCTCAGCCAAGCGGCATGAGGGACAGCCGAGGACGCGGTTCGAATGGATGTTCATTTTTCCGGAAACGCGTGCGGCAGCCCAGCACGAACTGCCGCACGATGGAACCGCACCCAGTGCGATTCCATCCGGCGCAACCTGCCCAATGACTCACTCAATACAACAACGAATCGAAAGGCCAGAAACCTATGACCGATAACGCGAATGTCTCAATGGGCGATCTTTTCCCGGACCTCGGCCCCGAGGCGCCGGTGATATCCGGCGTGGCGCACGACCGCAGCGAATCCCTGGTGACCGTGCGCGGCATGCCCGACCAGCCTGGCATGGCGGCGCGGGTCTTCACTTCGCTCGCCCAGGCCGGCGTGAACATCGATATGATTGTGCAGGCCGGCGCCTCGACCGGCACGGCGGACATCTCCTTCACTGTGCCCAGTTCGACGGCCAGGCATGTGCAGGACGTGCTCGAAGACAAGCATGAGGACCTCGGCTACCAATCCTTCGATGTGAACTCCAACGTCGGCAAAGTGGCGGTCGTAGGCGTGGGCATGAAAACGCACTCCGGGCTGGCGGCGAAATTCTTCAACGCGCTCAGCGCGCATGACATCAATGTGATGATGATCTCGACATCCGAGATCCGCATCGCCGCGCTCGTGCCGCTCGAGGACCTGGACGAGGCTGTCAAGGCGCTGCACACGGCCTACGGCTTGGACGCCGACAAGGTTGAAGCCGTGGTCTACGGCGGCACCGGCCGCTGAGGCGACTCGTGCATTTCCGTCGTCGCGGCCTCCATGCTGGTGAATGGGTCCATTGCCGGGCGCGACCATAGGCATGAGGTCGTTTCGTCGGTTTTGTCGCTGCGATGTGGACACTATAAGGCATAGGCATATGCCGGGCATGCGCGCGTTGGCGGCGATAACTCCCAAACGCGCATGCATGGCAGGCGAATCCGGCGTGAAGGAGTCGATCAGATATGGTGCAGATGCACGAACGCGGCGTGAATGTAGCGGTGCTGGGCGCGACCGGCCAGGTGGGCATGGTCATGCGCCGCGTGCTCGACGAGCGTGACTTCCCGGTGCGCGACCTGCGTTTCCTGGCGTCGGCGCGCTCCGCCGGCACCCGGCTCACATGGCGCGGCGTCGATATCCCCGTCGAGGACGTCGAGCAGGCCGATCTGTCGGGCATCGATATCGCCATATTCTCCGCGGGCGGGGGCACGTCGAAAGTCTGGGCGCCGCGTTTCGCAGCGGCCGGCGCGTATGTGGTCGACAACTCCTCGCAATGGCGCATGCACGACGACGTGCCGCTGGTCGTGGCCGAGGCCAATCCCGATGATCTGGACGACATTCCGACCCGTATCGTGGCCAATCCCAATTGCACGACGATGGCCTGCATCCCGGTCCTGAAGGCGCTGGATGCCCAGTTCGGCCTGAAGCGGCTGATCGTGAGCTCGTACCAAGCGGTTTCCGGCGCCGGCCGCGCAGGAGTCGAGCAGCTGATGAACGAGGCTGCGGCCGCCGTCGAGCAGGGGGCGGACAAGCTCGTGTTCGACGGTTCGGCGATCGACTTCCCCGAGCCGACCAAGGTCGTGCGCACGATCGCGTTCAATGCGGTGCCCTTCATCGGCGCTATCGTCGATGATGGCTCCGAGGAGACCGATGAGGAGCAGAAGCTGCGCAATGAAAGCCGCAAGATTCTGCACCTGCCGAACCTCGCCGCATCCTGTACCTGCGTGCGTGTCGGCGTGTTCACCGCGCACGGCATGAGCGTCAATGCCGAATTCGAGCATGACGTAACCCCCGATATGGCCCGTGAGGTGCTCGCGACCGCTCCCGCCGTCGAGCTGAACGATATTCCTACCCCGCAGCTGGCCGCAGGCAAGGATCCGAGCTATGTGGGCCGTATTCGCCAGGATCAGGCGGTGGATGGCAAGAAAGGTCTCGCGTTCTTCATTGCCAACGACAACCTGCGCAAGGGCGCGGCCCTGAACGCCGTCGAATTGGCCGAAATCATCGCCTGCAAGCACTTCGCCGAGCAGCTGTAGGGCTTGGCGGCCATTGGACTGCCGCGGCCGCAGAATTATGACGGCTGGGTCGTACGCCTGCAGTCTCGATGCCCGCTGGGTTCGGCCTGTCGCGAGCATTTCCGGCGAATTGATGGCTCGGCCGACCCGGCACGTCATGTGGTTCGGCGTGCCACGGCTCCCGCACTGTCGCCTTCATCTGGAAGCCGTGACGCACTGACAGCGCGTGTCACCGGTCCGCGGCAGTGGGATACTGGAGCTATGTCGAAGGCAGCGCAGGAAGCGCAAAAACAGCTGGATCGCATCGTGGCATTGGGATACCCCGATGTGGCCGATATGAGCGACGATGCCTTCCGGGCGTTGGCCTGTCCGCTCATCATGGCTTTGGAAGGCAGTGACTTGGGCACGAATATCCTGCTGGTGCCTACGCACGAGCTGGTGTCGCCGGAATCGCTGATCGCGCGTACAAGCATCAACCGCATGGCCGGGTTCACGACGATGCCGCCACGCGATATTGCCAGCTTCCAGCCGCAGGACGGCTTCGAGCCGCCCGAGGGCCCGTTCTATCTCGTCGTGGATCCGCATACCGGCACGTCCTACGTCAATCGCGAGCCGGACGTGGCGCGCAAGCTTATCGATTCGGACGAACGCCTGCCGCTGACGCTGGAGGAGGGTCTTGCCATCGCCACGCAGCATCCTGATTGGCTGGTGAAGAAGAACGGCTTCAATCTGCTCGGCTCGCGCAGCACCGATGGGCGTGTGCCCAGCATCTGGATGAGTCAGAACTCGCCTAGGCTTGGGTCCGTTTGGCCCAATTCGCGCCACACTTGGCTCGGCAACGCCTACTGCGGCGCCCGCCGCGGCGTGTCGTTATTACGCTGAGCCGTTAGGCGGATAGGCCAGTGGGTTTTCCGCAGGTTGAGCTGGGCAACCCCAAGTTTGCGACGCAACTCGCCGAGCGGCCGCAAAGCTGCGCGGCGAGTCAGACGAACCAACGCATCACATACCGGAGAACCCTCCAAGAGCGAGTAAAAGCCACGCCCCGGGTTCCTGTAATACCATCACGCAAACTGGCCTGTTGGCGTGGCACAAGTACGAAAAACGGGCGAAGGTCATCCTATCCACCGCGTCTTCTGTCTGCAATCGCCTTCATGTATACGGCTTCGACCTGATTGGCCACGGTTTTCACATCGTACCGTCCCAGCAGTGCGGATTGCCGGGCATGGATAGCCTCGGCCCATGGCTCGTCAGCGAGTGCCCGGGTTATCCGGCGCGCCAGTGCGGCGTCTCGACCGGTGTCAGGACCCATGTGATCCGCGTTGCCTGAACGATTCGCACGATTCGCGCGACCTACCGGGAACAGCGCGTCATCGTCGTCCAGCAAGGTCGAACGGTAGCCGGGATTGTCGCCGGCGAGCACGACGCGCGAACCTGCGGCAATGGCCTCCAGCAGCACGATGCCGAAGGATTCGCCCCCGGTCGAAGGGAACACGGCCACGTCCGCGCTGGCCAGCAGCGCAGGCTTGTCCGCTTCGGTAATGAATCCGGTGAATTCCACCGGCGTGCGCAATGTTGCCGCCTGGGCTTGGCACCGGGCCAGCAGCGGTCCTTTGCCTGCCAGAGTCACATGCATGCCAGCGGGGAAGGCATCATGCTGTTCGCCCCAGCGCAGTGCGTCAAGCAGAATCCCCGCCCCTTTGCGGGCGACGAAGCGCCCGACGAACACCACATGTGGGCCATTGCCATGAAACTGCGCGATGCGTTCCGCGCCGGCCGCCTCGCGCGAGCGGACAAGCCTATCCACGTCGACGGGGTTGGCGATGACGGTGCTCGAAACGTGCGCGGTGCCGCGTGCATACACGGCAGCGACCGGGGAGACCGCCACTACCTCGTCGACACGCCGATGCGAGCGGCGATTGATTGCGCCCAGCAGTTTGCCGCCACTGTAAGCCAGCCGGCCTGTGGGGGCGATATGATACGTGGCCACGACGCCAACGGATGGCGCAGCCGCTGCGAGCACTTTCCCGGAAAGCAGCGGGCTGTAAGGGGCTTGCACGTCGAGAACGTCATAGTTCCCGTCGCGCAGCACGCGGCGGATATCGGCGCGGTTGGCGGATATCGGGATACGCATGCGGTTGCCGTTGAAGGAGACCATCATGTTCCGGGCCAGCGAATGAGCGCCAGGGACGGGGGAGTGCTCGGTCTGCCCGACCAGATATTCCACATGATGGCCGCGCCGCGCCACTTCGCGCCCCAACGTAATGATGTGCTGTTGAACCCCGTCGAAGACAT
>NZ_JALCCV010000010.1 GCF_022640935.1 Bifidobacterium sp.
AGTAATTCTCCCGGCTGTCAGCCAACAGCCTGACCGCCCGTTCTTTGAACTCCTTGGTATATCTCGTACTCATAATTCCATCATTCCCTACCTAGGGGAAATCAGGAACAAAACCCAGTCCATATCACTATAATATAGCGAGCGATATGGTGCTACCAATGAAATGAATGAGTAGACACGCCTCGATATACGGGAAGAACTTGATATCCAATTAACAGCATCGAAACCGAGAATACAAGGCAGTATCCCTCCGTGAAAATCAGAGAGAGAATTAGACACAGACTCACGAGGAAGTTCATGCAGTGAAAAGTTTTCTTGGTGTCGTGCTCTTTCACCATGTTTTGCGCGGATGCAGCAATCATCAGCAGCGCATATACGCCTATAATGATTTTCAGTACTACCATAAGGCGTTTCTTCCTCATCGATTGTTGTCCGCAACATTTGAACTCCCAGCCGTGCTACGCCAATGCAACTAAACGGCAGCGCCGGGAAATGACCAACCACTCATTCCCGACGCCGCCGTTTAGTACCAATCAGCACAAGGCAACATCACGCCTTCTCCACACTCACTCCCAGCTCCTGCACCGCGTCATCCGGCACCACGTCCAGACTCGTGGCGAGCGTCTCGGCAGCGATTAGTTCGCGGAACTGTTCGACTTTTGGCGCGTCGGCAACTGGCACGGTCAGGCGCAGCGCGATGCGGTCGGAGATGTCGAGACCGGCGTCCTTGCGGGCGTCTTGGACAGCTCGAATGGCGTCGCGGGCGTAGCCTTCGGCGAGCAGGTCAGCGTTTAGCGCGGTGTCGAGAATCACGAAGCCGCCGGTCGGCAGCGTGGACGATACAGCGCCGGCCGCGACGCCGGCCGCGGCATCACTTTCCTCAACCTGGTTGATGAGCTCGTACTCTCCCTCGACCAGCGCCAAGTCACCAGACGGTGTCTGGACGACCGGCGAACCGGTGGCAGAGTCCACATGCCATGCGCCGGACTTGGAGGCCTTGATGGCGAACTGCACTTGCCTGCCAAGCCTCGGACCGGCTGCGCGGGCGTTGACCTTCAGGTCATTGATGACTTTCAGGCCGTGCTTGGGTGCGTCCTCGATGGTAGAGAACTCAATATCCTTGACGTTGAGTTCAGACTTAAGCAGCTCCTCGTAGCCGGCAGCGCCAGTCGGGTCATCGACCAGAACAGTCAAGCGCCCCAGCGGCTGGCGCACGCGGATCTGCTCCGCCTTGCGCAGGGAGAGCGTGGCGGAAACGATCTCGCGGACCTTCTCCATCGCGGCGACCAGCTGCTGATCGGCAACAAGTACCTTGCCCAGCTCGGTATCCTCACCGGACTGTGCGTCCTTGACGAACGGCCAATCCATCAGGTGCACCGATTCGCCGCCGGTCAGCCCGCGCCACACGGCTTCGGCTTCCATCGGTGCGAGCGGTGCGAGCACGCGCATGAAGGTTTCCAGCACGGTGTAGAGCGTGTTGAACGCGTCCGGATCCTCGTTCCAGAATCGGTCGCGCGTGTTGCGGATGTACCAGTTCGTCAGTACGTCGATGAAGTCCGAGGCCGCGGCATAGGCGTCGGAGATCGCGAAATCGTCCAGCGCCTTTTGCGCACACTCGACCAGCATGCGCGTGCGGGCGAGCAGATAGCGGTCCATCGCCGGCAGGCCGGCCACTTCGTCAGGGCGCAGCAGCCGCGCGTCGAAGCCCGCCCCATGGTTGGCGGCGTTCGCATACAGGGTGAAGAAGTAGTACGAGCTCCAGATCGGCAGCATGGCCTGACGCACGGTGTTGCGGATGCCATCGGCGGTGACGATGAGATTGCCGCCGCGCAGGATCGGCGAGCTCATGAGGAACCAGCGCATCGCGTCGGAGCCGTAGTCGTTGAACACGCCGTTCACATCCGGATAATTATGCAGGTGCTTGCTCATCTTCTGGCCGTCGCTGCCGAGCACGATGCCATGGCAGATCACGTTCTCAAACGCCGAACTGTCGAACAGGCCCGTGGCCATCACATGCAGCAGGTAGAACCAGCCTCGTGTCTGGCCGATGTATTCCACAATATAATCGGCCGGGAAGTGCTGCTCGAAATACTCTTTGTTCTCGAAGGGGTAATGGAACTGCGCGAACGACATCGAGCCGGACTCGAACCAGCAGTCCAACACGTCACTGATCCGGTGCATATGCGACTTGCCCGTAGGATCATCGGGGTTGACGCGCACCAGCTCGTCGATGAAGGGCCGGTGCATGTTGATCTTGCCGTCGCGCCCGCGCGGATAGTCGCCGAAATCGCGTTTGAGCTCCTCGAGCGAGCCATACACATCGACGCGTGGATGCTTCGGATCGTCAGAGACCCACACCGGGATGGGCGAGCCCCAGAAACGGTTGCGGCTGATCGACCAGTCGCGCGCGTTCGACAGCCATTTGCCGAACTGGCCGTCCTTGACGTTCTCGGGGATCCAGTTGATCTCCTGGTTGTGCGCCAGCAGGCGGTCCTTGAACTTCGTGACCGAGACGAACCACGAGGAGACCGGCTTGTAGATCAGCGGCGTGCCGCAGCGCCAGCAGTGCGGGTAGGAGTGCACGTAGCTCTTCTCCTGGAAGAGCAGTGCGCGATGCTCGGCCGGAATCTGCGCGAGTGAGCCGTCGCCGGCGCGCAGATTGCGCAGGATCGGCAGGTTGGCGTCGAATACGTACAGCCCTTCGTAATCCGGGCAGGCGTTGGTGAACTTGCATCCTGCGTCGAGCACGTCGGTCGATACGATGCCATATCTGGTCAGCGTGTTCATATCATCTTCGCCATAAGGCGCCTGATGCACCAGGCCGGTGCCCTCGACAGTATCGACGTAGTCCGCCAACAGGATCTGATAGGCGTTCGGCCCGGGCACACCGCCCTCGGCCGTGGCCTTGTCGTCCGCAAAGTACGGAAACACCGGCCAGTAGCGCCAGCCGACCATCTCGCTGCCCTTGAGCTCGCGCACGACCTCGTAGTCCTCCCCCAGCTCCTTGGCATACGAGCCGAGCAACGGCTTGCCGAGGTAGAACTTCTTGCCCGCGAACTTGCCAGTCGTTGGTTTGACCTCAACATAATCGATGTCAGCGCCCACGACGATGGCGAAGTTGGTCGGCACAGTCCACGGCGTAGTCGTCCAGAAGACCGCGTAGGCGTCCTCTTCGTCGCGCAGCTTGACCGCGACCGAAACGGTAGTGTCCTGACGGTCCTGATAGACGTCGGCATCCATGCGCAGCTCGTGCGCGGACAGCGGCGTCTCATCTTTGGGGCAGTACGGCAGCACGCGGTAACCCTGATATGCCAAGCCCTTCTCGTAGAGCTGCTTGAAAGCCCACATCACCGATTCCATGTACGGGATGTCGAGCGTCTTGTACCCGTGCTCGAAATCGACCCAACGCGCCTGGCGATGCACGTAATCCTGCCATTCGCCGGTGTACTTGAGCACTGACGCACGGCAGGCGTCATTGAACTTCTCGATGCCCATCTGCTCGATCTGGTCGACCGACTCGATGCCCAGCTCCTTTTGCGCCTCGAGCTCCGCAGGCAGGCCGTGCGTGTCCCAGCCGAAGACGCGGTTGACGCGGCGCCCCTTCATGGTCTGATAGCGCGGGATCACATCCTTGGCATACCCGGTGAGCAGGTGGCCGTAGTGTGGCAGGCCGTTGGCGAAAGGCGGGCCGTCGAAGAAGACGAACTCGTTCTGGCTGTGGTCGCCGGAGGGGTTGCGTTCGACGGACTTGTTGAAAGTATCGTCCTTATCCCAGTAATCGAGCACCGACACTTCGAGATCCGGGAAGCTCGGGTTCGGCGCGACATGCGCGCTCTGCTCGCCGGCAGCGGCCTTGGGATACACATGCTGAGATTCGGCATTCGAATTGGTGGTTTCACTCACCGCAGTTCTCCTCGTTTGGCAGGTTCGTCATACACAACCCACGAGGACGACAACGGCACCGAAGCCGCCGGAACGTGCTGTTTCAATCGGCATGTCCGGCCTGTCGGCAACCGCAACCGCGGTACCACCTCGCTTGCCGTATGTTCATCTCGCCATATTCCCACGAGACCCGCGCACGGCCGCTCGATCCGGCTATGTCGGGCCGGACCCGTCGGTTCTACTGGATTGCGACCCTCCTGCCGCCCTGATTCAATAGCGGTCAAAGCAGACCGGACGACTGCAATCGTTCTTCCGAAGACTCCCCGCTGATAACGGATCAACGCCATACTGCTTGGCATACTAGCACTGATCTGAGGACAGTTCGGCATCTTGTTCGCCAGCCGCCGCAATCGCGCGCAGGAGCATTACTCCATGTCGAGCGGAACCGGCTGATTCGGCGCGGGCAACGCGTGGCTCAGTGCGTCGAACTCTTGGTCGGCAAGCGGATTGCCCAGCACATCCGCGTTTTCCAGCGTATGCTCCGAGCTGCCGCTGCGCGGAATCGCGATGATATTCGGCTGATGCAACACAAAAGCCAGCAGCACCTGCATCGGAGTGAAACCGTGTTCCCGCGCGACCTGCCGCACTGTCCGATCGCTGACCAGACCGCGTCGCAGGCTCCCCGCCTGGGCAAGCGAGCAATATGCCATCACCGGAATATGCCGTTCGGCGAGCCACGGCATCAGATCCACCTCGATGCCGCGCGAACCTAAATGGTAGAGCACTTGGTCCACGCAGCAGTTCGAGCCGCCGTCAAGCGACAGCAGCTCCTGCATATCTGTCAGATTGAAGTTCGAAACGCCCCAACGACGAATCAGGCCTTCGTTCACGGCCTCCTGCATGCAGGCCACGGTTTCGGCCAGCGGGACGGAACCACGCCAGTGCAGCAGATACATGTCGAGGTAATCCGTGCCGAGCCTGTCGAGGCTCGCTTCCAAACTCTCGCGCAGATGAGTGCGGCCGGCATTGTATGGGTACACCTTGGAAACCAGATAGAGTTCTTTGCGCGAGTAGCCCGAGATGGCTTTGCCAACCAATCGCTCAGCCTCGCCCTCACCGTACATCTCCGCGGTGTCGATGAGCTGTACGCCCGCGTCCAGACCGGCGCGAAGCGCCTGGATCTCCGCATCCTGCGGACGCCGGCCCTCCCCCAGATACCATGTACCCATGCCGAGCCGGGGCATCATGCTGCCGTCGGGCAATTCGACTTGAAGATCTCTCGTGACATTCATATCGTTCTCTTTCTGTCGAAAACGTTCATGCAGAGGTGCTCGCTCGCATAATCCACAATATCTTTCTGCTGCTGGACGGCGTTTACAAAGTTGTGCCGTGCAGCGTATTTTCCTGTCGCACGCACCTATCTGCGTTGTGTGCGGCGTTATTCCATTCTTGCGGAGGCCTATCTGCGTTATGTGCGGCGCCATTTCACGGAGAGACGAGTATCAGACGGCCATGAAGCGCCATTTTCAGACGACGACACCCATGATGCCACAGATTTTACGCCCCATGCAACGCCGATAACCGGTGGTTAAACAATTCCCATGAGATTGCAGCGACCCCTGTAGGCCGAAAGAGGTTGAAACAGGCGTTTCACCGTCCGATGAAACGCTTCATGATCTGGACGACGTTGCCATATGAGGCTTGCGCACCGAGTCCGGTCGCCGCGTAGGCGGAGACGTAGGAGGCGAGTTGGGCGGCGTCGCGCAGCGCGAAGCCAGAGGCGAGACCAGCCAGCACGGTACCCATGAATGCGTCGCCGCAGCCGGTGGTGTCCACCGGGGTGACCTTCACTGGCGCGATAGGAGTCACATCAGTCGCATCCAAAACCACCGAACCATCGCCGCCCAACGTTACGATCGTCTGTTCGAATCCGAGCTCTCGCAGCTGATCCAATGCCTGATCCCAGTCGAAAGCGCTCCAATCATCGTTTTCCGGTTCGACGACATCAAGCATCTGCGCCATCTCGTGCTCGTTGACAAGCAGGATATCGCAAAATTCAATCAGCTCTTGCGGCAACGTGGGCATGAATGGCGAGTTGTTGATCAGCACCTTCACACCGGCCTCGTGGCAAATTCTGGCGGAGGCCGTCACCGTCTCGATGGGGCTTTCCAGGCACAGCCCCAGCACGCCGGAAGAGACCAGCTTCTCCCGCATCGATTCAATGTACTTCGCGCTGACCTGTGCGTTCGATCCGGGCGAATACACGATAGTGTTCTCGCCATGGGCATCGACCGTGATCACCGTGGTGCCGCTGGGGCCTTCGACGCGCAGCACATTCGCCGTGTCAACGCCGGCATCGCCGAGCTTGCCCAGCAGGAAGTCGGCGTTCGCGTCTTCGCCGACCGCGCCGAACAGCCACGTATCGGCGCCGATACGCGCAGCTGCAGCCGCCTGATTGCCGGATTTGCCACCGGGGAGAATCCGCAGCGGGTCACCGGTGACGGTCTCCCCAGGTCTGGGCAAACGCTCGGTGGTGACCGTGTAGTCGGCGTTCATCGAACCGACGACGGAGACGGTGCCGTGGATGCGGCTTAGCGCAGCAAGAACCGGATTGTTCGTTGTCGTGTTAGTCTCGTCACTCATTGCAGCATCAGTCGTTGCGGTAGTCATTGCGTTTCCTTTCCCCGAATATCCAATCAAGACGTTTGGCGTATGCTCGCCCCGTCAGGCTTGGCTCGAACAGCAACAGCGATGTCCGTACAAGCCTGGATCTGCGATATTGCCTGTTGCAAGATTAGCGCCTTTACCAATGCTGCACGCCGACGTTCCCGCCGAATATAATGCCGTTTTACGTCACAAAACGAGGGGAAACGTCACGCAACTGTCAGCCGGCGGCCTGCGCCAGCGCCGCAATCCGGGTCATGAACTCATTCAGGAAGCGCCTCACATCGACGCCAATCGCCACCTTCGTCGTCTTGACCGGGTCGTTCAGCCGATCGTTGTCGCCGATGGTGCGCCCGCGCGTAGGGCCTTCGACGTCGACCTTCATGTTGATCGGCAGCGTGGTCACCAGCGTCGGATCCACCGCTACGCCCACTGCCAGCGGATCGTGCAGGCCGCAGCCGCCCAGATGCGGGGCAGTGGTCTCATACGCTTTGATGTAATAGTCGGTCATATCGGCGAGGAATGCGCCTGCCGTGGTTCCCAAATCGCGCCAACGCTGCGTTTCCCTGTAGGTCAGCAAGGTTTGCAGTGTCACATCAAGGCCGATCATTGTGGCAGGAGTGCCAGAGCGGAACAGGTAGTCCGCGGCCTCCGGATCCTGGGAGATATTGGCCTCAGTCCAGGCATTCACATTGCCAGGCACGGTGAGCGCGCCGCCCATGAGCACGATGCCGCCGAGCCGATCGGCAGTCTCCGGCGCCTTGCGCAGCGCCGCCGCAATATTGGTCATCGGACCGGTCGGCACGTAGATGAGTTCCTTGCCATAGGTTTTGGCCGCATCGATGATGAAATCGATGGCCGGCTCGCTCTCCGGCTCACGATTCGAATCCGGTATAGTCACCTCCCCGATGCCGTTCTCGCCGTGGATAAACGCGGAAGCCTCGCCCACCGCGAAGGAATCGGCGGCGCTGGCATGCGGCAAACCCTTGTACACCTTAATTTCCGGATGGCCAAGCAAATCGGTAACGGCCAGAGAATTGCGCACGCCTTGGTCGAGCAGTACGTTGCCATAGGTGCCGGTGATGCCGATCAGCTCGACTTCCGGGCTGCCAAGCGCGTACGAGATCGCGAGTGCATCGTCCACGCCGGTGTCCAGATCCAAAATCAGCTTTTTCATGTACACATCTTTCGTTATCGAGGAAATGCCTGCTATTCCAATTCCACAGCACCGGTATACAACTGGTAATACTCCCCTCGCTTCGCTATCAGCTCCTCGTGCGAGCCGCGCTCGATGATGCGGCCGTGGTCGAGTACCATGATGACATCGGAATTGCGCACGGTGGAGAGCCGGTGCGCGATCACGAACACGGTGCGGCCTTTCATGAGCGCATCCATGCCGGCCTGCACCACTTCCTCGGTGCGGGTGTCGATGGAGGATGTCGCCTCGTCAAGAATCATGGCCGGCGGGTCGGCTGCGGCGGCGCGCGCGATGGAGATCAGCTGACGTTGACCTTGGGACAGGCCTGACCCGTCGCCTTCGAGCACTGTCTGATAACCGTTGGGCAGCATGCGGATGAAGCCGTCGGCGTTGGTGAGCTTCGCGGCTGCGATGCACTCCTCGTCGCTCGCATCGAGACGGCCGTAGCGGATGTTGTCCATCACCGTGCCAGTGAACAGGTTCACGTCCTGCAGCACGATGCCGAGCGAACGCCGCAAGTCAGGCTTTTGGATATTCCTCACATCTATGCCGTCATACAGGATCTGCCCTTGCTGGATGTCATAGAAACGGTTGATCAGATTCGTGACGGTCGTTTTGCCGGCGCCGGTCGCCCCGACCAGCGCGATCTTCTGACCGGGCTCGGCGAACCATGTGATGTCGTGGAGCACCGGCTTGTCCGGGTCGTAGCCGAAGGTCACGTCAGTGAAGCGCACATCGCCGCGCAGCAGGGTATAGCGCCCGTCCCGCGAAGTGACAGCGTTTTCCTTGGCCTTGAGCGCCACCTCGCGGGCCGAGCCCTGAAGTTTCTCCGCAGCCGCCAGCGAGCGCGTTCCGTCGTCTCCTGCCTCACGTTTCCACGCCCATTTGCCGGTTTCGTGATCGACCTCGGTGAGCGTGTGGCCGTCTTCGCCGACTTCGACGTTGACCAGCTGCACGGAGCCGCTGTCGCTTTCGACCGGCTCGTCCAGCAGCGCGAAGATGCGCGAGGCGCCGGCAGACGCCATCATGACCATGTTGAACTGCATCGAAACCTGGCCGATCGGGTTGATGAACGCCCTCGAGAGCGTGAGCACGGAGATGATGGTGCCGAGCGTGAACGCGCTCGCGCCAGTGAGCCCCAGATTCGGCCAGCCGGCGATGGCGGTGATGCCGCCGACGATCGCCAGCAGCACGTAAAGCAGATAGCCCATGTTGCCGATGATCGGCATGAGGATGTTGCCGTATGTATTGGCGGCCGCCGCCGCATCGAACAGTTCGTCGTTCTTCTTGTTGAAGGTGTCGGCGGTGGAATGCTCGTGGTTGAACACCTTGATGACTTTCAGGCCGTTCACGGATTCTTCGACGAAGCCATTGACCCCACCCAGCGAGCGCTGCTGGCGCACGAAATACAACCCGCTGCGGCCGACCAGCATACGGACCACCGCAATGAGCAGCACGGTGAACAGGATGGTGAATACGGTGAAAGGCACGGAAAGCCACAGCATGGCGATCAAAGCTGCCAAAGCCGAGACGCCAGAGGCGAACATCTGCGGGAAGGATTGCGAAATCGCCTGCCGCAGGGTATCGGTGTCGTTGGTATAGCGGCTCATGACGTCGCCATGCTCATGGGTGTCGAAGAAGCGGATGGGCAGCTGCTGCTGGTGCGCGAACATCTGGTCGCGGATCGTTTTGAGCGTGCCCTGCTCGACTTTGACGATCAACCAGTTCCACAGCCAGGTGCTGAGCGTGCCGATGGCGTAGAGGACGGCCATCAATGTCAGCGCGCGGATCAGCGGCCCCCAATCGGGGCTGGGTTCGCCGACCAGAGGCAGGATATACGAGTCGATCAGCGACTGCAGGAACAGCGCGGACCCTGCTTGGGCCGCAGAGCCGGCAAAGATGCACACGACGATGGCGATGACGCGCCAACGATACTGGAGAATATAGCCGAAAATGCGTTTGATGATTCCCCAGTTCGCACGGCGTGGAGCGAGCTTACGCTCCTTGAATGAAGTGGATTCGCTCATCGCGCGCCTCCTTCCTCAGCGGTTGATTGGCCGATGGTTGATTGGCCGGTAGCTGCCTGCCTAGCTATGCCCCCAGCGTCTGCTTCACCGCTGCCTGTTTCCTCAGCACCCACTTCCTCAGTGTCCACTTCCTCAGCACCCACTTCCTCAGTGGAGGAACGTCCGATAGTCGCCTGTTTGATGATCGGCACCTCAAGCTCCGGCACATGAATGGCCGGCTGCCCAATGGCAGTCTCCCGGCCCGCCGCCTCGACCGCCTCAGCAGGCCCGGCCGCCCGGTTCTTGGTCTGCGACTCGTAGATGGAGCGGTATTCCTCGCAACTTTCAAGCAATTCCTCGTGCGTGCCCGTAGCGAGGATCTCGCCTTCTTCAAGGACCACGATCAGGTCGGATTCCTGCACGGATGCCACGCGCTGGGCGATGACGATCGTCGTGGTGTCAGGGATTTCGCTATGCATGGCCGCGCGGATCAGCCGATCCGTCTTGGTGTCCACTGCACTGGTGGAATCGTCGAGAATCAGGATCTTCGGATGCTTGAGCAACGCCCTGGCGATGCACAGCCGCTGCCGCTGCCCGCCGGAGACGTTCGAGCCGCCCTGCTCGATGTATGTGTCGTACTTGTCCGGGAATTCGTTGATGAACCCATCCGCCTGCGCGAGCTGACAGGCGTGAACCAGCTCTTCGTCAGTGGCATCGGGATTGCCCCAGCGCAAATTCTGGGCGATGGTCCCGCTGAACAGCACGTTCTTCTGCAAGACCATGGCCACCTGGTCGCGCAAGGCTTCCAGCGAATATTCGCGCACATCGCGCCCGCCGACCTTCAGCGAGCCACCAGTCACATCGTAGAGTCTGGGAACCAGCTGCACAAGGCTGGACTTCGACGAGCCTGTGCCACCCACGATGCCGACTGTCTGGCCAGAGGCGATCGCGAGGTTGATATCGTTCAGCACCGGTCTCTCGCCGGTTTCGGAATACCGGAACATCACATGGTCGAAGTCGATCGAGCCGTCGGCGACGGCGTCCACCGGCCGCTGCGGGTCGCGCACCGTGCTTTCTTCATTGATGACTTCGCCGATGCGCTCCGCCGACGCCTGTGAGATGATGATCATCACGAACACCATCGTGAGCATCATGATCGACATGAGAATCTGCATCGCATAGGTCACCAGCGCGGTGAGATCGCCCGTCGTCAGACCCAGCGCAGCATTGTTTCCAGAGGCCGCGATCTGCTGCGCGCCGATCCACGAGATAAGGATCATGAGCACGTACATGCACAGCTGCATGGCGGGCATGCTGAAGCTCAGAATCTTGTCTGCGAGGCTGAAGTCCTTGAAAATCAGTTGCGAGATCCTGCCGAACTTGCCGACTTCGTAGCTTTCGCGGTTGTAGGACTTGACCACGCGGATGCCCTGGATGTTCTCGTCGACCACATTGTTCAGCCGGTCGTAGGTGTGGAACACCCGCTCGAAGATCGGATGGACGACCAGTACCAAGCCGATGGCCACCGCCGCGAGAACCGGTATGGTGGCGAGGAACACCAGAGAGACTTGCGTGTTGATGCGGAAGGTGAAAATCCAAGAGATGATGATCATCACGGGGGCGCGCACGCCCAGCCGCACCACCATCTGATAGGCGTTCTGCAGATTCGTCACGTCGGTGGTGAGCCGAGTGATGATCGAACCGGTCGAGAAGCGGTCGATATTGCTGAAGCTGAAGGACTGCACCTTTGCGAACAGATCCGACCGGATGTTCTTCGCAAAACCAGCGGAGGCGATGGCCGCGTACTTGCCGGACATATACCCCGAGAACAGCGAGACCGCGGAACACGCCAGCAGGATCAGCCCGAACCGCCAGATGGCGGGCATGGAACCGGCCGTGATGCCTTCGTCGATGAGCAACGCCATCAAGGTCGGGATGAGAATCTCAAGCGTGCCTTCGACGACTACGAACAGGGGCCCGAGCAGGCTGGGCCTGCGATATTCGCGCAAACTGCCCAGCAACGTACGGATCAAATGCCGCTGGTGCGCCGGTTCCTGGGTTTGCTGCGCTTCCTCCGCCGTCACTGCTCGTGCCACCTGATTGTCTCCTTGCCTTTTTGGATCGATGATGGGAAGCATCGACCGCGCACACGCCTGAGACTGGGATGACCTGCCTGTGAGCAATCCGGTTCAGCCGGGATCACGGGGAGAATTGGGCCGCAGTCGAAGCGATATTCAACTGTGAATATCATGCTCCGACAGATGGATAATTGCCTCGGGGTTCCTCCCCGAGCATGAGTGTCGGCAATCGTCGATTGGGCATGCTAAACGCCGCCATATCGCCTATTTTCGGCGATATCGAGCAATCGTGACCGAGTCGGGCCTTACGCTTGGAACACGTCGGGATGCTTTGGGTCGCCAGGTTCGTCCGCCAGCAGACCTTCAAGGCCGAGAAACTCCTGCCAGAAGGCCAAGGGCTGGCCATACGGCGTGCTGTGCGCGCCATGGGCCTGCAGATCCGTTTTCGTCTCGATCACATCAAATTCGTTGATGCCCCCGAAGTACGATTCGAGTCGCTCCCGGTTCGCGCGGTCGTAGAACAGCGAGCCGACGATCTCCGTCAATCGCTCGGCACGGTCGATGGGCAACGAATCCCAATGCCGTAGCTCGATGAAATTCTTGAGCCGTACATCGTTGAAATGCGTGGAGAGCACATGGTTGATTTCATATGCATTGAGCTCCCGGTCGGGGTATATCTCGCCGGCGTTGTCGCGGAAGGCAACGCGGTGTTTCTGCGGGTCTGGCAGGCTGCTGGCCTCAGGGGTATGAGTAAGGTCGGCGAACATCAGCGGCGTAGAAAGCACGTCCACTGCATAGTCCTCCCAGCCGAATCGCGAATCGTAGAGACCGGGGATGATGCCAGTGCGCTGAGGATCCTGCGTATCCCACATGAGCTGACGCAACAGCGGATAGGGATTCGTCTGCCCTTCGAAATACGGCGTGTTGCGGAAGAACCATGCCATGATCGGCCCGATGGCCGTGCCGATGCGCAGCTTCTCGATGGCATCGTATTCATTGTGATAGTCGATGCTGACCTGGGTGGAGGCCGAGCATCGCATCATGCATGGGCCGAACTTGCCGACACGGCCCAAGTATTCGGTCATCGCAGCATATCGGCTTTTTGGGTTCAGCGGCACATCGGCATAACTGGTTTTGGGCTGATAGCCGTAATTGATCAGGCGAATGCCCAGATCGTCGAGAATTGGATTGATCTGTTTGCGGAACGTGCCATATTCGCCAACCAGCTCCTCAGGCCGGTGCAGCACGCCGATCGAACATTCGAGCTGGCCTCCCGGTTCCAATGAGATGCCAATGCCCTTGCGTCCCAAGCCCACCAGCCGGCCATTCTCCCAGTGCTCTTCATCGGCGTCATAATAGGGTCGCAAACGATCCAGCAGCGTTTCGATGCCGTTGGGCTCGTAGTAATTCACGGCTTCGTCGCTGCCGTTGTGCACCGGCAGATGCTCGATCTCGACGCCATAGCCGTTCTCGCGCTCCGATTTGGCTCCGTGTTCGAAGAATCGCACCAAACTCGCCACATGCCTAGGGTTGACCGTGGTGATCAGATGTGCGTAGCTGATGCGTGGTGTATTCATGAGCGCTATCGTATCCGCCCCGGCTGGAAGACGCAGACTTCACGCTATACGAAAAATCGATAGCGAAGCCAGGTGCTAGGCGTTGACTTCATTATGACGATTGTGACGGCGGATTTCAGTGGCGAGTACGGCGACGACGGTGCCAGCCGAGAACGCGCCCGCTGCGGCGAAGATCGCATCGTGGAAGTAGCCGAAGGACAGCGATGAACGCAGGTCAGAAAAATGCTCGTGATGCTCGCGCGGAATACAGCCACCTGCCGGCGACGACAATCAGTCCTGCCACGGCGATGACGATGACGATGACGATGAGACCGGGGATATCATGGCTTTCCTCCGCCGTCAAGGAAGGCGCAATCGCCGCAATCACGGGCATACCAGTTATCTCGTCACGGACACCACGAAGGCAAGCGGCATCGCAAATCGTCGAACATGTCACCGCGCGCCCCCGAGATATTAGGGCCAATGGAAACCCGGCTCTTCGTTGCCTGACTCGACCGGGCAACGAAGTCTTGAACGCCATGCCGCTGCAACTGGCACATTATGACCGCGAGAATCCACCGCCGATTCGCCGGTTGGGCCAAATCAGAACGATCAGTCGGCCGAGGTCAGCTTCTGATGGCGTTTCTTCGCCGCGGCGATCATAAGTTTGATGCGGTTGAGCTGGTTGGCTTCCGACGCGCCCGGGTCATAGTCGATGGAGACGATGTTGGCCTCGGGGTGCAGGCGGCGGATCTTGCCGAACATGCCGCGGCCGGTCACATGGTTGGGCAGGCAGGCGAAGGGCTGCGCGCAGACGACATTGGGGCAGCCGGATTTGATGAGCTCCATAATCTCGGCGGTCAGCAGCCAGCCCTCCCCCGCCTGCACGCCGATCGACGTTACTTCGCCGGCCATCTCGACCAGCTCAGGCATCGGGGTGTCCTGGCTGAACTTGCCATGCGCAAGACCGATCGCCCGGCGCACAGGGCCCAGATACCGGTCCAATCCCCAGCGCATCGCCGCATAGGCCGCCCGGTTTCCGCCCATGCCGAGGTGATGCTCTTTCCAATCGGCGATGTAGGGCGCGGTGGTCATGAACTCCATGATGCCGGGCACGACCGCCTCGCAATCCTGCGATTCGATCACGTCGATCAGATGGTTGTTGGCATCGGGATGGTACTTGACTAGGATCTCGCCGACGACGCCGACGCGGGGCTTGCGCGGCTTGCGGTTCAATGGCAGCGTGTCAAAGCTCGTCACGATTTTCCTGAGCAGCACCGGATACGGCAGGTAACGTCTGCCGAATTCGCGTCTGGCGCTGTCTGAAAAACCATGATGCTCGATGGTTTCGCGCACGATGGTGTCCCAGAGTTCGTAGAGTCTGTTCGCGCTGCCCGGATCGGCCTCGTAGGGCCGTACACGGTACAGGCATTTCATCAGCAGGTCGCCGACGATCAGCGCCTTGATGGCACGATGTACGAGCACGGGAGTCACCCTGAAGCCGGGATTGTCTTCGATGCCTTGCGTGCTCAGGGCGATGACGGGGATCTGCGGATAGCCCGAGTCGACCAGCGCCTTGCGGATCAAGCCGAAATAGTTCGTCGCACGGCACATGCCGCCGGTCTGCGTGATGGCTAATGCGACTTTGTCGGGGTCGTATTTGCCCTGCACGATGGCATCGACGAGCTGTCCGACCACCATGATGGCCGGGTAGCAGGCGTCGTTGTTGACGTATTTGAGGCCGAGCTCGACGTCCTCATGGCTCGCGGTTGCGAGCAGGTCGAAATGGTAGCCGCCCGAGCGGATCACGGCCTCCACCAGCGACATGTGGACCGGGCTCATCTGCGGGCCGACGATTGTGTAATCCTTTTTCATCGACTTGCCGAAGGGGATCTTGTTCGCATAGCGCGACAGCGTGGCGTTGTTGTGGCGAGCCGTGCCCTTGGCGGCCCTGCCACTCTCAGCGGCTGACGCAACGCCCTCGGAGCCGCCAACCGAATCGGCCTGCGCGACTTTCCTATTCGCCAGGCGCGCGGCGTCGCGCATGGCTTCTGTGAGCTTGGGATTTGCCGCCATCACCGCGTCCAGCATGACTTGGCGTCCGGGCGTGGGCGCCTGCGGACCAGTTTTCCGGAACACGGCCTTGCGCAATGCTCCAAGCTTCGACGCCGCAGCATTCCCTACATCGCGCGCCTGTCCATATTGGCCCTGCGCTGCGAGCAGGGCAGCCTTGGCGGCGTCCAGTTGCCGCTGCGCCTGCTCGACCTTGGCCTGCGCCTGGGCAATGCCGTCATTCAGCGCAGTCAGCGCCGCCTCGTCATGCCTGCCGGGCAGCGTGGGATGCGTCTTACTCGCCTCGCGCTCTTCGACGGCTGCCTTGAGCGAACGCAGGCGGATCTTCGCCGCACCCAGGTTGCTGACCTCGTCGATTTTGAGCTGCGTGTACACGTCGGATTTGTCGGCGAGGATCTCGCTGACCTGATCGGTGGTGATCGCGTCGAGGCCGCAACCGAAAGAGTTGAGCTGCACCAGTTCAAGCCCGGGATAGGAGGCCACGAAATTGGCCGCCGCGTAGAGCCGCGCATGGTAGGCCCACTGATTGGTGACGCGCAGCGGCATCGCGGTGATCTTGCGGCCGCCAACATGGATGAAGCCTGCGGCGTCCTTCGTGCGAGGGTCGTGCTCGCCTTCGCTCAGATACTCGCTCAACCGCAGATCGTCGCCGGGGTGCAGCTCGCAGACGGAGTCTTCGGAAAGCACCACCATGCCCAGCGCGCAAATGGTTTCGGGAATGCCATGGTTGATTTCCGGGTCGATATGGTATGGCCGGCCGGCGAGCACGATGCCCCGGCAGTCGTGTTCCTTCATATAGGCCAGTGCGCGCAGCCCCTCGGTCTGCACGTCGTTCTTGAAAATCTTGTCTTCCGCATAGGCGGCGGTGACGGCCCGCTCGGCTTCGTCCCGGCCGACATCGGCCCAAGCGAATTCTTCGAGAATGCGGTCGACCATAAGTTCATGTTTGGCGAGATTGAAGTAGGGCCTCATGTAGCGCACGCCGGAGTCGCGCAATTCAGGCATATTCGCCTCGATCACGACCGGATAGTTGGCTACGACCGGGCAGTTGTAATGGTTGTCGGCGTTCTCGACGAGCTCTTCCTCATAGGAGACGCACGGGTAGAAAATCGTGTCGACGTGCTTGCCCAGCAACCACTTGATGTGCCCGTGCACCAGTTTGGCAGGGTAGCAGATGTTCTCGGAGGCGATCGACTCGATGCCGTCTTCGAACAGCTCGTGGCTCGAACGGCCTGAAATCATGACCTTGAAGCCAAGCGAGGAGAGCAGCGTGAACCAGAAGGGATAGTTTTCGTACATATTCAGCACGCGCGGGATGCCGATGGAGCCGCGGTAGGCCTTCTTATCGGTGAGCCGGCGGTAGGCGAAGCATCGCTTGTACTTGTAGTCGTAGAGGTTCGGCCGGTCGGAGCGTTGCCTCTTGGCGTCGCCGCCGCGCTCGCAGCGATTGCCGGTCACATAGCGCGAGCCGTCCTGGAAGGTCGTGATCGTGAGCTTGCAGCGGTTCTGGCACAGCTTGCACACATCGCGTTCGGAGGTCATCGACAGGTTGTCGAGCGCCTCGCCGGAAAGGACAGATGAGAGCGTGTGCCCGGAGTGGGCGTGCGCAACGACATCATCGGCCGCATCAACATAGTGCATGCGCGCGGTCAGCGCAGCGCCGTACGCGCCCATCAACCCCGCGATATTCGGCCGGGCGACCTCGCGTCCGGTAAGCAGCTCAAAGGCACGCAGCACCGCATCGTTGAGGAATGTGCCGCCCTGCACCACAACCGTATCGCCCAGTTCGCCGGAGTCGCGCAGCTTGATGACCTTGTACAGCGCGTTGCGCACGACAGAGTAGCACAGCCCGGCAGCGATGTTCTCCATCGACGCGCCTTCCTTCTGCGCCTGTTTGACGGAGGAGTTCATGAACACCGTGCAGCGCGAGCCCAAGTCGACTGGATGGTCGGAGCGTAGCGCGGCCTGTGTGAAGTCTTCGATGCTCAATCCCATCGATTGCGCGAAGGTCTGCAGGAAGGAGCCGCAGCCCGAGGAACATGCCTCGTTCACAGCAATGGAGTCCACGACTCCGTCAGTGATGGCCAGGTATTTCATGTCTTGGCCGCCGATGTCGATGACGGCGGTGACTCCAGGGCTCACCATTTCCGCACCGCGATAGTGTGCCATCGTTTCGACCACGCCCTCGTCCAGATGCAGCCCGGCGGTGATGAGACCTTCACCATAGCCGGTGGCGCAGCTGCGGGCGATATAAGCGCCATCGGGCAGCTCGGCCTGAATGTTCCTGACGATGTCAACGGCGGCGGTCAGCGGGCTGCCGTCATTCGTCGCATACGACGACCATACGATTTCGCGGTCGTCGTTGACCAGTGTGGCCTTGATGGTGGTCGACCCGGCATCTACGCCAAGGAAATGCGGGCCGTGCGCGCCCTCGAGCGTGCCGATATGGATATGCTCGCGGTGGTGACGAACGTTGAAATCCTCGCGGTCTTGTTCAGCGTCGAACAGCGGCGGCATCGTGGGCGTATCGCTCGGCAGGTTCTCAAGGGCTGCTAATTGCTCGAGTATCTCCACGCAGCCGCGCGGTTCGAAATGCTGACTCGGGTCGAGCTGGTCGTCCTCGCCGGCGAGCAGCGCCGCGCCGAACGCGACATACAGATGCGCGTCAGTCGGCGTAATGAATTCGCTGACCTTGCCCTCAAGCGCGCGGCCGAACGCCCCGCGCAGCTCGGACATGAAAAACAGCGGACCGCCCAAAAACACCACAGTACCGTGAATCGGGCGTCCTGCAGCCAGCCCGGCGATGGTCTGCGTGGCCACGGCGGTGAAAATCGACGCCGCCAGATCAGGCTTCGCCGCACCGTCGTTGATAAGCGGCTGCAGATCCGATTTCGCGAATACGCCACAACGAGAAGCAATCGGGTACAAGGTCTGATACTGCTTGGCCAGCTTGTTCAGACCGGCGGCGTCAGTGTCGAGCAGCGTCGACATCTGGTCGATGAACGCCCCAGTGCCGCCTGCGCACGAGCCGTTCATGCGCTGCTCGGGCGTAGGCTTCAGATACGTGATTTTCGCGTCCTCGCCACCCAGCTCGATGATGACATCGGCCTGCGGATACTCTTGGTCGATCGCCCGGGTTTCGGCGATGACCTCCTGCACGAAGGCCACATGCATATGGTCGGCAAGCCCTAGCCCGCCCGAACCGGTGATCGCCAAGCGGATCAAGTCATCGCCGCGGCCACGCCGTTCAAGTTCGGCGTGGATATCCTGTAGCAGCCCGGCGACGGTGGCACGGACATTGGCGTGATGACGACGATAATCGGAGAAGAGCACATCGCCGAGGCTGTCGCTGCCGCCAAGCACGACGGCCTTGACCGTCGTCGAGCCGATATCCAATCCGACTCTGAGCGGCTTGGCCGCACGCCGCCGCGCCAATGTCACGTCCGCCGCATCCGCCATGTGCATCTCCAATACCTCGGGAGCCGCCGGGCGCCGCCGCATTCCGCTTCGCAGCTTCGCCCGAGAACCTAGACCACACAATAGTCCGCTGCCATGTCAGCCCTAAGGCGTGTTCTTGCCAAGCGATTCGCCCAGACGTAGGCCATGCATATGCGAATAAGTTATTGAAATACTCACCTGGCATGTAGAGTTAGAGTCGTGTGGAAGACGCAAGACACTGTACTGAGTTGAACGTCGTTCCTCCGAATCGGGATGGTGCGCGATGAGCTGAAACTGCCCTGAACACGCCCCTTCTTCATCTTCGAATCACGCGTAAAAAACTACGACGCATCGCCTTCGCCGCTGGCACGGTCTTTGCCGTAGACCTCGGGGATGAAACGCTCCTGGTCATGCAGCTTGGCCCAGATCACCGGCCTGCCTTGCGCGAAGGACTGCGGCACGTCGATGATGCGCTGGTTGCTTGAACCGCGGAATTGCAACAACGAGTCGTGCAGCGTCTTGATATAGCGCCCGTCGACCAGAATATCGATCAGATGCAGCAGTTCGAGCTTGTCCTCGCTCTCCCCCGGCCGCATCAGTTCCTCCCACGTGTATCCGGTCCAGCACCAGATGTCCTTATCATGGCCGAATTCTTTGCGCAGCCGTCTGGCCAACGGTATGAGGATGCCCGTATTGAGCAACGGCTCGCCGCCAAGGAACGTGATGCCCTGCACGAAGCTCTGGCCGATATCCGCGACGATCTTGTCCTCAAGCCCAGCCGTATACTCGGCCCCAGCCCGGAAGTCCCAGATGGATGCGTTATAGCATTCTACGCAATGGAACGGGCACCCGGAGACATACAGCGAGCAGCGAATCCCCTCGCCATCAGTCATCAAAAACCGTTTGTAATCAGCGACCGTATTATGGCTCATCCGGTCGCTGCGCCACTGCCCCGCCCGGGGATTATTGCTCAACGCACAAGGAACACCCGGCCCTCGATTCACATCAGTCCGAGCAAAATCATGCAACGCACCCTGCGCCATCCCGGTCTCCTTTCTGTGCAATATTATTGATATCCATGTTTCAGATGGTGGGCTTTGGGATGGGGACGACGCTCGACACGTTCCGAGCTGAGCCGTTAAGCGGACAGCCCTGTGGACTGGCTGTCCGCAGGCGAAAGGAGCAGCCGCCACGGCTGCGACGAACGCGCGTAGCCCGTTGCTGCCGTTCATGCAGCCGGGCATCGCCTAATCCAAACCAAGCTTCAATGCTAACGGGCAAAATCCGCTAAGAACTACTCCGCATAAAAGACACCAGAGCGTACGTACAGGCAGGGACCGCTCACATCAGAGCGCCTAGACCCAGCATCGCAGGCAGCAGACAAAATCAAACTGACCATTCAACCGATCAGACCAAACGACACGTCACCTACTTAGTTTCTTCGAACCATTCGCGCTCCTCGCCATCCTTTAACGTCACATGCCCCGTCTCTCCGCTCATGTGCTTGACACGGTGGGCGATCTCCTCATGGCGACCGTGCACCATGGGACGCTGCACCGGGTTGCCGAGGTATCCGCAGGTGCGCTTGGTGACGTTGCATTTGTCAGGGTCGGCGTTGCCGCACTCAGGGCATTTGAAGCCTTCCTCGGTGGGCTCGAAGTCGCCTTCGAAGCCGCAGACGAAGCAGTGGTCGATCGGCGTGTTGGTGCCCAGGTACCCGATGCCAATGTTATAGGCGTAGTCCCATACTGCCTCCAGCGCCTTGGGGTTGGATTGCAGGCAGGGGAATTCGCAGTAGTTGATGAAGCCGCCAGCCGCGTAGTACGGGAAGTCCTTCTCGTAGTCGAGCTTCTCCATCGGCGTGGGCGACAGCCAGACCGGGTAGTGGAATGAGTTGGTGTAGAAGTCGTGATCGGTGACGCCCTCGACTTTGCCGAACTTTTCGCGATCCATGCGGTTGAAGCGGTCGGTCAGGCTTTCAGCAGGGGTGGAGTACACCGAATAGTGGTATCCCTCCTCGGTCTCCCACTGCCTGCACAGCTGGGTCATGCGCCTGACGATAGAGAGTGCGAACTCCTTGCCTTGCGGATCCCAGCCGTGGTCCCGCATCCAGTTCTTGCCATAGAAGACAGCGGTCGCCTCGTACAGACCGATGTAGCCCAACGAAATCGTGGCGCGCCTGTTGTTGAAAAGCTGGTCGACGTTGTCATTGGCCCCGAGCCGGCCAAAAGCGCCATAGCGGAACAGGGTCGGCGCGTTGACCGGCTTGGCCTGCTTGCAGCGCATGATGCGGAACTGCAGCGCCTGATGCGCGATGCCCATGCGCTCGGCGAACAGCTTCCAGAAGCGATCTTTGTCGCCGTGGGATTCCAAGGCGATGCGCGGTATATTCACGGTGACGACGCCGAGGTTCATGCGTCCGTCCTCTTCGTCCCTGCCGGTCCTGGGATTGATCCAACCTTGCAGGAATGAGCGGCACCCCATGGGGGCCTTGAAGGAGCCTGTGATCTTGACGATATTCTCGTAGAAGAGCACGTCAGGATACATGCGTTTGGCCGAGCATTCCAAGGCCAGCTGCTTCATGTCGTAGTTCGGGTCGCCCTTGTCGGCATTCACGCCGTGCCTGATGGTGAAAACCAGTTTGGGGAAGATGGCGGTGAGCCGATCCTTGCCGAGGCCGCGGATGCGGTTAAGGAAGATCGCGCGCTGGATTTCACGGGCGAACCATGAGGTTCCCAGTCCGAAGCCGACGGTGACGAAAGGTGTCTGGCCGTTGGAGACACGGTTGGAATTGATCTGATATTCCATGGTCTGCATCGCGTCGTAGATGGCCTTGCGGGTCGTGATCTTCGCATAGATCTCGCGCAGCTGCTCAAGCTCGGGGGCATCCTTATGGAATGGCTCGTCCGCAGGCAGCGGCTCGCGGTTTTCGAAATGCAGGTTGTCGGGCTCCTGCGCCTTCAGCCCTTCGATCATGGCGCGGACCGCTTCGGTCGGCATGATATCGGGTATCATCGCGTGCGCGGCATTGAGATTCTTCTCGTAATCCTTTTCGGCATACGGCTCGAGCATTTCATCGGCGCGGTTGACGGTCTGGCCGCCATATTGCGCGCCGGCGATGTCCTTGATGATCTGCGTGATCTGCGTTGCCGCGGTGCCGATCGATCTGGGCGAATCCATCATGGCGTTGCCCAGAGCGAAGCCATGCGCCAGCATGTCGCCGAAGTCCGGCAGCGAGCAATTGTTCATCGAAGTGAACGGCGAATAATCGGCGTCGTGGAAATGGATGTCGCCTTTCATGTGAGCGTTGGCGACTACATCGGGCAGCATCGAGAAGGCCGAGGCCTTGGACACCGCACCGGCCAGCAGATCGCGCTGGGTGGCGTAGACATTCGAATCCTTGTTCGCGTTCTCGCGCACCAGCGACTCGTCACGGTTGACCAGCCGATTGACGGCCTCGTTGATATCGGTGGCCTTGGACCGCTCGATGTCTTTGCTTAGGCGGTAGTTCGTATATGTGCGCGCCACGTCGTACAGGTGGTCTTCGACGAGTCCGTGTTCGACCAGGTTCTGGATGTCCTCGATTTTGGCCGGGCCGTTGTAGCGTTCCTTGATCTCGCCTTCAACCTGATTGGCGATATCGCGGATAAGCTGCTCCTCTTCGGGCCCCACCTCTTTGCCCAGATCGGAAAAGGCGGATTTGACCGCGCCGATGATGTTGACCGGATCGAATTCGACTACGCGCCCATCGCGCTTCTCCACGAGCACAACGGCAGTCGCGCTGCGTGTGCCGGTAGCGTCTTGCACCTGTACTTCCATCTGCATCCTCCTCGGAGCCCGCCTTGAGCCGCACAAAACTACATTGATGTAAGTTGATTTAACTATAACCCCGGCACCCTATTTAGTAAATTCGCGAAGTGACCTACCTACATATAGTGTTTATCGCAGAATAACGCCAAATCACACCCTTGTAATCCACCATCCGGCCGCTCTTCCGCGTGTCGCGTCACTTTCGATCGGCCGCCCTCTGCATCCAGGCCGCCGCCTTCGTCTTGCCGGTCAATATACCCGGCTTCGCCGACCGAAATCGGCAACCGACGCACCTGGCGATGTCCCTTCTCTATAGGACTGTAGAGAGCATGAGTTCTGCATATGGCTATGGTTCACCGACGCGCCCCGATGCGCCTGCGCATAACATGCCGGCAGATGGCAGCGGGCCGAAACCACTCGATCAACTACCGCGGCTGGCACGCGACACGACCGCCGAAAACCCATGGCCGGTCACCGTGCTCAGCCAGAAGTTCCACGATTCCGTGGCCCGTTGGCCGGAAGCCTGGGTGGGGGGCCAGATCGTCGAGATCAACATGCGTCGGCCCACGTCGGGCTATATCACGCTGCGCGACAATTTCGAAGAGATTTCCCTGCCGGTCATGGGCTTCAGGGCATTCGTGTCCAAGGCGCGCGAGTTCCGCCAAGGCGACCGCGTGGTGATCCATGGCAAGCCGGACATCTGGATGAAGGCCACCCGGCTGAGCTTCGTGGCCGATGACATCCGGCGCGTCGGCACGGGCGATCTGAAGGCCCAAATCGACGAATTGCGCAAGAAGCTTAAAGGCGAAGGACTGTTCGACGCCGAGAACAAGGTGCCGCTGCCGGAGTTTCCGGCATGCATCGGGCTGATATGCGCCCCGCAGGCGCGCGCCGAAGGCGATGTGATCACGAACGTGAATCTGCGCTGGCCAGTCGTGCAGTTCAAGATCGTGCACGCGCACGTGCAGGGGGCGCAGTGCCCAAGCGACGTGATCAACGCGATCCAGCTGCTTGATCAGGACCCGCAGGTTGACGTGATCATCGTCGCCCGAGGCGGCGGCAGCTTCGAGGATCTCATCGGCTTCTCCGACGAAGGCGTGGTGCGTGCTGCGGCGGCGTGCCTCACTCCGCTGGTCTCCGCCGTGGGCCACGAGGACGATTGGACGCTGATCGACCTGGCGGCCGACTTGCGCGCATCGACGCCGACCGACGCGGCCAAACGGGTCGTGCCCGACGTGCGCGAGCAATGCCAGCTCATCGCATCCGCCCGTGCACAAATGCATATGCGGGTCAGTGCGCGCATCGACAACGAAATCCGCTTGATAGAGGGCTATGCGAACCGCCCCAGCCTTACCCGTCCGCTCACTATGCTTGAACCGCACCAGCGCTTTCTCGACGATGCGCGGCAACGCATGGAACGTGGACTGACGCGCATCGTCGACGACGCCGGCTTGAACGTCGAAAAACTGCACGCCAGTCTGACCGCGCTCAGCCCTCAATCCACCCTGAATCGCGGGTACGCCGTAGTGCAGGGCGAAGACGGACGCGTGCTCGACGATGCGCAAAACATAGCGCCAGGCGACGAGCTGACGCTCACCCTCAAGCATGGCGTCGTGGTGAGCCGGGCCACTGTGATCGGCGGACGGCGACAAGGCAAAACCATATAAATCTCGACACGAATATCAGATATATACCCATATAAGCGATCAAGGAGCAACGATGAGCACAGCAGCAGCGAGCAACGACAACGGTGAAAACACCGAAAACATGGACGAAGGAACCGCCACTGCCGGCCCGGGCTCGAACCTGAGCGACAAGGAACGCGACGCCATCGCCGTTATGCCCTACGAAGAGGCGCGCGACCGGCTGATCCAAGCCGTGCAGGCGCTGGAGGCCGGCGGCCTCAACCTCGACCAATCGATGCGCCAATGGGAGCTGGGCGAGGCACTCGCCAAGCGCGCGCAGTCGCTGCTGGACGAGGTCCACGCAAAGCTGGATGCCGCCCAGGCCGAGCAGGAATCCTCGGCGGAGATGGCTGGTACTCAGTCCAACTTGGACTGAGTACCCTTAGCCGATGCTAAGGCATCGTCTTTGAGGCCTTAGCGGCCGCTCGCTTCTCCTGCGGAGACAGTGACGGCACCGTCTGCTTCACGGCTCGGCCTAACGGCCCAGTACGGCAATCGTGGCAAGGAGCGCAGCGTGGTCGGAACCCGGGACGGTGACCACGCTCATCTGTCCGGCAGTGATGCCCTTGTCCACGACCACATGATCAATGCCGGCAAAGGGCGGCACATATCGCCGATTATTGGGCCAGGTGAACGTGAAACCGTGACCGGCAAGCTGTGCGG
This sequence comes from Bifidobacterium sp., assembly GCF_022640935.1. Classification (GTDB taxonomy): domain Bacteria; phylum Actinomycetota; class Actinomycetes; order Actinomycetales; family Bifidobacteriaceae; genus Bifidobacterium. The sequence continues at coordinate 25,054 of NZ_JALCCV010000010.1, forward strand.
CATCACGAAAACGTTCTCCGAGGAAATTCCTGAATGCCGCATGATCGGCCGTCGCATTGAAATCGCCCATAAATATGTATCGAGAGCCGGTTTTCGCGCGCATTCTGGCAAGCTCATCCAAGGATCTTCTCCACTGCCGCCATGTTCCCGGTTTGGGAGATGTCGTGTGCACACTGACGAATCGTATCGCCGTATCGCCGAAGTTCACTGTGCCTCCCGGCATGAACGAGGCGCTCGAACTGACCTCGTCATCGACGACGTCGCCCAGTGGCGAGGCCGACCACAGACCGTTGCCAAAGACCCCGTCAGCGGAAGATACTTGTGAATATGGCAGATAATCGGCGATGCCCGCTTGCTCTAGGGCAGCAATGAAGCTGCGCGTCGTCTCCTGGAGCGCCAGTACCTCGACATGCTGGTCACGCACCGTTTCGACGATCGCCCGCGCATCGGCATGCCCTTTGTAGACATTCATCGTCATCACCCGCGCGTAGGCGTCATTGGCATTAAGCGTCGCAGCAGACACAGCCGTTTTCGCCGCGCCCGGCAGTTGAGCCGCAGCCTTGAAGAACGGCGCCTGCCACCACACCTGCACACCGATCAGCGCCACCGCCACAAGTGCCACGCCCCACCGCCTCGCAGGCAGCGCGCACAGCAGCGCGAACAATGCCGCCAACGCGAACCACGGCGTGAACGACACCATCACCGGGACATACGGCTGCGATTGCAGCCCTTCCGGCAGTATCCTCGCGAGCGCGCCCAGCAGCGCGACGAGCGCGAACAACCCGGCAAACGACCCCAGTATCATATGATGGGATCGTTTGCGGGCATATGATTGCGAGGCGACTGCGGCCATGGTTCCTCCCTTGTCGACGCTCACACACTAGGTCGTTCGCCAGGTGTGATCAATCAGCGCGCGAAAACCCACGCCATATCCGCACCATCGCTTCCGCGCGGTACATTGAATCATATTGAACGATCGGAGATTCCCATGGCACAGACTACGGAAACACGGATCACGGAGGCGCAGCCTACGACTCCACAGCCATTATCCGCACAATCAGCAGCACTGCAGGCCGGGGCAACGCATGCTTCGCCCCGGCTCCCTCAGGCCACCAGCGAACTGGTCGGGCCGGAAGACGGCCCGTTGCTCCTCATCCACGGCGGCGCCGGAGATCGCGGGCCGAACAGCACTGCAGCGCGCCGGGAACAGGTGGCGACCGATCTCGAACGGGCGCTCGACGCCGGATACGCGGTGCTGGACGCGGGTGGAGCAGCCGAGGACGCGGTGTGCGCGGCGATCCACATCATGGAAGACGCTCCGGAATTCAATGCCGGTCGGGGCGCGGCACTCACCAGCGACGGCAACGTTCAAATGGACGCCTGCCTGATGACCGGTGACGGCGAGGTCGGCGCGGTCGCCGGGCTCACGACCGCACGTCACCCCATCGATGCGGCACGGGCCGTCAAACACCGGACCAGGCATGTCCTTTTCGCCGCTCCAAACGACAAGGAGCTCACAGATTGGGGCGTCGCCATGGAGGATCCGTCGTATTTCGTCACCGAGCAGCGCAAGGCCTCGCTGGCCGACGCACAGGCCAATGGCGACGCTTGGGAGAAACATGGCACGATCGGCGCAGTGGCGCGTGACGCCGGCGGAAACATCGCGGCAGCGACTTCCACCGGCGGCATCACCAACCAGATGACCGGGCGCGTCGGCGACTCGCCGCTGCCCGGATGCGGCAACTACGCCAACGCTGACACCATTGCGGTTTCAGGCACCGGCATCGGCGAGGCTTTCGTGCGCGCAGTCGCTGGCAGGCAGCTTTCCGATCGCATCGAATACGCCGGGCAACCGCCTAAGGATGCCGCTGAGTCGACGCTGGACGATATCGCCAGGCATCGCGGGGACGGCGGCATCATCGTTGTGCCGGCGCGCGGCCAAGGCGTGATCGCATTCAACAGCGAGATGATGAACTTCGGCTACCGCTGCGCGGGATCCACGCGGGTCAACAGCTGACCGTGCCTGCGGCTTGAAACTATCGAAGCTCCCTGGGGCATGCGTGTTTCAGGCTACGTCAAGGCTGCCGTGCGAAAAAGCACGTTGCACGGCCACTATGCGTACCCCCTTTTGCACAGCCCATGGCACTAGCGTAAAAAGGGCATGCAGAAACGGGCGAGATCAACGGCCAGAAACACTTACCCGGTTGTTCGTTGCCCTCCAACCTATCTCAACCTCAACGGGACGGCGAGGGCGCTATGCCTTTGATGAGCATCTTCACAAATTGCTCGCTGTAGGGCACGATCGCATCTCTGATGCCCGGATCCAGCGCACCCTGCGTCATCATGCGCAGGTACAGCAGCAGGAATTCGTCGGAATATTCCGGGTCGACGCTGCCCTCCTTGCGCCCCTTGGCAAATAGGGAGAGCAGGATGCCGAAGGATTGCCTAGTGTATCGCGCCCGTAAGTCCTGCATGCCCGGCCCATCATCCTCGGCGTACCAGCGCATGAGGTCACGGTAGAACTGTTCGGATACACGACTGAGACTATCCAGTTCATAACGCGTCAGCGCCATCATCATCGGCGCGAACGGCAGATCCTGCGTGACAATATGCTCGGCCCCCTCGGCGATCTGGGCGAGGAAACGGTCGAACACACCCGAAATCAGTCCTTGCCTCGAACCGAAATAATTGAAGATGGTGGCGCGCGAAACATGGGAATGCACCGCGACAGCGGCGATGCTTAAGGCTTCTGCTCCCCCGCCGGTGTTCACAAGGTCGAACGCGGCCCCGAGCACCTGCTCCCGCTTGACCCGGGTGCGGAGCTCGAAGCCATCCATATCGATCCTTTCTGTTGCCGTTGCGGCGATTACAGCGCTGCGGCCATTGAAAATTCCAATGCTCACAGTGTATAACGGCCATCGCAACACCCGATCAAGGCATCGTTGTCGACACAGGCTTCGTACAGCCCACGAATCGCAGAGTTTTATACTTTTTAGGAAGATAAGTCTATAATGTTCCGTATTCATTGGCATATTCCATGGTCCAATGGCGGACGGCCAACAATGGCCCGGGAAAAGAGGTTCACCATGAGCAATGTCGTTGCAATAGCTCAGCTGCGCAAATCATTTGGCAGCGTGCAGGCGCTGGACGGCGTATCGTTCGATGTCGACGAGGGTGAAGTCGTCGGGTTCATCGGCCCGAACGGCGCGGGCAAGTCGACCACCATCCGCACGCTGCTCGGCATCCTGCGCCGGGACGGCGGCAGCGCGACGATCTTCGGCAAAGACGTGTGGTCGCACGCCCAGGAGATCCACCGGCGGCTCTCCTACGTGCCCGGCGACGTGGCGCTCTGGGGGAACCTTTCCGGCGGCGAAATCATCGACTTGTTCATGAAATTGCACGGCGGCGGCAGCGCAGCCCGGCGAGACGAGCTCACCGAGCGTTTCGAGCTCGACCCGCGCAAGAAGGCCAAAGGCTATTCGAAGGGCAACCGGCAGAAAGTCGGCCTGATAGCGGCGCTGTCCGTGGATTCCGATCTGTACATTCTCGACGAGCCGACTTCAGGCCTCGATCCGCTGATGGAGTCGGTGTTTCAAGAAGAGATCGCGACCATCAAGTCGCAAGGCAAAGCCGTACTGCTCTCCTCACATATCCTGAGCGAGGTCGAGCGGCTGGCCGACAAGGTCGTTATCATCAGCAAAGGCGCCATCGTCGAGCACGGCACGCTCGACCAGTTGCGTCATCTGACCAGATCCACGGTGACCATCTCAGCCATCGGCGACCTTGCGACGCTGGAGCCTTTGGAAGGCGTGCATGATTTCATGCGCAAAGGCGCATCAGCCACGTTCTCGCTAGACGATTCCGCCATCAACGATGTGCTCGGACATGCCGCCAAGCTGGGCATCACGAAGTTCGAAGCGGTGCCGCCCACACTCGAAGACCTCTTCATGCGGCATTACGCGGCCTGAAAGGAGCACATCACGATGAAACAACTGAACCAGCAATTCGAATCGTGCACGACCTTGCTCGTGCAGTATCTGCGCCGAGACTGGAAGAAGATCCTTGTCTGGGTGCTGGGCCTAGGGCTGTTCTGCAGCGTCTATGTGCCGGCCTTCGAAGAGGTGGCGCAGGGCAACGGCCATATCGGCATGTTCGTCACCATGGGCAATCCGGCGATGATTGCGCTGGTCGGGCCCACGCCCGTCACGAGCGCCGCCGATTACACGGTCGGGGCGATGTACGCGCATGAAATGCTGCTGTTCTGCAGCATCATGGCCATGGTCGTCTCCATTCTGCACGTCGTGGGCCATACGCGGCGCGAGGAGGATCTGGGCCTGAGCGAGATGATCCGCGCCTTCCCCGTCGGTCGGCAGGCGAGTTCGCTGGCAGTGATCATCGAAACCGTCGGCATCAATATCGTCCTTGGCGTATTCACCGCTGCGGTCATGGCGAGCTTCCACGAGGCCTCGATAAGATTTGCAGGCAGCATGCTCTTCGGGCTGTCATTGAGCGCCGCAGGAATATTAGGCACCGCAATTGCGCTTGTATTCGCGCAAGTCATGCCGACGGCATCAGGGGCGAGCGGCGCGTCGCTCGGCGTGCTCGGCGCGCTCTATATCCTCAGGGCGGCCAGCGACGTGAGCAATGAGACCCTTTCCCTTATCAATCCGCTAGGATCCACCTATCTCACGTATCCTATGACGCAGAACCGGTGGTGGGTGCTGTTCATTGCGCTGGGCTATTCGGCGGCGCTGTTCGTCATTGCTGCGCTGCTCGAGAATGGTCGCGATATGACGGCGAGCTACATTCCCGAGCGGCTCGGGCTCTCCCATGCACGACGAGGACTGCTATCGGTGCACGGGCTGCTGCTGAGGCTCAATCGCGGCATCATCATCGCCTGGTTGGTGGCATTCGCCTGCCTCGGCGCTGCGTACGGCTCGATTTACGGCGACATGAGCTCGTTCCTGAACAGCAACCAGCTCATGAAATCAATGTTCGCGGATTCAGGGGTGTCGCTCGAAGCCTCGTTCACGAGCACGATCCTCATTGTGCTCAGCGGCCTGGCCGCTATATTGCCGATTGTCGTCGTCAACAAGCTCTATGCCGAAGAGACGCGGCTGCATTTAGCCCAGCTCATGTCCACGCAGGTCTCGCGCGGCCGCCTGTTCTGGACGAATACCGCGTTGGCATTCATTTGCGCCGTGCTAGGCACGCTGTTCACCGCCGGGACGCTCGGCGCAGCAGCGCTGTCATCCGCCTCGGGCCAGCTGTCGATCGGCATGGGCGATTTTCTTGCGGCGGGATTCAATCAGCTTCCCATCATGCTGATTTTCGTCGGGCTGGCGGCGCTGCTGCTCGGCCTCGCCCCGCAACTCGGCAAAGCGGCATATGGTTACCTGACGTATGCGATTCTGCTGAGTTACTTCGGCAATATCCTCGATCTTCCGCAATGGGTGATGAAAACCTCGCCGCTCAACTGGATGCCGCGCATGCCCGTGGAATCCTTCGACTCTGCGCCGTTCCTGTTGGTCGCAGCAGCTGCGATCGCTATGACCATAATCGGCGCGTGGGGCTACTCGCGGCGCGATATGCACGAAGGGGCGTAGCCCTTCGGGGGCTACATGGCTGAGACCCTACGCCGCTTCAACCGTCGTAACTCCGTGTACAATGGTTGCTCGTTGCCCGGGTAGCTCAGTGGATAGAGCACCGCTCTCCTAAAGCGGGTGTCGACGGTTCGAATCCGTTCTCGGGCACTCCGACTTGGCATTCACACCATCGGTATGCGCGTCTTTCATGCTCTTTGCTTTTTTACGAGAAAACGTCACATAGGCGAAGCCTCGACTTTGTGTTTCGCTGCGACGCCGAGCCCGTATACGATGGAGCGCAGGAGTTTCATGTAGCTAAAGCCTACGAACGACTTGGAGATATCGGAAAGAAGGATGCTCATGCCCGCAGCACAACCCATATCGCAATGCGCTTCTTTGACGGCGCTTTCCCTAGGGCTCCCCGCCTCCACTGCCATTCCCGCGGCCAAAGGCACGTTGCCCAAGCAGATGTTCACCGCGAAAACACCGGTTTCCGCCAAGCTCAAGCAACGTTTCGCCAATGACATCGACAGCATCACCATGCTGGCCCTGCTGCGACCGTCCACCGTAGGAGTTGCTGCGAATCCGGACGGCAAAGGGGTCGACGAGATCATGGTGCTCGGCATCCGACACCAAGGAGCGAGCGCACCGATCGAAGTCATCGACCATATTGCTGCCATGCGGCGTTCCGGCATTGTCTTCGTGTGCGTGCGCGACGACGCCGCCGTTGGCGGAGGCGGCAATGCCAGGCAGCAGGCGCAGCCGCCGCACGGCGAGAGTTCCGGCAGCAAATCGCCCGCGGCGGCACAGGTCAATCAGAGCGAAGCATGCGCATTCGCAGTGCGACGCTCCCTGCCCAGCAAACCCGGCCATCCGCAGCTAAGCAAGGTGTTCGTCAGCGACTACCGCCCTGTTGGCGAGGCCCGGCTTATCATCAGCGGCGCGACACTCGACGACGTGTGGGACAGCCTCAATGCGCAGATCATCCTCGGCAGCACTGATGCAAAGAGTATCGACGCACGCATCGCGAATCGTGACCATTTGGCAGCTCTGCGCGCTGACGAGGCCAAACTTGCTAGGGATCACGCCCGCGCCAAGCAGGCTGCGCAACGCAATGAACTCTATGCCAAACTGCACAAAGTGCGCGTCGAACTGGGCCGGTTGGAGGCTGAGCAGCAGTAGGCGGCAGCGGGGGGCAGCAGTCAGGGCTTGCGCCATGATGCCCCATGGCGAGTTCGCGCATTATGGGACCAGAAATCCGCGGCCACGGCCACGACCATCTCGGGACTCCCGCTGGGCGCGCCGAAAGACGGCGAAATGGCTCTTTCCCAGTCTGCAAAGCTGCAACAACTCGCCGAACAGCACCCCGCCACATGCAAAGAAGATCGCACGCAACAGGACTGCATACCTCACGGTGCCTCTGGCCTAGGCCAGTTCGTCAGGCATATCGGCCGACCCTGTGATTTCCCCGTACAGGCGGGCCAACTGCTCTTCGCGCGTCTGCTTGTTGAGCTCGCATTCCCAGACGTCGATCACGCGCCAGCCCATCGCTGCCAGTCTCGCATGCTGTTCGCGGTCCCGCTCGCGGTTGCGCAGCAGCTTGACGCTCCAGTATTCCACATTGGATTTGGGCAGCGAATACCTGGCACAGTGCTCATGCGCATGCCAAAAGCACCCGTTGACAAAGACCATGGCATGCCATTTCGGCAGCACCACATCGGGATGGCCCGGGTAGCGTTTGTCGTTTTTGCGGAAACGCAGTCCGCGCGCGAACAGATAACGGCGCACCTCCACTTCGATGGCCGTGTCTTTGCCATGGATATGCGACATTGTGTAGCTGCGCGTGCCCCGGGCGTATTTCTCGGCATGGTGCTTCGACTGACGACCCGCCGCCCGCTTCGTGGGTCGGGGTTTCGCTTTGCGAATCGATTCAGGCTGCGAAGCAGTTCCCGTCATCTTGCGGTTGTCGCGCGGGATCGGCATTTTCCCGATGCCCGTCGCATCACCTTGCCCAATGACTTTCTCAGCTTCGTTCACGTCACCCATCACCACGCAATACGCCTCGATCACTGTGCTTTGGCGAATGTGACGGATCCACCGTGCCGACTCCGATGCAACCGCCTCAACGCAATCTCCTCAGTGCGGACACCCAACGCAGTCAACCGTCGCAAAGCGTTGCAAAGCCGGCATAACACCGCTGGACGCAATCCTGGAGTAACCACAGAACCTATAGAATAGCTCATATGATTGATCATGTCACTGTATATGTGAGAGACCTCGGCAAATCCGGACGGTTCTATGCCCGGTTGCTGCAGCCACTCGGCTATCAGCGGAATCTGACCATGCGCGATGCCATGAGCTTCAGGCAAGGCGACGGCCCGTCCGCCGATCCCGGGGGCGACTTCTGGATCAGCTGCACGCAAGATTCCTTCAAACCGACGCACATCGCCTTCCACGCAACAGATGCCTCCCAGGTGCGGGCCTTTCATGCTGCGGGACTGGCCGCAGGCGGCACCGACCATGGTACGCCTGGACCGCGCCAGTATCATCGAGGCTACTATGCGGCCTTTGTGCTCGATCCGGACGGCAACAATATAGAAGCCGTGATCCACGACTATGTGCCCCCCATATCAAAGGCAGCAGCACCGGATGCGGCAGCATCAGCGTAAACACTGCCATTTAGCCATAACGTGATTCGCGTCACCGGTTGTACACGCCCATCACCAGCGCTCGATGATCGCCGAGCCTTCCGATTTCAGCGTTATGCCCGTGAGAGCCTCGGAGAATCGAGGCCGTGGCAAAGTTTTCTACCACGATGGCTCCACTTTTGTCTTGTTCCGCAAAAGGCATGAGCCTCGCCTCGCCAGACCACCGCATACACTGGAAGACGACACCACGATTCAAGGAGGAATGATGAGCAGACTCAATGGCAGGCGTGCCGAGGCCGAACGGGACGGCCTGAAGGTGAATGTCGCGATACTCGGTGCCGGCAACATCGCAAACGCAATGGCCACGACGCTCAACGCGATGGTCAGGGATCCCCGATACCACGGTCTCGTCGCGCCGTATGCCGTCGCCGCGCGCAGCAGCACGCGAGCAGAGGCCTTCGCCAAGCGATATGGCATCCCGGTCTCGTATGGCTCGTATGAAGAGCTCGCGGCCGACCCGAATGTCGATCTGGTCTATATCGCTACGCCGCATAGTCTGCATGCCGAGCAGGCAATCCTGTGTCTTAAGGCCGGCAAGAACGTGCTGGTCGAGAAATCCTTCACCGCCAACGCCGGGCAGGCGCAGGCGCTGCTGGACACGGCCCATGCAACCGGGCTGCTGTGCACCGAGGCCATCTGGACGCGGTACATGCCTTCACGCGGGATCATTGACGGCATCGTGGCTTCGGGCGCCATCGGCGAAGTGCGCGCTGCACGGGCGAATCTGGGTTATCCCGTCTTCGGCAATCTCCGTTTGACCGACCCTGCGCTGGCTGGCGGTGCACTGCTCGACATGGGCGTGTATCCGCTCAATTTCATCGATATGGTGATGGGTCCGCGGCCGATCGAGCGGATCAGCACCGCTATGATTCCCTACGAGAGCGGCGTCGACGCGCAAAGCTCGACCATGATCAGCTATCGGGACGGCACGATGGGCGTCGCCGACTGCTCGATGGTTTCCGTCTCCGAGCGCATTGGAACCCTCTGGGGCACCGAAGGCTATCTCATTTGCGAGAACATCAACGACGTGGCGTCAATCGACGTCTACGACGCCGATCACAGCCTGGTCAAGCACCACACCGTTCCTAAACAGCTGACGGGATACGAGTATCAGGTGGCCTCGGCGGCCAACGCGATCCTCGACGGCAAAGGCGAATGCCCCGAGATGCCGCACGCCGACACGATGCGCATCATGGGGCTCATGGATCGGATCCGCAGCCAGTGGGGCCTGCGATATCCTTTCGAATAGACCCGATGGAACCGAATAGAACAAATGCGGTCAATTTAATTGACATGGAATCAGATTCAGTGCGAAGCCCGATCATATCCGGTTTCACGCCTCCAGCGAACCTGCCGTTCGGTAGGCTTGAAGATGCAAGGCCCTACGAGCTCACGAGCGAAGGAGACGATCAGCCATGACACGGTCATTTTCCAAACGACACGACTCCTCTGAATGGCATGATGCTGACGAGCGTCACGATCCTTCCGACTACGATGACTACGCTGCAGCCAAAGCGGACAGGAACTGGCCCACGCAGGAGCTTGATGCGCTCCGCGAATTCGTCGAGGAAAGCTGGCCGCAATGCGCCGATAACGAGGGGCCAACCTTCCTGTGGAGCCAGCTGGTCGAGGAGCTGGCGAACCAAGCGGATTCCGCGCGCACGAACGGCCCGGTCGCACCGGCCGATCAGGCGCGCGCGATCATGACGGCGCCGCTGCAATGGTATCTTCGCTCGGTTGCCCCTGCCGTGTCGGAGGCAGACCCCCTAGCAGACGATTATGCGCATTCGCTCGACGCCATATCCCAAGACGCCATGACGCTCGATGCCTTGCCTACTTTTCATCTCGAAACCCATGCGCTGGATGGCGTGCAGGCCGTTGTCGGCAATGCGGTGATGAGTCGGCAGTGGCGTGAGGCGGCTGAGAATCTCGCGTTGGCTTTGACCATTACTACAGACTTCATCGGCAGCATCGCCGACCGCGAGGATGAGGGCTTCGCATTCCTCAAGCAACTGATCCAAGAGGTGCGCGTCTACTTCGAATCGCTGGCACGCCAGGCCGATCCGATCACTGCGCAGGGCGCGTTGCAAGCCATCACCGAAGCCGCCTGCAACGAGAATTTCGGGCTCAATCCGGCGCAGATGGTCGAGTTGCTCTCATGCGCGCTGCCGTTTGCCCAATGGGACGACACCCGCGTGCTCGCATACGATACGGTGCACAAGGCCGATGCGGTCATGGGCCGCATGGTGCAGGAGGAGCGCCAGGAACGCCATGGGCAGGATAATTCGATGGGAGAGCAGGATCGCATTGAAGGTCAGTTGCGCGACGCGGATGGCGAAAACATCATGTATCCCCTCGAACTCGTGCACCTGCATTATGAGCAATCGATGCTGTTCCTGCGCCACGATCTGCTGCGTCTGAGCGGCGAGTACGAGGCGGCGGACCGCTTCCTGGCCGAGCATCATGACATGGAGCCTTTCGCCGACGCCTACGCCGCCCGGCTCATCACGCAGGAACGCTGGCAAGAGTTGCTTGATTTCAGCGAGACGGTGATGCGCGACGAGCCAAACCAGCAGCTCATGATCATCCCGCCGGATGCAGCGCCCTACGACTGGGATTCCCTGCGCGAGGCCGCGCTGCAGGGTTTGCATGAGGGCGAGGAGCTGTGCGAACTGTATCGCGAACGCATCGTCGACGCCTATGGGTCAGACGAGGTCGTCAACGTTTCGCGGCTTCGGGCTGTGAGCGGCAAAAGCTGGCCTCGACAGATCGACATGATTGTCAAGGAATACGATGATGGCCGCGAGCATTTCACGCGCAATATGGCCTATGAGCATCTGCTGATCAGCGAACGGCTCGGCGAGCGGGCATGGCGCTACTCCCGTCAATTCCCTAAGGCGCGGACGAAACTGGCGAAGACCATCGCCTTGGCGAAACCGGACACGGCGCGGCGCATCATTCTGGGCCCTATCGGCATGGATGGCAGTTACGATGGCGATATGCCCGCACGACAGGCCGTCTACCAGCGCATCGCCAAGTCGCTGATGAAATACGCAACCGTCTTCAGCCTGTCCGAGGCGCGATCCATCGCATACGGACTGGTGCGGCATTACCCGGCCCGGCCAAAGCTCGCGCAGGCGCTGCACGCACTGCTGGAGACGGAGAGCTAAAGATCGACCAGCGCATCATTTGCGACATCACCCAAGCTAACTGGCGTAAATGATGCATGGGCAGGGGCGAAAGAACAGGTTACCGGAATCTCGTCCTGTTCTTTTACTCGATCGAAAAGCCGAGCTCCTCGGCGGCCTCGGTGGGCACAGGGTCTTCGCTCCACAGTTCGCTCAGATTCTCGTCCTCGCTCAGCGAGCGGATCTCGGCCTTATCGATGTAGACCTCGCCGCTCAAATGGTCGGTCTCATGCTGGAAGATGCGGGCCGGCCAGCCGTGCATCCGCTCCTCGTGCTGCTTGCCTTCCTCATCCTGCCAGCGCGCGGTGATATCGAGCCAACGCCGTCGCACGGCCTGATAGCCGGAGAAGCTCAGGCAGCCTTCGTAGAAGCTCCGGATTTGCGTGCCTGCCGGCTCGTACACCGGGTTGATGATGGCATGGAACGGCAGCTCGGCGATTTCGCGCGGATCGTCCTCGTCACCACGTACATGGTCTTCAATCACCGCTATGCGCAAACCAAGCCCGATCTGCGGCGCCGCAAGGCCGACGCCGGGGGCATCGAGCATCGTCACATGCATCACGTCGATCAGCTTGGCCAGCGTGCGGCGACTGAGCTGCCCGGCATACTGTTCGGCCGGCTGACGCAGCACCGGCTCCCCCATCTGCACGATGGGCAGAATGCGCTCGTTGCCCGACTCATGCAGCAGATCCTCGACATCACGATTGAGTTCAGCATCAATCTTCGTATTGCGTGAAAGAATCACAGCGCCAGCTCCTCGGCGACCACTGCGGCGAGCCGCGCGCAAACCTCATCGGCCTGGGCTTGCGTGCCGGCCTCGGCCATGACGCGCACGAGCGGCTCGGTGCCGCTCGGCCTCAGCAGCACGCGCCCGGTGTCGCCCAGCAGCTTCGACTCGCGTTCGACGGCGGCTTGCACGGCGGCGTTGCCGGCGGCCGCGGTCTTGTCCACATTGGGCACATTGACCAGCTGCTGCGGCAGCTGCGGGAAGTCAGCGGCCAGCTGGCGCAGGCTGCGCCCTGAGGAAACCACTTCATTGCACAGGGCCAGCGCGGTGAGCGTGCCGTCGCCGGTCGTGGCGAACTCGCGGTTGATGACATGGCCGGATTGTTCGCCGCCGATCGAATAGTCGCCGCGCAGCATTTCCTCGAGCACATAGCGGTCGCCGACTGCAGTCTGCACGGTCGCGATGCCCATGTCGGCGAGCGCGAGTTTGAGCCCCAAGTTGCTCATCACCGTGACAACCAGCGTGTCGTGGTTGAGCTTGCCGGCGCGTTTCTTGGCGCGGGCGAGAATGCCCATGATCTGATCGCCGTTGACCATCGTGCCGTTCTCGTCTACAGCAAGGCAGCGGTCGGCATCCCCATCGAAAGCGACGCCCATCACCGCGTCCGAGGCCTTGACCATGGCCTGCAACTGCTCGGGGTGGGTCGAGCCGGCATTCTTGTTGATATTGTAGCCGTCCGGCGAAGCATTGATGACAACGACCTCGGCGCCGGCTCGACGCAATGCCGCCGGAGCGACGGCCGATGCGGCGCCGTTGGCGCAGTCCGCCACGATTTTCAGACCCTTGAGCGGCTTGGGCTGCGCCTTACCAGGGCCGATGGGCGCGATAGCGTCCACGAGGTGATCGATATACAGATTGGTGGCGGTGGCGACGTCATGGCTCACGCGCCCTACTCCTGCTCCCGTCGGCCGTTCCCAATCCTGCCCGAGCAGGGCTTCGATCTCGTCCTCTTTGGTATCGGGCAGTTTGAAACCGCCGCGCGCGAAGAACTTGATGCCGTTGTCGGGCATCGGATTGTGCGAAGCGGAGATCACCGCGCCCATCTCAACGTTGAGCACCGAAGTGAGGAAAGCCACGCCCGGAGTGGGAATGATGCCTGCGTCAATGACGTCGAAACCGCCGGCGCTCATTCCAGCGGAGAGCGCCGAGGCGAGAAAATCGCCGGAGACACGCGTATCGCGGCCCACCAGCGCGCGCCGCCGGCCCTCCGGACGATCATCCTTGGTGCCGGAGCCGCCCAAGACACGGACCGCCGCATCCCCCAGGTCGAGCGCCAGCCGCGCGGTCAGATCCCTATTCGCCAAGCCACGTACGCCATCGGTACCGAACATCCTGGGCATATATCCCATCCTTAGTCTGCGTCTGTCAGTTGTGCAGTCATGCTTCGTCTATCGTACCCAAGGCTTCGAATCAGCCCGCCCGATCAGCGTGTATGTGCCCGGATCCATCGCATTTGCGTATAGCGGGCACATTCGTGAGTGCTGGATGTTGCAACCGTATACCGCAGCCGACATCACGTCCAAGTGCAACCGGTCATCTGCAACGCACCATCACAAAACGTCATATCCCTCTTGCGCGCTGCCAGCGAAACCTGCGGCAGCGTAACGCGGCCGTAACCTGTGACATGATCCGGTTACTTCACTGTGCACTTGAGAAAACAAAGTACGCATAGTTTGTCAAGTACTTTGTGGGGCACATCACAAAAAAAGTCCTGCATAGTCGAAAGGAGATACCTCGTGCCATCTTTTTTCCAGTGGTCTCTCGTCTGGGATTATCTCCCACGCCTTATAGCCGTACTGCCGGTCACGCTGGCGATCGTTGGCGTGGCAACGATCGTCGGTTTGATCCTGGGAGTGTTCATCGCCTTCCTGCGGGTCGAAAAGGTTCCGGTTCTCAGCCAGATCGCCGCCGTATTCGTCTCGTTCATCCGAGGCACGCCTATTCTGGTGCAGCTGTACATTGTATATTACGGCGTACCGATGGTCGTGCAGGCCGTATCCGGTGCCGATATATCCTCATGGAATAAGATCATCTTCCTGTATATCGCCTATGGCCTGAACACGGCCGCCTTCCAATCAGAGACGATCCGCTCGGCCATCCTGAGCATCCCCGCCAACCAGATCGACGCAAGCATCGCCTGCGGACTCACCAAGCCGCAAATGTATATGAAGGTCATCCTTCCGCAGGTCGTCAGGATCGCGATGCCCGCCTTCGGCACCACCACAATCGGACTGCTGCAAGATACATCGCTTGCCTTCACCATCGGCGTCGTCGATGTCGTAGGCAAGGCGAAGGCGCTGGGTGCCGCAAACTTCCACACCATGGAAGGCTATGTCGGGGCCGCATTCCTGTTCATCATCCTGAGCTTCGTTCTTGAACGCGTGTTCGCGGCGATCGAGCATCGCATGAGCTTCGACACGCGAATGGCACCAGCCGCGCGCAAGTCATTCTTCACGCACCTGCTCTGGTTCGGGGCACAGCAGCAAAAAGCCTAAACGCCTACACCGCTCTACTGTCAGCCGCTTCGCCGTCGTCTTTTTCCTCGACAGGCTCCGACCGGCAGCGCACCTCGAACCGGCTATAGTCCGACCACCACGGACTCTCTGAACAGCAGTCAACACCCAACCTCTCATTCCATTCGATATGGCATATGACATCTGGCCACTTCACCGCGAACAAAGGAACACTCATGAAAACGCATAAGCCCCGCATCACACTTCTCGCACTCGCCGCGGCCACGGCACTCCTCGTGGCCGGCCCACTCGCCGCATGCGGCAGTTCCAGCTCGTCGAACGACGACGGGGTCAAAACGATTACCGTGGCCACCGGCAATGACGGCAACCCCTTCTGCTACATGGACACGAACGGCAAACTGACCGGCTATGATGTCGCCATCATGAATGCGGTGGGCGACAAGCTCAAGCAGTACTACAAGTTCACCTTCATGCCTTCCGACTTCCCCACCTCGCTGACCAATCTGGCCAGCGGCAAGGCGCAAATTGCCGCCTACGAATACGAGGTGAACGATCAGCGTAAAGCCAAATTCACCTATGGCACCGTAGGCACGACGAAGTGGGATACGCTCATTATCTCCGACCCGAAGAACGGACCCGTCTACCAGAGCTTCGACGAACTCAAAGGCAAGAAAGTCTATGCGACCACCGCCACCAACCAGGCGGCCATGGCGGAGACTTACCTGAAGAGCCACCCGGACGCCTTCAAGCTCGTCTACGGCACCTATACCAACGAACAGACCGTGCAAGCCATAGCGTCCGGTGCTGTCGACGCAACGCTGGCACCCCAATATAACCTCGACCTGTTCAACAGTCAGCTGAAGGCAGGATTCAAAGGCTCGGACGGCCCGGTGCACAAATCCGCCGCATACCTGCTCTTCCAGAAGAACGCGGACAAGACGCTTATGGACCGGGTGAACAAGGCTATGCAGGAGATCAAGGACGACGGCACCATGAAGAAGCTGTCAGTGCAGTATCTCGGCGCTGATTACGTGCCGGAATAAACACAAACGACCAAGGACAATCCAAGAGCACAGAGCATAGGAGACACCATGGGATTCAGCGTTCAGGCTGTGGTCGCATCCATAGCATATGCCATACGGTATCTGGGAACGACCCTGTTCATATCGGTGTTCGCGCTGGTGATCGGCGTCATCATCGGCTTCGTCGCGGCGCTCGCCCGCTTCTACGGCGTGCCGTTGCTCTCCCAAGTGCTGCAGGTGCTGATCACGCTGCTCAAAGGCGTGCCTATCGTGCTGATCCTGCTGGCGATGTATCTGCTCGCCTCAACCCAGTTCGACATCTGGGCGAAGGCCTTGCACATCTCCCTGAGGTTCAAGGATTTCAACACGATATGGCTCGCCGTCATCGGCCTGAGCATCATGGCGTTCGTCAATGCCAGCGAGATATTCCGCGGGGCCTTCGCATCCATCGGCGTCGGCCAGCTTGACGCCGCCAAATCGATCGGCATGACCAACTGGCAGACGATACGCCGGGTGCTGCTGCCGCAGGCCATACCGGTGTCCATACCAGTGTTCGGCAATCTGCTCATCAATCTGATCAAAGCCTCCGCCTTGGCCTCGATGGTCGGCGTCGTCGACATCTTCTCGGCGGCCACGATCTCCGCGCAGCAGACCTACACCTTCCTGGAGGCCTACGCGGGCGTCGCGCTGATCTACTGGGCGGTCGTGGTCTGCATCGAAAAAGGCTCGGGGCTGATCGAGCACCGCATGACACGCCACTTGGGGAGGGCAGCGCAATGATGAAGATCCGTGGCATTACCAAGCATTTCGGCAAGCAGGACGTGCTCAAGGGCGTCGATCTCGATGTCGGCACCGGCGAAGTCGTGGTGATCCTAGGGCCCAGCGGCTCTGGCAAAACCACCTTCCTGCGCTGTCTGAATTTCTTGGAACATGCCGACAACGGGGAGATCACCCTCGATGACGCCCATGTCGACGTAAAGAAATCAAGTCGACGCGAGATCCTGTCCTATCAGCGCCAGACAGCGATGGTGTTCCAAAACTATGCCCTGTTCCAGAACAGGACGGCTATGGACAACATCATCATGCCGCTCGTCGTCACCGGCAAGGCCAAGAAGGACCAGGCCCGCGCACTGGCCGAGAAGCTCCTCGGGCAGGTCGGCCTGTCCGACCGCAAGGACTTCTATCCCGGTCAGCTCTCCGGCGGCCAGCAGCAGCGCATCGGCATCGCCCGGGCGTTGGCTTTGAATCCCAAAGTCACGCTGTTCGACGAGCCGACCTCTGCGCTCGACCCGGAATTGGTCGGGCAGACCTTGGCGCTGCTGCGCGACATCGCCGACGCCGGGGCGACCATGATTCTGGTGACGCATGAGATGAAATTCGCCTACGAGGTCGCCGATAAGGTCGTGTTCATGGATCAAGGCGTGGTCGTGGAACAGGGCTCGCCGCATGAGGTGTTCAAGCACCC
Organism: Bifidobacterium sp.; assembly: GCF_022640935.1. Classification (GTDB taxonomy): domain Bacteria; phylum Actinomycetota; class Actinomycetes; order Actinomycetales; family Bifidobacteriaceae; genus Bifidobacterium. The sequence continues at coordinate 42,283 of NZ_JALCCV010000010.1, forward strand.
CAAGGCGCAGCGCACCAAGGAGTTCCTCGCGCGCTTCACCAGCCAGCTGGCCCATGCCGCGGCATCGCAGTGAGCGAGAAATCGCGCCGCATCAGCATATATGCATTACATAACGTACATATACATAGGTATACATACAAATACAGCATCACGAAAGCAATAAGAAAGAGAGCATAGGCATGGAATACCGCTTCTCCAAACGACTGGCGCATGTGACCCCTTCGGTCTTGCGCGAAAACGCGAAAAAGAACATGAGCGCCGAAAACACGATCTCCTTCGCCTATGGATTCCCCTCGACGCAGGCCTTCCCGATGGACACGCTGCGGGAGATATCCGAGAAGCTGTACACGCAGTACAACCCGGACACCTTTCTGCAATACGCGCCTTCCGAAGGCTATCCGATCCTGCGCAAGCTGATCAAAGAACGGCTGGACGAACGTTGCGGCATTCACAACGACGAGGAAGTCATCGTCGTCTCCGGTTCTTCGCAGGCCATGGACCTGACGGTCAAGGCACTGTGCGACGAAGGCGACATCGTCTTATGCGAGGAGCAGACCTTCTCCGGCGCGGTCAAGGCGATCCAAAGCTATGGCGCGATTCCGATGCCCATCCCCATGAATATCGGGGAGCAGTCGGTGGATCTCGATGCGCTCGAAACCCTGCTGCGCGAAAACGACCGGGTGAAGATGATCTATATCATCCCCACATTCCAGAATCCGCTGGGCACTTCGATGCCACTGGAGAAGCGCCAGGCGCTGTATGACCTCGCGCACCGCTACGACATCATTATCTTCGAGGACGACCCGTACGGAGATCTGCTGTATTACGGCGAACCAATCGCGAAGATCAAGTCCTTGGACGTCGACGAACGCGTCATCTACGCCGGATCGTTCTCCAAGATCCTCGCGCCGAGCACGCGCTTGGGCTTCGCCATGGCCGCCAAGCCGCTGCTCGACAAACTGGTCGTTGCCAAACAGGTGGCCGACTCGCATTCCAATTACTACTGGCAGGTCATGCTCACCGAATACATGCTCAACTACGATTTCGAAGGCCATGTCGACTATCTGAGGGACATCTACCGCGAGCGCCTGGATGCGATGACCGAGGCGCTCAACAAGCTCCCGGCCGACAAGATCAGCTACATCAAACCCACCGGCGGGTATTTCATCGGCTGCACGATGGCCGGCGACGTCGATCCGGAGCTCTTCTACGAGGCGCTCAACACCTGTAACGTCGCCGTGATCCCCGGCAACATCATGAGCGTCACCGGCGAAGGCTATGAACATGACTTCCGCCTCAACTTCACACGGCCCTCGGTCGAGGAAATCAAGAGCGGCATCGCCTTCATAGGCCAGGCGTTGCAGGCCGCCTCGCACCCAAGCTATCAGACCGTCTCCTGACCGAACCGAAGGGTTGCATCATGAAACTGGCGTATTTCGGTGCTTCAAAGGCCACCATGCCGGTCATCAGGCGCTGGGAGCAGGCGAATGACGCACAGGTCAGCGCCATCCTCGAAGGATTGAGCGAAAGCACCATCGACTTGGCGCGCGGCCACGACGGAATATGCCTGTACCTGAGCCGCGACATGCAAAACCGCGAATCCATGTATCGGCAGCTGCACGAATACGGCATGCGCCAGCTTTCGCTGACGTCGGCCGGCATCGATGGGCTGAACCGACAATGGGCGCAGCGGTACGGTCTGAGCGTCACGAACGTGCCGTCCTACAGCCCTACTTCGGTCGGGCACTACGCACTCATGCTGATCCTCATGATGCTGCGGGGCGTGCCCGCTGCCCAGAAAGCCCCCACGCTGAGCCGAGTGATGCTTGGCCGGGAGCTGGCCGATGTCACGGTCGGGATCGTAGGCACCGGCCATATCGGCAGTATCGTGGCTTCGGCGGTCAAGGCCTTGGGCGGCCATGTCGTCGCCTACAGTTCGCACAGGAATCCGCAGCTGCGCGGCATCGCGGACTATGTCAGCTTCAACGAGCTGCTGGCGCTCAGTGATGTCATCTCGATCCATGTGCCGCTCACCAGCGCCACGGAACACCTGTTCGACGATGAAGCCTTCTCCCGCATGAAGCCGAACAGCTGTCTAGTCAACACCGCGCGAGGTGGCATCGTGGATACCGAGGCGCTGCTCCGGGCGCTGGAAAACGGCCGGCTGGCGGGGGCCGGGATCGATACCATCGAAGGCGAGGAGCGGTATATGCCCCGGGGCTGGGGCAGCAATCCCCTGTGCCAGCGGCTCGTCGGTTACCCCAATACGATCGTCACGCCGCATATCGCCTACTACACCGGCAGGGCAGTGGAGGAGATCACCGTGGCCGCACTGAACAACGCCAAAGACATCCTGACGACCGGACGCTGCGCCAACACGGTACTCGTCTGTCAGCCGTGAGACGGTATGCTCCAGCAGGCCGTCCACCGCGATCGACGGCACCAATGACCGCAGACACTACGGACCCGAACTTTTCAATGACCGATGGCAAGGAGAGGAAGCGACCATGATACAGGCACAGGTGCTTGGACTGCGCAAGCGGTTCGGCGACAATGAAATCCTCAAAGGGGTCTCGCTCAACGTCGACAAAGGCGAGGTCGTATGCATCATTGGCCCCAGTGGATCAGGAAAAACAACGTTTCTGCGCTGCTTGAACTTACTCGAGGAGCCAGATGAGGGCAGCTACGCGCTCGGCGAGAACGTACGCTGCGACTTCGGCCATGTCGGCGCGAACCAGCGGCGCATGATCGCCCGCCAGACGGCGATGGTGTTCCAGTCTTACGAGCTGTTCCACCACATGACTGCCGTGCAGAATGTGATGGAGGGCCTGATCACGCCACGCAAGATGCCTCGCGCCAAGGCGAAGAAGATCGCGACCGACATGCTGGAACGGGTCGGCATGGCCGACAAGGCGGATATGTATCCCGCGCAGCTTTCCGGCGGCCAGCAGCAGCGCGTCGGCATAGCGCGGGCCATGGCGCTCTCCCCCGACTTGCTGCTTTTCGACGAGCCCACCTCCGCACTCGACCCCGAACTGGTGGGCGATGTGCTCAAGGTGATGCGCGATGTGGCAGACAGCGGCCAGACCATGGTCGTGGTGACCCATGAGATGCAGTTCGCCAAGGAAGTCGCCGATCAGGTGGTGTTCATGGCCGGCGGCGTCGTAGTCGAAAGCGGCAAGCCCGCTGACATTTTCGAGCATCCGCAGAAGGACGCCACATGCAGATTCCTGAGCAATTTCGATTTGGATGCCAGCGACTCTGAGGCCACCCCGTCAGACGGCGATTCGCCGGACGTTCCTGCACCCGAGGTGCCTTCGTTGGATACCCCTTTGCTGAATACAAGCTCGACTGATACGGATCCGTCAGATGCGGATTCGCCGGAAAGCCAGTCGTGAACGCCAGCATACGAAAACTCACACAGGAGAAGGCAACCCAACCACCCGCGGAATCGGCAACGCATGAATCCGATTCGGAGGATTCGACCGATTCCGCTCTGGAAGCCACGTTGGGTTCTGATCCGACGATGGATTCTGTAGTCGCTGCAGGCTCGACCAGCTCCGGGACGCTGTGGAATCCGCGTTTCATACTGCTTATGGCGGTCGCCGCGCTGGCTTCGACGGCCATCACCACGCAAATGGGCACGCTGCCGCTCTACGTGGCTTCGCTTGGCGGCTCTGAAGCCATATCCGGCTTGATCGTTGGCGTGCTGGGGATTGCTGCGCTCATCTGTCGCTTCCCCATCGGCATCCTGCTGGATCGCTACGGTCGCAAGATCATCCTCGTCTGCGGCTTGGCGATTCTCCTGGTCGATTTCACGCTGCTGAACCTATGCAGAACATTGCTCGCGCTGCTCTGTCTGCGCATACTGCAGGGCATAGGCAGCGGCACTGAAACCACGTCGTCGTCGACTATGGCGGTCGATCTCATTCCGGTCGGCAAGCTCACCGTCGGTTTGGGATACTTCAGCCTCACCCAAGTGGTGCCCGGCGCCTTGGGTCCGCTGCTCGGCCTGACTGTCGTGGATCTGTTCGGCTTTCAGGCGCTGTTCGTCTTGGGCACTGCGCTGACGGCGGCCGCGCTGCTGCTCAGTCTCTTCATCAAATCCGAAGCCATGTATCCGCGCAGAAAACAGCCGAAAACAGCCGAAACACCTGCTGCTGCGCCTTGCACGAAAGCACCCGGGATCTTGGAATCGCAGTCCGGCGCGATGCAATCGCCCACGCGGACATCCGTCGCGCCACACGGCAGCGCGGCGAAGCCTTCTGCAACGGTCCCCTCCCCGACAGTGCCTCGCGTAACGATGCCCTCGCTGTTTCTTCGGCCCGGAATCCTCCTGCCCAGCCTGATCATGTTTCTTGTCTTCGGCGCGAATTCGGGCATCACCGTGTTCGTCGCGCAGTTCGCCGTGGAGAGCCATATCCCCGCTCCCGGGCTGTTCTTCGTCATGCAGGCGAGCGTCACGTTGCTCATCCGCGTCTTCTTCTCCCCCATGCTGGCCAGATGCAGCCAGAGCCTAGTGATCGTCGGCAGCATCGTCATGATCAGCGTGGCCTTCATCACCGTCGCCAACGCCTCCGATCTCGGCGTGCTGCTGCTGGCCGCCGTGCTGTGCGGCGCCGGTCAGGCGAGCTTGCAGCCGATGATGAACGCGCTGGTGCTCTATGGCATTGAACCCGACCAGCGCGGCCAAGTCACCGCGTTGTTCTCCGCTTCGGCGGATGTGGCCTATGGCGGCGGCGCGCTGCTGTGGGGATGGGTGGCGGGCCTGTGCGGCTTCAGGCTGATGTTCGTCATCTGCGGCTTGTGTTGCGCCCTGTCCCTGCCCTGCTACGCATGGCTCCGCCTTTTCCGGCGACACCGCGATCTGTTGGCTTAGTGCCGTAGCGACGACTCTGCGCATTATGCAGGGCGCGCCTTCCGATTTGTGCAGGCATGCGTCTGCGCAAAGACACTAAATCACGCTTTGCAAGGGCCGATCTGCGTTATGCGTAGCGTTAGCTTGAGCTTGCGGAGGCCGATCAGCCCTGAATTCCAGACCAATCCTTGTTGACCAGATACCGAGGCACCTTGCCGCCCACGAGCAGGTCGACCATGCCGCGCAAAGCCATCTCACGCGCCTGATAGAACGATTCCCCGGAGAGGAACGCGGCATGCGGATTGATGACCACATTTTCAAGGCCCCTGAGCTCGGTCTGCTCGGTGATCTCATCCTCGATGACGTCGACCGCAGCGCCTGCTATCGTCTTGTCCTTGAGCGCCTGCACGAGCGCAGCCTCGTCGACGATGCCGCCACGGGCCGTGTTGATCAGGTATGCCGTCGGCTTCATCAGCGCAAGTTCGCGGGCCGAGATCAAGTGCCGGGTCGTTTCAATGAGCGGCGTATGCAAGGACACGAAATCCGAGCGTTCGAGCAGCTCGTCGAGCGTGTCGACTTTGCGCGCGCCAAAGCTTTCGATGAATTCGGCGGTTTTCGTCGGTGCATACACAAGCACCTGCAGGCCCAGCGCCAGCAGCGCAGGCATCATATGCTGCGGGATGCCGCCGAAGAACACCAATCCCACGCTCTGGCCTTTCAGCCGATGCGGCATGGCGCCAGCCAGCGGCTCCCAAGCGCCCTGCCGGACCTCGCGGTCGTAATAGCTGATCTTTCTGGCGAGATCGATGATCATGCCGACGGCGGTCGTCGCGACCTCCTCCTGGCAGAACCCAGGGGCGTTGGTGACCGCAATGCCATGCGAAGTCGCCTCGGGTATGTCGACCATATCCGTGCCGATCGATTGCAGGCCGACCACTTTGAGCCTCGGCAAACGGTCCATCACCGTTCCGGTGATGCGGAAATACTCGACTACCACCCCATCAGAACCATCCGTAGCCCGTACGAAGGAGTCGTCGTCCTGATGGTCTGCGACGACCTCGCGAAGCAGGACCCTGCCAGCGACGTCCCATCGGGCAAGCAACTCACGTTCGTAGTCGAGCCCGTCAGAGATGTTGAAGTATGAGATGACCACAGGCGTTTCGCCGCCCGCCGCCACCGACATGGCTTCTTCCATATGGACCTCCGTGGTTGCCGGTTGATGGTGCCGTTGCTGGTTCTGTATGATGCCGCCGGCCGATCAGAGTGGTTGGCTGATCGATTCGTCCGGGCCGCTGGCGACGCTGGTTGGCTGCTGTGCTGTCGGCTCTTGCGGCGCGCAGACCAGATATGTGATGGCTCAGTCGCTGTTTTCCGCGACGCTCAGGCTTTCATCCAGGATGGCGATGCCCTCGTCGATGACGTCCTTGGTAACGTTCAACGGCGTCGCCATGCGCATGCCGTTGCCTTTGACGCCACACGAGAGCGTAAGCATGTGTCTGGCCAAAGCCGCCGAACGGGTGAGTTCGACGAGATCACCACCGGTGCGGCCATCGGTGTGGTCGAGTTCGATGGCGACCATCAAACCCAGCCCTCGAACGTCGGCGATAATCGGATGGCGTTCTTTCAGGCCGAGCAACTCCTGCTTGAGATATGCCCCTTGTGTGTTGACATTGTCGAGAATATGCGATTCCGCAAATTCGTCCAGCACTGCCAGCCCGGCGGCGCCCATGACAGGATTGCCGCCGAAAGTGCCGCCGTGCATGCCGGGATGCCACTCGCTCATAATCTTCTCGGTGCTGAGCACTGCGCTGGCCGGGACGCCCCCGGCGATCGCCTTGCCAAGCGTCATAATGTCGGGCACAACGCCGAAATTCTCAGCCGCGAACATTGTCCCCGTGCGGCCGTATCCCGCTTGGATCTCGTCGAAGATCAGCATGATGCCATGTTCGTCGCACATCGCCCGCAGCCCTTTGAGGAATGAAACCGGCGGGACGACATAACCGCCCTCGCCTTGCACCGGCTCGACGAGTATGGCAGCCGTCTCGTCGGGCGCGCAGATATAGTCGAATATGCGCCGGATGTCGCCTAGGCACCACGCGCTGCGCTGCTCCTCGTCATAGCCTTGCGGACACTGGTCGGCCGAAGGGTACGAGGCGAAATGGATGCCGCCTACAAGCGGCTCGGTGTATTTACGGTACTTCGAGTTTGACGCGGTGACCGAGACCGCGCCGAGCGTGCGCCCATGGAACGAGCCCTTGAAGGCGATGATGCCGGGGCGTTTGGTATACGCACGCGCCAGTTTCAAAGCCCCATCGGTCGCCTCGGCGCCGCCGTTCGAGAAGAAGATACTCGACAGCTCACCCGGCGCCACCTGCGCGATGCGTTTGGCAAGCTCCAAGGTGCTGGGGTAATTGACCATGTTGAACGATGCGGTCGTGAGCTTCTGCACCTGCTCCGTGATGGCGCGTACGACACGCGGATGGCTGTGTCCGAGCGCGTTGACCGCAATGCCCTGCACCCAGTCCAAATACCGCTCGCCTTCCACGGTCCAGATATAGCTGCCCTGCCCGCGCTCGATCACCAGTTCGGTGGTTTTGGCGAGCGCCGGCGAGAGATACTGCTGATAATCCTTGAATTCGACAACCATTGCGCCTGCTCCTTGTGCGGCTGTGACATAACCTGCATGCCCTTGATGATCCGGCTACCCCGTGAGCCTACAGCAGCGCAGGCAACGCCTATGTAAACTCGGTTCATCAATCGGAAACCAATGAATACGCACTGCGCATGCCTCCGATTGCGTAGTGCACGCAAAACGAACATTGGGGGCCACTGACCAGTCCTGTTGAAACCTTGTGATCGCGAGGCCCATGAACGATCATCGTTGACGAGCATGTTCGGTTCGTACGCACTATGCGACTCGCAAAAGACGTAGTGTGCACTCACCATCCAGCAGCCAGATTATAGCCTGGCCACGGATCACCTGACCTTGATCAGCGGCTTGATGATCCTGCGATGATCGAGGTCATCGTAGGCCTGCGCAATGTCATCAAGCGCATATTCCCTCGTATAGACCTTGCCCGGCTCAATGGAGCCGCTGAGCACCTCGGGCAGCAGCTGCGCAATATAGTGATGGGCAGGCGAAATGCCGCCGGTTATCGTCACATTCGTGGCGAACAGCTTGGCCAAGTCGATGCTCACGCCATGGGGCAGCCCTACATAACTGATAGTGCCGCCCGGCCGCACCATGCCGATCGCCGTCTCGAACGATTGGGCGCTGCCCACGCACTCGAGCACAATATCGGCCATATTGTCCGCGCTCAGGCCGCGCACCGCCTCGACCGCCTGCTCACCGCGCGCGGTGATAATCTCGTCCGCCCCGAATGCCTCCGCCAAATCATGGTGGTTTTCGTGCGTGCTGCCAGCGTTGATGACATATTGGGCTCCCAGCATTTTCGCCGCCAGTATGGCGCTCAAGCCCACAGCCCCATCGCCGATGATGACCACCACATCACCATGGTTGATGCCGGCGCTCACCGCGCAATGGTATCCTGTCGTGAACACGTCGCTCAATGTCAGCAGGCTCGGTATCAATGCCGCGTCAGGTCTCCTGCCGTCGGGATAGGTCTTGACCAGCGTGCCATCGGCGAACGGCACGCGAGCGGCCTGCGCCTGGCCGGCGTCAGGAATATGCCGGCCCCAGAACCCGCCATTCACGCAGCTGGTCTCCAAGCCCCTGCGGCAATTCGCGCAGGTGCCGTCGCTCCATCGAAATGGCACGATGACCCAATCGCCGACCGATATGTCATGGACCTCAGAGCCGATCTGGCTGACCGTGCCGACGAACTCATGCCCGATCCGGCTCGGGGCCACGGCGCCTTGGCCGCGATAGGTCCACAAGTCAGAGCCGCACACGCCGGCGTATTCGATCGATACGACAGCATCGGTGGGGTCCACCAGCCGGGCATCGGCGACGTCGTCCAACGAGACTGTTGCATTGCCGTGGTATACGGTGGCTTTCATAGCGTGCCTTCCTGCCTGCATATAGGGATTCAAGAATTATCGTATCTGTTATAAAACAGGTACGTTCAAGGAGATGTTTCGACACTGAAAACTTGGCGATGCGCTTTCGAGCTTCTGACCTTCTCACAGCTCAAGCGCCACTACGGCGCGTGATGGCGTAGGGCGGGCGACGATCTGGAATCCGGAGCGCAGAAACGTCGACAGCACGCCGACGAACAAGGCATTGCTTGAGGCCGAAGACACTGCGGTGTCGATGGGATAGGCCTCGAGGACCCGCGCGCCGTGGCTGCGCGCATGCTCAATCGCGGCGTCGAGCAGAACCGCGCCCAAGCCTCGATGCCGGTATTCGCGCCGTATCGAGAAGCAGGTTACAGCCCAGACATCCGGTGCATCGATCGGCTCGGCGCTTCCCTGTCGCACGATGCGCGAGCGGCCAAGCCGTTGCTGCATCGGTCTCGGTCCGACGCGCACCCATCCGGCAGGCTGCCCGTCGATATAGGCCAGCACCCCCGGCGCAAGAGGACCGAGCAGCTCATGATGCAATAAATCAGCACGCTGCGCGGCATTGGTCGTGCGCCATGTGGGGGCGCCCACCACGGGCCACTGGCATTGGCAGCTGCGTCCGTCGCCACCGCCGCACAGCACTGTTTCCACGTCGTCCCAGCGCTGCACGGTGGCTGGTTGCGTCGAAGTCTGCGTCATAGCACGAGCGTATGGCCTATGAATGACAAGCGACGTATGGCAAACGACGCGTGCCAAGCGAACGCGATCTTACGCCAGCGGCCTGCGCACGCTTGTGACGATTCAGGCCATCAAGAGCCGATAATCGTCATTTCGGGCTGGATCAAACAACCGAGCACGGTCTCGATTATTTGCGTAAGCGCATCCTCAGGCAGCGTAGAGACTTTCGCAGCGTTGCGCGCCTGCAAATCAAGCGATTTAAGCTGCTCGACCTGCGCCCAGCCGTGACGCCGCCCACCGGTTGCAGTGCCGTCAGGCACGCGGCCAACATCGACATGCAATGGATAATGGTTGTCGGTGTGCGATATCGGGACGACCATCGTCAGTCCGCTGCGCCGATTGAATGCGTCATTACTGACGACTACAACCGGTTTTCTGCTGGCCTGCCCTTGGCCATCGGAGGGATTCGAATCAACCCAGAGCACATCTCCGTAATGAAATCGAGGCGTCACAGCGAACCCTTGCCTGCAGCCTTGCCGAAGCCATCCTCAACAGGTCTGAAATCGCCCTCGTACCCGGCGAAAAGGGTATTGATATTCTTGGGATGAATGGCTCTGCGCCTCTTAGGGGACAGCACGATGGAATCATCGCGAATATCGGCATCAAGCTCGTCGCCTACATGCAGACCCGTCTGGGCAAGCAGCCTCCTGCTGAGTCTGACACCTTGGCTGTTGCCCCATTTCTGCACTGTCATGGTAGTCATATCCGGCCTCCGTTCCCCTTTGTATATACATAGTATATACAACAGTGCAGACCTTATTGTAGGCGACTATCGTCCGGCTTGCGCACGGATTCGCCTAGCTCTCCGCGCTGGCAATGGCTCCGGCGATGTCGTCGCTGGAGAAGTCATGCTCCAAATACCGTGGATTCGCCACCGGCAGATGCTCCTGCAGCGTATCGAAACGCTGCACGGCAACACGGGCCTTGTCCACATGGAAATCGAGCGCATGGCCGCCGATCGTGTGATCATCGGCAAGATAATGCATGTGGAAACCGCCGACCGCCACGCCGTTGAACACCTGCGGCGAATAATAGGCCAGCAGCGTGCCTTCGGTGGATTCGGCGTCGAACACCCGCTGCTGCTGCGCGGTATGCTCGAGCGAAGGATACGGCCGACTTTGCTTGGCGCAGGCACGCGTGCGCATATTCGCGAACCTTCCCGTCACCGTGACGGCGAAGAACGTATTATCCAAGCCGGTGGTTTTCAACAGGAAATCAGACAGCTCGGCCTTGCTGCGGTCTTCGAAGACGCACAGCGGCGAGAATCTGGCCCAATGCGCATTGGCGAAAGGAAGCATAAACGAGTCAGAGGCGACGACGACGCTGCCGTCGTGACGCACTTGGTACGGGGTGCCGTGCAGGATGACGATCTCGCCGTCCAAGCCCTCGCCGGTGCCGATGCCCGTATCGCCGTGCGTGAGCAGCTCGCCCATGCTCAATGTACCGTCGAACAGCCCTGGCACCAACAACGCCAAGGTGCCATGCTGGTACAACGTGCGAGCGTTGCGTCCGCTCTCGTCTTGGTCCCCGCCGCCGGCTACGCCATCGAATGCCGCAGAGTCATCCTGCGCGGCGCCAGGCCGCGCTGCATCAGACCGCGCTGCATCAGACCGTGCAATGTCATGTTCGATAAGTTGCGTCGTCATATGTTCTCCTATCGCTATCGTGTTCCTTGTGGGATTTTCCTGCGACGGACCTGCAGGCCGGAATTCGCCGGCACATACGCCTTGCCAGCATATGACCGGCCGTTACGCCAATCGCCCGCGGTGCGGCCTAGGTCTTGTGGACTTCTCATCGCACCTTATCGGCCCTATATGGTCTTATGACGAATCAGCTCAGCTCGTCCCTGATCAGGGATTCGTTGAGCTCGTGGTTATGCGAATAATCGACCGGGACGTCGATGACGACCGGCCCGTCCTGCGCGAAAGCCCAGTCGAGCGCCTCGTCGAGGGATGTCTCGCCGTCGACATGCCTGCCTTTGGCGCCGAAGCTTTCGGCATAGCGCACGAAATCGACATGGCCGAGCGCCACACCGGCATCCTTGCCATACTTGGACATCTCCTGGAAACGGACCATGTCATAATGCTCGTCGTTCCAGACGAGCTGGACGATGTGCAAGTGCTCGCGTACAGCTACGTCAAGCTCCTGGCCGGAGAAGAGGAATCCACCGTCGCCCGAAACCGAGACCACGGTCTTGCCGGGTCGTACGAGCGCGGCCGCGATGGCCCACGGCAGACCGACGCCCAAGGTCTGCATGCCGTTGCTGAACAACAGGTGGCGAGGTTCGTAGCTGCGGAAATTACGGGCCATCCAGATGTAATGACTGCCTACGTCGACGCTCACCGTCATGTCGTCGTCGACCCGCTGCTGCAGCGCATGGACGATCTGCAGCGGGTGGATGAGCGCAAGCCCGTCGGGACCGGTCCGTTGTGCCGGCCGGGGAGGCAGGCTCTCCTGCTCGAGCCTGCCGCGCAAGCCGTTGAGGTATGCGCGCGACTCCTTCGGAAGATGCCAAGCGGCATCGGATGCGTTGACGCCGGCTTCGCCCGCCTTATCGGCCTCATGCGCCGCGCCGCCGGCATTGCCCGCCTCGCACAGGCTGGCGAGCGCGGCGAGCGTCGGCGTGATGCCATAGGGAATGACAGTGTCAGGCTGGAATTCACGGGTGAATTCGGGAATGACGTCGTCGATGCAGACGATCGGAGTGCTCGAAAGCACATTCCAATTGCGTGCCTCGTATTCGATCGGGTCATAACCGACCGTGATGACCAGATCGCTGCGGCGCAGGATCTCGTCGCCCGGCTGGTTGCGGAACAGCCCAACCCTGCCGAAGTACAGCCGTTCAAGGCTGCGCGGAATGATGCCCGCCCCTTGGAACGTCTCGACCACCGGCAGGTGGTTGACCGTTAGGAAACGCCGCAATGCCGCTGCCGCGTCCCGCTCCGAGGCCCTCATTCCCGCGAGGATCACGGGAAGTTTGGCGGCCCGCACCCGCGCAAGCAGCTCGGTCAGAGTCGAAGGGTCCGACGCCTGCTGTGCCGGGACAGGTAGGCGGGATGCCCGTTCGGACCGCACTTCGTGACCCATCACATCCTGCGGCACCGAAATGAACGCCGCGCCCTTCTTGGCGGCGACGGCCGTGGCGTAGGCGTTGTCGAAGGCTTCAGCCAGATTGTCCGGGTCCTGCACCTCGACGCTGCTTTTGGTAATCGGCGACATCATGCCGCGGCTGTCGATGCTCTGGTGCGTCAGCCGGGACAGGTCACCGCGCGGCACTTGGCCGGCGATGGCGATGACCGGGTCTCCTTCGGCGGTGGCCGTGACCAAGCCAGTGGCGAGATTGGAGGCGCCCGGGCCGGAAGTGGCAACGGCAACGGCCGGCGTTCCGGTCAGCCGCCCGATTCCGGCGGCCATGAGGGCGGCATCCTGCTCGTTCCTAGTGATGATCAGCTTCGGCGTGCCCGGCATGGCGCTGTATTGCAGCGTCTCGAAGAGCTGATCGACTTTCGCGCCCGGAATGCCGAACACATAGCGAATCCCATGGTCGATCATAGCTGCGGCCAACGCCTCGGAAGCCTTGACCGAAGCCGCGGGAGCGGCCGGGATCCGGCTGATCGCCATCTGCTCGATTGCAGGAGGATCAGGCGTGGTTGCCCTGCCGTCCAGCGTATCCGTCTGCGCGGCGACGCCCCGCTCCAGCACGCCTGTTGCATTGTCCATGATGTTTCAAAACCTTTCCGACGCCATGCCACCGACCGATAATCGCCACTGGGCGTGGCGTATGGCATTTGGTTTGTATTACTTGGAAAGATAGAAGTCTCATGTTGATCTGTCAACACAAAATGCCGGGATTTCACTGTAATTCTCGTCACAGTCTTTGCCGCAGCCTGTGCGCGTTCCAGCCTGCGTGAACCCGCAGACGCATATTGTTCCGCATGCGGCTAGGCTGAAGTACAGGATGAACCGATAAGCACACAGTGATATCGCGCACAATGGCACCGCACACAATGGCGTGGCAAACCAGAAAAGGAGAGCAATGCACGATCTGGGACATTTGGCGCAGGACATTTCCATTCTGCACCGTTCGTATTACAAAGACACCGCTTCGGCGTTCAAAAGGCTGCGGCTCAATCCCACCGCCGCCTGCATCATGATCGCGGTATGCGACTCCCCCGGCATCAATCAACGGCGGATCTCGGATTATCTGGCGATCGACAAAGGCCTCACCGCCCGCGAGGTCGCCAAGCTGGAATCCTCAGGCTACTTGCGCCGGGTCAAGGGCAAGGGGAAATCCATATCGCTCGACGCCACAGAAGCAGGCGAAGGCATCGCCGACAAAGCGCGCCGAATTCGCGCATCCTGGTGGCAGAACCGCTTCTCAAGCACCGGCGTCACCCAGACCAGCGAGCTGCTGACCGGCATCGAGCGCATCGTCCGCTCGCTGACCGGCGGCCTCGACATCCGCTCCCCCGACGGCACGGAATCCGAGGACGCGAGGCAATGACGGCATGCTCGGCGAAGAAACGCCGGCGTTGATGCGGACAGCCGAAGACACGCTCTCCCTATGGCGCGTAACGATAACCCGCACTCGCATGTGGTTGCATGTAACGGTACCGAACGAATAATGAAAGGGTTTTCTCTCGTGAAACCACTTGACATAGTTGATTTGAAGACCATAACCGGGATAGCGATGCACCCGCACGAGCCTCGGGGGGTTTGGGCGGTGCAGCAGCCGAACGTCGACGCGAATGCCTATGTGGGCCAGCTGCATGCGATCGACGATCAGGGCAAGAGCAGGCAACTGACGTACGGGCAATGCGACAGCCATCCGAAATTCAATCGTACAGGCGACCTGCTCGGTTTCCTCAGCCGTGATCTGGAGGGAAAATCGCAGGTACGCGTGCTCTCATCGGCTATGGGCGAATCAGTGCAACCGGCAGATTTGCCGCTGGGTTGCGCAGATTTCGATTTCTCCGCCGATGGATCCCTGCTGGTTGTCATCGCCGAACGGCCTGAGGACGGGCGCTACGGCACTGTGAAAGGTCTGAGGCCGCAAAGCGAAGCGCCACGGCTCATCACGACGCGCAGATGGTATTCGAACGGCAGAGGCTACCTTCAGAACAAGCCGTTGTCGCTCGCCTTCATCAGCCTCGGCGAGCTCTCGCTTGGCCCTGCCGCCTCTGCCGCCCCCGGGGAACAACGTTGGACGGGGAGCGATGCGCCGGCTGCTTGGGCTTGGTGCGACGTTCCCGAGCTGTCAGACCAGAATGAGCCGCCTGTGCAATGGGAATCAGCGCAGTTTTCGCTCGATGGCACGGCGCTCCTGGCCATCGGCAACGCCCACAAGGGACGCGATCTCAATCTGCGGAAGGATCTGTATCGCATTCCTTTGGAACCTGGCGCAGACGGAGCGTTCCCCGCTGCAGGCACGCCCAAATGCCTCACTGGGCAGTTCGGCAACTTCGACGTCTCCGGTTTCGCCCAGCTCGCCGATGGCCGGATCTTTCTGTCGATGACTGATCTGGACGAGGATGTGTACGATGCCGAAGCCCACGATTCCTTCATCGCTATCCTCGACGGCGCCAAACTGACTCGTCTGACCGAGCCCAAAACCACGGATATCGGTTTCGATGGCCATCTGGCGCTGGCGGGCGAGCGTGCGGTACTGGCCGGCGACAAGCAGCATGGACTGGTCACGCTTGTCACAGTCTCAGACGATGGCGCCATCACTCCGGTGATCGACGACGCGGTAAGCATGACCGCTTGGGATGCAGCCGCAGGCACCGGCCGTATCTTGGCTGCATACGCGAGCGAAACCGAATCGGCGGTGTTGCAGGGCATCGGATTCGCCGGCGACCGGACGAAATCGATATCTTCAGTCGCCAATGTTGTTATCGCCCCCCGCACGGCGATCATCACCGGCCGCGGCGGCTACCCTGTCGAAGGCTGGATCTACACGCCGGCGGGAACGGGCACCTGCCCGGTAATCCTGTGGATCCACGGTGGCCCCTTCGCCGCATCCGGCCCCACGGTGTTCGATGAAGCCCAAGTGCTTGTGGGAGCCGGCTACGGAGTCGTCATCTGCAACCCACGCGGATCAGCCGGCTACGGCGAAGCGCACGGGCAGAGCGTGAAGGGCGTGCTCGGCACCATCGATATGGAGGACATCACCGACTTCTTCGATGCCGCCCTGGAAAGCGAAGAGCGTTTTGATTCCGAAGACGTCGGCATCATGGGCGGATCATACGGCGGCTACATGACCGCGTGGATGATCGGGCATACGCAGCGTTTCAAGGCGGCGATCGTGGAACGCGGCATGCTGGATCCGGGGCTGATGTTCGGCACATCGGATATCGGCGACTGGTTCAACGCGAAGCTGTGCGGAACCTCGGCCGAAGATCTGGCGCGCCAGAGCCCCATGGCGTATGTATCCGAGGTGAAAACGCCTACGTTGGTCATCCATTCCGAGAACGACCATCGATGCCCCATTTCGCAGGGCCTGCAATTCTACAACAGGCTCAAGCGCCAAGGCACCTACGCCAACATGCTCATCTTCCCCGGCGAGACGCACGAGCTCACGCGCAGCGGCCAGCCCAGGCACCGCGTGGAGCGCTTCGAATATGTCTTGCAATGGTGGAAGCAGTGGCTCGGGTAGGCGAGCGATCAGATATTCACGCGCCCGGATGCATCCGGGACCCTATGCAAGTCGGGCGATGGCGTTTCAAAAACCGCAGAGAACGGCGGCTTGAAAACGCCATCG
>NZ_JALCCV010000011.1 GCF_022640935.1 Bifidobacterium sp.
AACCGCTATCGGCCGACTTGCATATATCAATCCAGGCATGTCGCGTTGTGAAATCAGCGCCTCGGTCTATTCCCGAATAGTCTCGAACAGCACGGCTTGCGCGGGGTGCAGGGAAGGCACGCGCAGGCCGTAGGTCCGCAGAGCCCGGCCATCAAGCGTGACACCGTCCGCATTCCACCAGCCACTCGGGCTCTGCGCGTTGGTGACATCGCTGCCGAGTTCACGGTTCACCGCCAGCGGACGCACACGATAAACCGCATCGACGTCCAATCCAGGCAGATGTACAGGCGCGGCAGGATACGTGGCCGAGGTGGTGCGCTGAGTGAACCGGTAGACGGCCCGCGAACCATCGGCGCTCACCACACCGTCCAGTTGCACAGCCGGATCCGGGGAATCGTTGTGCACGACCAGCCCGGATGCGAAATCGGCGCGGTGCGCCTTGAACGCTTCCACCCATGATCTTAGCGCGGCAAGCGATTCGGGCGACTGCTTGAGCAGATTCCATTCGATGCCCATGTGCCCGAAGAAGGCCATCGCCATGCGAAGCTCTTGGCTCGTGGCGCGCAGCGTGGAGTGTGCCGGACTCGCGCCCACATGCTCGCCCATCATTTCGGGCGGCACCAGCAGCGACGTATAACGCTGGATGGTCGCGCGCTCCACCGGGTCGACGCAGTCCGAGACCCACACGCGGCTCGCGAATTCGAGGATTCCCAAGTCGATGCGCCCGCCGCCGGACGAACAGCTTTCGATCTCCAAACCCGCATGACGCCGCCGAAGATCGCGGAAGATGCCATATACCGCTAGGGTTTGCGCATGCACTGCCGGCCGGCCGCTGTGCGGCGACACAGCTTCTGTCACCAGCCTGTTATGATCCCATTTGATGTAATCGATGCCCAGTTCGCCGACCAACGCGTCCATGGAGCCGAACACGTAGCCGCGCGCCGCCGGATTCGTCAGGTCGATGACCTGCTGCGAACGTCCCTGCATCGGCAAACGATCCACGGTGGGCTTGAGAATCCAATCGGGATGGGCACGAGCTGTATCGGAATCAGGACTGATCATCTCCGGCTCGAACCAGAGGCCAAACTCCATGCCCAGCCCGTGCACATAATCGGCGAGCGCCTTGAGACTCTTCTCGCCCTGCGGCCACACTTGCGGCGAAATCCGCCAATCGCCCAGCGCTTTTGTGTCGTCGCGCCGCGCCCCGAACCAGCCGTCATCAACGACGAAACGCTCCACGCCGGATGCTTTCGCCTTGTCGGCGAGCGCCTTCAACGTGTCGAAGTCATGCTCGAAATACACAGCCTCCCATGTGTTCAGTATCACCGGCCGCGGCTTGGCGGCCAATTCGGGGTGCTGTGCGCGCACAAGGGCGTGAAAGCGCTGGGCGATCTCATTGAGCCCATCGCCATACGCGCCGTAGATCCACGGGGTTGCGTAGGAATCCAAGTCCGGTTCCTCGCCGAAGGCGTTCGGCGCGCCGCCCTGCGACGGTCTGCCTGCTGACGCAGTGCCATGCGATGCGCCGTTATTCGATCCATCGTCATCGGCGGAACCGGCCGAACTAGCAGAACGGATCACGTCAGCCATGCCACCGCGCAGATCGCCCTTGGATCGCCCATTCAGTACGATCTCGCCACCGAGCAGCACTTCGCCGCCGCTGATTTGCGCCTGCGTGTAAGCATTGCGCTCGACCGCCAACACGCTGTTGCCGCTCCACGCCGTATGTATGGCATATGCTTCGCCGCGCTCTAATCCGAAGCCCGGCACACCGACTGTCAGCAGCAGCGAAGCATCGAAATCAGGCCTGCCCACCATGGACACGCGCTCGATGCGCTCCTGGCCTAGCATCTGACGCTGCGGATGGCGTTCGCGCAGATGGTGGCCAGTGGTCGTCAGCACCTCGGTGGCGCTGGACGGCAGCGCAAATCCGAGTTCCACTTTGTCGACGGCCAGCTCGCCATCGCCTGTATTGCGCACCACGGCGCGCTGGCGCACGAGCCCGCTTGCCGTCAGTTCGCATATCCACGTCAGCGCGACGCCTTGCT
The DNA here is from genome assembly GCF_022640935.1 of Bifidobacterium sp. Lineage (GTDB taxonomy): Bacteria > Actinomycetota > Actinomycetes > Actinomycetales > Bifidobacteriaceae > Bifidobacterium. Next base: position 2,049 of record NZ_JALCCV010000011.1, read on the forward strand.
CGCTGTCCTCGGCCTCCACAGTGAGCGCCGCGTTTTCGGCATCGATCCGGACATCGCCGACTACGAATTTACAGAACAATTCCACGCCTGCGCGGCGCGCAACGAAGCGCGTGGCCCCAGTCCATCCCTCGGCCTGCGTCGGCAGCACGCCTGGCCATGGCGTCTCGTCCAATGCGCCTGAAACGCGTTGGGGTTTGAGCGCAGCGACTGCGTTCAGCAGGGTTTCCGGATATTCGAGCGGCCGGCCCCAATGCGCAATCCGCGGCAATTCATGGTCGAGAATCACGACGGCGAAGGCAACGCCCGGCTGCCTAGATTCGGCATATATCACTTGGAGCGGGCGGCCATCCGGCGAGGTGTCGGTGAAAGATCGCATCGTAGGAGCAGCTGTCGCGGCATGGGTTTTCGTCGTCATATTCTCAAATTCCTTCACGTTTCACTTCAATCATTGCAACTACCATTCAATTCATCTTTGAATCCGCTGAAACCGGGCGGTTCTCACGCTCTCAATGCTAAACGTTCACGGCTTTCTTTCCGCATCCCAGCGTGTTTCTTACCGACAGCAAGAAAATAGGGACCGGGCCTACACTTGGCCGTGTTTGCCCGTGCATATCCTCACAACACAGTTCCCATAACATCAATTAAGCACATTGCATGTAATTACGATGCAGCGCAGGCCCCACCGTCACTATTCCAAAATTCAGGAACGGCTGAATTCCGCCAAAGCGCCTTTCCTCCGATTTGAGGTCTACTTTGTGAAGTGCCTACTAGATGGGAAAAGTGCTTAATAGCTGATATTGACATAACGCAATGGGGAAATACGGGAGAGAACACGGCTGTGGTCATGTATTAGGCATTTTTCCCGCCTATTAAGCACTTCGCAAAAGTACAAGCCTATGAACGTATTTGCTCAACCTTGGAATTCCGCCATTCCTAGACAGGTGGCAAAGCCCGGAGAAGCCGCGCGCAATCAGTTTCGCCCGGCAATGTGCTTAGTACATAACGGGCACCGTTCCTGATCAACGGGCAGGACCATAATTCCATGGCCTCAGGCACATCTGAAGCCATGTATAAAGGCAAACTGCCCAACATGAGGAACCATGGCCACTCCGACGCAGCCGGCCACGCCCCTTCGACACGCAGACTTCACCATCAGAGAGTATCGCCACGCGCCGAATCAACACATACGCAAAGGCAGTTGGCGACTTCCCATCGTCTCGGCTCTTGCGTCGGCCCATATCGTATAGCGAATTCGTGTTATCAGGCATCAGGTTCGCGACGCTTCCCTGCGCGCGCGGAAGAAATCGCGCAGCAACGCGGCACAAGCTTCTTCCTCCACGCCGCCGATGATTTCGGGCTGCGGCCCGATATGAGGGTCGCGCGCGATGTCCCACACCGATCCGCAAGCACCAAGCTTGGCATCCCACGCGCCGAAAACAATACGATCCACATGCGTTTGCAGCGCCGCTCCGGCGCACATCGGGCACGGCTCAAGCGTGACCACCAGTGTGCAGCCCGCAAGATTCCACGGTGTCGCTCTCGACGATATTTCCCCAAACAGCGCATTCCCGCCCAAGCCGTTTGCCGCATCAGCCGCCTGTCGCATCGCTTCGATTTCGGCATGAGCCAGCGGGTCGCCTTCCGCCTCGCGCCGATTGCGCCCGCAACCCAGCATCCGACCATCGGCATCAAGCACAAGCGCACCGACCGGCACGTCGCCGTCTCCCGCCGCCTGACGCGCCAGCTGCAGCGCCTCGTTCATCGCCTGTTCATACCGCATACGATCAGTCTAAACCAGCGGTATAAAGCGGCGGATTCGGCCAACTCAGGCAAAACACCAGTTTCCCGCGAAGCCGCGCCCGGCCGTTTATGCCTTCCATTGCCCGCTTCATCGCCGCGCTGAAACAGTCATACGACGCCGTGTTACGCCCTACGGCGGAACGCCGACACGCTGCCCCCCTATAATCTAATGCTAGAGAGCTAGGCCCGAAGGGGAGATAAACGATGGACGTGTTCACATTGATACTGTATGTGATCGGCGCCGTCGTACTTTCATCCTTTATTGGCCGCTTCATTCCCAGGATCTCCACTCCGCTGGTGCAGATTGCGCTCGGTGCGCTGATGGCGCAACTGCCGTTCTTCCCCACCATCGAACTGGATCCGGCGCTGTTCATGGTGCTGTTCATCGCGCCATTGCTGTATCTGGAAGCCCACGAGATCGACAAATCCGCGCTGGTCAAAAGCCTTAATCTTTCATTGTCTCTGGCCATAGGCTTGGCGCTGATGACCATGGTGATCATCGGGTTCGCGCTGCATGGCGCATGGCCGTTGATCCCATTGGCCGCCGCATTCGCGCTCGGTGCGGCGCTCGGACCGACTGACGCGGTAGCCGTCTCCTCGATCGGCAACGTCGCCTCGCTCACCGACCGCCAGCGCAGCGTGCTTGAAGGCGAATCACTGTTTAACGATGCGTCGGGTGTCGTCGGCTTCCAATTCTCGATTCTCGCCGCAGTCACCGGAACATTCTCGCTGACCCACGCCACCGGGGAATTCTTGACTTCCTTCATCGGCGGTACGATATTCGGTCTCATGCTGGGCGTACTCGCCAATCTGCTGTTCGAAACCTTGCGCTCGTTCGGCTGGGAGACCACGACCACCAGGATCCTCATGGAGATTTTCCTGCCGTTCCTGATCTACTTGAGCGCCGACGGAATCGCACACGTCTCCGGTGTGCTCGCTGTAGTCGCAGCAGGACTGGTCATCCACTTCGATCGCACCGGCGTGGGCCCGAATGTAGCCAGAACGAACATCGTCTCCGGCAGCGTGTGGTCCGTGCTCTCCTTCAGCCTCAACGGCGCGGTGTTCATCCTGCTCGGCCTGCAGCTGCCCATGGCGTTGAGCACCAGCTGGTCGCACCCTGCGGTCAGCCATACCGTTCTCATTGAGATCATCATGTTGGCGTGCTTCGTCGTCATCGGGCTGCGATTCGCATGGATGAGCTTCGTACTCTGGCTCACCAAGGATCATGAAACCGGCAAACGCCGCAGCATGACACCGAACCGTTGGCGTTCTGCAGCTGTAATGACCTTCGGCGGGCCAAAAGGCACCATCACGCTGTCCTTGATGTTCACGATCCCCTACGTCGTCCGATCGGGAGCGCCGTTCCCGCTGCGTGACGAGCTCATTTTCGTTTCCTCCGGAGTCATCGTCATCACTCTCGTACTGGCGAATTTCATGTTGCCGCTGCTCGCGCCAAACCGAGGTGACAAGAAGGCCAACGAGATGACGGACATCACCATCGAGGCGGTTCATCGCACCATTGAAGAGCTCACCAAACGAGTCACTCCAGAGAACCGGCGGGCCGTGCTACAGGTCATCGATTCCTACACCAAGCGCATCAGCCGCCTGCGGCAGCACAACGATCGGATCGACCCGCGCAAAATCGAACAGCTGCAGGTCACTGCGCTGCACTGGGAAAAGGACTATATCAGGGGCCAACTCGACCAGGCGAAAGCCGACGAGCAAACCGACGCGCATGATCGAGGGCTAACGATCGAAGCTTGCGAACGTATGCTCGATCAGATCATGAACTCGTTGCGTCACATTTCCAGCCTCCATCCCTCGGGCAGGACCGTCTCGCAGATACGCGGCAGGATCCGCGCCCTGCAGCGGCGGCTGCTCATCCTGGCGCGTCGCGCCAACGCCAAGATCCAACGAACCACGCCCCTCGTAAGCGAGAACGAGGTCCACACGCATATGCGCAATCTGCAGCTTGCGGCCCTCGAATACGTAATTGACCATCTGTACGAGGAGATGGGCCAAAACCCGGACGACACCGAATACTGCTCGGCACTTATCCTCGATTACCGTCGTGCTGAGGCTGCGCTGCGCGCCCGCCCCAGCGTCGGAGGCAGCGCCAAACTCCTGGCGCAGATCGCCGAGACCAAGCGAGAAAGCTATGCCATCGAACTCGGCATCATCCAAGACATGGTCGAAGCTGGCGACATCACCCGCGCCCAAGCCCGGCATATGAGAAGAAATGTGTATGTGATGCAGGTTGATGCCGATAGCGAATTATAGTTTCCTGTCGACATCGACCTGCATCCTTCGTGGCCGTAGCAGCCGCTCACCTCGCCTGCGACGAGTCCACCGGCCCCTTCTTTAACGGCTCGGCGGATTGGTGCCAGCAGGCGTGCCGTGGCTGAGTTTACAGCACGCCCGAGGCGATGTCGTTGAGGAGGAGCCATTGCCGGATATCGCTGAATTCCTCGAGCCCTACGGAGTGGTCGAGCCCGTGATAGCTTTTAGAGGTCAGCCACGTATGCTCCTCCAACCAAGCGGAGAAAGCGTAGGACTCGTATTTGGGAATCAGCGTGTCGTCGGCGCCGAAGCCGTAGAACACCGGAATTTCGCGATCTGGAAGCCGCTCATCGCCGGGAAGCGGCCCAGGAGCCAAAAACCCGGACAACGTAATCGCTGCACGGTATCGTTCAGGATGGACCCGCAACACATGCACCGCCAGCACGCCGCCTTGCGAAAACCCGATGGGCACCACGTCGCGTTCATCGGGAATATTCTCCGAAACCCAAGCATCGATGGCCTCCGCAGCCGCTAGCGCATCATAGTCGAGGTCCTCGCCCACCGGCACGGATTCATGGAACCAGCTGTAGGCACCAGCCGAGTATCCGCCGGGGGACTCGAGCTCCAGCGGCGCGCGAAGCGAGGCATAGTCATTGTAGGGCGCGACATAGCGCATTATGTCTGCCAGATCCTCTTCATTGGAACCCCATCCATGCAGGCACAGGAACATCGGGCGATTGGGGGAGGACTTGGCGTCGCCGCGCGACAATGCGGCGTGCGTCACGTGCAAAGATTCGCCATAATGCCCCGGCACCACAGTGGATTTTCGGCCAACAAGCCGATCGTCACCGGTCTCGTCATCACCTGGTTTGTGACCCGTGGACTCGTATTCGGCGGAATGGGATTCTTGAGCAGCCATAGTCACAATATACGTCAGTGCAGCGGCAACGAGCGTAGTTCGGCGTAAGTCTGGCCTCATAGGCGCCAACACCATCTGCACCATGGTTCGAGTTTCGTTGTATGCCTCCCCTACATCATCACGCGCAACTTCTAGGTTTGCAAAAAGAAACCCCGGCGGGGTTGGCGCCGGGGAGAGAAAGGAGAGAAGAAGAAGGATTCAATTGTCGGAAGCGGTGCTCCTGGCCAGCTCTTGCTGACAAGTATTACTTAACCATCCATTCCTTGGTATAGCGCTCGTGTTTTCTGCTAACTTCCTGAGAATTTTTTTGTCGCCGTATTCGTCCAGCCTGTCTGCAACGGTTCGGCGGTAAGAACTAGACTAGGTCGAGAACCGTCGTCAACCATGCTTTGCCATGCGGCGCACTGCCGCAACCGGCAACCACACCCACGAGAGGGGAACCATGCTTCTGTCCGATCGCGACATCCTCGCGTTCCAAGCCGCCGGTCACATATCTCTTGACCCTTGGACGCCAGAGATGGTGCAGCCCGCATCCATTGACGTGCGGCTCGACCGCTTTTTCCGTCTGTTCAACAACCACGCCTATACCTATGTGGATCCGGCCGAAAATCAGGGAGCGCTCACCGAGCAGTTCGCGGTGGCCTCCGGCGAGCCATGGATTTTGCACCCGGGCGAATTCGCGCTCGCCTCTACATGGGAATATGTGAAGCTGGATGCGACGGTAGCCGCGCGGCTCGAGGGCAAAAGCTCGCTCGGACGCCTGGGCATTCTCACCCATTCGACCGCTGGCTTCATCGACCCGGGCTTCGAAGGTCATATCACCTTGGAACTATCGAATGTGAGCACGCTGCCGGTCAAGCTATGGCCTGGCATGAAAATCGGCCAGATGTGCTTCTTCGAGCTCAGCTCCCCCGCCGCGCACCCGTATGGGTCGGCCGGCACCGGTTCACACTACCAAGGCCAGCGCGGCCCGACGCCTTCGCGCTCGTATGAGCACTTCTACAAGGCCGAGGTCAACGACTGAGGCCATCGCCGGATATAATGTGCAACACCCCGGAAAATTCATAGGCAAGTCGGCCGATAGCGATTTTGACTGGCGGAATTCCGCCACTCTGATTGGCTATCGGCCGACTTCTGTATGACACTTACTGAGTCAAGGGCCTTACTGGGCAAGACCCCGATTCCCTGGCAGAGCTCTCAGCACCGCCTTGCGCACCTCGGAGGCGACGAGCACGAACAACGCCAGTCCGATGCATTCGAGCCAAGCTAAAGGCTCCAGCGGCGTCGTGCCGAAGGCGGCGTTGAGGAATGGCACATAAATGACCACCAGCTGCAGCAGCGTAGAAACGACGATCGCTCCCCACAGCCACCTGTTGGCGAACAGTCCCTTGAACACGCTTTGTAGATGCGAGCGCGAAGCGAGGGCATTGAACATCTGGGCGAACACGAGAATCGTGAAGCCCATGGTGCGCGCCTCGACCATCTGGGTCTCGTGGCCCATCGTCGAAACACTGCGGTCGGTGAATAATCCGCCGGCCAAGTGCATATCCATGCCAATCAGCGTAACGACAGCCATGATGACGCCGATGAAGACGATGTCGCCCCACATCTCCATGTTGATCACACGATCGGTGATCTTGCGCGGCGGCCTGCCCATCATGTCCTCCGACGATCTGTCGACACCCATCGCGAGCGCCGGCGCGGCATCGGTGAGCAAGTTGATCCACAGCAGTTGGGTCGCCAGCAGCGGCACAGTGACCCCGGCCGTTCCCGGCTGGGTGATGCCGAGGAATCCGGCGAACATCACGCCGCCGAACACCGTGAAGACCTCACCCACGTTGGAACTGAGCAGGTAACGCAGGAATTTCTTGATATTGTCAAATATGCCACGGCCTTCGCGCACCGCCGAGACGATGGTAGAGAAGTTGTCGTCCGCGAGGATCATATTCGCGGATTCCTTCGTCACCTCGGTGCCGGTGATGCCCATGGCCACCCCGATATCTGCGGATTTAACGGCGGGGGCGTCGTTGACGCCGTCGCCCGTCATCGCCACGATGTTGCGCTGGCGCTGCAACGATTCGACGATTTTCAGCTTGTGTTCAGGAGCCACGCGGGCGTAGACCGAGACTTCGGAAGTGGCCTTGTCCAGCGCCGCATCGTCGGTGAACTCATCAAGCTGTTCACCGGTCAGTGTTTTTCCATTCAGTGCCTTGCCCTCAATATCTCCGGATTCGATGATGCCCAAATCGGAGGCAATGCGCGAAGCGGTCAGCGGGTGGTCGCCGGTAATCATCACCGTGCGAATGCCCGCGCGATGTGCCTCTGCCACGCTGGCACGCACCTCGGTGCGCGGCGGGTCGATGATGCCGACCATGCCGGACCACACCAGCCCGGTCTCAATGGCATCGCTCTGCTCCGAGATGTCCGTCACCTGGCCGGCGGCGTTCGAACGCACTCCCGGCACATCGGCCAGCGACTGCGTGTCCAACGGCCGATAGGCTTCGCCCAGTGTGCGGTAGGCCTGTGAGGATAGCCGTTCGACGGTAGAGAGAAGCGAATCACGATCGCCATCGGTCATTCGCCGCACCGCATTGCCCACTGCGATATGCGTGCAGTAGCCCAGCAACACGTCAGGCGCACCCTTGGCAAATACCGTAAGCTTGCCGGAATCGGCGTTGTCTTTGGCGATCACCGCCATGCGCTTGCGTTCGGAGGTGAAGGGAATTTCGGCGACGCGCTCGAAATTGGCAAAGCTCGACATGGCCTTGACCTTGCGGGCAGCAACAATAAGCGACACCTCGGTCGGATCGCCCACGGCCTCCCAAGTGCCCTGCGAGTCGCCTGAACCGCCCTGCCGCAGGTCGCCGTCGTTCGCGATGGAGCCAGCAGCCAGCGTGGTGAGCACTTCATGCGCGAGGTCGCCGTCAATGTCTTCGCTGCCATCCTGCGCGATCATGCGGCCTTGCGGCGCGTAGCCGGTGCCGGTGATCTGCACTTCGCCACTCGGCGTGACCACACGCTCGACGGTCATTTCGTTGCGTGTGAGCGTGCCGGTCTTGTCGGAGCAAATCACCGAAGCGGAGCCGAGCGTCTCCACGGATGAGAGCCGTTTGACGATGGCGTGATGCTGGGCCATGCGCTGTACGCCAAGCGCAAGCACCACGGTGAGAATCGTGGCCAGGCCTTCCGGCACCGCCGCAACAGCCAGCGACACGGCGAGCAGCAGCGAGTCGATGACATCATGGATATCGTGGAATCCTTCCACAGTCGCGAGCGCGATGAGCACGACCACCGCGATGATGACCACGGCGATTCCCAGTATCTTGGAGACATGGTTCATTTCCTTTTGCAGCGGAGTGGTCTCGTCGTTGGTATGCGAAAGCATCTCGGCGATCTTGCCGACCTGCGTGTCCATGCCGGTGCCGGTGACGATGGCGCGGCCCGTACCTTGGGTGACGGCGGTGCCGTTGAAAACCATATTGGTACGGTCGCCCAGCGCCTTGGCCTGCTCAAGTGTGGCGGGCTTCTTGCCCACCGGCACGGATTCGCCGGTCAGGCTTGCCTCCGCGATGCGCAGCGATGCAGCAGCGAACAGACGACCATCGGCCGAAACCGAATCGCCCTCGCCCAACACGGCGATATCGCCGGGGACGACTTCGGATGTGTCGATGCGGTTGACTTTGCCGCCGCGCAGCACAGAAGTCTGCGGCGCCGTCATTTTCGCCAGCGCATCGACAGCTTGCTCGGCCTTCGCCTCTTGCAGGTAGCCTAGCACCGCGTTCACAATCAGAATCAGCACGATCACGATGGCATCGAACGGCAATGCTTCGCCGCCTTCGGCGCCCGGTCGCGCATTCGCCCGTTCAATGAACCACGCAACCAACGAAATCAGCGTGGCGGCAAGCAGCAGGTAGACCAGCGGGTCTTGAAACTGTTGCAAGAACTTCTTCCACTTGGGCGTTTTAGGCGCGCTGGCCAGTTGATTGGGGCCAAATTGCTCCAACCGCCGCCGCGCCTCGTCGTCGCTCAATCCCACAGCCGGGTCGACGTTCAGCGCCTTGGCGACATCAGTGGCATCGGTGAGGCTGGGATCGGCCCGATCCGGCGAATCCTGATGTTTCTGCGGGTTTGCCGACGACGTATCGATCGGCGTCATATCCACTGCCGCCATATCCATGGATACTGCGCCCGACGATGCCGTGGGGTCTGTTGATGGGGCTGCGTCTTGAGATGGCGCAGCGGATTGATCATTGGATCGACCAACCATAGTGTTCTCCTGTAGATTGGCCGCGAAGTAGTCAGCCCGGTCGGCAACGAAGAATGTGCAACACGGAACTGCGCGGTTAGTGGTCGCTGCGGCCTGTGCCGCTGGCGAATACAAGAACCATAGTACACAATGGCGCAACAGCGCCTGCAAATGTCGGCACGTATTCGCATATGTCGAAACGTCATTTGCCATGGGGTTCTGGGACAATGAAGATTATGGCTATGAAGAAGGGCCCGACCAAGGGGTCGGGCGGGAAACACCGCAATGCGCTGCGGGGCAAAGGACCTACGCCGAAGGCAGAGGATCGTGTCTATCACAAGGCGTACCGCGCCAAGAAAACCGCGGATCGCCGCAGGGTCGCCGATCCGCGCATTGCGGCGCGGCGGCGGGTCGCGAAATACACCTCGGACTCCGACGATCTGGTCATCGGCCGCAACGCGGTGCTCGAAGCGCTGCGCGTGGGTGTGCCCAGTTCGCAGCTGTATATCGCCTCGCGCATCGAACACGATGATCGCACGCGCGACATTGTGCGACTCGCGGGTATGCAAGGGCTCAATCTGTTGGAGGCTGACCGGCTTGAAATGGATCGCATCGCGCGTTCCGGCAATCATCAGGGCGTGATTCTCAAAGCCCAGCCGTATCAGTATTCCTCGCTGCAGGAACTGGCCGAGCGCGCTGAAAAAAGAGCCAAGGCGATGCAGGCAGCGGATTCCGGGGAGGCCCGCATCGCCTCCCGGCCGCTGTTTATCGCGCTTGACGGCGTCACCGATCCGCAAAATCTCGGCGCGGTGATCCGTTCGGCCGCCGCATTCGGTGCCAATGGCGTCATCCTGCCTGAGCGCCGCTCGGCCTCGGTGACCGCAGCCGCATGGAAGGTATCGGCCGGCGCCGCGGCTCATATTCCGGTGGCCCGCGTCGTCAATCTGACCAAAGCGTTGGAGGCGCTCAAGGAGCGTGGCTATTACACCGTCGGCCTTGATGGCGGCGGCGAGAGGCTCGTAGGCGAGACCGGCTTCGAATCCGACCCGCTCGTAGTCGTGCTCGGTTCCGAAGGCAAGGGCCTGAGCCGACTCGTGCGCGAAGCCTGCGACGCCATAGCCGGCATTCCGATCACGAATGTAGTCGAATCGCTCAACGCGTCCGTCGCCGCGGGCATCAGCCTGTATGCAGTGGCGCGTGCGCGTCGTGAAGCGGCCTCGGCTACTGCCGACGCCACGAGGGCACAATAGGCGGAGCGAGATATCGCATGCTTTCATGCGGATTCACGCCACATATGCAGAATGGCGAAAGGCCGCATTCTCGGTCATAGCTGCGCCCTTCTTCGCGCATGGAGACCCTGCCGCTGCGACGGATGGTCAGAACCGCGCCTGTCCGGGCAGCGGAATGTTCAGCGGCTTGCCCATACGGCTGCGTCAGGATCGTTGTCAACTGCATCGGAACCGTAATTGTCGTCGTTGGCGTTGAAGGCCGAATCGTCGTCGACCACGCCGGAATCGGCTTCCGCATTGAGCTGTTCGACGTCTTCGGTATCAAGCTTGTACTTCGGCAGCACCGTGTCGATGTAGCTTTTGACCGCCTCGCGCATGGGGATGTCGTGTCCTGCTTTTTCGGCCAGGAACCAGCGGTGCTCCAGAATCTCGTGGAAGAACTGGGCGGGTTCGATCTGCGAGCGGTATTCGGGCGGGATCATGCGCACGGTCGGCTCGAAGACGACGCGCATCCAATCGGTCGCCACTATTTCGAGGTCCTCATCATCCTGCCAGGTCGAGGCGCGGTAGGCGTCCAGATCGTTGAGCAGCCGACGGGCCTGATTCTCCTGCACGTCCAAGCCAGTGAGCCGCAGCAGCTTGCGCGATGCATATCCGGCATCGACCACACGTGGCCGCACGAGAATGCGGTTGCCGTCCTCGGTGGTTTTCATTTCGAGCTCGTCCACGTCGAAACCAAGCTTATTGAGTTTGTTGACGCGACGCTCGATCTTCCACATTTCGTCCGGCTTGAAGTTTTCGGTATCAGTCAACGTGCTCCAGAGCGAGTGATACCGCTCGGCAAGACGGTTGCCCACTTCGACCTCGTCTACGTCGCCGGGCAGCAGTTTGCCAGAACTCAGATCCATCAGCTCCCCAATGATGTTGGTCCGCGCCAGATCCATGTCGTATTCACGCTGACCGTCGGTGAGCACCGCGTGCAGATCGCCGGTCTCAGCATCCACCAAGAATGCAGTGAATTCGTCAGCGTCGCGCAGGAACAGCACATTCGAGAGCGATACATCGCCCCAGTAGAAGCCCGCCAGATGCAGGCGAACCATGAGCACGGCCAGCGCGTCGATCAGTCGCTGCGCGGTATCAGGGCGCAGGTTGCGTGCGAACAGGGCGCGGTAGGGCAGGGAGAATTTCAGGTGTCTCGTCACGAGGATAGATTCGAGCGGTTCGCCGGACTTGTCATGGCGTCCGGTGACTACGGCAATCGGCGTCACGGTAGGCAGATCAAGTTTCTGCAGTCTTCTCAGCAGCTCGTATTCCCGCTCGGCCACATTGCGTGTGATCTCTTTCATGGCATAGATTTCATCGCCGACGTGCACGAATCGCACGATGTGCCGCGAAATGCCACGCGGCAGATTGGCCAGAAGCTCCTGCGGCCATACGGACAGCGGCTTTTCCCAAGGCAGGGTGAACATCTTCGGATTCGAACTCGCCGCAGTGATCGTCAGAGTCCTCGGCTCTCGGGCATTAGCGCTGATGTTGCCATCCCTGCCCTTCGACTGCGCTGAGGATGCGGGATGCAGACGAGCATCGATTTCGACCGTATTCAGAAATTCCATACTGCCCAATCTACTGCCCATATAAGAAAACAAGCAAGAAAAAGGCCCCGCAGCTATGCGGGGCCTTTCCAACGAGACCTGAAGAGAGGAAGAGGAGGTCTCGTTTACTGGTTGGTTCGGTCTTGCGGCCTCGCCAAGTTTAGTTGAGACGCAGCTCGGATGCCGGCGAGAACAGGTGCATCTTGACCGGGTCGATCTTGATCTTCACGACCTCGCCGACCTTCGGCAGCGCACGCGGATTCACGCGAATCGTGGTGAGCTTGTTCTGGTCGGACATGGTCGCCGAAGCCTCGAGGACCGAATCGTCGATGATGATGTTGCCGTAGATGTAGCCATCAGAGCCCAGATCCTCGACGTTCACGACTTTGAGCGAGAAGGCGTTGGGGTCGTCAGCGGTCGCCAGACCGGCGTCCTCCGGTCGGAAGCCGATTACGATCCGGCCATTGTCTTCAGGGGCCAGCTTCGAAACGACATCGGTCGGCAGATCGATGGTGTCGCTGCCGATCTTCGCTTTGCCGTTGACCACCGGGTGGGTGTTGAGATTCATCGATGGGGAGCCAATGAAGCCTGCGACGAAGACGTTCGCCGGGGTATCATACAGCTCGGTCGGCGCGCCGACCTGCTGCAGGATGCCGAGTTTGATGACAGCGATGCGATCGCCCATCGTCAGGGCCTCGGTCTGATCGTGGGTCACGTACAGGGTGGTGACACCCAGCTGGCGCTGCAAAGCGGCGATCTGGGTGCGGGTCTGCACGCGCAGCTTCGCATCAAGGTTCGAAAGCGGCTCATCCATGAGGAAGACCTTCGGCTCACGAACGATGGCGCGGCCCATGGCCACGCGCTGACGTTGGCCACCGGACAGGGCCTTCGGCTTGCGATCAAGGAACTCGGTCAGATCGAGGATCTCAGCGGCCTTTTCGACGCGCTTGCGGATCTCGTCCTTCGGAGTGCCGGCGATCTTCAGGGCGAAGCCCATGTTGTCAGCAACTGTCATATGCGGATACAGCGCATAGTTCTGGAAGACCATGGCGATGTCGCGATCCTTCGGCTGCATCGTTGTGACGTCTTTGCCACCGATGAGGATGCGTCCCTTGTTCACCTCTTCCAAGCCTGCCAGCATGCGCAGAGTCGTTGACTTTCCGCAGCCGGAAGGGCCGACGAGCACGAGGAACTCGCCGTCCTTGATATTCAGATTCAAATCGTCTACAGAGGGCTTATCGTTGCCCGGGTAGACACGAGTGACATGCTCGAATACTACTTCTGCCATGATAGTCAATCCTTTCATCGGCAGGTACGTGCCGAACGATCCGTTGTGAAGGGTTATGCATCCACTCGTCGTAGCCAACTTCGGAAACGACAAACTTCTGCGTTTATTTTTTGCCGGCCATTGAAGGGTTTCTCTTCGTTGAGCCAAGACCAACTATACACCCCGGAAACGCTTCGTCAATTCATGGTGTCCATAACGTACATTGTCAAAAACAGACAGGGACTCGGGCGCGATGCGTCTGAGTCCCTGCTATGCGATATCTTCCCGAAGGGTGTTGGCCCCCCGCCATACGGCATGCCTCACCGCATGATTTCGGTTTTCCCATTCTCGCCTTTGGCCAGCTCGTCGCGGATCTCCTGAAGCAATGCCACGGTCTGCTCTTCAGGGCTGAGTGGCTCTTCCTCTTCTTCCGGCGTGCCATGCCGCGCGGCAGCCATATCACGGAACTTGTTGATCGGCAGCACGATGCAGAAGTACACGGCCGCAGCGACTACGAGGAAGTTGATCAGCGCGCCGAGAACCGCGCCGAAGGAGACCGTGGATTTGTTGACAGTGAATGCCAACAGTCCATCCATATTCTCAGTGCCAAAGATCATGGCGATCAGCGGGTTGATGACCTTCTCTACAATCGCAGTGACCACTGAGGTCACGGCTGCACCCATGACCACGCCAACAGCCATATCGACCATGTTGCCCCGGGCGATGAATTTCTTAAATCCGTCGAGCATTGTTCCTCCTTGTTTATCGGGTTTATACACTAGGTGAGTCCCACAGGGAATTCTAGCGCACCAACAAGGCACTGCTCGCCGCAACGGTTCAGATCGCGTTATGCGCCACAATCGCGCGCAATCGCAATGCGGAGTCCTTCCAGATGCGTTGCTGCGTGTCGTAATCGACGCGGATGATGCCGAACCGCTTGGAATAGCCCAGCGCCCACTCGAAATTGTCGAGCAGCGACCAAGCGAAGTATCCCTTCACTTTGGCACCGGCCGCTATCGCGTCGGCCACGGCGCGCACATGCGCCTCCAAATACGCCACGCGCCTGGGGTCGTGCACGATCATGCCGTTGGGCTCGTCGGCGTCTGCAGTTACCTCGTCGTCCCATGCGGACCCGTTCTCCGAGACGAACAGATCGAGATCGGGGAAGCGCGCCCCCAATTCGGTGAGCAGAGACGTAAGCCCTTGCGGCTCTTGGTTCCATCCCATGGCCGTCAGCTCGCCGGCCGGGGGCAGAGCCTCGACGATATCTTGCGCAGGCATGGGATTGCGTTCGGCTGGCGAAACCGGACGCGCAACCGAGGCAGCCACGCCACCGGCCGCACTGACAGCAGCAGCCGTATCCCGATAACGAACGTGCGTGGTCGAGTAGTAATTCACGCCAAGCGACTGCATCGGCTGCCGGATGAGTTCCTCGTCGCCGTCATGCACGAAGGACCAGTCGGTGTATGGCTTGGTCACTTCGAATATTTCAGGGTCGTAGCGGCCCTCGAGCATGGGCCCAAGAAAAACCTCGTTAGCGATCAGATCGGCGCGATGTTTAGCTGCCATGTCCGCCTCGCTGTCGGTCTGCGCGATGTTCACCGCAAGATTGAGCACGCTGGAAACCTTCGCGGTCCCGCCAAGATGAGCCCGGATCGCCTGCACACCCAAGCCGTGCGCAAGATTCAAATGGTGTACGGCGGCGAGCGCTTTGCCGTAATCGCGTACGCCTGGCGCATGCACGCCACTGCCATAGCCGAGATACGCAGAGCACCATGGCTCGTTGAGCGTTGTCCAGATGCCCACGCGATCGCCCAGCCCGCTGGCTATCGCGTCCGCATAATCGGCGAAACGCAGCGCCGTATCGCGCCTCGCCCAACCGCCGTGATCTTCAAGATATTGCGGCAGATCCCAGTGATATAAGGTCACCACAGGCATGATGCCCGCCTCACGCAACGCGTCCAACTCACGCCGGTAATGGTCGATACCAAGCTGGTTGACAGCGCCATCGGCATTCGGCACGATGCGCGGCCAGGCGATGGAGAGCCGGTAGGCCTTGACGCCGAGCTCGTGCATCAGCGCGATGTCTTCGGGATAACGGTGGTACTGGTCGCAAGCGATCTCGCCGGAGGAGCCGTCGGCTACCGTGCCGGGATGCTCGCAGAAGGTGTCCCAGATGCTCGGGGTACGACCGTCCTCGCGGATCGCGCCCTCGACCTGATAGGAGGCGGTGGCGGTGCCCCAAAGGAAGTCGCCGGGGAAGG
This sequence comes from Bifidobacterium sp., assembly GCF_022640935.1. Taxonomy (GTDB): domain Bacteria; phylum Actinomycetota; class Actinomycetes; order Actinomycetales; family Bifidobacteriaceae; genus Bifidobacterium. The sequence goes on from NZ_JALCCV010000011.1 coordinate 17,646, forward strand.
TAGTGGTCATGGTGATACTCGCTTTCATTGGGTGGTGTTCGCCTGTTGTCTTGCACATCACATCAGACGCCAATTGATGGTCGGGCAACGGTTCCTTATGCTGCCGTCTCAGCCTTTGACCGCACCGGCCATGATGCCGGAGACGAGCTGGCGGCCGGCGAAGAAGAACAGTACGATGAGCGGGAAGGTCGTCAGGATGACGCCGGACATCACCATCGTGTAATCGGTGAAGTACGCGCCCTTGAGCGCTGCGGCGGCCACAGTGAGCATGCTGTTCTTGTTCGATCCCAGCACGAGCATGGGCCAGAAATAATTCGTCCACTGGCCGATGAAAGTGAACAGGAACAACATCGAGGCAGCCGGGCGGGCGGCCGGCATCGCGACTGACCAGAAAGTGCGGATCATCGAGCAGCCGTCGACGCGTGCCGCCTCGATCAGCTCGTAAGGCAGGGCATCGCTGATGTACTGCGTCATCCAGAACACGCCAAACGCGCTGACCAAACCGGGGATGATCACAGCCCACAGGCTGCCGTACAGACCGGCCTTGTTGGCCATGATATAAAGCGGCACGACGCTTAGCTGCTGCGGAATGGTCATCGTCGCGACCACGAAGGTGAGCATAAAATTACGCCCGCGGAAGTGCAGTTTGGCGAACGAGTAGCCAGCCAGCGTGCTGAAAAGCACGGTGGAGATGGAGACCAGCGTCGCGACGAAGAAAGTGCCGCCGAGCGCCTGCCAGAAGTCAATCGCATCGAAAGCCCTGCCGATGTTCCCCAGCAACGCGCTGCCGGGAATCAGCGCACGCACGCCATACTGGTTGCTCGGGCTGTTCTGAGAGGCGATGGAAACCGCGTAATACAGCGGGAAAATGAAGATTACAATGGCCAACACCAGAATCAGGTAGCTTGGCCAACCGGGCTGACGGCCTTCGGAGGTCAAACCGAGCTTCTTGGCACGCACCCTCGCCGCGGCCCTGGCCACGCCCTTGCCATACGCCTGTTCGAGCGCGGGGACGCCATAATCGGTGCCGATGTTGCCATTATCGTTATCCTTGCCGGTTGCTTCGTCTATCTTGCTCATCGCTGGCCCCTACGCTTCCTGTTTCATGCCGAGTGCGTCCAACGTTGCCGCAGCCGCGCGCGCGTTGTATCCGGAGTGAATCGCCCGTTGCCGCTCCGCCTCGTTACGCTCCTCTATCTGGCGGATAGCCTGTTTGCTTCGCCGCGCCTGCCCGCCGGATGCGAACCGCTGCGTGAGCAGGTAGTTGAGCACGGCTATAGCCACGATGATGAGGAACAGCACCCATGCGACGGCTGCGGCACGGCCCATATTCGGCTGGCCGGGCGTCACACTGACGAATCCGAGCTTGTACAGGTACAGGCTCACGGTCAGATACTGGTTGTTGACGCCGCCACCTGCGCTGGCCGCATTGTGGAAGAGCTGCGGCTCATCGAAGATCTGCAGGCCGCCGATGGTTGAGGTGATGATGACGAATATCAGGGTCGGGCGCAGCATCGGCAGCGTCACCGAACGGAAAGTACGCCACTTACCGGCGCCATCCACGACCGAGGCCTCGATCACATCGCGCGGCACGGCTTGCATGGCGGCGAGCAGAATCAGCGTGTTGTAGCCGGTCCAGCGGAAATTCACGATTGTTGCGATGGCGATATGCGACCAGATCGTGCTGCCGTGCCACATGATGGGATTCAGCCCGATCTGCTGGAGCAACACGTTGATGGCGCCCATCTTGTCAGAGAAAATCTGCGAGAAGATAATGCCTGCGGCAGACGGGGCCACCACATACGGCAGCAGTACGCCCATGCGCCAAAAGGTTTTGGCTTTGAGATTCGCGTCCAGGATCCAAGCCAAGAGCAATGCCAGCATGATTTGCGGAATCGAGCTCAGCAGAAAGATCGACACCGAATTCCGCAGCGCGACATAGAAAGCCTGCTGATGCAGGACCCATGCGAAGTTGCCGAACCATGAGGGCGCAGTGCTTCCGCAGGTCGCGCCGCACACGGCAAGCCCGCCGTCGCCGGTGAGCGTGTTCCAGTTTCGAGTGGCTACGACCATCGTGTACAACAGTGGGAACAGACCGACGATGGCGAACAGGATGAAGAACGGCGCCACATAAATGTATGGCGACGCCTTCCACTCGAACTGGCCGAGCCGGGTGCTCCACTTGCTCGGCTCGCCGTCAAGCAGGCCGCTGCCGGAGCGGTTCCCGCGCGTCATGCCAAACTGTTCGCTGGGCCCGCCAGCTGCGTGATGTTGATGTGACCTAGTCTGCTGTGACATAGTCTCTCCTTTTCGGCTCATCGCCGGACTCGCCGCCGATTTTCGCCTTCGTTCTCGCTGCTAATCTCGCGTTAACGCACTATCCGCCGATCTCGCCGACTCAATTGCATTTGACCCCGCAATTCCGCCGCATGCCTCGACATGGTATGCCTTAGGCACACGGCGGAATCGCATCCTAGAGTCGGTCATCAGTAGGCAGGCACCAAGTTACTCAGCGTGTTCACACGTTGGACCTGAGCTGCCGGGAGTACGTCACCCGGTCCGTTTCCAGCGGCCCAGCAACGCTCAGGACAGTGCCTTGACGTCGTTGACGTACTGGTTCCAAGACTGTGCCGCACTCTGTTCCTGAGTCACGTCGACACGGCCGAGTGCATCGCCCATCTTGGAGTCGATGTCGTAGTACTGAGCACCGGTGTAGGGCACGACGGTGACCGCCTTGGCACGGTCGGCGAAGATCTTGCCGGTCGGCGCATTGTTCAGGAAGGTATCCGTCTTGTCGGCCACGGCTGGATCGGCCATCGCCTTGGGGGAGCTCGGGTAGTTCGAGGCGGCCTTGAAGGTCGCGACCTGCTGCTCCGGAGCGGTCAGCCACGCCACCAGTTTGGCTGCTTCGTCCTGGACCTTGGAGGTCTTGGGCACGACGAGCCACGAGCCGCCTTGATTGGATCCGCCTCCAGGCGTCACGTCGGCGATATCCCAGCCCTTGAAGTCAGAGCCTGAGTTGCCCTTGATATTGTTGACCAGCCAGGCGGGGCACATGATCGTGGCGAAGCCCTTGTCGGATTTGAAGTTGGCGTTCCAGTCGTCGGACCACTGATTGAGGTGTGCCGACATATCGGTGGTCGCGGTCAGCTGATCGTAGAGGCTCTTGATCTTGCTGTCGGTGGCGATGACAGTGCCATCCTTCTTGACATAGGCTTCTTCGATCTGGGTTTTCATCGCGCCCCAGATGCCGCCCATCGCGTCATACCACGGCAGTCCGGTCTTTTCAGTGTATTGCTTGCCGACTTGGAAGTAAGTGTCCCAAGTGGCGCTGTCGCCCCCGAGCAGTTTGGCAACTTCGTCGCGGTCGGTCGGCAGTCCGGCCTTGGCGAACAGATCCGAACGATAGCAGACGGCGGTGGGGCCGATATCGTTGCCCGCGCCGATGACTTCGCCATTCGCCGTGGTGGCGCCCTGCGTCTTCCAGTCGAGCCAGTCGTTGTTTTTGAGATAATCCTTGAGATCCATGAACTTGTCGGGCATCGCCGTGATCGACGGCATCCACGCGATATCGGCCGCATAGATGTCATAGGCGTTCGAGCCGGATGAGATGGCGGTGTTGAAGGCGGAGCGCGCATCGTCCGAGCCGGAGGCGACGGTCTCCTCGATTTTGATGTTCGGGTGCTCTTTCTCGTATTTGGTCCACAGATCCGCACCCGGGCGCTCATTGCTGGGCTTGCCATAGCCGAAGTTGTTGAAGGTCTGGATCTTGATGACAGTCTTACCACCTGATTTGGCCCCATTTTGCGAATTGCTGGATCCGCAGGCGGCCATGCTGGCCAGCGCGGCAATCGCAGTGACGGAGGCGAGTATTCGTGTGCTTCGCTTCATGGTGTTCCTTTCCTCATCGCACATCCATGTGCGATCTCTCCACCGGTGAATGCAGCTGCGCATATCACCGATGTTCTTGGAACCGTTTCCAAAAACACAGTTACTGTATCACATTTTTCGATTGCGCTCCAACAGATGTGCCGTGTTGTGCTCAACTGTCGGCAACTGTGCGCTTCTGTGCCTTTGAGTCGGTAATAGACCGGATTGTGGTGAGATTCTCGATGCCTTATGTGCTCTTCTGAACAGTGGCAGAGCCTCGGAAGGCACCACAGCAAGCGGCAGGCATTACATGTATTGCCTCAGCGGCACTCGCCGGGGCAGCCATGCCAGTGCTCACGCGCTCTCCCGCGTTACCAGTGTGACCGGGAATATCTGCACTGTCGTCTTCCACTCTCCTGTGGCAAGTCGATGAATCAACATATCAGTAGCCGCTTGAGCCAACTGGGTAAGCGGCTGCGCGACAGTGGTCAGGCGCGGTGACGTGGCGCTGGCGATATGAAAATCATCAAAGCCAATCACTGCGACATCCTGCGGCACGCGCTTGCCACGCTGATGCAACGCATGCAGAGCTCCGGCAGCGATCTGGTCGGATTGCGCAAACACTCCGTCAACGGTCGGATGCGCATCGAGAATGGCAGCCATCGCCTCAATGCCATGCTCGAAGCTATAAGGGCCGGGAAGAATGGCAACCGGCTCGAGACTGGCCTCCTTGAGCGCCATCACGCAGCCTTCGGTGCGCAGATTCTTGCCCGCCGGCGACTGCATGTCGACAGGTCCCTCGATAAAGGCGATATGCCTTCTGCCGCGGCTCACCAGCAGCTGCCCGGCGAGATAGCCGCCCTGAATCTGATCGGGATCGACATACGGGTAGTTCATGCCGACGGGCGGCTTGCCCACGAACACTGTGGGCTTGCCCGATGCCTTGATGATCGTAGCGAAACGCTTGGAATAGTGGAAACTGACGACCACCATGCCTTCGGCACCGGAATTGCGCAGCAGGCGGATGAAACCGTCGGCGTCCGTCGGCGCGATCAGCACCAGGAACGGCAGCAGATTCGCCTTCGAGAAGGAACCCATGAGCCGGCTGACAATATCAGAGATGAAAGCGTCGCGAAACGCGAAGTCGGGAGATTCGGTGATGACGATAGCCACGATATTCGATCTGCCCGAAGTCAGCTGTCTTGCGGCCATATTGGGCACGAAATGCAACTCCCGGGCCGCCTGTCGCACCTTGCTGCGCGTCGCCGGCGACGCAGAGCCTTCGCCTAGCGCGCGCGAGGCGGTCGACACGGCCACACCGGCCTTGCGTGCCACATCGCGTATCGTGACCGCCTGCTGTGCCATAGCCGCCTCCGCCTTGGTGATCCGTATGCAAACGGTTCCATCGATTTGACTGCAATTGTAGCGCCACATTGCGGCTAATGGAGCAAAACAGACACTGACGAGCTGCCATCGGCCCTTATGTTCCACTACCTAAGTTTACTGGCATAACGGACGCTGGTGGAGTTGCTCGGTTAGCGGCTTGGTTTATTCATGCTTGGGGAGAACGACCGGGTTCTTGCGCGACTCCTCGATGCTGAAGGGGGCGAGGCGCGCGGTGTTGGCGCGCACGGCGTCGCAAGAAGCGGCGAAGCCGGCCTGTTCCTCCTCGTTCAAATCCAATTCAACGATGTCCTCGACGCCGTCAGCGCCGATGATGCACGGCACTGAAATATATAACCCGCTCTGGCCGTACTGTCCGTCAAGCCGCACCGATCCAGGCATCACCGCGTGCTCGTCATGCAGGATAGCACGGGTGATGCGGGCCGCCGCGTTGGCGATCGCATATTCCGTGCACTGCTTGCCACGGTAGGCGACATAACCACCGTCGCGCGCCTTCGCCTGCACATCGTCAGGCTTGAGATCGCGAAAACCTGGTTTGCCGGCAACGTTTTTCATCGGAACACCGGCGAAACTAATGGCCGACCATGCGGCGATCTGCGTATTGCCGTGTTCGCCGATCATGTAGGCCTGAATGGATTCGGGCGCAAGCTTCGTAGTCAGCGAGATCACCTCCCGCAGCCGGGCGGAATCGAGGCAGGTGCCAGTGCCGATGATATGGCTCGCGGGCAGGCCCGACAGCCGATGCAATTCGGCGGACACCACGTCGCACGGATTGGCGACATTGACCCAAAATCCTTCGAACCCTGCCGCCGCGAGACGTCCGGCAAAAGTACGAGCCGAATCGACGGTGGCGAACAGCTCGCCGTCGCGGCTGACCGCAGCAAGCTTGACATTGCCGGCAGCGTTGATGATGACATCGCAATCCGCCAACTGCTCGTAATCGGCATGACAGTTCCTCACCACGACACGATGCGGTGCGAAGACGACGGAATCGTTGAGATCCTGCACCTCGGCGGCGAGTTTGCCCTCATTGACGTCGCATAGCAGCAGTTCGTCCGCGATACCTTGCAGAATGAGGCTGTTCGCCGCGTGCGGGCCGACATGGCCGATGCCGATGATGCCAATGGATACTGGACGATGGCTCATATGAATCCCTCCTCGTACGGCGTCCGCACGGCCGCCGACTGTGCCCCAACGTCGTGCCCGGCATGCGTCTCGCCAGGTCAGGCGCGCAACATCTGCCAATACGCCTTGAAATGGCGCATCCGCGATGCCTCGTAACCGTGATACTACCCCGTACCACTGGCCAATGGCGACACCGTATCACAACCGTTTCAGTGAACTGAGCTTCTGTGCGCCATTATCGAGGAAACCAACTCAGTTGCGCCTCATACGGCTTATCACCGAACTCGCGCGCCGCCACGCATAGCAGGCCATCGAACCGGCAGCCCGGCAATGACGAAATGGCCGTTGCCAAATTGACTCTTACCGAATGATCATGCAGCCACCTCAGGATTTTCGCTCCATTTGCCTTGCTTCGGCTCGCCGGGAATCAGATCGTAGGGCATTTGGCGTTTGATGAGCCAGAATACGATAAGGACCACAGCCACCGCGAAGGAAACGCGATTGGCGGCAGTGTTGAGCGCGGTCTCGTTGCCCTGATTGTTGAAGCCCGGTTGCAGCAGAGCATAGAGCACGACGATGCGCAGAGCGTAGAACGCGGTTCTGGCATGACCGTGGCGGCGACGAGTCTCCACGGTCATGTGGGTGAACATGCCGCCCAAGGTCTGGCCGCGGTGCGTGACCGGGATCCACAGCTCGAAGACGAAGAATACGAGACCTGCGACGACCCTGATGATGACGGTGAACACCTCGACGCCGAAAGTCAGCCCCCACAATCGGTAATCGCCGTTGGGCTGCGGCGTAGCGACATAATGCAGCAGAACGACCAAGCCGGCTCCGAACGAGGAATACGCCACGGTGGCGAGCGCCATATCGATGGCCAACGTCACTGCGCGGTGCAGCAGTTTCGGCGAGGCGTTGACCGCATCCCTGTCGATCTGTTCGAGCGGCAACATCCGGCTGAACAGCAGCGCTGCCGCCCAGCCGAGAAACGCGCCGAGCGTGTTCGTCATAAGATCGTTCACGTCGAACTGCCTGTAGGCGCACGGGTACAGATGCCAGAATCCGGTCAGCTGCGAGCATTCGACAGCCAGCGATATCAGGAATCCGGCTGGAATCACCGCCCAGCCCTTCCAACGCAGCCAGCGGGTCATCGCAAAGCCGAGTGGGATGAACAACACGACATTCATCACGAGCTGCAGCAGGCCATACAGGCCATCGTTGCGAATATCGGCGATGAAACGCAACGGATTGAGCTGCGGGACGACATGATGAACCGCACAATAGGCCTGCGGGTCATCCGGCATCGGATACAACGTGAATGCCGCAAGCCCCAGGATATACAGCACGACGAGGTAGGCCGCCAGCACCGCACTGAAACGCAGCCGGTGATGGCGGTGATACATGCCGGCGAGAATGGGCAGCGTCAGCGCCGCCGAAACAAAGGGCCACGCAATTACCGCGATAATGAACGAGGTGCTGAAATATCCCAGATAGCCGAGCATGTCTTTATTCTTTTGCCTTGAATGAGATTACGATGGTGAGCCGGCAAATCCCCGCGCGCCGGTCAGCGCATCCTTGCTCGCCGCGTATTTCCGCGCGGATTCGTTATTTTCAAGCCTCTGCAACATCCTCTTTGCCTAATTTATGAGAAGGTTGTCCAACGTCGTGCAGATTATGAGCGGGCATACGACTGATGGGTCAGGCCGATTCCATTCGCCGCGACGACTCACGCGGAAGGATTCAGTCATCACCAAGCGTGACGTGGACGCCGCCGACCAACGCGCTGGCTACGTTGTAAAGCCAGGCGAGGATGGTGGCGAGCAGCGTGAACAACACGACTTCGATGATCGAGAATATCGTGACGACGCTCAGCACCGTGCTCAGCGAGAACACGTCGGCAAGGTTGAAGTCGCCCGTATCCAAACCGGTCGACGAAACGATCTGCGTCACCTGGTCGAAAACACCGACGATGTTGAGCAGGAACCAAATCAGCGCCGCGGCCACGATCTGTATGATAGCCCCGGCTACGCCGAGCAGGAAGGTGACCTTAGCGACCGACCAGGCGTCGAAGTGAACGAAGGAGAGGCTCATGCGCCGGGCGCGCGGCGGACGGCGCTGATTCGAACCAGCTGACCGTGGCTCTGCCGCAGTCGGCGAAGCGCCGAACGCATTGGCCGGTTGATTCGATATGGACCGAGCCATTCTCGGGGCGTGCTCACGCGGGATCGCGTTTTGAATACGCATCTCACGCACACTTTCCCCGTCAGCGGCCTCAGCACCGGGTGCGAAACCATTCGATCTGATGGCGTCCGGCTCGTTGCCTTCAAGATTCTCGCTCATCGCTGCTCCTTGTCACTGATGGGTCACTGATGTCCTGTCCCAGCCATATGGGCCATGCTTCAAATCCTAGGCCGAGGCTACCAGCGTTCTGGGACGATTAGCGCCATCCTGCACAGTCTGCACAGTTTCTCGCCGCCGCATTGATGCCAATCCCAGTTACTGCAGGTCCTGCGAACCTGCTGCATCCCGTCCGTCCGGCGCCGCCGGGAATTCCGGTGTCTCGGGCGCGGCATCTGAACCGCTGCCACCGGCTGCTGCTGCGCGTCCGGCGCTGCCCCCGATTTCAGTAGCGGACAGCACACTCTGGGCAATGGCAGACACGGTTTGTGCGCCCTCAGATTCGACGCCGTCACCCTCGTCCTCATTCTGTTCCTCGTTGCGTGCGATGGACAGGATCTCGTCGCCCCTGTCGGGCTTCGCGAGCGTCACCCCTTGGGTGTTGCGACCGGTGCGATTCACCTCGGAAACGGCCGAGCGGATGACCTTGCCGGATTTCATGATAGCCATGACCTGATCAGTGTCCGAGACAATCAGCGCGCCGACGAGCGCACCGCGCCCTTCGGCCAAATGCACAGCCTTGACACCGTAGCCATTGCGGCCTTGCAGGCGGTATTCTCCGATCGCGGTGCGCTTGGCGAAGCCCTCGTTGGTGACCACGAGCAGATCCTGCTCGCTGGCGTCCGACACCACATCCATGGCGAGAAGCTCGTCGCCTTCGCGCAGGCGCATGCCCTGCACGCCGGCGGTCTGCCGGCCCATCGGGCGCAGCTGCTGGTCGTCAGCTTGGAATTTGAGGCTCATACCAAGCCGCGAAACCAAGATGATATCGTCATCGGCGTTGCATAGCGCGGCCCCGACCAGTTCGTCCGTGGGCTCTCCAGTCGCCTCGTCAGCCATCAGCCGCACGGCGATCAGACCGCCCTGACGCGGGGAATCGTATTCGGACAGCGCGGTCTTCTTGACCTTGCCCGAACGGGTGGCGAGCACGAGATATTTTGCCACTTCGTAGTTCGGGACGGAGAGCACGGTCTGGATGCTCTCGTCGGGACCAAGCTGCAGCAGATTCGCCACATGCTGGCCTTTCGAGTCACGCGAGCCTTCAGGCAGTTCGTAGGCTTTGATGCGGTAGACGCGCCCACGGTTGGTGAAGAACAGCAGCCAGTTGTGCGTCGAAGTGAGGAAGAAGTGGTCGACCACATCATCCTCACGCAGCTTGGCTCCCTTGATGCCTTTGCCGCCGCGATGCTGTGCACGGTATTCGTCGGCCTTTGTGCGCTTGACGAAGCCGGAATGCGTAACCGTGACGACCACGTTCTCCTCGGCGATAAGATCTTCGACGTTCATCTCGCCGGAGTACGGCAGGATCTTCGTGCGTCGCTCGTCGCCGTAACGCTCTACGATGCCGTCCAATTCGTCGCCGACGATCTGGCGCTGGCGTTCCGGATGCGCGAGAATATCGTCGTAATCGGCGATCTTGCGCATGAGATCCTCATGCTCGTCGAGGATCTTCTGGCGTTCCAGCGCTGCCAGACGGCGCAGCTGCATGGCCAGAATGGCATCGGCCTGGACCTGATCGACATCGAGCAGCTCCATCAGCCCGGTGCGCGCAGTCTCCACATCAGCCGAAGCGCGGATCAGGGCGATGACCTCTTCGATCATGTCGAGGGCCTTCAGGTAGCCCTGCAGAATATGGTCGCGTTCTTCGGCCTCGCGCTTCAAGTAGCGTGTCCGACGTTCGATGACATCCATCTGATGGCTGACCCAATGGCGGATGAAGGCGTCGAGGCTCAGCGTGCGCGGCACGCCGTCGACCAACGCGAGCATGTTCGCGCCGAAGGTCTGCTGCAGCTGGGAATGCTTGTACAGGTTGTTGAGCACGACCTTCGGCACGGCGTCGCGCTTGAGCACAAGCACCAGCCGCTGGCCAGTGCGGCCGGAAGTTTCGTCGCGCATGTCGGCGATGCCTTGGATCTTGCCGTCGCGCACGGCTTCGCGAATCGAGACAACGAGCCGATCAGGGTTGACCTGGTACGGCAGTTCCGTGACGACCAAGCACATGCGGCCCTTGATCTCTTCGGTGTTGACGACGGCGCGCATGGTGATGAGCCCGCGACCCGTTCGGTAGGCCTGCTCAATGCCCTTATGGCCAAGAATCGTGGCTCCCGTAGGAAAATCGGGGCCCTTGATGCGCTGTATCAGAGCCTCAAGCAGCTCCTCCCGGCTCGCATCGGAGTGGTCGAGCGCCCAGTGCACGCCATCGGCGACCTCATGCATGTTATGCGGCGGAATGTTCGTGGCCATACCCACAGCGATGCCAGATGAGCCGTTGACCAGCAGATTCGGGAAACGTGCCGGCAGCACGGTCGGCTCCTGCGTTTTGCCGTCGTAATTCGGCACAAAATCGACGGTGTCCTTGTCGATGTCGCGTACCATCTCCATCGCAAGCGGAGCCATGCGGCATTCGGTGTAACGCATAGCGGCGGCCGGGTCGTCGCCCGGGGAACCGAAATTGCCCTGCCCGTCGACCAGCATGTAGCGCATCGACCACGACTGGGCCATGCGCACGAGTGTGTCGTAGATCGCCGAATCGCCGTGCGGATGGTACTTGCCCATGACGTCGCCTACGACGCGCGAGCATTTGTTATAGCCGCGATCAGGACGGTAACCGCCGTCGTACATCGCGTAGATCACGCGCCGGTGCACCGGCTTCATGCCGTCGCGCACGTCAGGCAACGCGCGTTCGACAATGACGGAAAGCGCATATGCCAAGTAAGATTCGCGCATTTCCTGCTGCAGATCCATATGCTTGATGCGTTCGCCCTGCAGCAGACCATAGTCGGTGTTGTCATTCTCCTGCGGGCTGAGCGGCTCCATCGAGCCGTCGGGACTCGCCTGCCCGTTTATGCCATCCGTGTTATCAGTTTCGTCCGCCACGATGCTTCCCTTTGTCGTATTGCCTACTGCCTGCTGAATTATGTGATTGCTGCCGGCGTTGTGATGTGATTGCGAATTCTAATCCCTCAGCTGAGAGCCCATACGAGCCGCTCAGGGCGGCAGGGCGGACATGCACAGCACGTCCGACTGCAGCCGCTGTCTACGCGAGGTTCGCCGACGCTACGCATCGATGAACCTCGCGTCATGCGCGTTCCTCTGTATGAACAGCCTTCTTGGCTCGACCTCGTCGCCCATCAGCATCGAGAAGGTTTCATCGGCTTGCGCTGCGTCTTCGATGTGGATCTGCTTCAGAACCCGGTGCTCGGGGTCCATCGTCGTCTCCCACAGCTCTTGATAGCTCATCTCGCCCAAGCCCTTGTAACGCTGGATGCCTTCGCCCTTGGGCAGCTGGCGTCCGGCGGCCTTACCCTCGTTAAGCACGCGGTCGCGCTCAGCGTCGGTGTATACGAAATCATGCGCGCCCTTGGTCCACTTGAGCCGGTACAGCGGCGGCATGGCGACATACACATAGCCGGCCGTGATCATCGGGCGCATATAGCGGAAGAATAACGTCAGGTTCAACGTGGCGATATGTGCGCCATCCACATCGGCGTCGGCCATGATGATGACCTTGTGGTAGCGCACTTTGTTCAGGTCGAACTCCTCGCCGTACCCGCCGCCGACTGCGGTGATGAGCGATTCGATGGTTTCCGATTTCAACATGCGATCGAAGGACGCGCGCTCGGTGTTCAGAATCTTGCCGCGCAACGGCAGGATAGCCTGCGTGATCGGATTGCGGCCTTGAATCGCGGAACCGCCTGCGGAATCTCCCTCGACGATGAACAGTTCGCATTCCTCGGGGTTGCTCGACTGGCAGTCTTTGAGTTTGTCTGGCATGCCAGCAGTCTCGAAAATGGATTTGCGCCGGGTGTTTTCACGCGCTTTCTTGGCGGCGAGACGGGCGCGGGAAGCTTCCATCGACTTCTGGATGATGTTCTTGGCTTCGCCTGGGTGGGCGTCGAACCAATCGCCGAGTCGTTCGGTCATCACGCGCTGTACGAAGGTTTTCGCCTCGGAATTGCCCAGCTTGGTCTTGGTCTGGCCCTCAAACTGCGGGTTCGTGAGCTTGACGGACACGACGGCGGTCAGGCCTTCGCGCACATCGTCGCCGGAGAGGTTCTCGTCTTTTTCCTTGAGAATGCCCTTATCGCGCGCATAGCGGTTGACCAGCGAAGTAAGCGCCGCCCGGAAACCTTCCTCGTGCGTGCCACCTTCGGTAGTGGAGATGGTATTGGCAAAAGTGTGCACCGCCTCGGAATACGCCGTGGTCCATTGCAGGGCGATTTCGGCGGATATGCCGAGCTTCAGGTCCTCGGCCTCCAAATCGATCACGTCTTCTTCGATTGGGGTGGCCTTGCGTGACTTGACCAGATAGTCGACATAATCCCTGATGCCGTTCTCGTACTGGTAGCTGACGGTCTGCTGCAGCTCTTCAAGCGCGTTGTCGCCGTCGCCGGCGACTTCGTCCGTCTCGGCATGGCGCAGATCGGTCAACGTGATCCTGAGGCCTTTGTTGAGGAAGGCCATCTGTTGGAAACGCGACCGCAATGTCTCAAAGTCGTAGACCGTGGTTTCGAAAATCGCCGGATCGGCCCAGAACGTAACTGTTGTGCCTGTGCCTTCGCCTTCAGTCATCGGCTCGCCCTTGGCCAGCGGCGCGACAGCACGTTGATCCTTGAAATTCTGCCGCCAATGGAAGCCCTGCTGGCGCACCTCGACGTTAATGCGAGTGGACAGCGCGTTGACCACGGAAATGCCCACGCCGTGCAGGCCGCCAGAGACCGCGTACCCGCCGCCGCCGAATTTACCGCCGGCATGCAGCTTGGTCAGCACGGTCTCCACGCCGGAGACACCTTCGCCTGGCACCTCGTCGACCGGGATGCCGCGGCCGTCATCGGTGACGCGCACGCCGTTATCCGGCAGGATCGTCACTTCGATATGCGAGGCATAGCCGGCCAACGCCTCGTCAACGGAGTTGTCGACAATCTCATAGACCAGATGATGCAGCCCACGCGGGCCAGTCGAGCCGATATACATGCCTGGCCGGATGCGCACGGCCTCCAACCCTTCGAGTACTCGCAGGTCGCTGGCATCGTAGTGCGACGGAGCGAGCGAATCATCAAGCTGATGGTCGTCAAGCTCTTCGGAATCATCGGGCGTCTCCGCAGCATCGCCTGTGCCAGCTGCAGCCGACGCCATGTATTCGCCACGCACGCTGTTTCCTTGCTCATTGTCGTTATGCTCGATGTCATTATCGTCGATATCACCTTGAACGGTGGTATTGTCTGCCACAACGGTTCCTTCCTGCACTTCCGTTCGCACAAGGGGTTCAGGTGCGGGCGATACGCTCTAGAACGCAAATAACGGGGCCTTCTAGGCGTTTACATATACTGCGCGATATTCTACTAGCGAATAGGGACTTTATGGCTTACGAATGGGTTAGTGTGATTAATTCCTTCCCGCCCGCATCCGACCCCGGCCGAATGGTCCCGCATGCGGCCCGGTGACACGGATTTCGCGAATATCCAAGCCTTGCAGACGTTTGCGAATGGTCGCGCTCAACTGCGGCATGAGATACGTCAGCTGCGTGGCCCACACCGTTGATTCCGTGCGGATGGTCAGTATGCCCTCGTCGAATCCGACGACCTGGGAATGCTGCGCGATCCCCTGACCCACCACTTGATCCCAGTGGTTGCGCAGCTGCGCGATCTTGAGGTTCGGCAACCAGCCGCCGCGATCGGCCAGCACACGCAAAACCCCACCAAGCTTGTCCGGATCGCGTCCAGGCTTGCCGAAATTGTCCCATGCCTCTTCTTCGCGTTGCCGCCTGTCACGATATACTCCGGCCCTGGCGGCGAAGCGGTTGAAGATCTCAGCCGGCAGCTTGCGTTGATCAAGATGCAAAGTCGTGGCGATCGGCGGCGTCATGCCCGGCTCCCGCCTCGCATGGTCCGCAGCTGCGCCATGAGCTGATCATTGCCGTCATGCGAAGATGTTTTGAGCTGTGCCACATCGATGATGTTCGGTGTGATGCCGACGCCATCGTTATTGCCCATACCCGCGTCACCCAAACCACTGAAATCGGGGATATCGCTACGCGCGGCGACGGTAATGAACACCTGCTGCTGCGCGGCGGCGAAAGCGAGGATCTGCCGGCGTCTCGTTTCGTCGAGCTGGGCGAAGACATCGTCGAGAATGACGATGGGCGTCACGTCGCTTGCGCGCTGCACCACTTCGAACAATGCCATTTTGAGTGCCAGCGCCATTGTCCACATCTCGCCGTTCGACGCGAACTCGCGCGCGGGCATGCCTTCAAGTTCGAGGCTCATATCATCGCGATGCGGGCCGATGAGATTGAGCCCACGTGCTACCTCGCCCGGATAGATGCGCTGGAAGTGCCTGCTGATTGCTGCTTTGGCAGCATCGCTGCCGTTTCCCTCGCCTGGATCAAAGCCATGGCCACCGCGATCACCGCTGCAGTCGAAATCGCCGCTGCCGAACACTTCGGCGAATGACGGCTCATAGGCGAGCCGTGCGGCGTGCGAGGTTTGGCCCGATTCCGCTGCTTGGGCTGCTTGAGGCATCGGATCCGTCGCCATCAGCCATGACGGCTCCCGCCGATCGCGGTTCGCACCGGCAAGCGCGTCGTAGATCACGGCGAACGGCTCGCGCAACGTTTCGACGATACGCTGGCGATCTATGGTCAGGGCGATGCCCGCCTCAATGAACTGTCCGGTCCAGATCTCCAAGCCGCTTAAGGCCGCATTCGCATCTCCCTCGGACCGTTCGAGCTGCTTGAGCAGTGCGGACCGCTGTTTAGCTATCCGCGTGCAGGTTTGCAACCGATTCATATAGCCCGGCACAAGCAACGCGCCGGCCTGATCCAGGAAGCGGCGTCGCATTGCCGGATCTGCGGTGACCAGCCGCTGATCCTCCGGAGTGAAACAAACGCTCGGAATCCGACCGACGATATCGCGCAAATACAATGCCGCGCCACCGTTGATTCTGGCTCGATTCGCCCCACGCGCGGCGATGGTCGCCTCATACGTCGTGGCGTGCATCGCACGCGAATGCCCTGCACCGCTCGCCACCGGGAAATCGGTCATGATAGCGGCGGTATCGCCCCGGCTATAATCATCGGCCGTGCTGGTGGTGCCGGCATTGTCGCTGCTGCCGCCACCATTCGCCTCAGCGTCCGCCGCATCACCTGCCTTAACTGCAACCATCCCGCCGGTATTCATTTCATCGACATTGGCTCTGATCGTCGCCGACGCGGCTCCGCGCTCGACCAGCGGCAGCGAACTTGACGCCCGATGGCTCGAGCCGGTCGACATCACTTCGATCGCCTCAACGATATTTGTCTTGCCCAACCCGTTTGCGCCGTGCAGGATGTTGACGTTTGGCGTGAAATCGATGACGCAATGCTCCCACGATCGGAAATGGTCCAACGCAAGGCGGCTGATGTACACGGCGTTCTTTCTTGACTAGGCAAAGCGATTGGATTGAGGAACGTCATCGACAAGCGGTTTTGTTCCGACTACTTTTTAAATCCTAGAAAAAAGGGTAAAAAGATTATCCAGACGGATTCTTACTCGGTAAGTTCGGCTTCTTGATGGGGCCTCACCCTCACCTACGAGCAGCACAACGCTGTTCGCTTAACGGTTCGGCGTTGCATCTCACTGCAACGACCAGCTGGCTTAGCAATGAGTTCTTTAGTTGTTGTAGCGCATCGGCACCAAAAGGTAGCGATAATCCATCGATTCGTCAGAATCCGCCTCCTGCTGACCGTTGAATTCGACCGGTTTGACGGCCGTCGTCATTTTCATACGCACGTAGGGCTCGGTGATCGCGCTCAATCCCTCGATTAGGTAGGACGGATTGAAAGCGACGGTGATATCCTCTCCATCCAGATCGACGTCGAGGATCTCCCGTGCCTGCGATTCGTCGGCCGATCCGGCGCTCAGCAGCAGTTCCTGGCCGTTGAACTCCATGCGGATCGGGGCGTTGCGCTCGGCCACCAGCGAAACGCGCTTGATCGCGCCGATCAAAGCCTGCTTGTCGATGACCGCCTGCGTGGGGTATTCATCGGCGAACAAGCGGTCGATAGCTGGGAATTCACCATCGATCAGCTGGGAGGTCGAGACGCGTCCGGCGTTTTCGAAGCCGAGCAGTGACGGATTATCCACATCAAAGTCGATGACGACGTTCTGATGCTCGTCTAAAGCGCGTGCGACATCGCGCAGCAGCGAGCCCCGTACCAGCGTGACCGTCTGCGTATCGGCGTTCTGCGGCGTCCATGAGAAGGTGGAGCGCGACAAGCGGAAACGGTCGGTCGATGTCATGATGACCTTGTTGCCTTCGAATTGGACACGCACACCGGTCAGCACCGGGCGGTTCTCCTCACGGGAGACGGCCACGCTGGCCTGCGTCACTGCCTGCATGAAAGTCGGTGCATCGACCTGACCGAGCGTCGATGGAACAGCTGGCAAATCAGGGTATTCGCTCAATGGCATGAGTTGCAGCGTGAATGTGGATTTGCCCGAAGTGATGGTCAGCGAGGAATTCGAAGTTTCCAGTTGCGTTTTTTCTGCAGGCAGCGATTTCGTGATATCGGCAAGCAGTTTTCCGACGACCAGAATGCTGCCAGGCTCTTCAATGCTGGCCTCGATATGGTGACGGGCGGAGATTTCGTAGTTGAACGCCGAAAGTTGCAAGGTTCCGTCAATGGCTTCAAGCCGGACGCCTGAGAGAATGGGCTGGGCTGGGCGGGCGTCAATGACGCGCGTCGTCCAGGCTACGGCGTCCGCAAGGGCTGCGGAATCTATTTCTACCTTCATGTGTGTTCCTCGGTTCGCAAGTGCGGATTCTTAACAGGTTCTGTCGTTATTCTAGCGGTTCTTGCGCTGTGGCGTTGTGTTGTTTTGTTGGCAGGCGTTATCATCACGACGATGAACGTAAGAGATATCAAGTAGTCGTCATAATAAGGCCGGTGGATAGTGTGGATAAGTGCGCTCAAGCTCACTGCGAGTTGATGGGAATGGCTTATATCCAATGTGGATAATTACTGCATTGTGTGTGGATAACTTGTCGATTTATCCACAGCCGTGACGATGCGTTTGGGTTGTCCACATTTTCGGGTTCGCCATCCACGGGTTTTCCACCATCATGAACCCCTCTATCCACGACTTAGTCGCAGCTTTTACGCACATTTGTGTATAACCATGTGGATAACTTTATTTGCAGAAAGGTGTTTTCCGGTGTGTCGTGTGGGCCTGTGCAGCATGATATCCAAAACGTTCTGTGTGCGTCGTTCGTGCGGACAGGCTTGAGGAAACGTCGATGATTGGATCGGCGTCAGGCAGACAATGACAACGGAGCTGCGACAATAGGTCTGAAAATCGCGCCTCAGTCGTTGGGACGCTGTTTGAGGCGGACGGTGAGTTCCATCACGTAGTTGTAGATTTCCTGCTTCTCCTGCATTTCACCGGAGATGCGGGTGTAGGCGTGCATGACGGTGGTATGATCGCGCCCTCCAAAGACCTCGCCGATGTCGACCAGGCTCATGCTGGTCATCTCCCGAGCCAGATACATGGCGACTTGCCGGGCCAGCGCTACGTTCTTCGTGCGCGCACGCCCGACTAGATCATCGAAGGTTAAGTGGAAGTATTTGGCCACCTGGCCGATGATATCGGTTGGTTTGATTTCCACATCGGAGGTGAAGAAGTCCTGCAGCGTCTGTTCGGCAAGCGCGCGCGACACTGGCTGATTGCTCAACGAAGCGACCGCAGTGACGCGGGTGAGCGCGCCTTCGAGCTCGCGGATATTCTCGGTGAAACGCTCGGCGATGAGGTCGAGCACGTCATTGGGTATGTTCGAACGGCTCATCGACGCCATCATGCGCAGGATGGCGATTCGGGTCTCCAAATCCGGTGGCTTCACGTCGACGGTAAGCCCTGACTCGAATCGGGAGATGAGTCGAGCCTCGAATCCCTTGAGATTCTTCGGTGCCACATCGGATGCGATGACGATGCGTTTGTTCGCCTGGTACAGCGCGTTGAAGGTATGGAAAAACTGCTCGAGGGTCGCTTCCTTGCCGCCGAGGAACTGGATATCGTCGATGAGCAGCACATCGACCTCGCGGTAGCGCCGATTGAAGTCGGCAATCTGACCTTGGGCCTGGTTAGGGGTTTGCAACGCCTCGATGAATTCGTTGGTGAATTCCTCGCTGGTGACGTAACGGACTTTGACTGAATCGTCCTTGACCAGCGCATAATTCCCGATCGCATTGAGCAGATGCGTCTTTCCCAACCCCGAGCCGCCGTAAATGCACAATGGGTTGAAGTCTCGCCCCGATCCTTCGGCGACGGCCAATGCGACAGTGCGTGCGAAACGGTTGGAATCCCCAGGCACGAAGGTGTCGAAGGTGGCGTTCTTGTTCAGATGGGTCAACGGATCGAGGATGGCCTTGTGCTGGTCGACCGGGTAGGGGCGATCTTCGGTCAGCTCGGGCATCGGCTGCATGTGCTGGGGGGGTGCATCCTGCGGGTGGGATGCGAAAGCGAGTTGGGACGCCTGTGGTTGCGAAGCCGTGTTGGTTGCGGTGTCATCGGCAATGTAAGGCGCAGAGTGGGGCTGCTGCGCCTGCTCCGGGTATTGCGGCTGCGGCTGTTGCTCGTACGGATTCGCAGGCATTGGAGCCTCGTGCACTGCCATGGCGACTGGCACGATTTTGAATGCCGGAAACATATCCTGCCCGGACGCCATGTGCAAAGCCGCAAGCAACGGTTCGCTCAGTTCATTCTGCAACGCCTGCTGGGTGGAGATGTTGGCGACGCACAGCACGATTGTCGGTCCGTACACGGCCTCGGGAGTTACGCCTTCGAGCCAGCCTTTGGCGCGTGGCGTGAGCGAAGGGCTGTGCTGGAGGACGGCTAGCGTGGCGGACCAGAGGCGTGCGGCCTGCGCGGCCGGATCGGTATCGTCCGTCATAGCAACCCCCTCTTCCCTGCAAACTCCCTGTCATGCGTTATGGCGGGCGCCGCCTTATGCATGGTCATCGCATAAAAGTAAATACAGACGACATGTTTACTCCAAATCGTGGAAGTTATCCACAGTCTTGCGTGTTGCAATCGCTCAATTGTGAATAACATCGATGTTATTTGTGGATAAGTTCCGCTTGCACGAGGTCTTCTTCGTGGCGCTATTGCGCCGATTCTGGTCTGGCGTCGGCGCCGCGCAATCCCTGAGAAACCTCAAGCGTATGTGAAAGATTCACTGCCGTTTTGACTCTAGGTCAGGGGTGAGAGTACGTTAGTAGAGCTTGACTCATGAGGAGCCATACTTTTGCATGGCTGAAAACCGGGAGCTTACCTATGAAGAGGACATTCCAACCGAACAACCGTCGTCGCCACATGAAGCACGGATTCCGTGTGCGCATGCGGACTCGTTCCGGCCGCGCGCTGATCAACCGTCGCCGCAACAAGGGCCGCAAGTCCCTTTCCGCCTGAGGTCCAACGGCGTAGTGGACGTGGAGCGACTGCAGAGCCATCGTGATTTCGTCACTGTGCTGAAACGTCGCCGCAAGGTCGCCGCGAAGGATATCGTCGTACATTACTTGATGCGCGGCGATACCGCATTTCAAGCGGATAATGTCGCGTCGGTCCGGCGGCTGGGGCTTGCTGTCTCGAAGGCAGTGGGCAATGCAGTCGTGCGTAATGGTGTGAAGCGTCGTTTCCGTGTTTTGGCGCGGATGCATGAAGACGCGCTGCCGCCTGGTTGCGATATCGTCATGCGCGCGAAGCCTGGCGCTGCTTCAGCGTCGTTCCGGTCGTTGGATGCACAGGTGGCAAAGTCGTTTGACGATATCAGGGCAAAGACTTCGGCTGCGGGCACAGGGGACGGGTCATGACTAGTCATTTGGCGCAGGCCTGCCTAGGTGCTATCCGGTGGTACCAGCGGCGGATCTCTGCGAACACGCCGCCGCACTGTCGGTATTACCCGACTTGTTCCACGTATGCCGTCCAGGCCGTCGAACGGTACGGGGCGTTGCGCGGCGGGCTGCTCGCGGTGCTGCGTCTGCTGCGCTGCCGTCCGTGGAGTCGCGGCGGAATCGACGATGTTCCGCAGCGATATTCTGTGTTCTATCGATTTTCGTGGTCCAAAGCTCATGAAGAGCCGCGCCTGACGCCACTGGCCAACGATTAAAGGAGACGGCCACATCATGTTTAATTCCATGAATTCAGACAAGTTCCTTTTGGACAGCGGGTTTTTTGGCTGGCTGTACAAGATACTGACCCCTATCGAATGGCTCATGACGCAAATCATGGTGTTGTTCCATAAGCTGTTCGTGCTGGTCGGCATGCCGCGAGAAGGCGTGTCGTGGATTCTGGCCATTGTGTTTCTGGTGCTGGTGGTGCACGCCTGTATCCTGCCTATTTTCGTGCGGCAAATGAAGTCGATGCGCAAGATGCAGGAAATGCAGCCGAAGATGCAGCATATCCGCAACAAGTACAAGGGCAAGAAGGATCCGGCGAGTCGCGAGGCCATGAATCGCGAGATGACCAAGCTCTATCAAGACAATGGGGCGAATCCGGCCGGATCATGCTTGCCGATGCTCATCCAAGGCCCTGTATTCATGTGCATGTTCTACACGCTTTCGGCTATTCCGTATATCGCCAATGGCGTGCGCCAGCCTCTCGGTGCCTTCGATCGGGCGACAGCGACGCATTTCGCCAATACGAGCTTCTTCGGCGTCAAGATCACCACAACGTTCGGCCTGGCCGATTCCACAGGCAAGATCGTCATCGGCATTTTTGTCGCCCTGATGTGCGCGGCGATGTGGTTCATGCAGTTCAACAACATGCGCAAGAACCTGCCCCGTGCCCAGATGGAGGGTTCGCAGTACAAGATGCAGCAAGGCATGACGTGGGTCTTTCCGATTATGTACATCTTCTCCGGTGTCACCATGCCCTTCGCCGTGCTGATCTACTGGCTGACCAACAACATCGCCAATATGGTCCGTTCGATGTGGCAGGTCTACACGTTCCCGACCCCAGGCTCCCCTGCGGCCGAGGAGAAGGAGGTGCGCGACCATGAGCACGAGAATGTCCGTCGAAAGCGTACCGGGCAGATCTCCCTTGAAGAGGAAGAACTGGTGAAGGCCAAAGAGGCTGCCGAACAGCGCGAAAACCGAGGGTTCCAGCGCCAGCAGCCAAAGCGCAAAGGCCACAAGAAGTAGGCGGCACGAGTGCGTGCTGACTGGCAGCATGACGTGGATTGCCTGGTTCGCCGTCATGTTTGCCGTAGCTGTTGTAGTTTTGATTGCGGTGTTTCACGTGAAACACCGCAAGCGGATTCTTGCTATGAGGCGTATTGGGTATTCGGCTGAGATGCAGGGATTCGGCCGTGTACATGAATAAGACTGTTAGACTTTGTAAACCAAGGAATGACGTAAAGGAGTTCATGATGGCTCAGGAAGAACCTAAGACGATAGAACAGCTCAATGAAGAAGCTGATATTGCGGCCGATTATCTGGAAGGCTTGCTTGATATCGCGGATTATGAAGGCGACATCGAAATGGGTGTGCGCAATAATCGCCCGACTGTTCAAATTGTTGCTGACGATGATACGGACATCAAGCATCTGATCGGTCGAAATGGCGAGGTCGTCGACGCGTTACAACAGTTGACGCGACTCGCCGTGCAGCAAAAGACAGGCGACCGTTCGCATCTCATTCTTGATGTCGATGACTACCTCAAGCGCAAACGCCAGCATTTGCGTGATCTCGCGCTTGATGCGATCGACGAGGCGAGGGAGACGGGCGAACCTGTCGACTTGAGTCCTATGAACTCTTTCGAACGTAAGGTGGTTCATGACCTTGTTCGCGATGAGGGCTTGAAATCGCGTTCCCACGGTGAAGAGCCGCACCGCTACGTCAGTATTTTCGTCAAGACGGGAACGCAGGACGCAGTTAGTGATGGTGACGGTGAGGATGCAGCGGTCGGGGCGGCGGCCGACGAAGCTGTCGCTGAGCCTGCAACAGGTCGCGATGACGTCGTTGACGATGTGCTTGCCAATGACGATGTCGATGGTGGTGAAGGCGATCCCGGAATCGAGATCGGCTCGGATGCCGATATGGAAGATGTAGTCGACGATGTCGAGGTGGATGGCGGTCCCGAGGATAATGCTACTGATCCTGGCGATGATAAGGCTGCTGAATGAGCTGGGCGGACTGCGCAATGTGATCCGGCCCCGACGTGTACCGTCGGGGCCGGTGGCGTCTTCGCCGAATTTTTGCGTTGGTTTGGGCGTGGAGGTCTCTGGTAGGCCCTGTGCCTCTGGTAGACCCTGTGGGGTTGTGATATGCGAGATCTGAGGAGAGAGTATAACTGAGAGGAGTTTTACAGTGCGGCGGACGCTGCATATGTAAGCTGTACGCCGCAGGGTATGTAAGACAATCATCGGCTGACTATTGGGAATGCCGGGCAGTTGAAGTACACAGATGCGCGCTATTTGGGACTTTGATTTGACAACATACTGATATATGCAGGTGGTTTTCGTCAGGTCGGCGCATCATGCTGATTTGCGCCAGCAATAGTTGTGTTCAATTGAGAATTCATGAATGGGGCGTATGTCGTCTCAGCTGTGTTCCCGGAGCAGATTTTGTTTTGGTGAAGCAGACCATGATGTTGTTTACTTTGTTGGTGATTTGCCGCTGGTTATTTCTCGTGAGGGGGAGACTGCTTATTGATGTCGAATGTCTATGTGCAGGCATATTCGTTGTGCAATGCCCGTCGGCACTGATCTACCGCTGACCTGTCACTGATGTATGGCCGCATAGGATGAAGATGTATTTCGGACAAGAACTGTGGAATTTTCTGGGCATTGTTGAGTTTGCATGTCTGTGTCCTGCTTAGCTTGAAAGAAATCGCTACTGCGTCAAATGTTGCCAACCGTTTTCTGCTCTGTCGGCATACAGGAATACCAATACGAGTGACACTACGGAGCATAAGGCAATTCTTATTCAATATTAGTTTTGCGGCAGCCCGATGCAGTAGCATAGAACAAGTTGCCGAAGACGAGAACGGATTGAGACGCAAAGGGAAGAGTGCATATATGACGGAGTACGCAGTTCATACAGATGCGGAAATTGAGGACTCTGGAGTCGCCAAGCGCGTATTGGGTGATGCATTTGCGTCATGTGAATTGTTTCACGTGAAACTTTCCACGGAAGGTGAATTACGCGGAATTATAGGACCCCGTGATGTCGACATTCTCTGGGAGCGCCATATTCTGAATTCAGCAGCAATTGTGCCATTCATTCGTCAGGCTTCAGCACATCAAAGGCTCAAGACTGTAGCCGATGTGGGAAGTGGGGGTGGATTCCCGGGTCTTGTCGCTGCAGCTTGTCTCCCCGATTATGAATTCACACTTATCGAGCCCATGGAACGGCGCTGCGAGTGGCTCCAGGAGTGCATTGATCTTATGCAGTTGACAAATACCCGTATACTGCGCAATCGTGCCGAAGAGGCTATTGCCCGGATACATGATGATCATTCGTTCCATCCTTTTTCCGTTGTCACGTGCCGTGCCGTTGCTCCTATGAAGAGGCTCAGCGCATGGACCCTGCCTCTTGTGGCAGCAAAAGGGCAACTCATCGCATTAAAAGGAAGGTCGGCTCAGACGGAGATCGAGAAAGCTGCCTCCGCGATAGCGAAATCAGGCGGGATGCGGCCTCGCGTGGTAGAGGCGCCGGTCGGTCCAGATATGGAGCCCACGCACGTGGTGATTGTCGATAGGCGGTAGCCGGAATAGTTGAGCAGACACAGATTCTGCTTTCCGTTACTGACGTCGAATTCATATTTTACGGGCGTACTTATCAGGGTCAGCTGAATCTGATGACTGAAAAGCATGCAGGGCAGCACTAGTCATTCGTGGCGTGTGCCTTTGATTTATGAGATCTGGCATGTGAGTCCTAGGACCAAGCTCAATTGCAATGTTTATGTGCGAGTGAATCTTTGTTACTTTGTATTGACGTTGGAGAATGTTTCACGTGAAACATCGCGCATGAGATTTCACTGCAAGTATCACTCGTGAAGTTATCCACAATAGAGCAACAGGATTTTAGTTATCCACAGAAAGTGTGTATAGAACATCATACGATGAAATCATTCTCGCACTTGGGTTTAACTGCAATGAAGAAAAAGTTATCCACATAGTTATCATTAGTTATACACAGTTATCCACATTTTTGAACAAAATGCCGAAGATGTATTCTGTCCACCCAAGTGACGAAACTGGAACAACTGTCATTCGGGAATCGAAGCGTCAACGGCCGACATGTGTTGGAAAGCAACGGAGAAAGGGCATTCGTTATGGAATCTGCTGCGGAAACCATTCAACGCATTTTTGGTGATGCCCGAAGCTCTGTCGGAGCTGAAATGGCTGAGACGACTACACACTACGAGCGTCTTCAAAAAATTGAATTTCCTAGACCTTCTTCGACAAGATATATAGCAGTCGCGAACCAAAAAGGCGGAGTCGGCAAAACATCGACAACGGTGAATATCGCTGCGGCGCTTGCGCAGGCGGGAGCTCGTATACTGTTGATCGATATGGATCCACAGGGGAATGCCTCTACTGCACTTGGTGCCCAGCATAATTCAGGGGATGTGTCGGTATATGACGTTCTTGAAGGAAGACGGGGAATCGAGGATGTGCGTCAACGGTGTGCGGAATTCCCCTCCCTCGATGTCGTGCCCTCATCGATTGATCTCAGCGGGGCCGAGCTTGAAGTAGCCAATCTGGACGAAAGAACATATCTGCTCAAGCATGCCCTTGATTCTTTCTTGGCACAATCTGAAGATCACTATGACTATGTCTTTGTTGATTGTCCTCCAAGTCTTGGTTTATTAGTCATCAATGCGATGTGCGCCGTTACGGAAATGCTTATTCCCATTCAGGCAGAATATTATGCGCTCGAAGGGTTAGGCCAGCTGATTCATACAATCGGACTTGTGCAAAAGCATTATAATTCTTCGCTTTTGGTGTCGACGATGCTAGTCACGATGTTTGATAAACGCACGTTGCTCAGTCGAGAAGTATACGAGCAGGTGAAAAAACATTATCCCAATATTGTATTGGACACAACCATTCCCAGAACAGTAAAGATATCCGAAGCGCCCAGTTTCGGGCAGAGTGTGATCAGTTATGACCCACGGGGGATAGGGGCTGTCGCATATGTAGAAGCTGCTCTTGAGATTGCGCAGCGTTCGCCTACGGTTTTGGCTGCGATTGAATTAAAACAAGGAGAGAACTGACATGGCCACGAAATCACGGTTAGGTAAAGGACTTGGAGCCTTATTTCCAGACCTTCCCGGAGAGCCGTTGTCGCTGAATGTGGATCACAGTAATGAAAATGTCCCACAACGCCCTTCTGCTGTATTAGAGGCGAATTCTGGTTCACATGGTTCACGCAGTTCGAATGCTTCGAACGGTTCTGAAAATCCTCAACGGGTTTCGCTGAATGCTGCACCGGTAGATCCGACCCATCAACCGGAGGAGAGCAAAGAATCGGGCATCAGGCATGATTCTTCCGCGAATCGTCATGTTTCACGTGAAACATCAGAAATAAGAAAACAAGGGCGGAGCAACAAAAAGGAAAGCACTATTTCTACAGCGACGCCGAATGTTTCACGTGAAACATCGAGAAAAACGAAGAAAAAGCGTGTGAGTATTCCCACGCTCAGTGAAATAGCGCATCCGAGCGATATGTTCTTCGGCGACATCACGAGCGAGGGCGCAGTATCTCAGCGGCGAGATATGGAAAATCAAACCAGGAACGCAAGCCGGGGGCAGGTTCTTCCAAACGAGAAGGCGACTGCGGAAGCAGGCGAACAGGGAAGCAACACTACAACGAACGAAAATATCCCAGCCGAAACCGAACTCGCTCCCGTGCAAGGCGGGTATCTTGCCGAAATCAAGGTCTCTGATGTTGGCCCCAATCTTCATCAGCCTCGAACCGTATTCGACGAGGACGAATTAAAGGAACTTGCCGACTCAATACAAGAGGTCGGCGTACTGCAGCCAATTGTTGTGCGGAAAAGGCCTCAGAATCAGCAGCCAAAAAACGGTGCGCACGATGTAGGTTCATGGGCGCCCTTGGTGCATGAAGCCAAAGCCGAATTCTCGGAGTCAGCGGCAGCGACTCAAAAGAGCACGCCGAATACACTTGGTGTGGTTATTTCCCCAGCAGACCGTATGGATGGCGTCTATGAGCTGATTATGGGGGAACGTCGCTGGAGAGCTTCGCAACTGGCCGGGCTTGAGACAATTCCGGCTATCGTTAAAACCACTGCCAACGATGATATGCTTCGCGATGCGTTGCTGGAAAATCTTCACCGTGTGAACCTCAATCCATTGGAAGAGGCTGCAGCGTTCCAGCAGATGATCAAGGAATTCGGGTTGACTCAGGCTGAGCTGTCCCGTGCGATTTCCAAGTCGCGTCCGCAAATCGCCAATACTTTGCGGCTGCTGAATCTCCCAGGTTCTGTGCAGAAGAAAGTGGCTGCCGGAGTGCTTTCCGCTGGTCATGCCCGTGCGTTGCTGTCGCTGCCCAGCCAGGCAGAAATGGACAAGCTTGCGACAAGGATTATAGCCGAGGGCCTTTCCGTTCGCAGCACCGAGGAAATCGTCGCGATGTGGTCTGCGACGGTTGATCAGCCGGAAAAGCCGAAAGCACCGAAAAACAATCCATGGTCTGATTCGCCAATCCAACGCAATCTGGAAAATCGGTTCGATACTAAGGTATCTATCAGGGGAAATCACAAACACGGTCGGATTGAGATTGTCTTCTCCTCTCCCGAAGATATGGATCGCATCGTCAGCCTATTGATGCCCACCACTGGGTCTTCGGGCGATCAGGCGACAACTCAACCGGAATGGGTGTGAAAAGATCATCATAGCTCACAGACGGCTGGTCGTAGGCGGCTAAGGGCAACGAGCGATGTGCAGCAAGCCAATAGTTTCATAACCATTTACAGTCACCAGCATCTTAGTTTCACCTCATCGTTAGTGAATATCACAGGTCTGCCTCATAATCATGAGAACGGTTCATTGAAAATCTCGGAAGGAATGTGCGCTCGGGCGACTGAAACGTATATGCCCGAATGCTGGTAATACGTCGGGTACATATTGCCCTCCCATGATTCCATGTAACGGATGGGATCGCGCACCTCTTTCGGACTGACACCAAGGCTGAATTCAGCGCCGCACGCCTTCTTGAAATGCATGCGTTGCACTGTTTGGGTGAAGGAACCGGTCCCAACAGCATTGCCGCTGATCTTCTCCT
Organism: Bifidobacterium sp.; assembly: GCF_022640935.1. GTDB lineage: Bacteria > Actinomycetota > Actinomycetes > Actinomycetales > Bifidobacteriaceae > Bifidobacterium. The sequence continues at coordinate 45,727 of NZ_JALCCV010000011.1, forward strand.
CCTCGCTGTATCCATAATCGGCAGCGATAGTCACTGATCCTTGCGCCAAGTCGATCGCAGTATGGGCGAGCATGAATCCAGCGACAGCAAGGAAATACAGGGCGCCCAGTCCGAAGCCGAAGTATGCTGCCAGATACAAGGTGTATGGACCGCACGGCGGATTATTCCTCCAGTGGTAATGCAGGCATACGCCCAATAGAATGCCTGCGACAGGCAATCCAAGCGAAAAGAACAAGGAGGTCGCGGCATTGGATTCCGGAACGAAATGCGTGAAAATCAATCCTGCGCCAGTGCCACCACAATCACTTGCGCGACATGGATCGTTATCTCACGCAGCGACAGAGACAGTTCGCGATGGGGCTCATCTGATCGCCAGTCACCGCCACGGGGCATCCTGGCTTGGATCTCCCTCAACTGCATAGGGAAGAGCATGATCAATAGAGTGCCTATCACCAGCCGGAACAATCCCTGATACCGTGGGAGAACAGTCCTATCAGCCCCATTATGGGCCCTAAAACATACGGTAGACAGGAAAGATGATAATCATGACGACGCCAATCATGGTGAGTACCCAGCTTGCTCCAGTCACTGTTTTCCATAAATGTCGCAACGCCGACGTCCGGAAAGGAACAGGGCCAAGGTCAGAATGGGATATTGAATCTGATTCCGCCTGGGATTGAGCAGAATAGGACGGGAGATCTTCCCCTGGTCTCATTATCCGAAACATATGGCGTCTCGGCATCATTTATGGCGAGCCCTCAGCTATAAAGCCATATCCATCAAATGGTGTATGAACATGATACGCCACTTGGCGACAGACGACGGCATGCGCATCGTAACGAATGGATGTCCAAGACGGCGGCGGCAAGAAAACCGACAGCCCAACGAATATCGGCATACAGGCGATATTGCCTGAATCTGTGAATACCGACGATCTGGCGCGCATCATGGTCGCCGTGATTTACGGCAGATATGCGCTGTGCGATCAGCCTGGTGCAATCGCCGCGAAGCAGCCAGGCGGTCCGAAGTCCGTTTCGGCTACAGAGCTTTAACGTCAGCGGACGTTTGCAACACGCTGCTGAAGTGCGACCGATGGCATACGGATCCCGATGCCACCCTCACTTCCACGTGGAACGACGTCGACAGATCGCAGTGGCGGGTACAGCTCAAAGAACCCGGTGTTGGTGTGTTCTAACCGGCGGGTATATGGTCAAAGAAAGTGCAGTCTTGGGCGTAATGGTAATGCGGTCGGAAGAAAGTTCAGCCTTACGCACCCAGTTCGTCCAGATACGCCTGCGCGTCAAGCGCGGCGCGGCAGCCGGTGCCAGCGGCGGAGATGGCCTGGCGGTAAACGCTGTCGACGCAGTCACCGGCGGCGAACACACCGGCGAGCGAGGTGCACGTGGATGCGCCTTCGGTCGTGATATAGCCATGTGCATCGAGATCCAACGCACCATCGAGGAAGCCAGTGGCGGGATTGTGCCCGATGGCTACGAAGACGCCACTGGCCGGCAGCGTCGTGGTTTCGCCGGTTGTGACGTTCTTCACCGTTACCGATTCGGCCTCTTTGTCATTGCCGTTGACTTGCTCGACGACGGAGTCAAGCACGAAGGAGAGCTTGTCATTGGCTTTGCCGCGGTCGACCATGATTTTGGAGGCGCGGAACTCGCTGCGGCGGTGGATCAGCGTGACCGAAGAGCCGAAGCGGGTGAGGAAATCAGCGTCTTGAAAGGCGCTGTCACCGCCACCGACCACGACGATGGGCTTATCGCGGAAGAAGAAGCCGTCGCAGGTAGCGCAATAGGAGACGCCTCGGCCCGAATACTCCGCCTCACCGGGCACGCCCAACTTCCTGTAATCAGAGCCGGTCGTAATGACTACCGCGCGGGTCCGATAGGTGTCGCCGCCGTCGCAGGTGATGCTTTTCGCGTCCCCCTTCAGATCAACCGACACGACATCGTCCCAAAGAATTTCCGCGCCGAATTTTTCAGCCTGATGCTGCATCGCATCCATAAGGTCCGGCCCCAGAATGCCATCAGGGAAGCCGGGGTAGTTCTCCACTTCGGTCGTGTTCACCAGCTGGCCGCCAGGGGTGACCGCTCCGGCAATCACCAGTGGCTTATAGCCGGCGCGGGCGAGGTAAATCGCCGCCGTATAGCCGGCAGGGCCGGAGCCGATAATCACTGCATCGCGTATGTTTTCAGTCATGGGCACCACGCTACCATCACCGGTGCAGCGGCTGAGCCTTGGGCGCAATGGGTCGCTCAGTTATGCGGTTGGACACGATCTTGGCGCAGCACTGATTCCACAAGCTGCGAATACAATTCGGCCAGATCATATCCGGCGGCGACAGCGGCCTGTGGCAGCAGCGAAGTATCAGTCATGCCGGGGGCGACATTCGATTCGAGGAACCTCGGGACACCATTGGCGTCGACGATGAAGTCGGTGCGCGAGATGTCGCGTAGGCTCAAGGTCCTGTGCGCCGCCAGCGCCGCATCTTGCGTAGCCTTGAGCACGGCGGCGGGGAGCCGGGCGGGAACGTAGAAGTCGGTAGGACCGGGAGTGTAGCGGGCATCGTAATCATACGTGCCGTTCGGCGTCACAATCTCCAGCGGCGGCAGCACCAGCGGCTCGCCATCGATTTCCAGCACCGAAACCGATACTTCCGTGCCAATGACCGCCCGCTCGACCAGAGCGACCTGCCCGTAGGCGAAGCAGCTGACCATGGCCTGCGGCAGTTGCTTCGCATCGGTCACGAGCGTGCAACCGAGCGCCGATCCTCCCATCGTCGGCTTAATGAAGAGCGGCAGTCCCAGCGAATCGACAAGCAGCTCCATGATCTTACCTGCCCCGAGCTCGCGGAACATCGATTCGGGCAACGTGACCGAATGCGAAGTGCTCAGGCCGGCGAGCTTGCGCACGACGTTCTTCGCGATGGGCTTGCTCCACGCCGTGCGCGAAGCCTTGGCGCGCGAGCCGATATATGGCAGCGCTTCCATCTCGAGGATGTCGCGGATCGAACCGTCCTCGCCGTTCGCCCCGTGCAGCAGCGGCCAGACGATGTCGGGTCGGGTAGCCGGGTCCGAAAGATATTGCAACAGTTCGCTGTCCATATCATGGAAGCTGACCTGCCAGCCGGCGTCGTCAAGGAAGCCGCCGACACGATGGCCCGAGCTCAGGGATACGTCGCGTTCATGGCTCAGACCGCCGCAGATGATCAGCACCTTGGTTTCGCCGCGTGGCCGCACCTTTGATGCGGCCACGTCTCTCTGGGTGGCCTTCTTTAGGGCAGCCGATCTGCGCCCAGATCCAGCTGCCGGGCGTTCGGTCTGTTCGCCGTCAGCGGCCTTGCTGTCCGCGAACAGTATGTCTGCATCTTTTCCCGCAGTGTTCTTCCCTGCTGTACTCCTCTGCCCCGATTGCGTTGCCGCGTCGGCGGAAGGATCATCCTGAATCGTTGCCATGGCGTTCGCCTTTCTTGGAAACTCTATTGCTATGCCTTATTTCTGTGCGTTATGCCTACGACGATACTGTGCGTTGGTTGCGTGGGAATCACGTCGTACAGAAGTCCTCCGGCCTTATGGGATCTGCGGACCGGGGTGCTCTGAATCGCGCGGATCCGGATCAGGCACGCCACTGGTGCCAAAGAGTTCGGTCGTCTCCCGTTCGGCGTCGATGACCCCGGCCAGGCGGCGGATACCCTCGTGGATGCGATCTGGCGTGGGATAGCAGAAGGACAGGCGCATATGGTCGCGGCCTTCGCCATTCATGTAGAAACCGGTTCCAGCCACATAGGCGACTTTGGCGGTGACGGCACGCGGCAGCATCGCGCGCGAATCGAGCCCTTCGGGGATCTTGAGCCAGATGTAGAAACCGCCCTTGGGCTTGTGCCACGAACAGTATGGCAGGTATTCGCGCAGCGCCGCATCCATCGTGTCGCAGCGCTTCTTGTACATGCCGCGATAATCGTTGATCTGTTTTTTCCAGTCGAAATTGTCCAGATACGTGGTGATCGTGAACTGGCTCATATTCGGCGGGCACAGGATCGAGGCCTCGTTGGCCAGGACGAGCTTCTGCCGGATGCCCAGTGGAGCGACCATCCACGCGATACGCATGCCTGGGGCGATGATCTTGGAGAAGCTGGAGAGATACACGACGTTCTGATCGTCCATCGAGCGCAGGGCCGGGTAGGTCTGCCCGTCAAAGCCGAGCAGGCCGTAAGGATTGTCTTCGACAATGAGTACATGGTATTTGCGCGCGATCTCGAGGATGCGCGGGCGGCGTTCGACGCTCAACGTCACGCCGGCCGGATTATGGAAATTCGGCACAGTGTAGAGGAACTTGACCTTTTTGCCCTGCTTGCGCTGCTCGACGATGGTCTCTTCAAAAGACTCGGGGATCAGCCCGTTCTCATCGAGCATGACATTGACAACCTCGACCTGGAAGGATTGGAACACACCGAGCGCGCCGACATAATTCGGCGCCTCGGAGAGCACGACATCGCCCGGATCACACATGATGCGGGTGATGAGGTCGAGGGCGTTCTGCGAGCCGTTGGTGATGACCACGTCATCAGGGTGCGCATCGGTGATGCCCTCAAGCTCCATGATTTGCAGCACGTCCTCGCGCAGGTGCGGATCGCCCTGTGCCGAGCCGTATTGCCAAGCCACATCGCCCCGTTCGACCATCATTTTGGCGATAAGCTCGGAGAGCTCTTTGAACGGCATGTATTCGAGATAGGGCATGCCGCCGGCGAGCGAGACGACTTCAGGCCTGGAAGCCACGGCGAACAACGCTCGGATCTCGGAGGCTCGCATAGCCTCCGCACGGGCGGCATACGAGCCATACCAAGGGTCGTTCCTGATGACCTTCGAAGATGGAGTGTCGGTTTCGGACATGCTATGGCCTTTCTTCACAATGCATTTTCGATGCACGCATGGCGCGTTCAGCCCGTGCCAGCCCTTGCGCCGCGCCGCGGACGACCTTGGCGAGAGCTCGGCTTTGAAGCGTAAACGTATAGGAAAACTCTAGTCTACCGAGCCGAACAGGCGCGAACGACGTCCAAAATGTCACGAGCCTGACACGTGGACCGCCTGAATGCGCAGGCCATGCGCGGATGTTGCCACGTGTTCCCTCGGATCTTTTCCACGCCGTTTGAATGCTCAGTAGATCTGCACACTGGTGACGTAGAGCTGGCGGTTTGGCAGGCTGTCGCGGGGGACCCACATGAGGAAGTCCTGCGAAGTGACGGGCTTAGTGAACGTCACCTCCGTGGTGAGGCTGGAATCGAAAGTGAATTCGGCGACCTGCTCCCCCTGCTTGGGATCGTTCGTGGTGTTGGCGAACAGATAGCCCTGGCCGCCGGAGGAGCGAATCGTGATGACGAAACGGGAGGCTTTCTCCGGCTGACTCAGATGCATGTAATAGGCGTATCCGAGCTGGCCGCCCGGGTTGACAACCCAGCTGCGCCGATCGATATGATACGGGGTCGTGTTCAGCGGTACCTTAGGTGCCGGCACCTGCTTCACGTTTTTGTCCGCAGTGAGGATGCGTGGTTTTTTCGTGGCCTTCTTGATAATATCGCCTGATGCGCTCTGCTGTGGTGTTGAGGACTCGGAGGCGCCCGCGCTTGGCGAGCCTGCGTTATCGTCCGAGGCGCTCGCACCGGTGCTCGGGCCAAAGGGCACGTCGTTGAGATTTGCGCTGGGCCATGGGTTTGATCCGCTCTGACTGACCCCGTTGGAGCTTTGGCCGGACAATCCGCGCAGGGCGAGGAACAGCGCCGCGACCACGACGAGGGTCACTACGACCAATGAGACGATTTTCGTCGTGAAGCCGCCGAAAAGCGGAGTATCGGCAATATCGTCATCAGCGAGATCATCGTTGGGCGCATCACCGCCAGCGAGGCCGTCCTGGGGCGCTTCGGGAGCGGTTGCAACGGTGGCGGGTCTTGCAGCGCTTGCCGTTGGCGTGAAGCTCGGCGGCAATGTTGCGACATTGTTCGCGTTATTGTCGCTCGGCGTGGTATGTCTGACGCTCTGTTCGACGCCTGCAGCGTCAATCTTGGCTGCGCCTTGTCCTCGCGGGTTGCCTTGTGCATTGTCGTATGCCTTGCCCTGTGCGCCGCCTGCCCCCGTGTTGTCATCGCGTTCGGCTCGCTGCGCCGCGTCCCGCTGTTCCCGCTCCTGCATGAGCGCTCGCCGAGACTCGGCTCCAGGCTCTACGGGATCGCCGTTTTCGTCGATGACCGGAATGCGGCCTGTCGCCGCAAAAGGTTGGGTTGACGGGTCGTTCATGCCCTCTGCGGCGTTCATGAATTGTGGGGAGGAGAAGTCGAATTGCATGGTCGGGTTCGTCGTGGTGCCGCCTGTCGCTCCCCCCGTAGTGAAATCGAAATTCGGGAAGAGCGTGCCGCTGTCTTCGGTGTCCCCGGGAGCGATGATCTCAGCCATTTCTGCTGCGGCGATATCGCGGAAAGCGGGGATATCGCCGTCCTGACTGTTCTGCTGTGCCACGGCGTCGTGATCAGTGCTGGTCAACGCTGATTTGCCGCGGTTCCAGAACGATTTGAGTGCTCCGACGCCCGCACCCCAAACGCCCGGCGTAGTGACAGCGGCAGATTCGACGGCATCATTGCCGGCAGCGGCATTGTCGAAAGCCTCATCGGAATCACCGTCGGCAGGTATGCCCACAACGATGCCGGCACTCTTGTCAACCGCAGCGGCCGCTCCGATAGGGACGCCAATGGTGGTGTTCGGAGCCGCCGCAGGCAGCTTTTCGCTGGTGAATACGGTGCCAGGTATGTCGAGCAGTCGGTCATTCGTCGTGTTGCGAAGCATGGCAGTGCTAATGGAGACTGGTCCGTTCATTCCGGGTTTAGTCATATCCAGCGCGGACAGCTGCGACATGGGTTTCCACTCGCCGAGCAGCGCGATCAACTCATCCAGCGCCAGCATGGCGATGCTCGCGTTTCCGGATTCGTCCCGGAGGCCCAAGCCGCGTTTGCAGATAAGTCGGAATTCATCGGGAGTGTCGTTCGGCAGTTTTTTCAGATCATATGCGCCGCCAATTTCGGCCGACGGCGTGTCTGTGAGCAGCGCGTACAGCACGGCGGCGAGCTGCCAGATCGCGAGCTGCTCGCTGTGGAGAGCTTGTGGAGGGCGTGAGACGTCATCCAATATCGGGCCCAACGGAACGTCGGCGAATTGCACGCCATGCGCAGTAACACGAATTGTGTCCGTATTGAGCGCCAGCCGTTCGAGCCCGCCGTCAAGCAATTGCCGCGCGAGTTGCGCCGACAGGGCCAGAATGGAACGCATTGCGGAAAAATTCATTATGCGGTCCGCGCGGCCTTGGCAGTACTCGCTCAGCGCGGAGCCGGCATCCAGTTGCGTGACGACGATTGCGATGCCGTCGCGATGCTGCAATTGCAGCACGGGGGTGACATGCGCGTTGCGTGACAACGCCAGCGAGGAGGCGATTGCGTTGATCTGCGGCACCACATCGGCATCGTTGACCAGGAAAAGCTGGCAGTACCGGGCCAGCACCCGGTCATTGGCCTTCCATGCCTGCAGCCCGGGCTGTGCACGCAACAGCGACACCAACGTATAGCGGTTGATGACAACGTCTCCCAGTTCAGGCTCCATGGTTCCTTCGACTCCCCGGTGCGATGGCGGCGCAAAGCTCTGCGGCGCTGTAGATATTCTACCGGTGGGGCTGGCCGAATTCCGGGGTGATTCCGCACGTCGATCAGGTCTGATCAACGCATGTGTCGCAGGGTCGAACATCGGCGGCAGGGAGGTCGCCTCGATGTCTTGTGGCACGATGCTGTCTTGGGGTATAACGCTATGAGTTGCAATGTCGCCGGTTGCAATATTACGGGCCGGGGCATTGCGAAGCGTCGCTCCACGGGCTCCCGTGGAGGCTGAGACAGCGCCGCCTTGGTGGCCGGCGCGCCGGCGCAGGAGGCGGCGCGACAGGGAGCCTGCGATCAGGATGAATTCCTGTGTGCGCAGCAGCCAGAGCACCCCGGCATACAGCACGGTTACGATCACGCCGAGGATGAGGCACACGGCGACTGCTTGGAACCAGTTCATTGTGCCGCCCTTGGAATCCATGTGCGCACCCACCAGCGTATACGCCGGCTGACGCAGCCACAGCCCGCCGACGACCGCTGCGCCCATGGCGATCAGCGCTTTCGTATACGTGGCCACGATGCGTTTGCCATCCACACGGCCGTTGAAGCGCCTATGGATCATCACGGCAAGAATCGGGAAGGCCAGCAGATAACCGATCGAGATCGACGCGCCCAGCAACGTCGCCCAGTGGACGGGTGACAGCAGCAGCACGCCAATCAGTATCACGATGAGCTGGAAGCCGGTTTGCAACACGATGAACAGGAAGGGGTGCCGGCCGTCTTCGAAAGCGTAGAAGGTGCGCTGGATGATCAGGTAGGCGCTCGCCAAAGGCAGGCTGACCGCCAGCGCCACCATCGGCCCGGCGATCAGCAGAGCCTCGTGCACGCTCACTGAAGGCAGCAACGCCAGCGTGATCGGGGTGGGCATCACGAGAAACGCGACTGTGAAGAAGCACATGAGCAGGCCGACATTACGCAGCGCCTGGCTCAGATCCTTGCGTGCGCCGTCAAGATCGTGGGAGGCGATGGCCTGCGCGATTTTGGGGAATACAGCCGTAGCCACCGACACGGCGATCAATGCGTATGGCAGCAGATAAATCGTATAGGCGTTCTGATAGCTTGCGTTGCCGGCGACCTGATACTGGCTCAGGCCGAAGAGCGCCGCCGCCCGGTCCGGCGCGCTGGTGGTCACATTCGTGTCGACGATATTGGCGAGCTGACCGACGACTACGATGCCGATGCTCCATGCGGCGACCGGGCCCATCGCACGCAGCCCGATGCCTTTGATGCCCCAGCTGAGGCGATATCGGATCCCGATCTTGCGCAGCGGGAAGAACAGCACGAGCGCCTGAAAGGCTACTCCCAGCGTCCATGCGCCCGCCGTGAGCGTGATCTTATCCGGGGTCCAAAAGCCTATCGGGCGTCGGTTGGCCCGGCCGAATAGGACGATGAACGCGATGAAACCGGCGCTGCTGATGATATTCGCGCCCACCGAGCTCCAGGCGTACATGCCGAAATGGTCTTTGGCGGCGAGTATCTGCCCGATCACCGTGTACAGGCCGTAGAAGAAGATCTGCGGCATGCACCACAGCGTAAAGGCGTTGGTGAGCGCCAGCATGTCGCCGTCGCCGCGCACGTACAGCCGCGTGAGCAACGGGGTGCCGAGCGTCATGAGCAGCGTGATGCCCAGCAGGAGCGCGATAACGAAGGTGATGAGCTTGTTGAGCCGGTCCTCCGCGTCCTTGCGCTGCAATGTGCGCACGATCTGCGGCACGAGCACCGCGTTGAAGATGCCGCCGGAGACCAGCGTGAACACCTCCTGCGGAATCATCGAGCCAGCCTGGTAGGCGTTTGCCGCGATGCCGGTCGTGCCGACCGCGGAGGCGAGCAGGATCGTGCGGATCTGGCCGGTAATGCGGGAGGCTGCCGTGCCAGAGGCCATGATCAGGGAGTTGCGTCCTACGGTGGAGGTCATTCGTCAGGATCTTTCTTGCGGTGGAATTGTCGCCAAAGGCCAAGCACGCCGAATGCTACTGCGGCGGCGATGAAGATGAATCCGCTCATGTCGCTGATTTGCAGCGTGCTGATGATCGGCGTCGTTCGCGGCGTGGAGAATCGTGCGCCCTGCCGATCCAGCAGGGCCAGGTGAGCGGTGGTATTACCTGAAGTCGACACGCGGATGGTGAAAGTCGTCTGCGTGCTGCCATGCGCCGGCACCTCGACTTCGGAGAAGCGGCCAGTGACGATCTCCATGGAATCGGTGATTGAGGAGACCCGCACCAACACGGGATATGGGTGGTCGTTGCTCACGGTGACCGGCATGCTGGCCGTTTCGCTCACCACCGTCACCCGTTCGGTAGGCGTGATGGTGATGCCTCCCAGCAAGTCAGCGGCTAGGCTCTTGGCTCCCGCCGTCATGCCGCTGCGCAAGGATGCCGTCCCGCTCAGCGCATGCAGGGCGAAACGGTCATGACAGGCGAGAATCCGGGAGATCCACGTATCGCTTGTCTGCACGTGCGTGGCCTTGGCATTCTGCTGCGCCAAGGACTGCGGGCTTCCGCTGCTCGCGGAGCCGTTGCTGGAGGAGCTGTCCGTGGAACTGCGCTGTGGCTCATCGGAAAGGATCGACGTGGCGAAACGACTGATATCCGCCCTGCTTTCCTGCAGTGCGCGCAAGGTGGAGTTGAGCGTCTGAGACTGCTGCTCTGTGACGCCAGAATCTGCCGGTGCCAGCGCTGCCGCTGCCTCGCCTGAAGCATAGGGCTCGACTGCGGAGAGTGTGCTCAGATCGGTCAGCGAAAGCCATGGGGCCTGCTCGATGGCGCTCATGAGTTTGCCTTCGTCGCCCGCCGGCGTATCGGCATCAAAGCACACCAGTAGATTGCGCGCTATATAAGGTTGCTCCATCTGATAGAAAGCGCTCTGCGCCATGAAGCGCGCCAACCGTCCCGCAGCGCTGTTTTCGCCGCGCGCCCGGGTCGCCGTGGCATTGCCCTGCGCCAGGTTGCTCAGCTCCTTTTGCGCTGCAAGCACGGTGACATCGCCGGCCTGGGTCGGCACGACGTATTTGCCGGTGTGCACGGTGGCTGAGTCACGGTCATTGAATCCGCTGCTGGCGATCACGGTAGAGTAGCCTTGACGCCTGGCCTGCGTAAGCGCCTGCAGCGTCCAGCGGCCGGTGCCCTGCCAAGCATATGTGGGCTTGCTCGCTGCGGTATCACCCAGCGCGCTGCGCAGACGGGCAAGCGCAGCCTGCGCACTCCAGGAATCGGGTTTCACCCCCGCCTTCATATAACCGGCGGCATCATTCCTGTTCGCATATCCGGTGATATCGAAGAAGCCCGGCTGCATGATGCCGCTGCTTTGCGTAGGCAGTTGCAATGCCTCGAGATAGACCGGGTCCGAAACGATCTGCAGCAGCCCATGCTGGGAAAGCATTCGCTCAGTGGCCTGCGGAATCTGGGCATTGTTTCCAGGCGCCAGTGTGGCGTCGTCGTCAGCAGCGGAATCGGCGGTGCCGGTCATCAGCGTTCTCAC